>JAUIAO010000006.1 GCA_030425425.1 Bacteroidia bacterium | reverse complement strand
GTAACACTTTCAGGTCTCGTAGGAGCGAATGGAATGGTTTCAGGATTGGAGCATTTCGGATATTCAGCTCCGGCAGGAGTACTGGATGAGAAATTCGGATATACTGGAAATCAAGTTTATGAGGAGGTTAAAAAATTCCTCGGGAAATAATGAAAATATCGAAAAGTACCTTCTTTATTGAAGGTACTTTTTTTAATAAAAATAATAAACGTAAAAATTACGTAAAAAATCATACCTTTAAATCGGAAAATATAATACTATGAAATTCTTTATTGACACGGCCAATCTGGATGACATCAAAGAAGCTTATGATTTAGGCGTTTTGGATGGTGTAACTACCAATCCTTCGTTGATGGCAAAAGAAGGAATCACTGGAACTGAAAACATTCTGGCACACTACAAGAAAATTTGCGAAATCGTAGATGACAATGTAAGTGCGGAAGTAATCTCTACAACTTATGCTGAGATGGTAGAGGAAGGTAAGAAATTGGCGGCTATCGACGATAAAATCGTAGTGAAAGTGCCAATGATCAAAGATGGTGTGAAGGCTATCAAAACTTTTACCGAGGAAGGAATCAGAACAAACTGCACATTGGTATTCAGTGCTGGTCAGGCGCTTTTGGCGGCTAAGGCTGGAGCTAGCTATGTATCGCCTTTCATCGGTAGACTGGATGATATCAGTTTTGATGGATTAGAGTTGATCGATCAGATTGCTCAGATTTATGACAACTATGGTTATGAAACTGAAGTATTGGCAGCATCAGTAAGACATACCATGCACTTGATCAAATGCGCAGAGATCGGTGCTGATGTAGTGACCTGCCCATTGAATGTAATCACAGGTCTATTGAAGCACCCATTGACAGACAGTGGATTGGAAAAATTCCTCGCTGATTATGCCAAAGGCAACAAATAATCTTGAATAGTAAAATTTAGGTTTTAAATTCGGCCTCTTGTGAAAGCGAGAGGCTTTCCCTTAAATTAATATCAACCTTTAAATAAATTATAATGGGTTTTCAAACACTTGACTACATCGTTTTTGCGGTTTACTGTGTGATCATCCTTTTCATGGGGCTTTTTATATCTCGTGATAAGAAGGGTGAGGAAAAGACGGCAAACGATTACTTCCTTGCGGGTAACACACTTTCATGGTGGGCCATTGGTGCATCACTGATTGCAGCCAATATTTCGGCTGAGCACTTCATGGGAATGTCCGGCTCTGGTTTCGCTTTAGGAATCGGGATTGCAGCTTATGAGTGGTTAGCTGCAGTAACATTGATTTTGGTTGCGAAGTTTTTGCTTCCTCAGATGATCGAAAAGAAAATATACACCATGCCTCAGTTTGCAAAGGAACGATATGGTAAAGGTGTGAGTTTCTTCTTCTCATTCTTCTGGTTGCTCGTTTACATCTTCGTTAACCTTACTTCAGTGGCATGGTTGGGAGCATTGGCAATGGAAGAAATTCTTGGATGGCCTGTAGCTTATGGCGTACCAGGATTGTTGATTTTTGCTGGTATTTACTCAATCTATGGTGGTTTGAAAGCCGTAGCATGGACAGATGTGATTCAGGTAGTGTTCCTTGTAGGTGGTGGATTGATCACTGCTTTCTTCGCCCTTTCAGCGGTAGCTGGTGACGGTGGCGGAGCTGTAGAAGGATTCATGATCGTATTGAACAAAGTAAGAGAGGTTCCTTCAGATCTACACTTTAGCATGATCCTGAAAGAAGGAGTTTCTACTATTCCTGATGGAGCTGGTGGAGTGAAAGATCCTTTCATTGATCTGCCAGGTTTGGCGGTGATATTTGGTGCAATGTGGTTGACAAACCTTGGTTACTGGGGATTCAACCAGTATATCATTCAGAAAGGTCTTGCTGCTAAGAACTTACAGGAAGCTAAGAGAGGTTTGATCTTCGCTGGATATTTAAAGATTTTGATTCCAATCATTGTGGTTGTTCCTGGTATCACAGCTTATGTGATGTTCAACCATCCTGATCTTTCACATTCATTAGAAGGACTTCAGGGAACAATTGATAAAGCCGATCAGGCTTATCCTTGGTTGTTGAGAAACTTCGCTCCCGTTGGAATTAGAGGTTTGGCGTTTGCTGCACTGATCGCAGCTGTAGTATCTTCATTGGCTTCTATGCTGAACTCTACTTCTACCATCTTTACCCTTGATATTTACAAAGAAATGATCAATCCAAATGCCACTCAAAAGCAATTGGTTTCAATTGGTCGTATCACGGCATTTGTAGCGTTGGTAATCGCTGTAATCTCTGCGAAACCATTGCTAGGAGGACTAGATCAGGCATTCCAGTACATTCAGGAATACACAGGATTCATTTATCCGGGTGTGGTAGTGGTGTTTGGTATGGGTATTCTGTGGAAAAGAGCTACTTACAGATCAGCGCTATGGACCACTATCGCCACATTACCAGCTGGTATTATTATGAAAATTATGCTTCCAGACCTGCCATTCATTATTAGAATGGGGTATGTGTGTATGGTATTGATTACCATCGCTGTGGTACTTACACTTACTGATTCTCATCAGACCAAAGCTGAAGAGATGACTGATCAGGTGAAAAAAGGATTGAAAAAGTCTGCAGCTATTTTCTTCGGATTGTCTGCACTTTCGTTGGTACTTGGATTATTGTTTGGAACAGACTTGTTTGGCATGAGCCTGAGAGATATCGGGTTCCATTCTATTTTCATGATGGTATTCTTGATGGCGTTCCTGGGAATCATTTTCCAGACCAATGCAACATCGGAGACACAAGATCCAAAGGCATATCATTATCAGCCAGAGCTGTTCAAAACGGATGGCACATTCCTGATAGGGGCAATGGGGATCGTAGTGATTATTGTTGCGCTTTACGCATACTTCTGGATGTAATACACACTAGTGTGTTGGCTAAATATTCAAAGGGCTCCGAAAGGGGCCCTTTTTTTATGATATATTTATTCAATGAAAGAGTCATTTGAATTAACAGAAATCTTTAGGGTTTCACCGACAGAGCTTTACGCGGCTTGGTTGGATGGAGATGTACATGGTCAGATGACTGGAGGAGAGGCTGAATGCTCTGAACGAGAAGGGGATTCATTTTCTACATGGGATGGTTACATCTGGGGAAAGAATTTGGAGCTTGTTCCCAATCAGAAAATTGTGCAATCCTGGCGAACGTCTGAGTTTGATGAGGCGGATGCGGATTCTATATTAAGCATAAAGCTTAAAGAGTTGCCGGATGGTACCGAATTTTGTCTTCAGCACACTAATATCCCAGAAGGACAGACACAGTACAAGAAAGGCTGGGTTGATCACTATTTCACACCCATGAAAGCGTATTTCAGGAGTTAGATAATTCCAAGCCAAGTTTTGTGTCTTAACAAACTTGTAATGAAACTACAGCCAGGGCTTGTATCCTTCAAAATATGTACTAAACGTTGAGGAAAGTACTTTGGTATTAGATTAATTTACCAAGTGGCGATAAAGACGGTCACTAATTGAGACGAAGAGGGCCTAAGAATGTTCGATGGTGAAACCCGCTAATAAAGTTTAAGGAAGCGGAAATATCCATATCCCGTGTAAATCACATCACTGGGTTTTATTCCCCCGCCATCTGGGTCGAGAGCCATTATGTTCGCAAAGCAAACTCCGTTAGCTACTTGATTGATCTACCTCGGGTTAGTATATTAAAGGATTCATTATTTTGCATCTGTTATAGACGCACCTCAAAATGTTTAAAAACAAGACAATTCTAATTGTTACTTTTCTGCTCATTACATCATTTAAACTGTTTGCTCAGCAAAGTACTTTTACGAATCCAATCATTCCGGGTGGATACCCAGACCCTTCTATTTGCAAAGTTGGGGACACTTTCTATATTGTCAACTCTTCTTTTGAGTATTTCCCTGGCCTTCCGATTCACAGAAGCAAAGACTTGATCAATTGGGAACTAATCGGATATGGACTTTATCGCCATGACCAGTGTGACAATGAAGTGAATCTCGTAGATGTGCAATCTGATGGTGGCATTCATGCCCCTACTATTCGGTATCATAACGGAGTGTTTTATATCATTACTACGAATGTTTATTACCATGAAGCAGATCAAACCACTAATTTTGTAAACTTTATCATCACTGCCACAGATCCCGGAGGTCCTTGGTCAGCACCTCATGTATTGGAAGGTGCTCCGGGCATAGATCCGGACATTTTCTTCGATAATGATAAAGTTTGGTACGTGGGTACTCATTCTCCGGAAAATCCAAATTTTGATGGAGAAGGTGAGATTTGGTTGCAGGAGATTGATATTGAAAACTGGAAATTGGAGGGGAAACGGCATTATCTGTGGCGTGGTGCATGTGGTGGTGTATGGGTCGAGGGGCCTCATATGTACAAAAAAGACAATCGATATTACCTGATGGTAGCTGAGGGAGGCACTAGTTTCAATCATGCCGTGATGATTGCGGTTAGTGATTCGATTACAGGTCCATTTGCTGCCAACGATAGAAATCCGATTTTGACTACAAGGCATCTTTCATACGACAATTGGGTGCATAGTACGGGTCATGCGGATTTGGTAGAGCTAAATGATGGGAGATGGTATATGGTGGCGCTGGGCATAAGAGGTGATGAAGGCCATAGCTCGAATATGGGGCGCGAAACACATTTAGTGCCAGTAACATGGGAGCGAGAACCATTTTGGTGGAAAGAGACTAAATACCTTTGGCCGGTAGTAGCACCGCAGACAGGCAAGGTTGAGCGCAATACACCCGTGCCATTTGACAATACATCTCAGCATAGAGATTTATCTTTCTTTGACAATTTTGATAGTGATGAATTGAACCTTAAATGGAATTTTCGGCGTGTTCCTCTCGCAAAAGTTTATTCACTCGAAAAATCAAAAGGTCAATTGAGGTTGTACACCAATCCTGAAGTCATTCAGGAACGAGGTAGAGCCAGTTTAATGGGTTTCCGTCAGACAGAGACTGATTTTGAATATTCGGCTAAAATGGCTTTTAAGCCAAAATCCAATAAATCAGAAGCTGGGATCAGCCTTTTTCAAAAAGATAATAATTATTTCACTTTCACAATGATCAGACTGAGAAATGAGTGGTTTATTCAATTGACACTTGCCGAGCCAGGTCTAAAACCTAAAGTGCTCAAGAAAGGCATTGTTTCCAATTTTGACGGTGAAATCACTTTTCGCATACAGTCCGAATATCAGAGCTATTCGTTTGAATATTCTTTTGATGGATCAAAATTTTATCAATTCCTTCAAACTAAATCAAATCATATTCTCAGCCAAAAATATACAGGTGCTTATTTGGGAGTTTATGCCTCCTCTAATGGTTCTAAAACCAAAGATTATGCAGATTTTGATTGGGTGAGCTATCAGGGATTTGAGAGATGAAATGAAGCCTTGAGAGCAAAATTACTGTTTCCTAGTAGTCACATTGTTTCTCTAACCAAAGTTTGTGTCTTAACAAAACTTGTACGGATGGTGAGGACACTATTCCATGCGTAATACTCAAAGCATTTTTCCTTGTATCGTTTCTCAGACTTCCACCTTTCTTTTAAAAAGGTAAGGAATGTCCAGAAGCAGCCGGTTGAATTATTTTCCCATGCCAGTTAAGAAGATTTTTACATGGGTGTTTTGCTCAGTGTTGTTAATCGGTGCTATCATGGCACAAAAGCCAGAAGCAGCCAACTGGATTTGGCAGGAGGACGATGGGCCTCAGAATACATGGATGTGTTTTAGGAAGTCCTTTGAGGTGCCTGAGGTTCCTACCCGAGCCATGACATTCATATCCGCAGAATCAAAATACTGGCTGTGGATCAATGGAGAATTGGTGGTGTTTGAAGGACAGCTGAAAAACAGCCTCCGAGAGAACACTTACTACGATGTGATCGATATCGCTCCCTACCTGGTGGAAGGCAAGAATACCATTGCGGCATTGGTCTGGCATTTTGGAAAAGATGGGTTTTCTCATCGCAATACAGGCAAAGGTGGATTTCTTTTTGAAGCCGATCTGAATAGTCAAAAATTGATCTCTGACGCTACCTGGAAAATTAAAGTTCATCCGGGCTATGAACAGTCAAAAGGAGGCGGGCAACCCAATATGCGCATGTCTGAATCCAATATTCGCTTCAACGCAATGAAGGACATTTCTGGTTGGCAAAACAATGCGTTTGATAATACCAATTGGCAAACAGCCACAGTCAAAGGCGCTGCTTCTTCAGCGCCATGGAATGAGTTAGTCAAACGACCATTCCCTTTGTTCAAGGATTTTGGGTTGAAAGCTTTTACCAATGATAAATCGATTCCTCACGTTTCACTCGGAGGATTGATAAGTGCGACTTTACCGTACAACATGCGGGTGTCTGCTTATCTCAAAATAAAAGCTGATTCTGGGCAGGTAATCAATATTCAGACGGATCAATATGATGGCTGGTATGACTTTGGCGAAGGGCCAGGTCTCCGGTCAGAATACATCACCAAAAGTGGAGAACAGGAGTTCGAAACCCTCATGTGGACAACTGGCAATGAAGTCTTATACACGATTCCCGAAGGAGTAGAAATCATTTCTTTGAAGTATCGTGAGTTAGGTTTTCCGGCAGAGTTTAAGGGTCAGTTTTCGTGCAATGATCCATTTTATGATACGCTGTGGAGCATGGCAAGGCGCACGCTCTACATTAATATGTATGACAATTTCATGGATTGTCCGGATCGTGAGCGCGCACTCTGGTGGGGCGATGTGGTCAATCAGTCTGGAGAGGTTTTTTACACATTGGATACCAATGCACATGGATTGATCCGAAAAGCCATTCATACCTTAGTGGACTGGCAGAGACCAGATAGCTCCATGTTTTCTCCACCTTCTGTGCTGTGGTCGGCAGAGTTGCCTCAGCAGATATTGGCTTCTATTGGCTGGTATGGTTTCTGGAATTATTTCATGAATACCAATGACAGCACCACTATCATAGAAGCTTATCCAGCGGTGAGGAAGTATCTGGCACTTTGGAAGATGAATGAAAATGGTCTGGTGCAGCATAGGCGCGGAGCATGGGATTGGGCAGACTGGGGTAAGAATATTGACATAGAGATTTTGGACAATTGCTGGTATTACCTGGCACTAAAAGCGGCTATCCCGATGGCCCAAATGAGCGGATTTGATGCTGATACAGCAGAATATGCTCGCAGAATGAAGTCCATTGAAGATCATTTTGTGAGTGAATATTGGTTGGCTGAAAATCAATTTTTCATTTCAGAACATTTACAAATCCCAGATGACCGAGCGAATGCCATGGCTGTAAATGCTGGTTTGGTGGAGCCTCAACATTATGCGGGGATTCTGGAAGTTTTGAATAGTCAACAGTTTGCCAGTCCATATATGGAAAAATATGTACTGGAAGCCATGGTCAAAATGGACAAAGCAGATGCAAGTCTCCAGAGAATTAAAACGCGATATTCGGACATGGTCAATAGTGAATACAATACGCTCTGGGAGGTGTGGAGCGGACTGAAAGAAGGAACAATCAACCATGGGTGGAATGCCCCCAATACGGTACTTTCTCAGAATATCGCTGGTCTGTCACCTACAAAGCCGGGCTGGACAGAATTTGAAGTAATGCCACGAATGGGGAGTTTGGAGCAAGTAACACAGGTAGTACCTTCTGTGAATGGATTGATTAGCACTAAGCATGAAATAACGGCAGATTCTTATCAAATAACACTCGTATCTCCTGAAAACACGAATGCCATTGTTGGAATTCCGAAAACTAAAGATTGGAAGACCATCAAAGTGAATGGTGATTTGATTTGGAAAAAAGGGAAGCCCAAATCATCACATGTGGAATATCTCGGTGAAGATTCTGAGTATATTCGATTGAGACTTGGCTCTGGAAAATGGGAAATCATAGCCGATAAATAACACTTTAGATTCTTGTGGTATTGGTTTGGGAGGGAATCAATGAACCAATTTATGAAGAATATAATTGAATGATTGATTTCACTGAATGACTCATAGGAGTGTATGTATTGGAAATTGACGGATATGCTCCTGAGAAAATTATTTAGAAAAATGCTGAATCTGAAGATCTATATCACCTCTATTTTATTCCTGACATGCGTATTTGTATTTGGCCTGGAATCTAAACCACGCGTCATTGTGACTACAGACGGAGAGGCTGATGACCGGGCATCCATGGTACGCTTTCTCCTCACGTCCAATGAGTTTGAAGTCGAAGGTATGATCAACAGTAGTTCGCAATTCCACTGGCAGGGAGGTACTGGATGGAATGCCCTACACCCGGTAGAATGGCTCAGTGATTACATTGACCTTTACGGACAGGTTTACAACAATTTGAAATTACATGACGACAATTTTCCTTCCCCGGAATATCTCAAGAGCGTTAGGAAAGTAGGGAATATCAGTGCAATTGGTGAAGACGATATTCGCACCGATGGTGCCAATTGGATTGCTCAGGTTTTGCTGGATAGCTCTGATCCCAGACCGATATACTTACAAGCCTGGGGAGGGGTAAACACTATTTCCAGAGCATTGAAAATCATCCAGGAAGATCACCCTGAAAGAATGGAAGAAGTAGCGGCCAAAATGAAATTGTATCTCATTTGGGAGCAGGACCCTTCATATCAGGAATACATTCGGTCAAATTGGGAACATCTGGGAATGCAAGTGATCATTGCGGATCAGTTTGACTGTATGGCCTATATCTGGAATAAAGTTTTACCAGGCGATGTGCAGGAATATTTCAGAGCGGATTTTGTTAATACCAACATTAAAACCGCGCACGGAGCACTTTGTAATAATTATGTGGTTAACAATGACGCATTCAATGCCGAAGGTGATACACCGGCTTTTTTATATGCGATTCCTACGGGTTTAAGGAGTACAGAAAATCCGGGATTTGGAGGCTGGGGAGGGCGCTTTGTAAATGTGCGCAACAATGTGTGGATGGATACTCCTCCGACTGATGCTTATACTCATCCTAATGGTCAAATCAGTATTCATAACAGCTGGTCGAAAATGATGGAAAACTGGACATCACCTTCAGATGTTGCCATTCGTGACAACTACTTCAAATCGATCTGGAGATGGCTGGATGATGTGCAAAACGAATTTGCTGCCCGGGCTGACTGGTGTGTGATGGATTATGCTTCCGCTAATCATCATCCGATTGTGAAACTCACAAATACGCCACTCGAAATTCAGGCAAAACCAGGAGAAAAAATCGAACTAGATGCCTCGGAATCATCAGATCCTGATTGTGATGAGCTCTTCATTACCTGGTGGTACTATGAGGAGGCAGGAACCTATTCAGGTATTCCTTTGCCTTCTTCATTCAAAGCAAAAACCACTGTCAAAGTCCCTGATGATGCAGAGATTGGTGATACGATTCATATCATATGTGAAGTATCTGATGCTGGATTGCCTTCCCTCACAAGATATCAAAGAGTGGTCATAAGAGTGTATTGATTTTTCTCAAAAAGAAATACCCATGTGTTGGTAGCAGATATATAATATACCTCTTTCTATATAGTAAGAAATTTTTTAAGAATGAGGTTAGTGGTAGTTGTCTATCAATTGATTTGCAATCCTTGAAAACTCATTTGGCAATTAAGCTGAAAACATACAATGAAGAGTAATTATTCTGTTTTTAAATACTTCCTTTTAGTGGGAGCCATGCTGTTTAGTTTCGTTGGATTTTCTCAACGCATCATGGAAGATCTGGACAGGGGATTGATAGCTATGCGAACCGGTAACAATTCTGTCCTGGTTAGTTGGCGAATTACCGGAGATGAATACAGACAAGATGCTACATACAATCTATATCGTGGTACTACAATCATAGCATCAGACCTCACCGTATCCAATTTTGTGGATGAAATCAGCACTGATGAATCATACAGCGTAGCAGCTATTATAGATGGAGTGGAGCATGAGCAATCTGCAACCGCTAGTGTAAGAGGCTGGGAGTATTTTGATATTCCTGTCCAGCCGATTGATGGGACTTTTAATAATCACAACATAAACGATGCCTCTGTTGGTGACCTGGATGGAGATGGTGAATATGAGATTGTGGTAAAAAGACTAGCGAATAATGAAGATCCTTCGTCTAGTCATTATCATCATCTTCAAGCGTATGAATTGGATGGTACTTTTATGTGGGATATTAATCTAGGCCCTAATTTATTACACAATCAAGAAGTCAATTTCTTGGTCTATGATTTAGACAATGATGGTAAAGCCGAAATAGCTACCAGAACTTCAGACGGAATGATCGATGGTCTGGGCAATAATATTGGAGACCGGGATGCAGACGGACAGGTAAACTATCGTTCTACGGCTGTTCAAAACACTTTTTGGTTTAGAGTAGACGGACCTGATTATATTTCGATTTTTGATGGAGAAACAGGTGGAGAGATTGCATGGGATATGTACATAGACCGTGAGCCAATAGACCAGTGGGGACTGGTAGGTCAGAATCTGTCACAGCTGGGCCACAGAGCTACTAAATGTATGTGGGCCGTTGCCTATACAGATGGAGTCCATCCGAGCTTTGTGATCAGCAGGGGGATCTATCATCGAATAAAACTTGAGGCGTGGCATTTCAGAGATGGAAAACTCACACAGGAATGGGCATGGGATAGCGATCCCAATGATTCGCCTTCAGCATATACAGCGCAAGGAAATCACAACCTGGCTGCTGGAGATTTGGATGGAGATGGCAGAGATGAGATCACCTATGGAGGAATGGCAATTGACGAGAATGGTATGGGGCTTTATACCACCAATTTTGGCCATGGTGATGCAGCGCATTTAGCAGATATCAACCCTAATGTACCAGGCTTGGAATATTTCAGCTGTCAGGAACACGCCAATGGTACTTCTATACCGGGTATATCAATCCGAAATGCAGCTGACGGAACTATATACTGGAAGAATCCATCCAGTGGAGATATTGGCAGGTGCATGGCCGGCGATATAGATTCAGAATTTTATGGAATGGAAGTTTGGGGTAGTGATGGCTCTGGTCTTCGTAGCTGTACTGGCGAACTCATATCACAGAATATTCCAACAGGAGTGGGTGGAGGAGTTTCTTATAATTTCGGAATATGGTGGGATGGAGATGTCCAGCGTGAAATATACGACAGAGACATCATCGCAAAATGGAATTCAAACACAAAATCTACAGATAGATTGCTTACATTCTGGCGGATAGCGGATGCCACATACAATAATGGCTCAAAGGCCAATCCATGCCTGATGGCTGATGTTTTAGGAGACTGGCGAGAAGAAGTAATACTGAGAGATGGTGCGAGTACAAAAATGATAGTTTTTGTATCCCCATACAGCACGGATCAAAGAATGTACACTTTAATGCATGATCCAAATTACAGATCGGCCATTGCCTGGCAAAACAATACTTATAATCAGCCTCCCAACCTTGGATTTTATTTCGGAGGTGGAATGGATACTCCTCCTGTGCCCGATATGAGGACATACAAGTCATGTCTCAATGATCTCAGATTTGTACCTTATGGAAATTACAATGGTCTAGAATTGATCCAAAATGACTTGTTGGATGATATCACAGATCTGGACTTGCAAAGAGGAACTTCTATGCTGCTTTTCGAAGAAGATAATTTCGGTGGTGGAGCACAGATCATAAGAGGTACGGGAAATTGCTATGCGATTACACAACCTTCCAGTCCATACTTATCAGCTATTATCAGCAGAGATATTTTTGTTGAGGATTTAGAATATACGATCAAAACGAAAACCAATGGTCAACTGCTCACCGTAGGTAGTGGGGCAGGTGAAATTATATCGATAAGTGAACAGGATAATGAACTTTTTCAGACCTGGAGGTTTGAGCGAACAGCCAATAATGAATATGCTGTAGTTGCAAATCACTCAGATCTTTTGATCCGACCTGAGCTCGATCTTTACTGGGTACAAGATGATTCGCAAGATCCTGTTACTGATGATCAGAAATATGAGATAGTGATGGATGAACAAGATCCACGGTTTTTCGCAGTTAAAAATAAAGCGAATGGGAAGTGTTTTGAAGTAGATCCTGAAAACGGCACATTGCTTTGTAAGGAGTGTGATGCTTCCAGTGAGCTCCAACTTTTTTATGAAGATGTATACAAGGAAGTTGAAAAAGTTATTTTAGGAAACTCTCCTTCTGGTTTTAATTTATATCCTAATCCAGTGGAAGATGTTTTAACCTTCACGGGTGCAGAAGTAAAGCAAGTGCATGTTTACAACGAAGGTGGGCAATTAATTCTCTCTGCTAAGAATCTGAAGAACAATCAGATTAGTTTAACCTCAATTAAAGCTGGTATCTATCTCGTAAAGACTGAAACGAATAAAGGACAATTTGAATCAAAAATCATCAAGCATTAGTCTAAAAACTCCAAAATTAATTTGAAATAAAATCAGCAACTCAAAATGAACAGAAAGCTTACATGCCTCCTTTTTTTATGTATCATATCATTTCAGATGCGTGCTCAGCCAATCATGGAAGATATTGATCGCGGACTGGTAGTTGTTGATAAGGGAAATGGTCAGTTATTTGCAGCATGGAGGTTTCTGGGTACAGATCCTGATCATGTAGGTTTTGACCTTTTTAGAAATGATGAAAAGGTGAATACAGAATTGATCATTAATAGTACCAATCTTGTTTTTACTGCTTCTTCCAGTTCTTCCAGCGATGATTATCAAGTGGTAGCTTATGTCAATGAAGAGCCAATAGATACCAGCGCTGTGGCTAGTCCGTGGAGTGATTTTTACAAAAAAATCCCACTCACACCACCAGCAGGAGGGACTACTCCAGATGGCTTCAATTATGTCTATCATGCCAACGATGCGAGTGTTGGTGATCTGGATAATGATGGTGAATATGAAATAGTCTTGAAGTGGCAACCAAATAATGCGCACGACAATGCGCACTCCGGCTACACGGGTAATACGATTTTGGAGGGATTGGAATTTGATGGAACTAGCCTGTGGCGCATCAATCTGGGAATCAATATCCGGTCAGGAGCTCATTACAATCCATTTATGGTTTATGATTTGGATGGAGATGGCATAGCAGAAGTAGCATGCAAAACAGCTGATGGCACTACGGATAGCAAGGGAAAGGTTATTGGGAATGCCAATGCTGATTATCGAAATTCAGCTGGATATATTCTGGACGGCCCTGAGTTTTTGACTGTGTTTCGCGGGCAGACCGGTGAAGAACTGGTTACGGTAGATTATACTCCGGCGAGAGGAAATGTGAGCGATTGGGGGGATTCTTATGGTAATCGTGTAGATCGATTTTTAGCCACTATCGCTTATCTGGATGGCAACCGTCCCAGTTTGGTGATGTGTAGAGGATATTACACGCGGACTGTATTGGCAGCTTATGATTTTAGAGATGGTGAGCTTTCTTCACGTTGGGTTTTTGATTCCCAAGAGGGATATTCGGACTATGAAGGGCAGGGAGCTCATAGCATCTCTGTGGGTGACGTGGATAATGACGGTAAAGATGAAATCATGTACGGAGCCTGTGCAATAGATGATGATGGTACAGGTCTCTACAATACGCGAATGCGGCATGGGGATGCTACGCACCTCGCAGATATTGATCCGGAAGAAGGTGGGCTGGAATTTTATATGGTTCACGAAACTGCAGATGGCGCTGGTGTGCCTGGAATGTCTGTAAGAAATGCGGGTAATGGGGAGATGCAGTGGACTATTCCAGCTACCGGAGATATTGGTCGAGGATTGACCATGGATATTATTCCTGATAAAATTGGTAATGAGGTCTGGTCATCTGACGGATCTGGTGTGTATGACAAGGATGGTAATTTTATTACTGGTAGCTACCCACAATCAGCAGGAAACGGTAGATCGTTCAATTTTGGTATTTGGTGGGACGCAGATTTGCAAAGAGAAATTTTAGATCGGTCGGTACTGAATAAATACAACGCCAACTACGGCTCTGATAGATTGCTAACTCTCTGGCAATTCGAGGGAGCTTCTTCTAACAATGGAACTAAGGAGAACCCGTGTCTGACAGGAGATTTGATTGGTGACTGGAGAGAGGAAATTTTGATGAGAAACTCAGAAAGCACAGCGTTGATACTCTTCGTCAATACCGATGAAACCACTCACAAGATCCGAACGCTCATGCATGACAGACAATATCGATTGGCTATTGCATGGCAGAATGTAGGGTACAATCAGCCACCTCATCCGAGCTTTTACCTGGGAGAGGGCATGGAAATGCCAGCAAGACCAAACATAAGAGTGGCACAAGCCTGCCTCAATGATCTGAAGGTATTACCATATGGAAATTATACCGGACTAGAGCTGATAGAATACGATATTCTGGACGACCTCACGGATGTAGATCTCCCTTGGGCATCTTCTCTATTGCTTTTCGAAGAAGATAATTATGAAGGTGGTGCAGAGATTATTCGAGGTTCTGGCTCATGTGGTGCTATTTCACAGCCGGACGCACCTTACCTCTCGGCAGTATTTAGTCAGGATATTTTTCTGGAGGAAATGGAATATGTGATCAGATCCAAAGCCAACGATCAGGTATTTACCGTGGGACAAGGAACCGGAGAAATCGTCCAGCTGGCAGACAAGTCCAATGAGCTTCACCAGACTTGGAACTTTGAGCGAGTAGCCAATAATGAGTATGCGATTTTGGCCACTCATTCTGACATGATGTTACAGCCAGAATTGGATCTGTATTGGATTCAAGAGACGCCTGGCAATCCTCTTTCTGATGAACAGGTATTTGAAATAATGCCAAGCTTTGATGATGCCAGATATTTTGCACTGAGAAACAAAGCCAATCGAAAGTGCTTTGAAGCTGATCCGGAGAATGGTACTTTGGTATGCAAGGCATGTGATTCAGATAGCGAATTGCAGCTGTTTTATGAAGATGTATTTAGTCTGAATGAAGAAGCTATCATCCTTCACGGCACAGCCAAGAACAAATTGGAACTATATCCTAATCCGGTGGAAGACCATGTTCGTATTCAAGGTTTGCCGGTTCAGAAAGTCCAGATTTTTACTATGGAAGGACAGTTACTGTTCACAAGAGAAAACCTTGAAAACAATAAATTGAACCTCTCTCAGCTGAATCCGGGAATGTATCTAATGTCAATTGATGGGCGTGCAGGACAATTTTTCACAAAGATTTTGAAGAATTAAGGTTAACCGGAGATTAGTATAAAGACGTATAATAGAAGAACCATTCTTCACTTTGTTGATAAAACTTCCTCTAACTCTTATTTTCTTAAGTTTCCTTTTTGCCCCAATTCAAAGCAATGCACAGGAAAACTACCTGAACTACCATTCCAGAGTGATTGAATGTGAAGAGCTGATTGCAGATGGAAAATATACTTCTGCTATAGCTCAATTTGAATCGCTATTCAACCAATTTGACTTTTCATTTCTCAGAGACATCAAAGTAGCTACGGTGCTTAGTGTCTACCAAGGAAATTATGAGTCAGGATTCAAGTTCTTAAAGCTTGGGATCAAGGCTGGGTGGACACTAAAGCGAATCAAAAAGAATGATCATTTAAGACCTTTGAGAAAGCAACCTGAATGGGAGGAGATCATTATGAAGTATGATTCACTCCACAAAATGTACCTTTCAGGATTAGACTTTCAGCTGAAAAAACAAATCCATGAAATGTTCAAGAAGGATCAGAAAAAGGCGTTTGGAGCTTTTATCAGGATAGGACAAAAGTCTAAAAGGAGATATGCAGAAAGAGAATTTGCGCCTCATAGCGAGCAGCAGCTGGAAAATCTGGAGCAAATACTAAATCAATATGGTTATCCCGGTGAGCGACTCATTGGGAATAATCTATGGGGATCGGTGATTTTAAGTCATCACAATTCCATTTCAGTGAATTACAATTCGAAAGACACTTTGTATACTCATATGAGGAGGAAATTATTTGAAGCATTGAAGCAGGGTGAAATATCACCCTATGAATTGGCACAAATAGAGGACTGGCGAATTGCAGCCTTAAATAATCATGAATCGACGGCCTATGGGTTTATCGGAAAGATTCCTAATCCTGCAGAACTCCTCAAAGTGAATGAAAACAGATCAGTAATCGGTTTGAGAAGTGTTGAGCTACGAAACAATCTGATTGATATTGAAAAGTCAACAGGAATGGATTTGTACTTACCAAAAGGCTGGCAAAACGGGTGTATTAGGGTAGGCCATAAGTGATAAGTCTATTTTTAGAACAGCTCACTGCCTATCAGTGTGGAGAAAGTTTTTCTACCTGATTCGGTGATAACATTATTCAGCTTCAACACCAC
Source organism: Bacteroidia bacterium (assembly GCA_030425425.1). Classification (GTDB taxonomy): domain Bacteria; phylum Bacteroidota; class Bacteroidia; order Cytophagales; family Cyclobacteriaceae; genus Marinoscillum. The sequence goes on along the minus strand of JAUIAO010000006.1, from coordinate 162,817 downwards.
ACCACAAGTATATATATCTGGTCACATGCGGTAATGAAGCTTCTGACTACCGCACGAAACACCCGCATCAACTTGTGAAAGAACCTTGATCTACGGCACTAACAAAGAAAAAGATACGTACCATAACATTTAAAGATATGTATCTTCTTTTTGAAAGATACCTATCTTAATTCTCTGTTTACCTTTGGATGCATGAGTAGTTACAGGTGATCTCTACCTTCTTCTGCGGTTGTCATCACCAATGATGGGCATGTTACTGCCTGAGTAGAATAAGTGGAACCATTCTCGCCCCGATTAGTGTCCTCACTAATCGGTTATCAAGTTTCTACCCTATGGTTCTCACACTTGATTCCCGAATCAAAAAAAAAGCCCGGCAGAGCCAGGCTTGAGAATAGAGAATAAGATTTTTTTATAGCTCCTTAAAAAGCGAACTGTGAACCAAAAGCCTTCACCTCTTCATCGAACGTCGCAATAGACTTGATGTCCAGATATTCTTTCAGTTTCAGGTCAGTATTGACAGCCATCGTTTTTAGCGAAAGATGCTGATTGATGAAGATAAATTCCAAAGGAGGATTGATCGCCTTCAGGATATCCACAATATCCATCATAGACATATTTCGCTCCACCAGGTTGTATGTGCCAGAAGGCACCTCTTTGTGTATCAGTTGGTTGAGCGCATCGGTTAGCACTTCTATGTTGAGGAAAGCACGTTTTTGCTTACCATCCCCATGTATGGAAATCTGGTTTTTGAAATTACTTTCAAAGATCCATCGGTTGATAACCGAATCGAATCGCATGCTTCTGCTAAAGCCATAAACATTTCCACACCGGATGATGTGAGTTTTGATTTTGCTTTGCAGGCGCTGCACATGCTCTTCACCACGGAGTTTTGAGATCCCGTAGAAAGTTCGAGGGTTGGGCTGTGAGTTTTCGTCAATTTCCGTTGAAGACGCTCCGTATATACTTACACTACTTGTGTAAATGAGCTGTTTCACATCACTATCTTCTATGGCATAAACCAGCTCAGCTGTTCCCCAGTGATTCACTTGCTCATAATAGTGAGCATCCGTATTAGCAAACGGAGTAGTCACTTTAGCTGCCAGGTGGTAAACTACATCTATACCTTCGAGAGCTTTTTTGAGCTTTCGCGAATCCAATAGTTCTGCCTCAACAAACTTGATTTTCTCAGGATGTTTGAGCTTGTGCCCCAGGAACAATGAAAAACCACCACGGCTCAGGTTGTCATAGATGACAATATTGTTGATTGACGGATCATTCGACAGTTTTTCTATCAATTCGGTACCGATATAGCCAGCACCTCCAGTTACTAATACATTCATTTTTTTACTAAATCTGTGTGTAAACCGCACTCTACTTTGTTCATGCCATACCATCTTGCTTCTCTTTCCTGCATTTCAGGATCAAGTTTGCGGGTACAAGGTTCGCAACCTATACTGGTATAGCCTTTGGCATCTAGTGGATGTCGTGGCAAATTATGCTCTCTGATGTATGCAAAGATTTTCCGCATGTTCCAGTCCAGCATAGGATGAAATCTGGTAGTGCCAAATGGTGCGGGTTGTTCTACCTGCATCGCTTTTCGGATGGCACTCTGATCTGCTCGTATACCATTGATCCAGATATCGAAAGTGCGCAGCAATTCTTCAGTCGGAGCAGTTTTGTTCAAAAAGCAGCAGTGATCCGGATCTGAGGTGAACAACAGTCTCCCTTCCTGATCTTTCTGCATATACCTGGGTACAGCAGATTTTACTTCTCTCACATTTAGCCCAAACTCATTGGCTACCTGATCTTTAAATGCTACAGTTTCTGGAAAGTGATACCCCGTATTCATGAAGTAAACAGGGATTGTCGTATCGATCTTGCTCAGAATATGTAGCATTACCAGACTGTGAGTCTGAAAAGATGACGTGGTGAAGATTGTTTTTCCTTCAGCACGGTATTGATTGATCTGATGCTTGATTTCAGCAATTTCCATAGGATGCGAAATTAGAAAACTGAATACGAGAATTATAGAAAAGAGGTGAATACTTTCGGGCGTGAAAAAAGAAATGAAGCCAATGTGAACTCAACCAACCACAAAGACTTCATTTCAAACTATATCAAGTTAATCTTTAAGTAGTTGAGGTATCATACCTTAACTGGTTTTAGTCCGTCAGATTATCCTGATGTTTTAGTTTCGTCAGCAAAACTAGTACATTCATCTTAAAAAACAATAAATTCATCGAATACAATATTTGAAAAGGATAAATAAATAGTGTTAAAGTGCAATTTCAGGTGTTTCAGAATCATAAAAAGTTAAACACTATAACTCATCTAGGATCTTCTGAGCGGCAATAATGCCACTCAAAGTTACACCCGGGATTCCCTGTCCGGGATAGTTGGTATCACCACAGCTGTAGAGTCCTTCTGCAATTTTTGCATTGATCATTTGCCAGGGTTTGATATCAAAGTACTGGGGAAAGCCGCCGACAAACCCATGTGCTCGGCCAGTCCATTTTTGCCAGGATTTTGGCCCGCTTGAGTGGCTGTATAGAATGTCCGAACTGCTTTTGATTATTCCTTTGTCAATCATTGTTTGTACCACTGATTCTTCGGCCTTTTGAGAATCTATAAAGGTTTTGGGGTCGGAAATGTGCGTACTGATAGAGGCCACTCTTACACCATTCTCATCTGAGCGAGATACATCTTCCGGGTGACTCAGACTTACGAATATGCTATTAGAGTGAGTTTCGGCCATGGGTTTGTCCAAATGAATCTGATGATGAAGGCTTTCGAATTCTTTGTTTGACCGAAAAGCAATCCCCATCTGAAATGCACTGTAAAGTTTATTCGGTCCAAGAATCTTCTTATCCAGAGCTTTAGGTAGTAGGTCAGGAGCAAGCTCCTTTAGGTTATTAATCGGAATTCCGGAAACTACTTTTCTTGCCTGATAGCTATTCTTGGTTGTCCTAATTTTATAATTAATGTCTTTTTTACTAATACTTTTCACTCCTTCACGGTAGATGATTTTACCGCCTTTTTGTTCGATATATTTGATAATAGGCTGAACCAAATTCTGTAAACCTCCATCAATGTAGTAATTCCCATAATTAGTATAGCAGAGAGCTGCCGCCCCAAACAGAAAGTTTACTTCTTCCGCTTTGTTCTGAGCGGTGATTAGCAGTTGCTCATCTACAAATTGCTTGAAGGTATCACCTGTTAATTGATGTTTTTTTAAGATATCTGTAGTTCTGCTAAATGCATTTCTTGCATTCCAAACATCATTAGGTCTTGCTTTCGTGGCTAGTTTAATTAACTCGTTAGCACTGGAGGGCGGAAAGTGTTTGAATCTTGTGGATGACTCCCAAACCCATTGACTCAGTTCATAAGCTGCTTTCCAAAATGCCTTTTGATTACCTCCAAAGTGATGCTCTGCCTCTTCGATCCAATCGTTGATATCCTGATGTCTATTGATCGTGCGTCCATCTTTCAGGTGAACTTGCATGGGTAGCTCCAGTTTCCTTACCGGAAGTTCAATGCCAGTTTGCTCCAATAGATGTCTTAGTGGCATGTGTTCGTCCAGACCAACGAGCGTGGTGGCCCCTGCCTCAAAAACAAATCCTTTACGCCAGTAAGAAGTGGTGCATCCGCCAGGAATCCAATTTTGTTCAATGATCAGAGGCTGGAGGCCTTCTTTCGCTAAAAGTGCAGCAGCTGTCAACGCTCCCATCCCTGATCCCACCACAACGACATCTTCCATGTTATTTTGTTTAATTATTTAAGTCAAACTCTGAACAAAATATGATTGCATTATGTTTCTGCATGTAATTGATTAATTAAAGGCTATTTTGCCGAAAATACCAGAACATGAAAGTAGCCGTATTTCGGAAAGAACATTTTAACGCAGCACATCGTCTTAATAATCCCGAATGGAGCGCAGACAGGAATGAGGAGGTTTTTGGAAAATGCAACAATCCCAATTGGCATGGTCACAATTATGACTTGATTGTGAAGCTGGTAGGAGAGCCTGACCCAAACACAGGGTACGTGTACGATATGAAAATATTGAGCGACCTGATCAAAGAAAATGTTTTAGATCGGTTTGATCACAAGAATTTAAACCTGGATACAGAAGAATTTAAAAATGTCAATCCTTCAGCAGAGAACATCGCTATAGCGATTTACAACATTTTGCGGGAAAAGATTGATCAAAAATTAGACTTACAAATAAGGCTTTATGAAACAGAAAGAAACTTTGTTGAATACCCCGCTTAGTATGGAAGATATTGATGATTTTGGTGAGGATCATGTAGGCAGTGCAGATAATACGCCTATGAGAGCAGATGCGTTTGAGATGGATGATGATCTCAAAATGGAATTGATTGAAAAGCATTTCAAGGAAATTATGCTGATCCTTGGATTGGATCTGGACGATGATAGTCTGCAGGGAACACCAAGAAGAGTGGCCAAAATGTACGTTCAGGAGGTATTCAGCGGATTGAATCCTAAGAACAAACCAATCGCCAAACTTTTTGAGAACAAATACAGGTATGATCAGATGCTGGTGGAGAAGGATATCACGTTCTACTCTCACTGTGAGCATCATTTCGTGCCGATATATGGTAAAGCACATGTGGCATATATTTCCAGCGGAAAGGTAATTGGATTGTCGAAGATCAACCGGATAGTACAGTATTATGCAAAAAGACCCCAGGTTCAGGAAAGGTTGACCGTGCAGATTGCCAATGAACTAAAGGAAGTTCTTCAAACAGAAGATGTGGCAGTAGTTCTTGATGCCACACACATGTGTGTTTCGTCCAGAGGAGTGAACGACACCAATAGTATGACAGGTACGGCGTATTTTGATGGCAAGTTCAAAAGTCAGGATGTAAAAACAGAATTCTTGAATTATATCAATTCAAAAACTGACCTGAAATAAGATCAACGAGAATGAGTCAAAGGAACATTTTAATAGTAGGAGGAAGTAGCGGTATCGGTAAGGCGATTCTAGATTCCTGTCTCAAGAATGGAGACCATGTGATCAACGCATCACGAACAGAGGTAGAGGGTGTCCAAAATATCCAATTGGATGTGACCAGTGACTCTTTGGATCTTTCTGCTGTTCCTGATGAGCTTCATGGGATCGTTTATTGTCCAGGTAGTATCAATTTGAAACCTTTTCAGGCACTGAAGCCGACAGATTTTTCTCATGACTTTGAAATCAACTTAGTGGGTGCCGTGAAGGTGATTAAGGGCTGTTTGAAATCATTGAAGGCATCAAAAAGTGCGAGCATTGTGATGTTTAGCACTGTTGCCGTTTCTCAAGGGATGAGTTTTCATGCTACTATAGCTGCATCAAAAGGAGCAGTGGAGGGTCTTACTAAATCATTGGCAGCTGAGTTGGCACCATCAGGCATTCGAGTAAACGCTGTAGCACCGAGTCTAACAGATACGCCATTGGCAAAATCACTTCTATCCACCGATCAGAAAAGAGATGCTTCAGCCGACAGACATCCTTTGGGAAGAGTAGGTCAGCCTGAGGATATTGCTTCAGCGGCAATTTATCTACTCTCGTCAGAGAGCTCCTGGGTCACAGGTCAGGTGTTGCATGTAGATGGTGGAATGAGTTCTGTAAGACCATTGAAAGGATAGGTGGCAGTTGTAGAATTTCTGATCGAACACCACAATTTTCGGCTTTTATAAAATCCGCAATATCAGATGGTTTAAAACCTGTCAGATTTACATTTTTATAATTTATTAGGTCGGTTATCTTTGCACATCTTTTTAAAAATCTATACACAATTATGAGCTATTTGTTTTATGCAGTGCCTTTATTGGCATTGATCGGGATCGTAGTGATGATCTTCAAGTCACTATGGGTAAATAAGCAAGACACAGGAGAAAGTAACATGGAGTCTATCGCCAATCACATCCGTGAGGGGGCGTTGGCATTTTTGCATGCGGAGTATAAAGTCTTAGCGATTTTCGTAGTAATCGCTGGGGCTTTATTGGGAGTTATTTCAAGCTTAGTAGAAACCACCCATTGGTTTATCGTAGTAGCATTTGTAATTGGAGCAGTTTTTTCAGCCATTGCTGGTAATATTGGAATGAGAATCGCTACAGCTGCGAACATCAGGACAACACAGGCTGCCAGAACATCTTTGCCAGAAGCATTGAAAGTGAGTTTTACTGGTGGTACCGTGATGGGACTAGGTGTGGCAGGATTGGCCGTATTTGGCCTGAGTATGCTTTTCATCCTGCTTTTCAAATGGTTTATGGGAGGCGACTGGACCAATAATGAAGACATGACCATGGTACTTGAAGCATTGGCAGGATTTTCATTGGGTGCAGAATCTATCGCATTATTTGCCAGAGTAGGTGGTGGTATCTATACCAAAGCTGCGGATGTAGGAGCTGATCTGGTAGGAAAAGTAGAAGCGGGAATTCCTGAAGATGATCCTAGAAACCCGGCAACTATCGCTGATAATGTAGGTGATAATGTAGGTGACGTAGCTGGAATGGGTGCCGATTTGTTCGGTTCTTATGTTGCTACCGTTTTGGCTTCAATGGTTTTAGGGAATTATGTGATCAGAGACATGGGTGGTTCTATTGACGATGCGTTCAATGGTATCGGACCAATTTTATTGCCATTGGTGATTGCAGGTTTGGGAATTATCTTCTCGATCATTGGTACATTATTTATCAGAATCTCTGACAACAATGCCAAAGAATCACAGGTTCAGGGAGCATTAAACAAAGGCAACTGGGGATCTATTTTGCTGACAGCTGTCGCATGTTGGTTTGTAATCCAGCATCTATTACCAGAGACCATTTCAATGAGCTTTTTCGGAGAGGGAATTAAGACCTTCTCTTACAGATATGTGTATTACGCTGTATTGATCGGATTATTTGTAGGAGGAACGATCTCTTACATGACAGAGTACTATACCGGACTGGGCAAGAAGCCAGTTTTGGATATTGTTCATAATTCATCTACTGGAGCGGCTACAAACATTATTGCTGGCCTTTCTACAGGAATGATTTCTACTTTCGGTCCGATTCTTCTTTTTGCTGGAGCGATTTGGGGAGCTTATGCCCTGGCTGGATTCTATGGTGTAGGAATTGCAGCTTCTGCAATGATGGCGACCACAGCTATGCAGTTGGCGATTGATGCATTTGGACCAATCGCTGATAATGCAGGAGGTATTGCTGAAATGAGCGAATTGCCAAAAGAAGTTAGAGAGAGAACAGATATTCTTGATTCGGTAGGTAATACTACAGCTGCTGTGGGTAAAGGTTTTGCTATTGCATCTGCAGCTTTGACAGCTCTTGCGCTTTTTGCTGCTTATGTGACCTTCACGGGTATTGACGGGATTAACATCTTCAAAGCAGATGTGCTTGCAGCTCTGTTCATCGGTGGGATGGTCCCTGTAGTTTTCTCGGCTCTTGCTATGAGATCTGTTGGTAAAGCTGCAATGGAGATGGTGAAAGAAGTAAGAAGACAATTCAAAGAGATTCCTGGTATCATGGAAGGGACTGGTGAGCCAGAATATGGAAAATGTGTAGATATCTCTACTAAAGCTGCTATCAGAGAAATGATGCTTCCAGGTGCAATTACTATCGTTGCTCCTTTATTGATTGGATTCCTGATGGGACCTGAGGCTTTGGGAAGTTACATGGCCGGAGTGGCTGTATCAGGTGTGCTCTGGGCTATCTTCCAAAACAATGCTGGTGGTGCATGGGATAACGCTAAAAAGTCGTTTGAAGCGGGTGTAGAGATAGATGGTGAGATGACTTACAAAGGATCTGAAGCGCACAAAGCAGCGGTAACCGGAGATACCGTGGGTGATCCTTTCAAAGATACTTCTGGTCCATCCATGAATATACTTATCAAATTGACTTGCTTGGTAGGATTAGTTATTGCTCCGATCCTGGGAGAGATTTATGGTCAGGGAGGACACGGGTCATCTGCCACAAGTGAAGTCATTGAGCAGGTAGTGGAGACGAAAGAGATACAAGTGAAGATTGAGGCATCAGAAGAAAGTGAGAACATGAAAGCTGAAATCACTATCACAGAAGGTGATGAAGTTGAAACTAAAGTTATAGAAGGAACCAAGGAGAAGGTGGAAGCTGAAATAGAGAAGCTTAAATAATTCCAAAAGTTCCCTTAAAAGCCCCTTCAGAGCAATCTGAAGGGGCTTTTTTTGTGTTTATGTCTCTAGAATATGGTGAGAGGTTTTGAAGTTTGTTTAGACTAGTTAGGTGTTTATGTTTTAATGTTAGGTTTAATATAGGGTAGTTAAATGTCTGTAAATTAGGATGTTAATAAAATATTGCTATATTTGCCTAAGCCAATCCCCAACTATTATGAAATCAACTAATCGAATTTTAGCACTTATTTTATCGTTTTTCACATTTGTGCTTTCTGCACAAGCAGTTTCAGTAAGTGATGAAGAATCATTCGAGATGCTGTCAGATAAGCTGCACAAAGCCATGGAAGTGCGCAATTTCCATGTGGCGAGAGAAACCATAGAAGAGTTGATGCCACTCATGAAACAGCAGCTGAAAGAAGATAAGAAAACCCTTTCAGTATTGAAAAAAGCTGATGAACCGGAAATCGATCCTAAGACTTTTGAAAAGAACTATAAGAGGAAGACAGAGTTGTATGAATCTCTGAAAAAATTAGTCAATGTTTCCCCAGCCGCTTTGAGGGTCAAGTCTGACCTGATCAAAAAAGAGGTCAAGGAATTCATCGATCTATCATAAGAGTTTTTTGTGGTTACTGTAGTTTGATCCCTCTGGAGTGGTTTCCAGGGGGATCTTTTTTTTAGAGGTGATTTTCATTCGAGGATTTCAAACTATCTGGCAAGACTTTACTACGGTCTGGCATGATTTTAGAATTTCAAAAATCATGTTATACTACTTAGATATTTTCTTTACCGCTTTTCATTCTATTTTCATTGTCTTTATGTTGACAGGTTGGATTTTTCCAAGAACACGTAAAATACACCTGATTGGTTTATTGGCTATTCTGGTAGTATGGTTGCTAATAGGGTTGTTTGTGGGAACTATTGGATATTGCCCACTTACAGATTGGCACTGGGATGTGAAAAGAGCATTGGGGGAAACACATTTGAATCCATCATTTACGGGCTATATGTTTGAGCGCTATCTTGGTACGAATTGGTCTCGAGCTACCTATGATATCATCTCGGTTACAGGGTTGGTATTTGGTTTTTTTATGTCAGGATACTCTTTTCTACACAGTCTTCGGCAGAGAAGCGCTATGTGATGATTAGAGACTGAATCGTCATACTCACACAATGAATCAACTCAATCATCCTTTATTTTAGTAGAAATGAAATCACTGTTATAAATTGCTGCCTTTAATCTATCCTTATGAGACCAACCAAAGATTTTACAGTACTTTATGTTGACGATGAGCGAGCAAACCTGAGAAGCTTCAAGTCTGTCTTTAGGCGAATATACAAAGTACTAACAGCTGATAATCCAATTGAAGGATTCGAAATAGTGCAGTCCAATAAAATCGATATTGTGGTATCTGATCATCGCATGCCTGAGTTGATCGGGACAGATTTTTTAAGACAGGTACATGGATTTGACGAAAATATTAAAAGAATTATCCTCAGTGGATTTGTGAAAAAGGAGGAGTTGAAAGATGCCAATGATGAATTCGGTATTCATGCTTATATTTCCAAACCCTGGGATTTTGAGCATGTGCAAGAGATTTTTCAGCGATTACTATCTGAAAAAGAATCCTCTAAAATGATTTATGATTAATCGAAGTGTTTTTCTGGCACGATTATAGTAATCAAATAAACATACAATTTACTCAGTAGTTTGCCGTTAAGTAATTAAGAATTTAGTTAGGTTAGGTTGGTGATTAGCCCCCGGAAAGGATTTACTCTTGCACGGGGGCTTTCTTTTTGTCCGTTTCTCAAGCAATTGTTTATTATCTTCCTTATTTGATTAACCGGACCTAAGATGAAAAACAAACTAGAATGGCTCCTGAGCATCGTAGCAGCCTTTTTATTACTTCAGACCTTATATTATAAATTCTCTGGAAGTGAAGAAAGTATCTATATTTTTTCCATAGTGGGTATGGAGCCCTGGGGTAGAATTGGGTCTGGGATAGTAGAATTGATAGCGAGTGTCTTGCTGCTGACGAATAGCTATAGAATCTATGGTGCGCTGGTGTCACTTGGAGTGATTTCCGGAGCGATATTTTTTCATTTGACTTCTCTGGGTATTGAGGTAATGGAAGATGGAGGTCTTTTGTTTTATTATGCACTCGCTATTTTTGTGAGTAGTCTGATCATTCTCTGGTCGCGCCGAAACGAAATACCTCTAATTGGATCAAAGTTTAAATAAAGATTTATTACCCGCATTACAGTGGTTTGAAAGTAAGAAGTGGACACCACATCAATTTCAAATCGACGCATGGCAAGCCTTTTTGGAAGGAAAAAGCGGGCTCTTAAACGCCCCTACCGGGAGTGGTAAAACCTATGCACTGTGGATGCCCTGTATTCTTGAGTTTTTGAAAAACCATGAACCTTCAGAAGTATTGCCGGAAGTGCAAGTACTATGGGTAACACCATTGAGAGCATTGGCCAAAGATATCCAGAGGGCTATGCAGCAGGTTTGTGATGACTTGGATTTACGGTGGAGTGTCGGGCTCAGAACGGGAGATACTACGACCACAGAACGGCAAAAACAGAAAAAAAAGGCACCTCAGGCACTCGTTATTACTCCTGAAAGCATTCATGTGCTATTGAGTCAAAGTGATTATCCCAATTTTTTCAAATCCATTAAGGCCATAGTTGTAGACGAATGGCATGAAATATTGGGAACAAAACGTGGTGTTGCTCTTGAATTGGCAATTTCACGACTCAAAAGCTTAACAGATCACCGATTGAAAATATGGGGCATTTCAGCCACCATCGGAAACTTGCCACAAGCAAAGCGAGTGATTTTAGGTGAAGACCTTAATATCGCTGGAGTGGTGATCAGGGCGGAAATCGAAAAGAAGGTAGAGGTCATTTCTATTTTACCGGATGAAGTAGAGAAATTCCCTTGGACAGGACATTTAGGTACTAAGCTATTGCCGAAGATTATTCCGATCGTTGAGCAAAGTAAATCCACTTTGCTTTTTACCAATACCAGGTCACAAACGGAACTTTGGTACCAGGCGATTTTGAATCAGGCACCTCAGTTGGCAGGTACCATTGCCATGCATCATGGATCGATGGATCATGATATTCGTGGGTGGGTAGAGGATGCTTTGCACGAGGAAAAACTGAAACTGGTTGTTTGTACTTCCAGTCTCGATCTAGGTGTGGATTTTCGCCCGGTGGATACCGTGATTCAGGTCGGTGGCCCCAAGGGGATTTCTAGATTCTTCCAAAGAGCTGGTCGAAGTGGACACAGACCGGGGGAAGTGAGCAAGATATATTTTGTACCTACACATTCACTGGAGCTGGTGGAAGGAGCAGCGCTCAGGGAATCGATCGAAGAGAAAACTTTTGAAAGCAGAAAGCCGCTTGAAAAAAGCCTGGATGTGCTGGTGCAGTATTTGGTCACACTGGCTGTGAGTGGAGGATTCAGGCCTTTACAGATTCTCGAAGAAATTAAGACGACTTACAGTTACCGATTGTTAACAGGTGAAGAATGGAATTGGTGTTTAGATTTCATCACTTCAGGAGGTAAAACGCTCGGGCAATATGATGAATTTGCCAGGGTTTACAATGAAGATGGAGTTTATAAAATTATTAATAAAAAGGCAGCAACCAGGCATAAGCTTTCAATAGGGACCATCGTAGGTGACCCTGCACTGAAAGTGAAGTTTCTATCTGGTGGACACATCGGAACCATCGAAGAAAGTTTTATTTCCCGTTTGAGCCCGGGTAATACGTTTTGGTTTGCAGGCAGGAATCTGGAGTTTGTCAGAATCAAAGATCTGACCGTTTTGGTGAAAATGTCCAATAAAAAAAGCGGGATAACTCCTCAATGGATGGGAGGGAGACTGCCTTTGTCATCTATGCTCGCGGAGAAGATCAAAGAAAAACTCGAATTAGCCGCGGAAGGGTTATTTGATGATGTAGAAATGCAGACCATAAAACCTATTCTAGACTTACAGTCCTCTTGGTCAGAAATCCCCACGAGAAAAAGCTTGTTAATCGAAAAAACCAAGTCGAGATTTGGACATCATGTGTTTATTTATCCTTTTGAAGGGATGTTTGTACATGAGGTACTGGCGGCCGTCACCGCACTGCGGATTAGTAGAATATTGCCAATCTCCTTTTCCATGAGTATGAATGATTATGGTTTTGAGTTACTCTCTGATCAGGAAATACCTATTGAAGAAGCGCTAGAGGTGGATCTGTTTTCTGAAGATGAATTGATGCAGGATGTTTATGAATCTATCAATATGACTGAGATGGCTCAGCGCCAATTCCGTGATATTGCCACCATTTCCGGGTTGATTTTTCAGGGGTATCCAGGTAAAAATGTTAAGTCAAAACATCTTCAGGCATCCTCTGGGATCATTTTTAAGGTGTTTGAAGAATATGATAAAGACAACCTGCTGGTGCGCCAGTCTATGGAAGAAGTAATGAACATGCAATTGGAGCATTCCCGGCTTTTTGAAGCTGTTAGAAGAATTAATCAGCACAAGATTGTATTGAAGCACACCAAAAAACCGACCCCTTTTGCTTTTCCAATTCTTGTAGATACAGTACGTCGGCAGAAGCTTACTTCCGAACAGATTACTGATCGGATTGTTAAACTACAGCGACAATTGGAATTGGAAGCTAACAAATAAGTCCAATCGATTATTTTTGGAAACTTGATAAACAACAAATAAATGAAACACGTATTTACAATCGCCTTTTTAATGTCTGCATTTTTATGTAGTTCACAGAGCATTGTGGGATTATGGAAAACCATCGATGATGAAACCGGAATGCCAAGATCAGTAGTGAAAATTGAAGAACGTGACGGAAAATACTACGGCAACATCATCAAACTTTTTAGAAGTCCCGAGGAGGAGCAAGACCCTATTTGTGACGAATGTCCCGGGAAAAGAAAAAATCAGAAAATAATCGGAATGGAGATTATCACTGATATGGAGTTTGATGCATCCGACAATGAATACAGTGAAGGAGAAATTCTGGATCCGGAAAGTGGAAGTATTTATGACTGCAAGCTTTGGATCGACGAGGAAGGCAACCTGAAAGTAAGAGGCTATCTATTGTTTTTATACCGAACCCAAACATGGCTGCCATACGGTGAATAATCTTGAGGTTGTAGAGGGTCTGTGTGAATTCACACTTCTGGATCAGCATTTTATGCTTTCACCACAGCGAAGTATGTTCTGGCAAGAGCAGCAGATGTTGATTTTGTCAGACTTGCATCTGGGAAAGGCTGGTCATTTCAGAAAACATGGCATTCCAATTCCCCGACAGGTTCATGTTGGCGACCTTCAGCGAATCAATGCTCTAATTGAAACTTTTACGCCGGAAAAGATTGTTTTTCTTGGCGATCTGTTTCATAGTGATCCGAATGATGAATGGACTGATTTTCAATTTTGGGCCGAGCATGTCAAACTTCCGATGTTGCTTATACGCGGGAACCATGACATACTTGGTGATCAGTTTTATCTGGAAAGTTCACTGGAAGTTCTGGATGAGCTTCATCTTGGCCCATTTCATTTTACTCACGAACCAATTATATCAGAACGATATAATATAGCAGGTCATATTCATCCCGCATATATTCTAAGAAATTCTGCAAGGCAATCACAGCGATATCCGTGTTTTTACTTTGGAGATAAAAATGCGCTGATGCCATCATTTGGTGATTTTACGGGGAGTCATGCGATAAGACCAAAATCAGGAGAAAGGGTTGTTCTCGTTGCTGATGAGGTTTTAGTCAAAATATCTGTTTAATTTATATTTTTAATCATTGAATACATTAATTGAGAGTCAATGGGGGTTACTTTCCAGATAGATGTTGTATTTAGAAACGAGGCGAAAGATCAGGAGCTATGAAGGATAGTGAAATACTGGATAAAATAGCTCGTGGCGATGAGAGTGCTTTAGACTACCTCTACAAGAAGTACTATAGAATGATGACAAACATCGTTTTGAAAAATAATGGTACTGAAGATGAAGCTAAAGATGTCTATCAAGAGTCGTTGTTGGCATTTTGGCAGAAAGCTGCAAGTGGTAATCTGGTGCTTACGTCCAAGATCAGTACTTTTCTTTACAGTATATGTCTCAATCAGTGGAGAAAAGAATTGGATCGAAAAAGCAGATTAAGCAACGAGGCGGTTGATAAAGAAGAGTATCAAACGCACGAACAAAATGAAAAATATAAAATTGTCGTACAGTGTATCGGAGAGTTAGGAGATACCTGTAAGAGGATATTAACATATTACTACTTTGACGGTATGAACATGGCTGAAATTGCAGAACGAATGAATTTTGCCAATACAGACACAGCGAAAACCAAAAAGTATAAGTGTAAAAAGAAACTAGATAAATTGATAAAATCCAGATATAGCACAGCAGATTTCTTTGATTAATGAAACCATCTACCGACCATATTGATATAGATAAATACCTGAGAAATGAGCTTTCGGGTAGTGAACTAAAAGCTTTCGAATCTAAGCTTGATTCAGACCCAGCGCTGAAAGAGCAAGTAGATTTTGATCAACTCGTTGCAGAAGGTCTAAAAAATGTTCGCAAGGCAGAGTTGAAAGCCCGTTTGGATGCAATTGACGTAACAAGTCCTTTTTCTTCAGGTCATTTCACCAATAATTTTCTAATCAAAACTGTAGGAACTGTAGTAACGGCTTCAATTGTTGGAATTGGGGCATATTTTTATTTCTCAGACCATAATAGTGACGTGCAATATCTAGACGGGTATTCTGACCATCCGCAAAATCTAGACTATGCTGAAGTAGATGCTAATGAAATCTCGGAAGCATTAAATTTATATGAGGAGGAATCTTCAAAGGTGAATGTTGTAGAGGAAGCGAAAACTGTAGTTTTAGAAAATACCGCTGTTGAAAAAGTCGCGGTTGAACCAAGTTTCTCTCCACAAGTCGCTGTACCGACATTGGGAGATTTGGAAGAAGAAAATCATTCAAATAATGATATAAATTTCGAGGCACCACAGAATACCGAGTTGAAAGTCACGGAGCCTTTAGCAGGGGAAGTGATTGACGTAGTATTCGAAAAGTTAGAAAAAGAAAATTCTCTGCAGTACAAATATTTTGATGGCAAACTCTTCTTGTATGGAGATTTCCAGGGTATTCCTTATGAATTGTTAGAAATCAATAGGTCAGCCCAAAAGCTCGTCTACTTGTATCATAATGAGGTTTACTATCAGATAGGACCCTCAGATGAGGTGCAGGATTTGGAGCCTATCAACGAGTCTTCCTTACTCGATGAGCTTGAGATCTTGAGAAACAATAAGCCGTAATTTCCAGTGTTCAACATACTTATTTAGTTTTGAGGCGGGATGGAACAGAAAACCCGTAAAAAACGAAAATTAGGAAGTTATCCGTTTGTCAGTGTTACTTTTAGTATCACTCTGGCACTCTTTGTAATTGGACTATTCGGTTTGATGGCTTTGCATGCCAATAAACTCACCAAGTTAATTCAGGAGAATATTGAAATTCAGGTTTTCTTGAATAAGCAAATCGGAACAGGTGAAATTACCCGGATCAATAAAACGATAGGTAGCAAGAGTTATGTTTTGAAGGAAGATAATCAACCTAAGATCAGATTAGTTACCAAAGAGCAAGCTGCCGAACAATTTATTTCTGATACAGGAGAGGATTTTACGGAATTCCTTGGAGAAAATCCATTGCGAGATGTTTTGCTGGTGAATATTGATCCAGTTTATCAAGCTACTGATTCCCTGAAAATGGTCAAAGCAGAGCTCGAACGAATGGGAGGAGTGTATGAAGTGGCGTATGTAGAATCTTTGGTAGAGAGTATTAATGATAACCTCACCAAGATAGGTATTATTTTGCTTGGCTTTTTTATCATTCTGCTGGTTGTCGTGGTTATTTTGATCAATAATACCATAAAGTTGGCTCTATTTTCTCAACGTTTCTTAATCAGAAGTATGCAGCTTGTAGGAGCTACATCCTCGTTTATTAGAAGGCCGTTTCTGAGCAGATCAGTGCTATACGGGTTCATTGCTGGTACCATTTCTTCTCTTTTACTTTTTGGCATTCTCTATTATGCCAATTTGAGAATAGAAGACCTTTCTCAGTTACAAGATTCACAAAGTTTAACGATACTTTTTGGGGCGCTTGTAGTATTAGGGATGTTGGTGGGTTATTTTAGCACTTTCCGAGCTGTGAGGAAATATTTGAAAATGTCATTAGACGAACTTTATTAAACTATGTCAGATAAAAGCAAATTCGCCTTTCAAAAGGCCAACTACATCATCATGCTTATTGGGGTATTAACCTTGATAATTGGATTTTTTATAATGGCCTCTGATGGAGAACCTTACGGTTTTGGCTTCATGGGGCTTACACTTGGGCCAATCGTAGTGATGCTTGGATTTATCATTGAGTTTGTAGCTATTTTTTACAATCCGAAAAAGTCAGAAACTACTGACGGAAACTGATTTTTATGTCTTGGATAGAAGCATTAATCCTTGGAATTATTCAAGGATTGACAGAATTTTTACCTGTCAGTAGTAGTGGTCATCTGGAGCTAGGTTCTGTACTTTTAGGAGTCCAATCTGAAGAGAATTTATTGTTTGCGGTGATTGTTCATGCTGCAACTGCTCTAAGTACGATCATTGTTTTTAGAAATGATATTGCTGATATTTTGAAGGGCCTTATTTCTTTTAAGTGGAATGAGTCCTGGAAATTCGCAGTGAAGATCATCATCTCTATGATCCCGGTCGGGATTGTTGGGGTGTTTTTTGAAGATCAAATTTCTGCATTATTTACAGGAAATTTAATTTTGGTGGGATGTATGTTGTTGTTTACAGCGGCATTATTGTTCTTCACCCATTTCAAAAAGGATAATGATAAACCTGTTGGCTTCATGCACTCGTTTATCATTGGAGTAGCTCAGGCTATTGCTGTATTGCCTGGAATTTCACGATCTGGGAGTACGATCGCAACTGCACTTTTATTGGGAGTGGAAAAAAGCAAAGCAGCACGTTTTTCTTTTTTGATGGTTTTAGTTCCTATACTAGGAGCAAGCATGCTTAAGTTGAAAGACTATTTTGAGGCACCAACTCAATACGCAGGTTTATCTGCAACCTCAATGATTGTGGGATTCCTGGCATCATTTCTTTCCGGTTATGTTGCTTGCAAGTGGATGATCGGAATCGTGAAAAAAGGTAAGTTGACTTATTTTGCAGTTTATTGCCTGATTGTAGGGCTTATCGCAATAGGTAGTTATCTATGGATGTAAATCAGTACAGTGAAGGCAAGATCCTTCTGATTGATAAACCACTCACCTGGACTTCTTTTGACGTAGTGAAGAAGTTGAGATATGCTTTAAAAGTAAAGAAAATTGGGCATGCAGGGACTCTGGATCCACTAGCTACAGGATTACTTTTAATCGGCACAGGTAAGTTCACTAAAAAGCTGAATGAATTGCAGGGGTTGGATAAAACCTATGAGGGAATCATTGGGATCGGGAAAACTACTCCTTCTTATGATTTAGAAACCGAATTTGACTCAGAAAGAGATTATTCGCACCTGACTATTACTGATATTACTCGTGCGGCTGAAGCTTTTACCGGCGAAATTGATCAGATACCGCCAGCTCATTCTGCTGTAAAAGTAGGAGGTAAACGAGCTTATAAAATGGCTCGAAAGAATGAAGAGGTAAAAATTGATCCAAGACGAGTTACTATCAAAACTTTTGAGATTCTATCTTTTAACGATGATGAGGTTCAATTTAGAATAGATTGTTCCAAAGGAACTTATATCCGAAGCATTGCAAGAGATTTTGGAGAATCATTGGGAGTGGGAGGGTATCTTAAAAGTCTTAGAAGAACCAAAATTGGTGATTATTCTGTGGATGAAGCGGAGGATTTGATCAGTTTTGTGGAGAAAGTCCGGTCGGATGAAGTTAATTGATGATTTATCGAATTTTGAGGCTCCTGCTTACGCAGTAGTTACGAGTGGTACCTTCGATGGTGTACATGTGGGGCATCAAAAAATTCTCCGTGAAATTGTACAGGTAGCCAAAGCTCATCATGGTAAAAGCGCTGTTTTGACATTTTGGCCTCATCCGAGGTTCGTATTGAAAAAAGATCAGGATGCCCTCAGACTATTAACCACTTTTGAGGAAAAGGCGATCTTACTAGAAAAAACAGGGATTGATTATCTCATTAAAATTCCTTTTACCAAACAGTTTTCGGAGTTGAGTTCTGAAGAATTCATTCAGAGTATTCTTGTCGATAAACTAAATACGAAAAAGCTTGTTATTGGATATGATCACCGATTCGGTAAGAATAGGGAAGGAGGGTTTGACTATCTCATGGAGCATTCCGGCCAATATGGTTTTGAAACAGAGGAAATTTCCAGACAAGACGTTGATCATATAGGTGTAAGTTCCACAGCTATTAGAGAAGCTCTTTCCTCTGGAGAAATCAAAAGCGCTAATGACTTGCTGGGAAGAAACTATTGTTTGTCGGGATTTGTGATGGAGGGTGATCGGATCGGAAGAAGCATCGGATTCCCAACGGCGAACATAGACGTTCCTGAAAGCTACAAGCTGATTCCTGCAGATGGTTCCTATGCCGTATATGTTTCCTGGAATGGTTCTAAGTATTTTGGGATGTTGAACATTGGCTTAAGACCTACAGTTTCTGGGCAGGAAAGGCGAATAGAAGTGAATATCTTTGATTTTGAAGAGGATATTTATAACGAAAGATTAACTATCGAGTTTGTTGATAGATTACGCAAAGAGCAGAAATTCGAGAATATCGAAGCATTAAAAGCACAACTAAGCAATGACAAAGAGAATGCTCGCAAGATCCTTATGAACCATAATTTATAAGAGGTTTGTGGGTTTAAAATTGAATGATATGAGAAATATTAAACTATCAGTCCTTCTAGGGCTCATTATTGGAATTACGGCTATGATGTCTTGTGGAGATGGAGACGGAGTGGTGTTGTTTACAATTGAAGATGATAAAGCACTCGGCCTGCAAGTATCTGAGCAGATTGCTTCGGATACTTCGTTTACTATATTGTCAGAAACAGAATATCCTGAGGCTTACGCATATCTGCAGGGTATGACAAACCAAATACTTAACTCTGGAGAGATCGTTCACAAGGATGATTTTGCATGGAAAATTCATATCATTCATGATGATGTACTAAATGCATTTGCCACTCCGGGAGGCTACATCTATGTATATACTGGATTGATCAAATATCTGGACAAAGCGGATGATCTGGCAGGTGTCATGGGACACGAGCTGGCTCACGCGGATAGAAGGCATAGTGTGAAAGCCATGCAGCGTGAATATGGAATACAGTTATTGCTAAGTATTGCACTAGGTGAAGATGCTTCTCAGTTGGCCCAGATTGCTGCGCAGATTGCTGGCACGGGGGCTACTTTGGCATTCAGCAGAGATGCAGAAGCTGAGGCCGATGACTATTCTGTAGAATACCTTGCCAATACAGAATATGCGTGCAATGGTGCATATACATTCTTTAAAAAATTGATAGAAGCAGATGCAACCGGGAGTACACCAACTTTCTTTAGTACACATCCAGATCCAAAAGACCGAGTGGAAGACATTAATGCCAAAGCTGATGAGGTAGGATGTGATAAATCGGCAATAGATGAATCAAGCGCTTCATTTGACTATGTGGACTTTCAAAATAGTTTACCTGAATGAAAAAATCAGAAATAAAACTCACCGTAGAATTAGACGAACAGAACATCCCTGAAAAGATATTTTGGGATGCAGATGAGAAAGACCAGCCGGGCCCTTCCGAGACAAAATCCATAAGTCTCTCCATGTGGGATCAAAAAGTCAAAAATACCTTAAGAATTGATCTTTGGTCAAAGGATATGCCAGTAGATGAAATGAAGAGGTTTTATATAGACTGTATCGGTGGTATTGCCCAGACTTTACTGAATAGTACAGGAGACGAGTATATGGCGTCAGAATTAAATGCAGTTTGTGATAGGTTGGTAGAGCATGTAAAACATGAGATGTGATTCCTTCTTCATCATCCCAAAGTTAGCGTAACAAGGGTTACACACCTGAGGTCATCTCATCCGTACATTTGTATTGAATTAAAACTTTAGAAACCATGGCAACAGTAATGCTAACAGCAGAGAAGTTCAAAGAAGAGGTCTTTGACTATTCAGTAGAAAAGGAGTGGAAATACAAAGGTAATAAGCCGGCTATTATAGATTTTTATGCAGATTGGTGTGGACCATGTAAAATGGTTGCTCCTGTTTTGGAGGAGTTGAGTAATGAACATCCAGAAATCACTATTTATAAGATAGATACAGAGGTAGAACAGGAGCTTGCGGCTGTTTTTCAGATTAGGAGTATCCCTAGCATTTTGTTTATCCCGATGGACAAGCAACCAATGATGCAGGCAGGAGCACTTCCTAAGCACGTTTTGGAAGAAATCATCGAAAAAGAATTGATAGCTTCAGTTTCTGAATAAAGTACACAGTATGAAGAGGAAAACCGTGTCAGAAATGATGCGGTTTTTTTTGTGCTTTTTTCAAATCACGATCAAACCGTCTGACAAAGATAAATACCACTTAAAATACAAGTTTGATTGATTTTTTGATAACTCCTAATTTTAAGAAAAAAGCACATTAGCATGAAAAAACTAGGAATTATACTGGTGGCAGTTTTTCTACACTTGTTGGGTTGTTCCCCACAAAAAGAAGCCACCAAAGAGGAAGGGATATTTCCTTATCCCATTCAGCAAATGAAAATGGAAAATGGACTGAATGTAGTGACTGTTCCCTATAATAGTCCTGGGCTAGCGTCATTTTACATTGTAGTAAGAGTGGGGAGTAGAAATGAGGTGGAAGCTGGTAAATCAGGGTTTGCCCACTTTTTTGAGCACATGATGTTTCGCGGTACGGATAATTACTCAAAAGCAGAATATGGTGAAGCCCTCAAGGCAATTGGTGCTGCTGCGAATGCCAATACCTGGTGGGATCGTACAGTTTATCATATGACTGGTAATGCTGAAATGCTCGATAAGATGTTTGAGCTGGAAGCAGACAGGTTCATGAACCTCAACTATTCGGAAGAAGACTTCAAGGTAGAAGCCGGCGCAGTGAAAGGGGAATACACAAAGAACTATGCAAGTCCTTATATGAAGCTATATGAAAAGACTTATAACACTGCATTTACAGATCATACATATTCTCATACGACTATGGGCTTTTGGGAAGATGTGGTAGATATGCCCAATCAATATGAATACTCTTTGGAGTTTTTTGATCGATACTACCGACCTGAATACTGTACGATACTGGTGGTAGGAGATGTGACCCAGGATAAGGTAAACTCGCTTGCAAAAAAATACTTCGGAGATTGGGAAACTGGTTCATTTATACAGGAAATTCCTACGGAACCCGAGCAAACTGAAACCAGATATGCACATGTTCAGGAACCAAATTTCCCACCAGTACTTAATTTAAGCTACAAGGGCCCTGCCTTTTCGGTTGATGAAAAAGACATGGCTGTGCTGGAGGTGATTTCAAGTCTCGCCTTCTCAGAGAAATCTGATATCTATAAAAAACTGGTAGTTGAAGAGCAGAAGGTAAGAAGACTAGGAGCAGGAGCACTGAGCACTGTAGATCCGGGATTATGGTCTGTAAACACCATGCTAGTGAACAAGGATGACATGGCTTACGTGAAAAGTGAGGTAGATAAGGTGCTTAGTGACCTTAAAAATAATCCGGTAGATCAGCAATTGCTTCAGCAGACTAAAAGTCACATCAAATATCAATATGCGATGGGCATAGATAATCCAAGTGATATTGCAGAATCTCTGGCGTGGTACACATGGCTTACTGGTGATCCTGCTTCTGTGAACAAAGCTTATGCAAACTATGATGCGGTTACGCCAGAAGATATCATGGAAGTAGCAAAAAAGTATTTTGTACCTGAACACCTTACTGTAGGTACCATCTCACCTGATGAAGAGCTGGAAGTTACTGAAAGCCTCAATGTGAAATTATAAACTGAAAAAGTGATGAAAAGAATTATATATATAGCATTGTTTCTTCTGAGCACTTTTTCAATAGCTCAGGAAGTGGTAGAGTTACCAATGGCCTCTACTAAGATTGTAGTGAAATATAGCTTCAGAAACGGATCAATTTGCGACCCGGTTGGTAAGGAAGGGTTGACTAACCTAACTGCTTCGTTACTAACAGAGACTGGAAGCGAGCAACTCTCTAAATCTGAAATCGACGATATTTTGTATCCGATGGCAGCATATTATTATTCATTTACTGATAAGGAGATGACTACCGTCACATTTGAAGTCCATAAGGATTTCTTAAGTGATTTTTATGAAGTTTTTAGAGGGGTATTGCTTTCTCCGGCATTCTCTGAAAAAGACTTCAGCAGGGTGAAATCAAATGCCGAAGTTTATGTGAAGGAAGTCATTAAAGCGAATTCCGATGAGGAATTCAGTAAAATGGCTCTCGAAGCTCAGCTTTTTGCTGGTACAAGGTACGCTTATATGAAAAATGGAACAGCAAATGGATTGGCTAATATTACCAGAGAAGATGTAGTAAGTCACTATCAAAAGTACTTCACTAGTAAGAATGTGACCATCGGAATAGCAGGAGACTATCCATCTGATTTTGTGCAAAAACTCAAAGCAGATGTCAATAAAATGAACAATGAAGCTCCCGAAATTCCAGAAATAGGTGAAATTGATATGCCTGATGGAATTCAGGTTCAGCTAGTGCCTAAACCTAAAAATCTCGGAACTGCCATCTATACCGGATATCCTTTGAATATCGATCGTTCATCTGATGATTGGCCAGCCATGTTGGTAGTAAATTCATACCTGGGCGAGCACCGAAAATCATATTCAAAACTTTATCAGTTGATCAGAGAACAAAGGTCTATGAACTACGGTGATTATACCTACATAGAATGGTACCAATCTGGAGGTAGAAACCAATTACCGAGAACAGGTTTTCCAAGAAGTCAAAATTACTTTGCTGTATGGATTCGACCAGTACAAACTGCACTGAGCCTCAAAAGTCAATACCCAGAATTGTCAGATATCGAAATCGGACATGCACACTTTGCTATGAGAATGGCCTTGAGCGAAATTGAGCGTGTGAAGACTGATGGACTAACTCAGGAGGAATTTGATTTAACCAAACAGTTTTTGCGCAGTTATATGAAGCTCTACATTCAGTCACCCGAAAGACAGCTTGGTTTTTTACTTGATTCCCGTTTTTATGGAATGACTGATTATATCAGCGAAATGGACCAGGAACTAGCAGATCTTACGTTGGAAGAGGTAAATAACGCAGCAGCCAAATATCTACAGGTGGAAAATATGTATGTAACCATGATTACTGATACTGATGAAATAGAACCACTAAAAGCAAGCATGCTCAATAATACAGCCTCGCCAATGTCCTATTCAAATGTGGTAAAGGAGAGTTTGCCACAGGAAGTGTTTGATGTAGATAAACTAGTACAAGGATATAAGCTCAATGTCAAGAAAGTAGTTATTGACCAGCCTTCAGATCTTTTTGTAGAATAACTACGATAAAACTTTAAAATTGAAAACCTTCGAGAAATCGAAGGTTTTTTTGTGCGATTACTTATGAATGAACTTGTGATAATCACGAATGAAACCTTCCTGAATAGAGTTCTGGATAGCCCAGGAGTTCTTTTTTCTTACTTCTACTATGGCATCATCACCGGTATGACCCAGTTCCACAAGAATACATGCTTCTATCGTTCCGGTTCTTCCCAGTCCGGCTTTACAATGAACAAGAATGGACTGCCCATTCTGAATGTCTTTTTTCAACTGCGTGCATAGCTCTTGAGTGGGTTGTAACCTTGGAACGTACATGTCTGAAATAGGGAAGTGAATCACCTCAAAATCATTGTCATAAAATATTGGTTCCAATGCGTCTTCAGTAAGAGAGATCACCTTATTGAAACCGAACTCCTGAATAAACTCAATGTCTTCCTCAGCCTCATTGTATAACCCTGGTCGTCCTGAGCCAGCTAATTGGTTTGGTAGTATCCAGTTAAATCCTTTGATCATTTAGCATCCCATTTTAATGATATATTTAATACGCTCATCTTCAGAAGAAAAGAACTCTTCAGAAGTTAAAAAAGCTCGTTGATTACCATAATGTATGTACAAAACATGGTCAGCTATGAGCTCTGTGAACGCCATATTGTGTGTTACCACGATGATAGTTTTATTCTTTTTTTGCTCCATCAGGAGTTTTGCAAGATGGTGAATGTGATCTCCCATTTGCTGTTCGGGTTCATCCAATAGCCAGAATTCTTTATCCTCATTACGTACCATGAAATCAGTAATAATGAAAAGACGTTTTAGCCATTCTGGAAGCTCATCAGGCGGAGTGTCTATGTTGGTTAATAATAGATCTTTCACCTTTGTTCCCTGCCAGTAGTGCTTAATCGCCACTTCCGGATCTGCTACTCCTGACAGCAAATAAGAAAATATATAAGAAAGTTTTGAGGTCTGGGCTAGTGTGGCTGTCTGCTCTGGTGGAAATGGTGTGGTTTTATGCGAAGTTTCACAATGTTCTTTGTAATACCCTTCAAAAATAGACAGGAGGGTAGATTTCCCACTCCCTCCTGGTCCAATAATAACTAAGATGTTTTTCGTATATATCGAAATATTGATAGAATCAAGGATAGTCTTATCATCGATCCTACAAGTGATTTGATAAGTATACTTATCAGAATTTGAGTGCTCTGGCAATCTCTCTCGCTTTAACCAAAATCAAACCTACGTTCGCATCTCCCTGACAAACCACTGCGAAAACAGTTCCTGGTTTTGAAGGAATACGTGTGAAGTAATGAACAAGGTTTGTTGAGAAAACCACAAACTCCTGAAAATATCTTTCATCTGTTTTTACTCCTCTAGCCTTTTTGAAAATCTTCTCCACATTGGTTACGTTTTCTCCTTCGTACATATCCTTGGTAGCGGCAGCCAAAAGGTCAAAAACCTCATTCGGGTGACTGGAAGTAGTTTTAATGTCTAGTAGCATACCTGAGTCCATGTCTACTACCCCTGCTGCTACAGCTTTTGGTACTTCCTTAATTGCTGCGCCGATTGCTTCTTTTAAATCCATTTGTTAGTGGTTTTAGTGTTAAATAATTACATTTCTATGGCCATGACAGTAATGTCATCCATTGGTTTAGTTGCTCCCCTCCAGTCGTCTAAGTCTTGAATAAATCTACTGAAAGAAAAGTTGCCGTTCATCGACATAAACATTTTTTTCACTCCGGCGTTACCTAATTTTTTCTTGTCGTTACTATCAAATTGATCAGATAAGCCATCAGTAAATAATACCAGCTTATGTCCTTGTTCAGCATATAAATTAATATGATCCAATTTTAAGTCCTTATACGACGGATCCTGTGTTCCTTTAATCCTTAGAAGGTGATGATGTTTTTCACCCTCGATATATAGTACAGGAACCCCGCTTGTCACAATATCTACCTGGTGTGATTCCTTCTCAAATCTACAAATTGCTAATTCTACACCTATGGAATACCCTTCGTCTTGCAGAGTACTGCTTTTTTTGATGTCTTCATAGATGTCTTCTATAATTTCTTGAGGTTTTTTACCAGCAGCAATTCTTTGGTTCAAAATCGTGCTGACTGTCATAGTAGATAGGGCACCCTCCATGCTATGCCCGGTACAATCCGCTACCACCAGATATAAACTTTTTTCAAAATCTTTGATCCAGTAGAAGTCACCACTTAAAACATCCTCCGGCTGAAAGTACAAGAAATGCTTTTGGAAATAATTGTCCAACAATTTGACATCTGGTAAGATACTCAGTTGTAATCTTCTGGCAGCCATCAGCTTCGGATCTTCCAGAAGTACTTCCTCCTCTTCGTCAGTAGTCACAAAATTGTGAGTAGTTTCTAGCTCTTCAATCTCCTTCGCCTCGATCTCCTTCAAGTCAAACTCAACAGCTGATTTATCTAAGTCCTTTATTGCCAAATTGATAACCGGAAAACTAGCTTTGTCTGTAGCAATGATTAACCATCGCTTTTGCTCAAACCTAAAGAAAACAAGAGTCCCGAATTCATCATAATCTACCTGGATGCTTTCTTCATCCATGCTTGATTCACTGTTAGGACCAATATTCTTTACGCAAAACATACGTAGAGCATTGAAATTTATATCCTCTTCTATTTCATTATGATAGATTTCGATGTGTTTATTCCATTCATAAGCCATAGTGAGTTTAATGCCAGGGTGCTTGGCTTTCAGTTCTCTACAGATATATGAAATCTTGTTAGATTCGGTTCCAATCATGTTAGCGGTTCTTTTCCCTAGGCGGCAAGTTTGGTCAGTTGTATTTTAATTTTTGGATAGTTGATTGAAGTGTTTTCTTGTATGAAGTACATGATATGGTTTACATCCAAGAATTTGATGAATTCACTGTAATGATCATGTTTAATTCTGATAATCGAAGGAAAACCTCTTTTGTAGAAAATTGAATTGAACTGACTGTTAAAATCCTTGAGTTTGCCAGAGGACAGGCTGTTGTTCAGAATTTGATTGGTTTCATCTGTAAAACTCTCTGAGAATTCAATTTCTCCAGTGTTGGTGTTGATGACGCAAATACCATTAGTCTTGATGTTACTATCATAGTCTTTGCACGCCTTTTCTAAGGTGTTCATAATATAGCAGGTTACGTTAAAATAAGCTAGTTGTCTTGTCTTACGATAATTTATAACAGAAGTTTTAAACAATCAATTAATACAAGATGTTAATGTGAATTTGATGAAATTAATGTCCTTCGCACAATTAAATTTGGTGAAGGGGAATAATAACAGATGATCCGGCAAATTATATTATTATACCGCTAACTTTACGGTTATATCTAATATATTTATCAAAGACCCTGACATTTTTGGCAAAAAACTTTTCCTAGTCTCACATGATATATCACTTCTTCTCCGGGTAATATTTCTTCGTGGCAGTTGTCACATACTCCCCCGAAATCTAGCTTGGTTTTTTCTATTTGTTCCAGATCAACCAATTCATTGTTAATTATTCTTTTCCAGGGTTTACTTTTTACTATTCTTTCTTTTACTCGTTCCTCTATTTCCATCCATTTTTTTAAGTATGCTTCTGGAAGATGGTTCTGCCGCATTACAGTCTCCAGAATTCCAGACCTATAATCAAATAAATCTTCTGAGATCACCATCCAGTGGTGAACGTTTCTCATGTCTGGACCAAAGTAGACTGGCTCTCCTGTGAATTGCTCAAAAAGATAATTGTATTGTTTTTCAATCAATCGCTGTTTGGTAACATGAGAAAAGAACGTACCCAATCGCTCATCTTCGAATACGATATCATAAAACTCTGTTAATATCTTTTGCACCAGGTTGTTTTCGTTCAAGTATTCCCAAAGCTCAAGGTCGGGTTCAGCTGGAGGTTGAGGAAAATTCTGTGTTTCAAAAATGCTTTCGATTTCTACTTTTGGCGATAGATTAAGGACTCTAATGGATTGTGCTCCTAATGAATAGAATGTACTAAGCATTATCTCATTTTTACTCTCATTCAGGGCCAGATAGATAGAATGTAATAAGTATTTTGAAATGTAATTCTTAGGGTTGTTGAAAAAATCAGATTCTGGAATAGAATCTACCTTAACCTGAGTAGGCAAATGGAAATCTTCGAAGGCTAATTGATCCTCATTGCCTATTTGCAGGATTTCTATTGTTTTTTCATAGCTCCATAGATTAATAGCTTCATTGACAACACTTTTTACAATATGTAGAGTGTTATTTTTCGTTAGAATTAAAAGTGGCTTATCCTCTTTTGGGTCAAAATGAAAATTACCGGATGGTGAGTTCACGAAAATCTTGTCACCTGTTTTGAGCTTTTCTAGAGCTTTCAATTCTTCACTATTCTCTTTCACATAATATGCAAGCTCCATATACGGTTCATAAGGAAGACTAGTAATAGTGAAAGGGACTGCATTTTGATAGCTTTTTCTACGTACTTTCATTTGCTGCCCTGCGTGAAAGTCAAACCCTTCAGAAGATTCTATAACTATTTTGAAAGAGCTTGAATCCAGCTTGTCAAGGCTGATAATATGTGCTTCATAAAGATAGTCCTCGTCTTCAGGTCTCGAAATTTTCAAGTCTTCCGAAGGTATACATTTACAAGCCTTGAAATAGTTTTTCTCTTTCAGATTAGGAGCAATTCCTGCCTGACTGACGGGAGTGGGAGTGCCTTCAGTAACCTTGAGCATGCAGGTCATGCAGGTGCCATTCCGACAGGAAAACTTTACTGATATGTTATTCCTCAGCAATGTGTCTAAAACAAGCTCGTTTTCGTGAGTAGTTATCTCTTTTTCCTCAAAGGTAATTTTATGAGTTGCCATGTAATCGGAGTTAAAAAATTTTGCCCACTATAAAAAATCTGACCGGTGGAATCTTATGAAACCACTTGCTTTATTCTACTTTCAATTTTCGAAAATCTGGATTGTTCCACTCTATTTCGAAATAATCAAAATCATAATGGTCATTTTTTCCCTGATCGATTTCTAGCTGAGTAAATAATTTGATTTGATTTTGGTTAGTCCATTCTAAAAAATGAACACTTATAACCTCGCCTTTGCTGAAAGGATTAGCCTGGGAGATTCCAGCCATTAAGTGTGTTTGGCTATCAAAATATAGCTTTACAGGTAGATCTAAATGATCCACGGCATCAATGTACTGACATTTTTGTCCATAGAACGTTGTGTCACCCCCAAGCTGCATCGAAAAGTATCGTGTCTGAGGTTGCATCATCATTTCATGAAATTCATGTGCCTTTAATACAGCAATGACGGTTGTTGACAAAGGTCCTTGTGAAATGTAGGAAGAGTCCAGTCCAAATCCTTTTTCTTTTGAATAAACGACAGAATAAAAAGCCGACTTATAGCTATAATCTTGTTGGAACAGCACATAGTCACTTCTGAATGAGGAAGATGTCTTTGTGATATAGTTGCCGTCTGGTCCGCTACATTTTGCAGCAGTTTCGAGTGTTTTGATTTTGTTGGTTTTTCCCACAGCTTTCAGATGCTTATTGACAATACGCTCCGCTGGAGTTTGTTCACCGCAGGATAAAAGTAGAATGAGAGGAATAAGAAGGGCAGTGAGTTTCATTAAAACTGGATATCAAATGCTAACTCTTCCTTATCTCTTTTCACTTTCACTACGGTCTTGTCACCTGAGCTAAATGAGGAAAGAGCACGCATATAGCTCATCATATCTGTAACCGTACTATCTCCTAGCTGGACCACAACATCTCCTTTTACTAATCCCGCCTTTTGAGCTGGTTTGTCTTCACTCACACCATCTATTCTCACGCCCTTGCCATCAAACATGTAATCTGGAACTACACCAAGTGTAACAGTAAATTTCGGTCCGGATTTGCTTTCATCTTTGGTCTTTTGAAAAGCTAATTTTGGTTGATCCTCCAGCGATCTGACAACATTGAGGATGTGATCTGCAACCGTCTTGATTCCCTCAAAATTGATTAAATCCACATCGTCACTTGGGCGGTGGTAATCTTCATGCTGTCCGGTGAAATAATGAAGTACCGGAATATCTTGTAGGTAAAAGGAAGTATGATCAGAAGGACCTACGCCAGATTCTTTTTTAATCACTTTGAGATTAAAAGTGTTCGCCTGATCTATTTCCTCAGACCAATTAGGTGCTGTTCCTACTCCGTGTATGGCTATCCCTTTGGCAGTATCTAATCGGCCGATCATATCCATATTGATCATATAATCTACTTTTTCGAGATCAATCGTCGGGTTCTTTGAAAAATAATTCGAACCCCAAAGTCCTTTTTCCTCTCCAGAGAATGCCAGTATCATTACATCCCTCTGAATTGGTTTTTTCAATAACTCTTCTGCCAGGTAAAGTAATGCTGCTGTACCACTGGCATTATCATCTGCTCCATTGTGTATGGCCGAATCTCCACGATAGAGAGATGATAAACCACCGTATCCCAGATGATCAAAATGAGCACCAAGGATAATAATTTCATCCCCCGGGTTATTGATGTATCCGATGACATTTTCTCCTGCTATGCCACCTAGAGAATCTTTTGAAGAAATAGACTCTTTTTCATGGGGATTATTTGATTTATTCACGTAAAAAGCCTGTAAATACCCATCTGTTCCTTTCGGCTCTAAGCCTAAGTTTTTAAGTCTTGAGGCCAAATATGCTGCCGCCTTATCTTCTCCGATAGTGCCAACTTCACGCCCTTCCAGAGAGTCACTGGCCAATAAAGCAACATCTGCTTTTAGCTGATCAATGGGGTTTGTGATTTCTGGTTTGGAACAACTCACAATTACAAGTGAGATGATTATAAAAACGTATAGTCGCATCATCCGAAAAGTATGTTTAGTTTCGCTGTGACTAAATTAAAACTATGAGACATCTTATTTACATATTCTTCGCTGTTTTAGTGTTTTCGTGCAATACAAAGAGTCAAAAGACGACTGAATCGGAATCCTCTGAGGTATCAGACAGTCTGAAATATGAAAAGGAAATTCACTTGAAAAATGTTAGACAATTAACATTTGGTGGTAACAACGCAGAGGCTTATTGGTCATTTGGTGGAGATCAGCTAATATTTCAATCAGATTACTCTGAATGGGGGGTATCATGTGATCAGATCTTTTTGATGAATGTGGCCGATGCAAAAAGAGGTCAGGAATTACCTCTGATTAGCACGGGAAAGGGAAGAACTACCTGTTCTTATTTTCTTCCAGGAGATACTACGATCGTATATGGATCTACTCATCTTGGTGATTCTCTTTGTCCGGCAGATCCTCCAAGGTCCGTAGATGGAAAATACGTGTGGCCGATCTATGAGGACTATGATATTTTTGTTGCTGATTTGGGCGGTAATATTGTAGCTCAGCTCACTGATAAAGAAGGATATGATGCCGAGGCAACCGTTTCTCCGAAAGGTGATCGAATTGTATTTACCTCTATGCGCTCCGGAGATTTGGAATTGTACACAATGAAGCTGGACGGATCTGATGTAATACAGATTACTGACGAATTGGGATATGACGGAGGTGCATTTTTCTCTCCTGATGGGACTAAGTTGATTTTCAGGTCTTCCCGACCAAAAACCGATGAAGAAATTAAGGTTTATAAGGACTTGTTGGTAAAAGGATTGGTACAGCCCACTGAAATGGAACTTTACATTTGCAATGTCGATGGTTCAGACATGAAGAAGATCACGGAATTGGGGAATGCAAATTGGGCACCATTTTTTCATCCTTCAGGTGAAAAAGTGATTTTCTCATCCAATCATGAAGCTAAAAGAGGATTCCCTTTCAATCTGTATATGGTGAATATCGATGGTACAGGATTGGAGCGAATCACTTATGATGAAGTTTTTGACTCTTTTCCAATGTTTAGTCCGGATGGTAAGTATTTGGTGTGGTCTTCAAATAGGTTTAATGGAGGAGGAAGGGATACGAATTTGTTTGTGGCTGAATGGGTGGATTAAGGTCTATAGCTGAGGGACTCTACTTTGTTTTCAATTGAAGTTTTTCTGAAAAGAAACTAGCAATCTGTTTGATCTCATCATCACTTGCTTTTCGAAACATCACATTAATCAATTTGAGTTTAGTCCTTCCAACGATTAATTTGAAGTCATAGATAAAATCCTGATATCCGTCCTTAAAGGGACTGGTATCGCTTGTTACTACGGATTCATCTACTTCCAGTGAAGTGATATCATCAAACCGTAATTTTTGGCTGTATGCCAATCCTGATTTTAATGTTAGGCTCTTTTCATTTTCATCAAAGGTGATTTGATTAGGGTATTTCCATCTTTCGTAGATGAATGGTAAACCAATGAATAGAAATCCTAATAAAATGATTCTGTAATCCAAAATCATCACCAGGCTTAAGTAGAACGTGAAAATGCCGGCAAGAATTGATAATACTGCCATGACTATAAATGTGGGGCTTTTCTTTTTTACAGTGAGCATTTCACCACGGTTTACAATCAAATAACCGTGTTCCCCCAGCAGCTCACTGAGTTTTGGTTGTACTGTTTCCATAATAAGACAAATAAATTTTAGGTGTGTTTAAAAATAAGAAATCCCGATCACTTGACCGGGATTTCTACTAATTATTTGTCTTACAGAGAGTTATTTCAAGGTTACTTTTCTTGTTACGCTATTGTACGGTCCTGGGATAATGTTTCCTTCATTATCAATTAGCTCTAGTTTGATGGTAACTTCTCCTTTCTCCAATCCCTCTATATAGTAGGGCGCCCACTCAGTGAATAGGTATTCTTCGCCGTTGATTGTCGCACGTACTTTATTGCCGTCCTCTGCCAAAGTAGTGTTGTACAAGAAGAAATCGAGCAAGAGTTTTTCTGTATCTTTTCCTTCATAGGTGCCTTTAGGCCTGCTGTAAAACATGTGCTCAGCTGTAGCATCGAAGCTTGAAGATTCTTCCGGTGACCCCACTACAAATTCCTGAACGATGAATGCATCTGGATTTTTCACAGACTCGTGATAAGACCGAGATAAAAAAGCAAGAAGTACATGATTGCCTTCATCTAATCTTTTCGAAAATTCAGGTTCATAGTGTGCCGAATATGGGTCATTATCCATAATGAAATGTATATGCTGACCTTTACCTGAGTTGGCTAAACCTCGTTCAGTAGCATCTGGAGTCTGGGCTCCAAGTTCATAGTTAGAAACTTTAAACTTGAAAATCGTCTCTCCGGTATCCAGTTCATTTCCACTTCCTTCCAGATACAATTGTGCCTCCGGAAATTCGTAGGAATCTGGAGCTTTGTAGACATTATATTTCTTTTCCTGGGTAGTCTTACTTTCTCCTTCGCCACCTTTTTTGGCTGGTCCGCAGCTGTAAACGACTACTGATAGGATAAATAATGCAACTAGTGATTTTTGAAATTTCATAGTGTTGTTTTTTGTATTCTATACTATTACGATTAACAATATTCTGAGTAATTAGTTTGATTCCTCATCTTCATCTTTGAGTACGTTGAGGTTGCCTTTTTCTGATAATAAAATGGCCACTGGTCGCATCGCTGGAATTTCCTCAAATACCACTATCATCATTACTGTAATTGGGACACTGAGCATCATCCCCATTACGCCCCAGATAGCACCCCATATCGTTAAAGATAAAATCACTACTAGTGAGCTGATGTTGAGAGAGTTTCCCATCATTTTTGGTTCTATTACATTTCCTACTAGAACCTGTATGAAACCTACAGCAATCAGGATATAAAGGAATGGAGCAATTTCTCCGAACTGAACCACTGCGAAGGCCGCCGGAAAAAGGGTGGCGATCAGTGATCCAATGGTAGGGATATAATTGAGGATGAAGATGAGCAATGACCAGAATATAGGTGCATCTATATCAAATAATAATAAAACGAAATAACTCAATGCACCGGTAATCAAGCTCACGATAGTTTTGAGTGTTAAATACCTACTGATGGAATGATCCATTTTATGGGTGAGCTGAATGATTTTTTTCTGTTGTTTTTCTGCAGGGTAGAGGGCTTTGAGCTTATATGGGAAAACACTCTCTTCTATCAATAGGAATAACACATAAATCAAAATCAGGAACGCATCGCCGAGTAGAGAGGAAAGTGAGTCTGCAAGCTGAGAAGCCAAAGCAGCAATATCCATTTTTTGAACAAACTCATAAATCTGAGAAGTAATATCCATTCCCGCCAGTGTATTGATATCATTCAGCGTTCTGGTGAGGTTAACTTCATATTTATCTATACCCTTCATCAGGGATGACATACTCATGAATAATAATTCGAAAAATATGAAAAGGACAATATTGATCACTGCAAAGGCAATAGCACTTTGAAGCCACATGGGACAGTTTTTTTTCATCCAGGGAATTTGCTGAATGTTCTCCCGAAGCTCATGAATAATAAACCAAACAATTAAAGCAAGGATGAATGGAACGATATATTCCTCTGAATAAACCAGCATGGTCACTACTCCAATCAAGATGAGGACGATGTAAGCCACTTTCTGGAGGTTGACCTTTTGGGAGACAATTGACATATAGGTGAAGTTGATGATTTTTGCTGGAAGATAATTAATAGATTGAATTCCGCAGATTAACGAATTGATAATTTTCTTTGGATGGTCTGGTTACCAACGTGTCGTAAACCGAATTAAGAAATGTATTTGAATCAGTCTGTTGCCCTTGCTTCACCGCTATGTAATTAATCAGTCAAATACGAAGTGGGGCAATTCAATTTGTCATACAGGCTTGAATATAATGATCATGTATCCTCGAAAGCAATCCAAAATGGGTTGCTTTCTGTTCTTTTTCAATAATATTCTAATTAAAACGAGGGATAAGGAAGAGAATCTTCCGCTTTTTCAGATCAATATAAAATTGATTCCTGTCATTTTTATTATTTAAATAACTTTGCGCTCGTTAATTTTTTGCGATGGTACTACTATTTATATGAGTACCTGAGACAATCCTTCTTAAAATTCTGAAAATATTCTATTATGAACCTGTATAATGATTACCTAGCGGAAATCGAAGAGCGAAAAGCGCAAGGGCTTCATCCTAAGCCAATAGACGGTGCTGAATTGTTAAGTGAAATAATTGAGCTTATCAAAGATACCAACAATCCAAACAGAGCGGATTCACTGAACTTTTTTATTTACAATACTTTGCCTGGTACTACCAGCGCTGCGGGTGTTAAGGCCAGGTTTCTGAAAGAAATCATTTTAGGTGAGCAGAGTGTAGAAGAAATCACACCTTCTTTTGCTTTTGAATTACTTTCTCACATGAAAGGAGGCCCTTCTATAGAAGTATTGCTGGATTTGGCACTGGGTGATGATGCTGAAATAGCGAATGAATCTGCCAAGGTGTTAAAAACTCAGGTGTTTTTGTATGATGCGGATTATGCACGATTAAAAGAGGCCTTTGAAACAGGTAATACAATAGCAAGGGAATTGCTAGAGAGCTACGCGAATGCAGAGTTTTTCACTCAGCTCCCGGATGTGCAAGAGGAGATCAAAGTTGTTACATTCATTGCTGGAGAGGGAGATATATCTACCGATTTGCTTTCACCTGGAGCTGATGCACATTCCAGGTCTGATCGCGAACTCCACGGTCAATGTATTTTCGAACACAATAAGGAGAAACAAGAAGAGCTAAAAGCATTAAAAGAGCAGCATCCTGATAAGCGTGTGATGCTGATCGCTGAGAAAGGTACTATGGGCGTGGGATCCTCACGGATGTCAGGAGTAAATAATGTAGCACTTTGGACAGGAATACAGGCAAGTCCATATGTTCCGTTTATCAATATTGCACCGATCATTGCAGGAACAAATGGAATCTCTCCAATATTCCTTACTACAGTTGGAGTAACCGGAGGAATCGGGATAGATCTCAAAAACTGGGTGAAAAAAACCGATGCTGAGGGCAATGTAGTAGTAGACGAGAATGGTGATCCTGTCTTAGAAGAGGCATATTCTGTGGCAACAGGTACGGTTTTGACCATCAATACAAAAACCAAAAAACTTTACAACGGAGATCAGGAATTGATAGATATTTCATCATCGTTGACTCCACAGAAACTGGAATTTATCAAAGCAGGGGGTTCATACGCAGTAGTATTTGGGAAGAAATTACAAACATTCGCGGCTCAAACATTAGGTATTACTGCACCTGAAGTATTTGCACCATCCAAAGAAATATCTATTGAAGGACAGGGCCTCACGGCTGTAGAAAAGATTTTTAATAGAAATGCGGTTGGAACTACTCCTGGTAAAACATTACATGCTGGTTCTGATGTGCGCGTAGAGGTAAACATTGTAGGTTCTCAGGACACTACTGGTTTAATGACTTCACAGGAACTGGAATCTATGGCGGCTACTACTATCTCTCCGATTGTGGATGGTGCATATCAGTCCGGTTGTCACACAGCTTCAGTTTGGGATAAGAAGGCCCAAGCTAATATTCCAAAGTTGATGAAGTTTATGAACGACTTTGGGCTCATCACAGCGCGTGATCCAAAAGATGGGTATCACGCTATGACAGATGTGATTCATAAGGTATTAAATGATATTACCATTGACGACTGGGCCATCATCATTGGTGGTGATTCTCATACCAGAATGTCAAAAGGAGTAGCTTTTGGTGCAGACTCGGGTACTGTGGCGCTAGCATTGGCTACAGGAGAGGCTTCTATGCCAATTCCTGATTCTGTGAAGGTTACCTTCAAAGGACAGATGAAATCATACATGGATTTTCGTGATGTAGTTCATGCTACACAGCAGCAAATGTTGAAGCAATTCAGTGGTGAAAATGTTTTTCAAGGTAGAGTTATTGAAGTACATATTGGTACTTTGACAGCTGATCAGGCATTTACGTTTACTGATTGGACTGCTGAAATGAAAGCTAAAGCATCGATTTGTATCTCTGAAGACGAGACTCTGATAGAATCCCTGGAAATCGCTAAATCCAGAATCCAGATCATGATTGAGAAGGGTATGGATAATGAAAAGCAGGTACTCCAAGGCTTGATAGACAAGGCTAATAATCGAATTGATGAGATCCGATCTGGCGAAAAACCAGCCATTACTCCTGATGCTAATGCAAAATACTATGCTGAGGTAGTAGTCGATTTGGATGAGATTGTGGAGCCAATGATTGCAGATCCGGACGTGAATAATGAGGACGTTTCCAAGCGATATACTCATGATACCATCCGACCTCTGTCATATTATGGAGGAGAAAAATCAGTAGATCTGGGATTTGTAGGTTCTTGTATGGTTCATAAAGGAGACATGAAAATACTTGCTCAAATGCTTAAAAACGTTGAGAAGCAACAAGGTAAGGTAGAATTCAAAGCTCCATTAGTTGTAGCTCCTCCTACTTACAATATTGTCGATGAATTGAAGGCTGAAGGAGACTGGGAAGTGCTTCAAAAATACTCTGGATTCGAGTTTGACGACACGAACCCAAAAGCTGCAGCACGAACGAAATATGAAAATATGTTATACCTGGAGCGCCCAGGGTGTAACTTATGTATGGGTAATCAGGAGAAAGCTGAGCCTGGGGATACCGTAATGGCTACTTCGACCCGACTATTTCAGGGAAGGGTTGTAAAAGATTCTCAGGAGAAAAAAGGGGAATCTCTGCTTTCTTCTACACCGGTAGTGGTGCTCTCTACCATTTTGGGAAGAACACCAAAACTAGCAGAATATGAAAGTGCAGTAGAAGGCATTGATCTTACAAAGTTCAAACCTTCCAGCAAATTGCTAAGTAACTCTTAAGGGAACGATCAAATCATAAATATTTAAGCCCGAATCATTCGATTCGGGCTTTTTTATAGTCAATAGGTATTTTTTTCTTTATTAAACTTATCGTTAAGTACTTAGTTTTAATATTAAATTGGATGTAAATCAGAAAATAAAAAGATATTCCTATGGCATTTGATATTGATATGATCAAAAAAGTCTATGAAAGCATAGGCGAAAGAGTAAACAAAGCGAGGGAAATAACCGGTAAACCGCTGACCTTATCTGAGAAGATATTATACAGCCACCTGTATGAAGGTGAGCCTACTGAAGCATACAAACGTGGAGAGTCTTATGTAGATTTTGCTCCTGACAGAATAGCCTGTCAGGACGCTACAGCGCAAATGGCCCTGCTACAATTTATGCAAGCTGGAAAGGATAATGTGGCAGTACCCACTACTGTTCACTGTGATCACCTGATCCAGGCAAAAATCGGAGCAGCAGCCGATTTACAAAATGCTCTAAACACCTCAAACGAGGTATTCAACTTTCTGGAATCTGTTTCTAATAAATATGGGATTGGTTTTTGGAAACCAGGTGGTGGAATCATCCATCAGGTGGTACTTGAGAACTATGCATTTCCAGGAGGTATGATGATCGGTACCGACTCACATACTGTGAACGCAGGTGGTCTTGGTATGGTTGCCGTAGGTGTAGGAGGTGCTGATGCCGTGGATGTAATGGCTGGAATGGCATGGGAGCTTAAATTTCCTAAGTTAATAGGAGTGAAGCTGACTGGTAAGCTCAATGGTTGGACGGCACCAAAAGATGTAATTCTGAAGGTAGCTGGTATTCTTACTGTAAAAGGGGGAACGGGAGCGATCGTGGAGTATTTTGGTGAAGGTGCGCGAAGTATGTCGGCGACAGGTAAAGGAACTATCTGTAATATGGGAGCAGAAATCGGTGCAACCACTTCCACATTCGGGTATGATGAGTCTATGGAAAGATACCTCAGAGCTACGGGCAGAGACGAGGTGGCGGATTTGGCCAATGGAGTGAAAGAACATCTCACCGGAGATGATGAAGTTTATGCTAATCCAGAAAAATATTTTGACCAGGTGATTGAGATTGATCTTTCTACACTTTCTCCACATTTAAACGGTCCTTTTACTCCGGATCTGGCTACACCAATAGCAGAAATGAGAGAAAAAGCTGCTGAAAACGACTGGCCTACGAAAGTAGAATGGGGGCTTATAGGATCGTGTACTAACTCCTCATATGAAGATCTTTCACGTGCCGAATCGATAGCCAGACAGGCTGTGGAAAAAGGTTTAAAACCTAAAGCGGATTTTGGGATAAATCCAGGTTCAGAGCAGGTAAGGTTTACTGTAGAGAGAGATGGATTATTGGAATCCTTTGAAAAATTAGGCACGAAAATATTCACAAATGCCTGTGGACCTTGTATCGGTCAGTGGGACAGAGCCGGTGCTGATAAGAAAGAAAAAAACACCATCGTTCATTCTTTCAATAGAAATTTTGCAAAACGAGCTGATGGTAATCCAAATACTCATGCCTTTGTAACTTCCCCTGAAATGGTTGCGGCTATAGCTATTTCTGGCGATTTGGGTTTCAACCCAATTACTGACACTCTGACCAATGATAAGGGTGAGCAAGTGAAATTGGATCCACCTACTGGTTGGGAGCTTCCAGAAAAGGGATTTGATGTTGAAGATTCGGGTTATGTAGCTCCGGCGGCAGATGGGTCTGATGTGGAGGTTGTTGTAAAATCAGATTCTAAGCGTCTACAATTGCTTGAGGGTTTTGATCCTTGGGATGGGAAAAATATCACGGGTGCGAAACTGCTCATCAAAGCTCAGGGGAAATGTACTACAGATCATATCTCTATGGCAGGACCATGGTTGAGATTCAGAGGTCATCTTGATAATATCTCGAATAATACGCTCACCGGAGCTGTGAATGCCTTCAATGGGGAGACTGATAAGGTGAAAAATCAGCTAACCGGAGAATTTGGTGGTGTACCAGATGTTCAGCGAGCATATAAAG
Source organism: Bacteroidia bacterium (assembly GCA_030425425.1). Lineage (GTDB taxonomy): Bacteria > Bacteroidota > Bacteroidia > Cytophagales > Cyclobacteriaceae > Marinoscillum. The sequence continues at coordinate 123,188 of JAUIAO010000006.1, read as the reverse complement.
CCGAAGGTATACCAACAATTGTTGTAGGTGATCATAATTATGGTGAGGGATCTTCAAGAGAGCACGCCGCTATGCAGCCTCGTCATCTTGGTGTCAGAGCTGTTTTGGTAAAATCATTTGCAAGAATTCATGAAACCAATCTGAAAAAGCAGGGAATGCTTGCTTTGACATTTGATAATGAGAATGATTATGATCTGATACAGGAGGATGATACTTTTGATTTTGTGGATTTGACAGATTTTGCACCGGGCAAATCACTCACCATAGAAATCAATCATGCCAATGGTACTACCGATGCGATTAAAGTAAATCATACTTATAACGCCGGACAAGTAGAGTGGTTCAAAGCTGGTTCCGCATTGAACCTGATCAAAAAGCAGAATGAGGGATAATCATTCCTGAGATGTTAAAATTTGAAAGCTGTTCATTGATTTGGACAGCTTTTTTTGTGAACTGTAGATCTTATTGTTAGACTTTTCATATAACTTTAAATATTATTCATGTGTAACTACTTTTTGTGAGAAAGATCAAAATTGTGTCATTTTTTGCTGTTGTGTTATTCATATCGAGTTGTTCAAAATGCTATGAATGTGAAAAATCCACTTCATCTAGTTCAAGCACTAGAGGAGCCTGTTTCGATACCTCAGGAGAAGCTAGAGATTGGAAAAGAGATATGGAGGATAATGGTTATGATTGCCGAATTGTCCCAGAACCTTAAATGACTTTGTTCCCTATTATTTGATTTTTATTGCTAAGAAGGCTGTTCTTATCATTGATTTGGACAGCTTTTTGATTTTTCGGATGTTATTTCCTTTTTTAAAATTGATTAGAGGAATTTCAAAAACGCAGCTATAGTGACAATCTTTATAGCCAGTTTGGCAATTGCCATTTTCTCATAAAATCAAATAGGACTTATAAACAATATTGGATTATAGCAAATAGCAATTTACTTTGGTTGGAGTACTGTCAGGTTGAAAAAGTATGAATCGAATTGGGGTAGAATATTCAATTTTAGTATTGCTCTACGAGCCAATCAAGAGCTTCCTGTTCTCCGTCAAAAAAGCCTGATTTTCTGCCTGTAAATTGCGCCACACCTTTGGCGATTAATTTAGTGACTGCAGTCAGACCTAAAATGGCTGTTGCTTTCACATATGGTTCATTTGCCTTTCCTATGGCCTTCATCTTGTCTAGAAATTCCTTACTGTATCTCATTCCCTCTACATTCAATATGACCAGAACTGATTTTTCAGGCCTCATCCCAATTATTTTCTTGGCTTGCTCCATTACCTCCATATTTTCGTCTTTGGATTTTTTGGACAGGTCTGTGTAAAGAATGCTTACTCCTTTGTGGTCGATGAATTGTACACTCATGAAAGTCTCCAGATAAAAATTTCAATAAATTTAATGAATGTTGATTTTTATTTTATTCTTTTTATCAATATTCACTTGTGTTGTGAGATTTTAAATTCATTTAATTATTGAAACCAAAAAATTCAATCATTACACAAAGTATCAGTCATGAATTATTGAACATATAGCTGACTGACAAACCTTATTTTCTGAGAATCAAGTCACAGGATTGTCAGAGAATATTATGGATTGAAGCCATTAGTTATCAACACTTGGGCTATTGTCATATAAAAAAATGACTCCCTTCACTTTTGTAAATTGTTCTACATTTGGAATGATAACACAGAGGGTTTACCCTAATAATGATTTACAACCAACCAGATTATATTCATGTTCTCCAAGAAAACTATCCATTTTATCATTTATCATAGTCACTCCTATTATCCTGTCAATGAAGAGATAACCCAGGAAATTGCGAGCACAGCTCATCCGAACAACATCGATAAAGGGTTTACGGGAATGCTTCTTGCTACTGAGAATAGTTTTATACAATATATTGAAGGTGAAGGTTTGGAAGAGTTAGAGTCATTGTTTGAAAAGATAAAAAATGACACCAGACACGAGATCAGTTTTTTCTACAAAGGAGTTTCAGATTTTCGGGTATTTTCAAAATGGTCTATGGGTGCCTGGTATATGCAGCCCGATGAATTGGATGGTTTGGAAGGTTTTAATTCTTTGAAGCTGTGCCTGAATAATAACCTCCATGAGGAAACATCAGCACAGACATTTTTGGAATTAATGGAGTCGATATTAAGTATTTGGTCCCTTAAGAATAAGAAATAATCTTTCTGGTCTAGGTCTTAGTATTAAGTTAAACAAGGATATTGATACATGACTTAAGAAAGCTTCTTCAAGAATTCCATTGTATCCACATTATCCGCGTAATCCCAAACCTCGGGAGATTGAGCTTTGCCAAAAGGAATACGTCCGTGTCCTACAATGCATTGTAACTTCTCTGAGTTGCTACTAATTTTCCAATCTAATTCTGCATCACTTTCATATTCCTCTACAAACAGCACAGAAATAGGAGAGACCAGTTGGTCCGAAGGCTGCCATAGTAAAAAGCCATTATCGAGATGTTCTGTGCCATTTACCAATAAGATTGATTTATGATAATCGTAATTGTTTTGGTACTTGTGATTGTTGGTGATTTCGCTAAAGTCCTCAATAGCTTCAAAAAATGGTTTTGGGTCATAGTTTTTAGGAACCAATACTTTGGACACATTGCGGCAACCAAGCCCGTAATACGTGAAAATGTCTTTTCCCAGATTATGTAAATCCTCCTTCGATTCCAAACCATTTATTATGGCTATTGAAGTTCTGTTTTTACGGATGATTCTGGGGATATCTTTAAAATAGTACTCAAAATGCCTGGCCGTGTTGTCACTTCCAGTTGCTATGATGGCATCCACATTATTTAATCGTTCTCTGATTTCGATGTTTTTTTTGAAACGAGGCTCTATTTCCAGAACCCAATCGATAATGGTTTTAGTCAGAAACGTGTCGCTCGAACTGGTTTTTACAGCGGCGAAATGACCTGACATTAACACGCACATGAGATCATGAAAACCGACCAACGGAATATTCCCAGCCATGATGATTCCAACAATTTTAGGAATTTCCACAGGAATTTCATCATATCTACTCACCCATTGATGAAGTTTATCTTCTCCCAACATATAAGCCAGGCCGTGCAGAGCTTTTTCTACACTCTGAGGTGTAAACCACTGATTATCAGCTTGCGCCCTACGACTCAACTCTGCAATTTCTATTTTGGAAAGATTAGATAATTGCTTGCCTAAGCTAGAAAATGTTTGAATACGGTTTTCGATCGTCATTTTTATTTCCCATTCAATTTGGCTACAAACTTATTGTAGATAATTTTGTTACCTGTTGTAGAACTACTTAAATAAGTACCAATGGCGATAATTATCACAGACGAATGCATCAATTGTGGTGCATGCGAGCCGGAATGTCCAAATACGGCTATATATGAAGGGGGAGTAGAGTGGAAGTGGTCTGATGGAACTGACCTCAAAGAAGTGGAAATGGAGGATGGATCGATGATAGATGGTAATGCAGAACAAGAACCTGTTTCTGATGAATTCTATTATATCGTACCTGGCAAGTGCACAGAATGTACTGGCTTCCATGAAGAACCACAATGCGCGGCTGTATGTCCGGTGGATTGTTGTGTGCCTGATCCTGATTATGAAGAAACTAAAGAAGAACTGGAGGCAAAAAAAGAGTGGATGCACTTAGATTAACCTGTAGTTTTTTCTTTACAATAATTTCAAAAGCGGGCTTGTCCCGCTTTTTTCGTTTATTTCATTCTCTTTCTTTTTATCAAATATGCCCCTAAAACTTTGTCAAAAGAATCGGAAACGTCAGCTTCTACTAAATCAATCTTATAAGCACCGCACTTTAGTTTTAATTCTTTATACAGCGCATTCATGTTTGCCTGAAACTGTTCTCTAACATCGCGCGGATTGAGTTTAATTACTTCTTTAGTTTCCAGATCAATAAATTGATGGGGGCGATCTTCAAAGTCAAAAGCTAGTTCTGTTTGATGATCTGTGACATGAAAAATAAGTATTTCGTGTTTGTTGTGTTTCAAATGCTGCAAAGCATGAAAGATTTCTTCCAGATCGTTTTGCTGCTGAAACATGTCTGAGAATAAAATCACCAAAGATCTCTTGTGGATTTTATCGGCAATCTCGTGGAGAACATCCGGGATATTGGTGGCAGGTTGACCTTCCCTTTCCAGAGTTTCTGACAATTCGTTGATCAATAAATTCAGGTGATTTTTTGTAGACTTAATAGGCGATTGATAGTTAATCAAGTCGCTGAAGGTTGTTAAGCCCACAGCATCTCTTTGAGATGTCAATAAGTATGCGAGTGCAGCGGCACACGATATGGCGAATTTGAGTTTAGTTTTTTCAGGCGCCGGATAATGCATCGAATTGGAGATGTCCAGCAAAATCATCGCTCTGAGGTTGGTTTCCTCTTCAAACTGTTTCGTATAAATCCTGTCTGTGCGTGCAAAAACTTTCCAATCAATGTTTTTAGTACTCTCTCCATAGTTGTAAAGCTTATGCTCTGCAAATTCTACAGAAAAACCATGGTATGGAGATTTGTGCAGTCCTGTGATAAATCCTTCCACCAGTTGCTTGGCGAGCAGGTCAAGGTTTTCAAATTGCTTAATATCAGCCAGTTTTAGGCTCATAGTAGTTGATTTATGTATGGTCGTCGTTTACTGTTGATCAAAGAAAGGGTGTTTTTTCTTATTACCGTAAAATTACCTGTTTGCATTTGTCAAATTATAAATGCTATATTTAACCGCGATTTAAAGATCAGTACGATCTAAATAATTTTTAAAACGTACAAAAACGAAGAATTGTGGAAGAGAACAAGGATAAAGGGAGAGACGAAATTTATTCTGAGAGAGTAAGGGCAGGTAAGAGGACTTATTTTTTTGATGTAAAGTCCACGAGATCCAATGATTATTATCTAACGATCACTGAGAGCAAGCGGAGGTTTAAAGATGATGGTTACTTTTATGAAAAGCACAAGATCTTCCTTTACAAAGAGGATTTCAACAAATTCGTAGAGGCCCTAAATGATACAGTCAATCATGTGAAAACAGAACTCCTTCCTGATGTAGATTTTAGTGAGTTTGATAGAGAGGATGATGAATCCACCGGAATCAGTGAAGAAGATTCAGATTTGAAATGGGATTAAAAACCTTTAAAAAATAGATTTGAAAGCTCTCAGTTGAGGGCTTTTTGTTTTTGTAGCTATGCAACGAAGGATTGTCGCAATATTGGTTATTTTATCACTTATACTGCTGGTGACAGTAAGTGTCTGGTATTTTACCAATATTTTTGTTTATCTGACCATCTCCATTATACTGGCCACTATTCTTCGGCCACTCACCTATCAGATCAGCAGATTTGCGATTGCCGGATTAAAAATCCCTGTGACAGTAGCTATTCTTATCTCATTTGTAATCGTAATCGCGTTTTTATCTCTTTTTGTAGTGCTATTTATCCCACTAATCTCTGAGCAGGTACAAGTGCTCTCAGGTATAGATATTAGTAAAGCTTTGGATTCGCTCGTCACTCCTATCAAGTATCTGGAGGACTTACTCATTAGCAATAATCTGTCTGCACGACCTCCTGGCTTTATGGTGGATGCTACAAAAGAAAGCGTATTTGACTTCATTAGTAGGATCAACTTGACCTCTGTCCTGAATCAGTTGATTTCTTTCACGGGTAATATTTTTATCGGGGTATTGGCTGTTACATTTATCACCTTTTTCTTATTGTACGAAAGCGGCATCTTCAAGCGACAGATTATTTCCCTCGTTCCCAATCAATATTTTGAGGTCTTTATTGCTGCTATTAATAAAATCGAAAAGCTCTTGTCCAATTACCTGGTAGGGATTTTACTGCAAATGCTGGCCATTTTCTCCATTGCTTCTATTGGACTCACAATTGTAGGAGTCAATTATGCATTGACTATTGCACTATTCGCGGCTACAGCCAATTTAATTCCGTATTTAGGCCCATTATTGGGAAGTACTTTTGGAATATTGGTTGCTGTAAGTACGAGTGGTCATTTCACTTTTGATAACGATTTGCTCATCATCGTGGCGAAAGTTTTTAGTGTATTTGCAGTGGTGCAGGCTACAGACAATATTTTATTGCAACCACTTATATTCTCCAAAAGCGTAAAAGCTCATCCATTAGAAATATTTGTCATTATTTTTGTGGGCGCGACTGTCGCTGGAATAGCAGGGATGATCGCAGCAATACCCGTATATACGGTTTTGAGAGTTACCGCTTCTGAAGTGTATATCGGATTCAATCAATATCAAGTATTTAAAATCAAAAATTAACTATGGGATTAAGGTGTGGTATTGTGGGGCTTCCTAATGTTGGAAAATCCACACTTTTTAATGCACTTTCCAATGCCAAAGCAGAGGCAGCAAATTTTCCATTTTGTACAATTGAGCCAAATGTGGGAGTAATTACCGTTCCGGATGAGCGTTTGAATATTTTGGAAAAGCTCGTCAATCCACAGAAAGTGGTGCCGACAGTTATTGAGTTTGTAGATATTGCCGGATTAGTAAAAGGGGCGAGTAAAGGCGAAGGTCTGGGAAATCAATTTTTGGCAAATATTAGAGAAACAGATGCCATTATTCATGTAATCAGATGTTTTGAAAATGACAACATCGTACATGTAGATGGGAAAGTAGACCCTGTTTCTGACAAAGAAGTAATCGATACTGAATTGCAATTCAAAGATCTGGATTCAGTTGATAAAAGAATTAGTAGAGTAGAGAAAACAGCCAAAAGTGGTGATAAGGATTCAAAGAAGGAGCTGGAAGTATTGCTAAAGGTGAAAAAACACCTGGAGGAAGGTAAAAACGTTAGATCACTGGAGCTTGAGAAAGAAGAAACTAAAACTATTCAACCTCTACAGTTACTCACTGTCAAGCCGATCATTTATGTAGCTAATGTAGAAGAGGAGAATATCAATGCTGGAAATCAGTATAGCGAAACTCTTGAAAAAGCTGTTGCCAATGAAAATGCTCAGGTCGTGAGAGTTTGCGCGGCATTGGAAGCTCAGATTGCAGAATTTGACGATGAAGATGATAAAGCATTGTTTCTGGAAGAATATGGTCTGGAAGAGTCAGGGTTGAATCGTTTGATCAAGGCTGCCTATGAACTTTTAGATTTGATTACTTATTTTACAGCTGGCGTGCAGGAGGTAAGGGCCTGGACTATCGAGAGAGGGTGGAAAGCACCACAAGCAGCAGGAGTGATCCACACGGATTTTGAGAGAGGTTTTATTAAGGCAGAAGTGATAAAGTTGGAAAACTATCAAAAATTCGGGTCGGAAACAGCATGTAAAGAAGCTGGAAAACTAGCTATTGAAGGGAAAGAGTACGTGGTAGAAGATGGAGATATTATGCATTTCAGATTTAATGTGTAAGTTGGTATAGAAGTTTGAAAACAAAAGCAGCCAGAAAGTCGTTTCAAAATCAGTTACATATTTTTAAAGCTACTACGTGAGGATACGAATTACTTTTAATGTGAACAACCGAGGTGGATTAGTTCCATTTCATCATCAGTATTTAATCTCAAAGGCTTTTAAGCCGTTACTATCTGAGTCTTCTGCCGGGAAATTTAAAGATTATCCTTTTTTTAGTTTTTCAGGTATCAAAGGTCAGACTCGTTTGGGAAGAAAAGGACTGCATTTCAATTCCCGAAAGGTAACTATAGTGATTTCATCGGCCAGTAAGGAATTTATTGATGTTCTGGTTCCTGCTGTTCTCGAACAAAAAGAACTTACCATTGGTGAATTGAATATTACTCCAGAGATAGCCGAAATAGAAAAACCTGTCAATTTTGAACGGGGAACCAAATATGTCTGTATTTCACCAATGATTATTAATCCGGCCACAGGTGGAGAAAGGATTCCGTTTATGTCTCCGGAAACCAACGAATTCTCAGACTTGTTGTATGAATCTACCATTGAACGATTGGCGGATTACGGGTTGGATATCAATTCTATTCCTGACGCTCAGAAATTCCAGATTGTTCCTGACGAAAACTATTTGAAGAAAATCAAATCTCTAAACAAGAAATTTTCCAGAGTTTACCCAATGTATGAAAATGGCGAAAAACGTGATGTTAGAGGGTATACATTTCCTTTCACGCTTTTTGCGGCTAGAGAAATACAAGATTTCATTTTCACGTGTGGCTTAGGAAATTATTGTGCTGAAGGTTTTGGTCTATTGGATCTGGCCAATGTAGATCCGGTTTCCAGAACTGAACCATATTTATTGCCTTAATTTCCAGAAGAAAGCATTTTATAACCGATTAATTCGTCGTAATTATTGAACGGGTTTCGATAATAAAATAAGATTTCATATTTGTTTTCAGTTTCAAAATGGCTTCCCTCTATCTGATAAGGCGGAATGTTTGATCCTTTTGCCCAATAGATATAATCGTAATATCCTTGTTTCAGAAGAACAGAACCCTGATAGCTTTCATTGCCATAGTTATAATATAGCTTGTTTTTTTCCCTCATCTCCCAGTTATTCCAGCTACCGAGTACATATATCTCTGATTCAATTTCAGGGTATTCTAAATTAAAATGGACGTTTACATATTCACTCTGTAGTTGTGAGTCAGTTGGGTCGGTGTTCACTAAATAATATCCCCCGTTTAAATCTCTGTTGAGTTGACTGTAAGCCAGACCTTCGCGAGATTTATCTAATCCCAAAAATGCATTAATAAGTTCCGGTTCTTTTTGCATGTAGGCGACATTCATCCCGCGATAGTCTATACTACGCAAGTCAAAAAACCTGAATTCATTCAGTCCGGCAAAAGTGTTTTCACCTGTAAATAAATTATAAGCCAGTAATTTTTGATCCTGGCGGATTTGAGAAGGTTGCAGACCTTCAATTTTAGTTTTCCAATTGTGGTTTTGTAGTATGATAACTTCAAAATCCTGGAGTGGGTTTGGGGTAGTTTCCAATTGATATTTTACTGAAAAATCAATTTGCTGATGCGTATTTCTCTGAGCTACTATATTGCTTCTCAACACACGAGCTGAAATGAGAGATTTTTGGTCATAGACGATAAATCTCCTGGATAGTATGATGTCTTCACGGTTATTTTCTCTGTAAATCACCAGTAAATAATTACCAGAAACCTGAGGAGAAGGCAACCTGGTAGAATAGCTTACATAAGGTATTATCGTGTTTTCAGAGTATTGATAGTCATTGATAGAAAACTCATTATAAACACGAAGAAACTGTAAGTCTGGAAGATTAGAAGGTGTCCAATCAGCATTGCAATGGATATACCGTGCATTGAGAAATGAACTGTTTTCTTCCATCAAATCAAACTGAATTGTTAGTCCTGGATCAGTATTAGAGATCACCGGGTAGGAGATAGTTGATTGCGAATTGGTCTGCGTTGGGAAAAGTTGGGTCATTCCAACAGTGACCTCATAATTTCTGTCATCAAAGACGAGCTGTTTGTCATTTGAAGAACCAATAGGAGTGATAGGTACACAGCTAGATATAAAAATTACAATTGATGGAATAATATATTTCATAAATTTGTCAGGAAATGATTACAACCTTTTGAAAGTAATCCGAGTCAATATAGGAAAGTTAGATTGAATGGCATTCAGCGATGATGACTTAATAGATGGTTGCTGCAAAGATCAACGTAGTTCCCAGCAACAACTGTATGAAAAATACAGTGGTCAGATGTATGCTGTAGCGCTGCGATATTCTAAGGCGCAGCAAGAAGCTGAAGATATTTTACAGGAAGCTTTTTTAAAAGTTTTTCAGAATATCAAAAAGTTCAGAAAGGATTCGTCATTGCCTTATTGGATCAAAAGGATTGTGGTCAATACTGCTCTGAATCATCAACGTAGTAAGCTTTACCTCTATCCGATGGTAGATGTTACCGATCTAAAAAGCAAGTTTACTGAGGAGGTCACATTATCGAACTTTAATCACAAAGAGTTATTACAACTAGTGAAAAAACTGCCATCTGGGTGTCAGGTGATTTTTAACCTGTATGCCATAGAAGGATATAAGCATCATGAGATAGCTAAGTCGCTGGAAATCAGTGAGGGAACAAGTAAGTCTCAGTATGCCAGAGCGAAAAGTTTATTACAGAAGTGGATTATCGAGAATAACGATATTAATTATGAACAGGCTGGAGAATTCTGAAGAGAAATTTGAGAAGGAGTGGAGAGATGCAATGGAAGAAGCCAGTGTGACGCCTCCACCGGCAGTATGGAATGAAATAGATAGAAAGTTGGCTTATGCGGAATTGTCTGCATATAAATCAAAAGTAGTTTACTATCGATGGGCTGTTGCGGCAGTTATACTGTTGGGAATGTTTGTTGGGGTATGGCAATATTACTATTTCCAGAATATTGATCAGGCACTAATGGGTGATCTTATTGAAATTGATAAACCAGGTCCAATGTCTTCTTTTGAGTGGGATATCAGAAACGAGATAAGCAACACTCAAAATGGATTCGCTAATAATAGTGAAGTATATAAATCAACAACTCAGGAGAATCAAGGAGGTGTGAAGATTCCAAAGACTAATAATGCCTCGCTGGCGGATTTTGCACCTGTTGGTGATTTAGGTGATGATAATCAGGATATCAATAATATGGTACTTTTAGAAATAGCGGCTATAAAAGGTGATGGAATAGCTGTGAATCTAGAAGGTGAAATATCCGAACCGACAAAAATTCCGGTTTTCAGATTTTATTCGGACGACCAAATTGATAAACAGAAAGTAAGAGATGAGAAGTATTTCGCAGGTATCAATTTTGGCTCTGGTGGTTTTGATCCCAACTTTCAGTCCTTAGGAAGTAGTCTTCTGACTAATAACCTCGAGGTAAATCCAACAGCATTTAGTCTGGCCGATAATGAGGCTATAAACAAAGAGTCACCATCTATTAGAGAAGGAATGGTAGCCGGTGAGTCTATGTCTTTAGGAGTAGACTTTGGAATGAAAGTTGGGAAAAGATTTACGCTGGAAAGCGGCATACAATATGCGCGTGCGAATGCTGTGACTGAAACCAATGTAGTGATTACTACCTCTAGCTGGCAAGAATCTATAGCAGCAACTAGTCAGGTAAGTAAAAACAAGAAGTTTTCGTCAGTAGTTCAGCGAGAAGAAATTGTAGAGTATGAATACCGAGACGTTGCTTTGACCAATGAATTTCAATTTACTTCTGTACCATTGACAGCTGGTTATCAGGTACTTGATAAAAAGTTGAAATTGGAAGTTAATGCCGGAGTGGTAGCCAATCTATATATGGGCAATAAGTTGACTGGTTATGAAGATGAAATTGCTCAATTGTCTATCGGTCCAGGCTCACAATCACCGTATAGAGATATTAGTTTTAGTGGTCTGGCGGGATTGGAAATTGGTTATCGTCTGTTTAGCAATTTTGATGTAATCGTGGAGCCAAATTATCGTCAAGCTCTAAATTCAATGACCAAAGATGACGCAACTTTTCTGTCAAACCCATCAGGTTTTGGTGTAATGACAGGGATAAAATACAATTTTCACTAAGAATTATACATTTTTTACAACCCTTTTTCCATATCGGGAGTCTATATACCAAACACAGCCATTGTTATGAAAACTATTGAAGACAAATCTTCCAGTAAGGAAGAAAACAAAGATTTATTGAAGCTATACACATTGTCATTGATTATAATGATCATTTTATCTCTCCTGTACTCTGGAGGATAGTTCGCCAGACATCATCTTTATTTTCCGATTACGAACAATTTTGTAACCAAGAGTTTGGATAGGAGTTTTTTGTTTAGATAAACACTCCGAAATTGATGCATCGAACAGTTTTTTTCACTGCTTTAGTGATGTTCTTTAGTGATGTCCTGATTGGTCAGCATAAAAGCAATCCACGATCTTATGAAACGAGTAGAATTCAAGGTAGTGAACCTGTTATAGATGGATTTCTGGATGATGATGCATGGAATCAGGTAGCATGGGGAGGTGACTTCATTCAAAGAAGCCCTGAAGATGGTGCCGCACCGTCTCAGCCGACCCTATTTAAAATTCTATATGATGCTAAGTATCTTTATGTTGGCGTTCAGGCATTTGATGTAAGTCCTGAAGCTGTAGTAAGAAGGATGAGCAGACGCGATGGATTTGAAGGGGATTTTGTGGAGATCAATATTGATAGTTATGCCGATAAGCGAACGGCTTTTAGTTTTTCTGCATCGGCATCAGGAGTTAAAGGTGAAGAATTCATATCTAATAATGGCTCTAGTTGGGATTCTACATGGGATCCAATTTGGTATCTCAAAACCAGTTTGAATGATAGTGGCTGGGTAGCAGAGTTTAAAATTCCTCTTTCACAGCTAAGGTTTGCTGATAAGCCCGAACATGCCTGGGGATTGCAAGTCATGCGAATGTATTTTAAAAACCAGGAGCGGTCATATTGGCAGCCTATCGCCCAGGACGCCCCGGGATGGGTTCATTTGTTTGGTGAGCTAAAAGGAATAAAGGGAATAAAACCACAAAAACAGCTTGAAATCCAACCCTATTTACTTGGAAAGACCGAACGGTTTCCAAAAGAAGAGAGTAACCCGTATTTTACAGGAAAAGATAGTGATTTAGACTTGGGTGTGGATGCTAAAATTGGGATTACTAGTGATATCACCTTAGATCTTACGATTAACCCGGATTTTGGTCAGGTGGAGGCGGACCCTTCTCGGGTAAATCTGTCAGCTTTTCAATTATTTTTTAGGGAACGCAGACCCTTTTTCCTTGAGGGAAAAAACACACTAAATTTTTCTATGACCCAATCACAGGCTGGTGGTTTTTTCAATAATGATAATTTGTTTTATTCAAGGAGAATAGGAAGTAGACCTCATTACTATCCCGACGCAGAGGATATCGAATATGTGGACAGGATTAATAATACCAGGATTTTAGGAGCAGCAAAGCTGACAGGTAAAAATAAAAATGGGTTTAGCTGGGGGGTGTTGGAATCAGTAACGAGAAAGGAGTTTATAGAAGTTCAGGATACTTTAGGTGGCGTACGGGATGTGGCAATCGAACCTCTTACGAATTATGTAGTTGGTAGGGTACAGCAAGATATCAATGATGGAAATGCCCTCATTGGTGCGATGTTCACTTCTACTCATAGAGTCATTGATGATTCTCAGTTCAACGGATTGCATGAAAACGCATATTCTGCAGGTTTAGATTTCACTCAGAATTTTTTCGACAGAAAATATTATTTAAAAGCTAATGTCGCATTAAGTAATGTTAAAGGAACTGAAGAGGCCATTTCCTCCACGCAGCAATCTTCAGAACGATATTTTCAACGCCCCGACAATCATCATAAAAATGTAGATACTACGCTCACGCAGCTCACAGGAACTGGGGCTAGCCTAAGTCTGGGGAAACAGAACGGTAATATCATTTTTCAGTCTGGAGCTACCATGCGTTCCCCTGAATTTGAAACAAATGATGTGGGTTTTTTGGTGCAGTCTGATTACATCTCTCAATGGACTTGGGCACAGTACCGCATTTTGAAGCCTTTTGGGATTTTTAGATGGGTGCGTATCAATGTGAATGAATATCTAAACTATGATTTTGACGGAGTGAATCTTTACAATGCCATAAATCTGAATGCTCATGCCAGGTTTAAAAATCTCTGGGGAATGGGGATAGGAACCACTATTGAAGGCGAAAATGTCTCAAATGCAGATCTAAGGGGAGGACCGTCAATCAGGTACCCGGGTAATAAAGGTTTATGGGCTTACATTGGTACAAATGACCAGAAAAAGCTTTATGTAGAAATCAATCCGTGGTTATCCAGAGGATCTAATGATTTCCTGAAAGGGTACGGAATGAGTTCATATGTAAGATATCAGCCTACTGATGCCCTGAAATTGTCTTTCTCTCCGAACATAGAATGGTATAGAAATGCCTTACAGTATGTTGATAGTTATACTGATGAACTCTCAGAACAGTACGTATTGGGTAATATTGATCATGTCACTTACAGTGCTTCAGTTCGTGCTAACTATATTATTACCCCGAATCTGTCGGTAGAGTATTGGGGGCAACCATTTATCTCACGGTTACAATATGATGATTTTAAAAAAGTGCTGGCTCCGGGTGAGGCACAATTTGATAAAAGATACAGGAGCTATTATGACAATGAAATAAGCTATAATTCAGCATCCGACCAATATGAAATAGATCAGAATATGGATGGAAATATTGAATATCAATTGACAAATCCAAATTTCAATGCGATACAATTTCGGTCAAATTTTGTGATTAGGTGGGAATATACCCCGGGATCAACGCTGTTTTTAGTTTGGACTTCTAATGCAGATAATTCGCATGGTTCTACACGCAATCGATTTAGTGATTTAACAAATGATTTATTTGATAGACAGGCCCACAATATTTTCCTTGTAAAGTATACTTATCGCTTTATTCTCTAAGCAATTCGCAATTTTACTTTTTAGCCTTTGGCTCCAAAAGTCCACTCATAAAAAGGTTATATTCTTCACAGGTAAGGTAGGCTTCACCAGCAGAGTAAGGACAAGTTTTATAGATATTCTCAAAAGGACCTTTTGTCACTACCACGCCCTGGCCTTTACAAACCGGACAGATCATTTTCTCCAATCCTCCACAGTCATACTCACCACTCATGATGTTGTTTTTCAATTCCTGATTTCTCTTTCGCGATTGCTCCAGATATTTGTCTTCTGCTAATTGAAGAAATTTCGTTGCCTCTTCATAGTGTCTGCCTTGTGTTCCTTTGAGCTGGATGTACTTGTTGAGCCAGTTGATACTTTGCTTGAGCTTACCTATGTGAAAGCTATTTTGCCCAAAATAAAAAGCCATATCGGATGGAAGAGAGGTCATGTTGTTCAGAACGTAAACGAAGGTTTCATTGGCCTGTTCATACTTACCTTGCTCCATGAGTTCTACTCCAAGATCCATTTTTTTAGTAAGCTGACTTTCAAATACAGGTTGTGCATTCACGGCTATCATCAGAAATATGAACACCGAAAAAAGGATAGATTTCATATTAAGCATAAAACGCAAAGATGTGGAATTTAATTGCATTAAAAGCGCAAACTACATCTCCCTTAACATTTTTTCAGAGTTGTTGTAGCAAGGTCAGAAATGTTCGGTTTGAAATAGCGCTCGAATCCCTCTAACTTCGTGGCAAAACAACATTATGGAAAAAACATTAACCCCTCAAACAATGACCCCAATTGAGAATGATTTTTTACCAATCAATGGTACAGACTACATCGAATTGTATGTAGGTAACAGTAAACAAGCGGCACACTATTATAAAACCGCTTTTGGATTTCAGGATTTGGCCTATGCAGGCCTGGAAACCGGTTTAAAAGATCGGGAATCTTATGTGCTCGTTCAGGACAAGATACGATTAGTTCTCACTTCACCACTAAAATCTGGTACGGAGGTCGGCCAACATATCGATAAACACGGTGATGGTGTAAAAGTGGTGGCACTCTGGGTAGATGATGCTCGGAAATCCTATGACGAGACCATTAAGCGAGGTGCGAAATCCTTTTTGGAACCGGTAGTAGAAAAAGATGAAAATGGTCAAGTCGTAAAAGCAGGAATTTATACATACGGTGAAACTGTTCACCTATTTATAGAACGTAAAGACTACAATGGTACATTCTTGCCAGGTTTTAAAAAATGGGAATCGGCATATCATCCATCGCCAATTGGTCTGAAATATGTAGATCACATGGTAGGAAATGTTGGCTGGGGAGAGATGAATACCTGGGTAGACTTTTATGGTAAAGTGTTAGGCTTCTCACAGTTGGTTTCTTTCGATGATAAGGATATTTCTACCGAATATACTGCTTTGATGAGCAAAGTAATGAGCAATGGAAACGGAAGGATCAAGTTTCCGATTAATGAGCCAGCGGAGGGCAAGAAGAAATCACAGGTAGAAGAGTATCTTGATTTCTATGAAGGCGCAGGTGTACAACATATCGCGGTAGCTACTGATAATATTGTGGAAACAGTGACGGCATTAAGAAATCGAGGAGTGGACTTTCTCAGAGTGCCTGAGACATACTATGATGGATTACTGGATCGTGTAGGAGAAATAGAAGAAGATCTGGCGCCACTCAAAGAGCTAGGTATTCTGGTGGATAGAGATGATGAAGGATATCTTCTTCAAATTTTCACAAAACCAGTAGAGCCACGACCGACTATGTTTTTTGAAATAATTGAGAGAAAAGGAGCACGTTCTTTTGGGAAAGGCAACTTCAAGGCTTTATTTGAGGCAATTGAGAGAGAGCAGGAAATCAGAGGAACGCTGTAAAATAAATATTGATTGATTCGTTTCTCCTGAAAAAGTAATTGTATGATATTTAGGATTTGTGTGCTAGGAGCAATTTTATTTGGATTTTCAATGGTAGGGTTTGGGCAGACAACAAGGGATGTGTCTGCACCAAAACCCCCATTACCGCAATATCAAGGCGCAAAACCTGCAAAGAAAGTTTCTTTTTTTAAGCGCTTGATTCAAAAGAAGAATAAGAAAATTACAGGTATTGAGGAGACAAGAGACTTTGAGCGCAGAATGAAAAAAACTGTTCGCAGAAAGGCTAAGTTAGAGAAGGAATCCATGCAGGCACGTTATCAGGATCCTACTTATTTTGGGCATAAAAAGCCTCCCAAAAAGAGAAAAAACGGAAAGAAAAAGTTTTGTAAAGAGTGTGGACTTTGGCATTGATATGAAAAATTTAAATCGATTTATTGAATCAACGAACCTGAATCCTCAGCTTAAAGGAGCTGATATTGATAGCCTGGTGGCTGAAGCAAAAGAACTCCAGGTTTTGGGTGTTTGTGTTCCTCCTTTTTGGGTGAAACGTACCAACCGTGAAATTGGTGATTCAGATATCCAATTAGTCACGGTGATAGGTTTTCCGCTTGGTTATCAGCGGACTGAAGCTAAGCTGGAAGAAGCTAGGTTGGCTTTGGAAGATGGTGCGAATGAATTGGATTTAGTTATGAACGTATCTGCTTTCAAGGATAATATGGATTGGCCAAAGATAGAGTTTGCTAAAATGAGCAAATTGGCTCATGATAATGATGCCCTTCTGAAAGTGATTATTGAGGTCGCCTATTTATCGGACGAAGAAATCAAGAAAGCTTCTTTGATGTGTGCAGAGGCCGGAGTAGATTTCGTGAAAACATCTACAGGTTTTGCGCCGAATGGAGGTGCAACTGTACGCCATATATCATTGATGAGAGAAGTCCTTCCCTCTAATGTAGGCATCAAAGCTTCTGCCGGGATCAAAACACGTCAGCAAACAATCGATCTGATCAATGCCGGAGCTGACAGAATAGGTACATCTAGTGGCAGGGCCATACTCACTTCAGAATAATGGCAATTAGTATCCGCTGCACAGGAAGAGTTCAGGGTGTTTATTACAGAGCCTCTACTGCAGAAAAGGCCAACGAATTAGGATTGAATGGCTGGGTAAAAAATGAGCCTGATGGAAGTGTACTGATTCACGCCGAAGGTGATGTAAATAAACTACAAAAGCTAGTGGAGTGGTGTAGGAGAGGACCAAGAATGGCAGTAGTTTCGGATG
This sequence comes from Bacteroidia bacterium, assembly GCA_030425425.1. GTDB lineage: Bacteria > Bacteroidota > Bacteroidia > Cytophagales > Cyclobacteriaceae > Marinoscillum. The sequence goes on along the minus strand of JAUIAO010000006.1, from coordinate 105,571 downwards.
TTAGAGTACAGGAAGTGATAGATGAGGAATTTGATCAATTCGAAATTCGACGTTGATTAGGCAGTCTTAAGAATTTTATTTCTTGTGATTTTCAATTTGTACTCACCAAGCATCAATCGCCTTATTCCGTAATACAAAAATTTGTGGTTTACTGGTTCTTGAAGAATACAAGCCTTTAAAATTCCTCGATATACTTCCGGTCTCAAGCTTAGTTTAGTGACAGAATGTTCGAACCATTCTGACCAGTTTTCGGCATAAACTTCATAATTACTTCTGCCATCCCAAATGAATTCTAACTGATTACTGCCTTTCTTTAAACGGTAAATAGCAGCCAGAATTTCATACAATTCCTGAAGAAATTCCGTGTTGTATTTTTCTACTTTTTCTATCCTGAGGATAAAATCATCTACCAAACCCATCGGGTTTTCCATCTGCATATAGCTTTTGTAAGCGATTTTCACCCAGGTATTGAGTAACTGTGGTTCTACAAAACCCTGTGCCGCTCTAAGTATAGAGTTTTTATCCTGATCGAAATATTTGTCTTGATACAACATAAAAAAAGGGAACGAATCGTTCCCTCAAAGATATTCAATTCTCTATTTACTATTGCTTTTCAAATTCAAAAACCCAGTTTCCATAAAATCCATTAACTCTTAGATTTGGATCTTCTACCCTAAACTCTAATGTAAGCGTGGAAGGTGCTTCATCAGCATTCAAAGTTGCCATCATTTCTACATTGTCACTTCTGGTAATTTTGAAAGAATGTCCTTCTGTATCAAAGTCTGACAATGTGAATGTTTCTTCATCTCCCCAGACATCTTCTGCTCCTGTTTCAGTAGGAATACTATTGGCAATTATATTACCGGCATCACTAGCCTCTACATAATTTATTGTCAATGAGAATCCATCCCATTCTGTTCTGGGTTGCTCATCGAATGATACATTTGTAGGTGCCCAGGTTGCAGAAGCCAATGCGCTTCCATATACATCTGTCAAATCTGGTTCTGGATCTCCTCCTGTTTTGTCTTTTTTACAGGAGACGAATATTGATAATGAGATAAATACCAGCACAGTCAATAGTTGGGTGAATTTTTTCATAAATGGATGGTCATTTTTTGATAGTTGTAAATTATTCAATTTTCTCGATTTTCTGATAGCGAGCCGTAGTTAAGACCGGAGAATTCCCAAATTAGTCCACCAAACAACAGCTATTCACATCGATTTGAATTTGATTTTGTCAAAAATATAAGGTTCTTATGTTTTCTCATATCCCCTGAATAGGGTATTTTCTCAGCGGGAATTCAATTAATAGGGCCTTTCATCATGCCTCTGCTAGAGTTTTCTATAAACCTGATAATTAAGTCTCTCTCTTCTGTAGGTCCTGCTTCGAATTTAATTTTATCCATAGCTTGTTGGTTGTTTAATCCAGAGACATAAAAAATTCTATAGATATCCTGAATTTCTCTAATTTTCTCAATGCTATATCCCCTTCTTCTTAATCCAACCGAATTGATGCCGGAATAAGACAAAGGGTCCCTGGCAGCTGTAACAAATGGAGGCACATCTTTTCTGACGAGTGATCCTCCCGAGACCATAGCATGTCTTCCAATTTTCACGAATTGATGGATTGCCGCAGTTCCCCCAACAAAAGCATATTCTCCTATTTGAACATGTCCAGCCATCTGTACGCCATTCGCAAGAATCACATGTTTATCAATGATGCAATCATGAGCGATATGCGTGTATGCCATTATGGTGCACCCTTCACCTACTTTTGTGTCACCTCTATCCAGTTTGGTGCCTCTGTTGATCGTCACACATTCCCTGATTGTGGTGTTATTTCCGATAGTTGCTGTTGAGTGCTCTCCTTCAAATTTCAAATCCTGAGGTTCTCCGGAAATCACAGCACCCGGATATATACGACAATTGTTTCCAATACGTGCGCCGTTTAAGATGGTGGTATTTGGACCAATCCAGCAATTATTGCCAATTATTACATCTTCAGCAATAGAGGTGAATGCTTCTATCGTGGTATCAGAGCCTATGCTGGCATTTGAATGTACATCTGCAAGCTTATGGATCATGCGTCTTTTCTTACAATACTGGCCGACATTATTCCCTCACAAACCAGATTGTTGCCCACATAAGCCACTCCTTTCATTTTTGCATAACCTCTACGAATTGGCTGCATCAGTTCTAGTTTCATGACAAGTGTATCTCCTGGAACTACCATTTTTCTAAATTTAAAATCTTCTATTCCAAGAAAATATGTCCAATAGTTTTCTGGATCTTCTACTGAATTAAGAACCAGAATTCCGCCTATCTGCGCCATTGCCTCCACCTGTAAAACTCCAGGCATGACAGGATTTCCCGGGAAATGTCCTTCAAAAAAAGGTTCATTCATTGTCACATTCTTGATTCCCGCGATCTGTTTTTCGTCCAAATGGAAAATTTTGTCTACCAGCAAGAATGGATATCTATGGGGTAAAAGCTTGGTGATTTTGGTGATGTCCAGCACCGCGGGTACTTTAGGATCATATTGTGGGATGTTGGAAGGGCGATTATCCAACATTATTTTCTTCAGTTTTCTGGCAAAGGCGATATTGGTGGCATGACCGGGCCTGGCCGCTAATACCTGTGCTTTCAGAGGGCGACCAATCAATGCAAGATCGCCAAGCACATCTAAGAGTTTATGTCTTGCGGGCTCATTGGAGAATTGAAGTTTTTCTTCATTTAGAATGCCTTCTCCGTAAAATTCTATTTTTGGTTTGTTAAGAAGTTTAGAGATTTTCTCAATTTCTGAAGCTTCTACTTTACGGTCTACAATTACCACCGCATTGCTCAAATCGCCACCCTTAATCAAGTCACTTTTATACAATTCTTCAACTTCGTGTAAAAAACAAAATGTGCGGCATGGAGCTATCTCATCTATGTAATCTTCGAGTCTGTTGAGCGACGCATGCTGACTGCCTAATACCTTCGAATTGTAATCAACCATTACGGTAACCCGATAGTCGTCTAATGGCAGTGCAGCTATTTCTACTCCAATCTCTTTTTCCTGATGAAAAATGCTGTCAGAGATTTCGAAGAAATTCCTTTGAGCGTTTTGTTCTTTGATACCTGCCTCAAGAATTGCTTCTACAAAAGGTTTGGCACTACCATCCAGAATTGGTACTTCCTGTGCGTCCAATTGGATCAGTATATTGTCAATCTCTAATCCTACCAAACTCGACAGAACATGTTCAATTGTTTGTATGCGTGCACCATTTTGCTCAAGAGTGGTACCTCTTATTACCTCTACTACATAGTCTACGTCTGCATCGATCGTAGGCTCATCAGGTAAATCAATTCTCTGAAATTTGATCCCATGATTTGCTCTAGCCGGCTTAAAAGTGATATTTACCGACTGACCTGTGTGGAGTCCGTTTCCTGATAATGTAACAGGTTTTTTGATTGTCTGTTGGTAAACTTTCATTTTGGGTCTTTGTAGTTGCTAAACTAAAGGATTTCGTTCGAGTTCTTCAATGCGTCGCATCAGCTCAGGTAATTTCTTATACACAGCATAAGACTTAAGATATTCATGTCTATCCATTGCTGGTACACCAAATAAGATTTGGTCTGATTTTGTGCTTTTTGTAACTCCAGAGCGCGCACCTACTTTGGTGGAGTCCGCTATATGAATATGACCTACCGTGCCTACTTGGCCCCCAATCATTACGTTTTTGCCAATGGTTGTGCTCCCTGAAATGCCTGTTTGTGCTGCGATTACCGTGTCTCTACCTATCATCACATTGTGACCAATTTGCACCAGGTTATCGATTTTAACACCTTTTTCAATCAAGGTAGTTCCGAATGTGGCACAATCTATTGTGGTGTTGGCTCCAATATCTACATGATCTTCCAGCTTTACATTTCCTGCCTGCGGAATGCCCTGATAAGAACCGTCCGGCTGAGGAGCATAGCCAAAGCCATGTGAGCCAATCACTGCACCCGCCTGAATGGTACAGTATTTTCCGATTGCTGATTGGGAGTAAATTTTCACACCAGGATAAATTATTGTGTGATCTCCAATTACGGTATGATCACCAATATGTACGTGTGGATGAATTTTTACCCCATTTCCGATTGTCACGCCTTTACCAATGTAGGAAAAGGCTCCCAAATAAACATCGGATCCAATTTTTGATTTTTCTCCAATAAAAACTGGATCTTCCCAACCTGTTTTTAATTGACTTTTTCGACGTTCAAACTCTGTATGAAGCAAGGTGATTGAGGCATACGGATCCTGCACAATTATAAAAGTCATTTCGGTATCCTCGCTCATTTCGTATTCTGAGTCTATTATGATTGCACCTGCTTGGGTATTCGGAACGAGGTGCTTGTATTTTGGATTGGACAGAAATGAAAGGTCATCTTTCCCGGCAGTATTGAGCGGTGAAATACTTTGGATTTTCTTGTTTCCATCTCCAACCACCCTTCCATCCAACAACTTCGCTATTTGATCAACAGTCCAACTCATAAATCCTTTTTAAAGAGTGGTTAAATTCACTTCCTTTGGATAACACAGGTAATACTTTTTGACGATTTTACTCATGACCTTGATATTTGGTAAATCCGAAGCTTGTGCTACATCAATAATCTCGCCATTTTTCATCATGATGTTGATGCTTCCACCTTTGGGTATGTAGGCAGAGTTGCTCAGGGCACCACGATCCATGAAATACTTCGCTTGCGATTTGCTATATCCTTGTTGCTCTAATAAGCTACCGATTTCTTCAAGGGTTTCTTTCGGAAATTTTTCGTTGGACAATTTGATTTTGAACAGCTTTCTATTCAATAAATCCTGACTTAACTTACTCAGAACCACATCTCCATGAGAGAGCCACATTTTGATCGATCCCCAAATATCCATGTCATCTAACTGGGCAAATATTGCCAGTAAGTCCTTGTCTTCGGCAAATTCCTCCTTACTGATATCTCTTTCCAGAAAAATTCTGAAAGCCGGAGTGGCAGGAACATTTTTCCCTTTTTGTGTAAGGTGCTTTGCTCTTCTGATCAAAGAAATCAACATGGCCTCTGCCGCTATTGAAGTTTTATGTAGATATACCTGCCAATACATCAATCTTCGGGCACCGAGGAAATTCTCAATGCTGTAAATTCCTTTTTCTTCCACAACCAGTTCATCGTTGTGCACATTGAGCATCTTGATGATTCGCTCCGCACCGATCGTACCTTCATGCACTCCTGTGAAAAAACTATCTCTTTTCAGATAGTCCAGTCTATCTACATCCAGTTGGCTGGAAACGAGTTGAGTTAAAAATTTTCTATGATATCTGCCTGTGAATATTTGTTTGGCCAATTCTAATTGACCACCAAATTCTTTATTCAGATGATCAAACATCCAAAGGGATATTTGCTCGTGTCTCACATCCTGAAACAAACTAAACTCTAAGGTGTGAGAGAATGGGCCATGCCCCACATCGTGCAATAGTATCGCTAAAAGTGCCGCTTCATATTCCGCATCAAAGATCATCACACCTTTGCTACGAAGTGTATCCAGGGATTTTTGCATGAGATAGGTAGCACCAATTGCGTGGTGAAACCTGGTGTGCAGTGCGCCCGGATAAACATAGTCCGTCAGACCTAGTTGTTTTATTCGTCTGAGCCTCTGAAAATATGGATGCTCAATAATGTCATATATCAGATCGTTGGGTATATTGATGAATCCATAAACAGGATCATTGAGGATTTTCTTTTTGTTCAAATCTGAAAGCGGTTTGATATTTGTTCGAAATCCAAAAATAGACTAAAAAACAGCATGATTTGCGCATTTTCTGTGCTTTGGTTTCTAACCAAAATGAATGTGCGCAAATCACGCGATCATAAATTATTAAAAAGAAAGAAATGAATTATAAGATATTGTGGGCTGATGACGAAATAGATTTATTAAAACCTCATATTTTGTTTTTGAGCAATAAGGGTTTTGATGTGACACCAGTCAATAGTGGGTCGGATGCTTTAGAGGAAATTGATCATGGTACGTTCGATATTGTTTTCCTGGACGAAAATATGCCTGGAATGTCTGGTCTTGAAACCTTGAATTATATCAAATCCACGCACCCGAATCTTCCTGTAGTGATGATCACCAAGAGTGAGGAAGAATACATCATGGAGGAGGCTATCGGGGCTAAAATCGCTGATTACCTGATCAAGCCATTGAACCCCAATCAAATATTATTATCAGTCAAGAAGATTCTTGATAATAAGCGAATTGTATCAGAAAAAACCAACCTCGGCTACCAACAGGAGTTCGCACAGTTGAGTATGTCCGTGCAAGATCTGGAGGATTTTGAAGGTTGGGCTGATCTTTACAGAAAGTTGGTTTATTGGGATTTGAGAATTGACAATACCGAAGATAAAAGCATGCATGAAGTACTGAATAGCCAATGGACAGAGGCAAATCAGCGCTTTTCGGATTTTATTTTTGATTATTACAAAGACTGGCTCACAGACCCGGATGTAGACCGGCCAATGCTTTCTCATCAGGTTTTGAAAAAGCGAGTATTCCCGCTCTTGAAACAGGAAGAACCCGTATTCCTCATAGTGATTGATAATCTTCGATTTGATCAGTGGGAATTGCTGGAGCCAGCAATAGCCGACCTGTTCAAGATCAATAGGAAAGATTATTATTATTCCATCTTGCCTACTACTACGGCCTATGCCCGAAACGCTCTTTTTGCTGGAATGATGCCGCTTGATATTGCGAAAAATCACCCTGAACTATGGGTAGGCGAAGATGAGGAGGAAGGTAAAAATCAATATGAATCCGAGCTTCTTGGAAAAAACCTCGAAAAAGAACGCTTGGATATCAAGTATAGTTACAACAAAATCATCAAAACGGCAGACGGGAAATCCTTGGCAGAAGGAGCAAAAAACCTATTGAATAATGATTTGAATGCCATAGTTTACAATTTTGTAGACATGCTTTCACATGCTCGCACGGATATGCAAATGATTCGTGAATTGGCACCTGATGAATCTGCATACAGGTCGCTTACCAAATCATGGTTTTCACATTCTTCGCTTTACGATTTGCTGCGAGTACTGTCAAATCAAAAAGTAAAAGTAGTAATCACTACAGATCATGGGACTATCCGGGTGAAGAAGCCATACAAGATCATTGGAGATCGAAACACCAACACCAACCTTAGATACAAAGCAGGGAAAAACCTCGCATTTGATGAAAAGGGCGTCTTGTTTAGTAGAAATCCGGAAGAACTTCGGTTGCCAAAAGTAAATGTGAGTACTTCATTTGCTTTCGCCAGGGAAGACTATTTCTTTGCCTATCCAAATAACTTCAACTATTACGTCAACTTTTACAAGGATACCTTCCAGCATGGAGGTGTGAGTATGGAGGAGGTCATAGTGCCCTTGATCGAATTAGAGCCGAAATAATTGATTCTTGGTAGGCGATAGGAGAGTATTTGACCAAGATGTTCATGGAATGGTGATCAAATTTAAAAGTCCAATAAAGTGATTGTTTCAAATGAAAGTGAGCTCGGAGGAGTCGCGGTGCAGATCATAGCAAAGCTTCAAAATTACCCAATTGTGTGTTTCAATGGAGAAATGGGTGCTGGAAAAACTACGCTGATCAAAGTGATTTGCGAGCAATTGGGTGTTGAAGATTCTATGAGTTCACCTACTTTTTCTATTGTCAATGAGTATCGGGATGGAGATGATCGTTCCATTTATCATTTTGATTTTTATAGGATTGAAAACTTGCGTGAAGCAATAGAAATAGGTGTAGAAGAATACTTTTATTCAGGTGATCCCTGCTTTATAGAATGGCCCGAAATGATAAATGATCTGATCCCCGATCAACACCTTGAAATTAATATTAAATTAGCAGGAGATAATGGAAGAGAAATAACCATCTTCACGCATGGCTGACATCAAAAAGTCTGGTTTTGCTCAACTGGCTCGCGAGCAAAGTTTGTATCCCCAGGAAGCCCCCGCAAAAATAAGACGCGGCTCTAAATCTCTGTTTATAGGTGTGCCCAAAGAAATTTCCTTGCAGGAAGGCAGGGTAACCCTGAAACCAGAATCTGTAGAAGTACTGGTGGCCAATGGACACGAGGTAATGGTAGAAGCTGAAGCTGGTAGACTGGCACATTATACAGATGCACAATACAGCGAGGCAGGTGCTAAGATTACTCAATCAGCCAAGGAAGTCTTCAAAGCGGACATTATCATGAAAGTAGAGCCACCTACTCTGGCAGAGATTGAGTATATCAACGAGGGAGCTACCATCATTTCGGCGTTTCAGCTAGGTAGACAATCTGTGGACTATATCCATGCACTGAACAAAAAGAAAATCACAGCGATTGCCTACGAATTTATAGAAGATAAGGTGGGCGGTCTTCCGCTAGTTCGCGCGATGAGTGAAATTGCTGGTAGTACAGTGATGCTGATTGCTGCAGAGCTGCTTAGTAACACTACAGGTGGCCAGGGTGTGATTCTTGGAGGAATCACCGGTGTGCCACCTACACAGGTAGTGATTTTGGGAGCTGGTACAGTAGCCGAATATGCAGCCAGAGCATGCCTCGGTCTGGGTGTGGATATTCAGATTTTTGACAATCATATTTATAAGCTAAGAAGGATTAAACATGCGCTTGGACAACAAGTGCACACATCTACTATAGATAATGCTACATTGGAAAACGCGGTTAAAAATGCGGATGTAGTAATAGGAGCAATCCGGGCTGAGAAAGGAAAAAATAAATGCATTATCACCGACGAGATGGTATCTCACATGAAGCCGGGTTCGGTAGTGATCGATGTAAGCATAGATCAGGGTGGCTGCATAGAGACCAGTGAAATGACCAGCCATGTCAATCCTACATTCACTAAATACGGAGTGATCCATTACTGTGTACCGAATATTGCTTCCAGGGTGTCGCGTACGGCATCTATTGCCATATCCAATATTTTTACACCGATTCTGATGAGTATCTCAGAGATGGGGGGAATCAATGAAATGATCTTCAATAATCGGTGGTTTATGAAGGGCGTATATACTTATCGGGGGAGTGTGACTAATGTCCATTTGGCCAGGAAATACAATCTCGGTTACAAGGATCTGAACTTGCTCATGGCTGCCAGGATTTAATCCCACTAGTGGGTTTTATTCCCCGACCCTCTGGGTCGTGAGATGTTATATTTGCATAACAAACTTTATCAAAGATCTCGATGGCCCTGTCTCCAGGCAATTTGTTTTAGAACAGAATTTTTTTTCGAACTTCTGGTTTTCTTATTCATACCAATTATATCCATATTGGTCTAATACTTCAGTAACCCCAACGATACTTTCCTTACCTTTAGGTCAAGGATCAAAAATCATCAACAGCTATTTATTGATATGTCCGGGCTTAGATTATACCTCACGCTGATTCTTAAGATTGGCGTCATTTCCGCATTATTGGGTCAACAGATACTTTTAGATAGCCTTCACAATGAGCTATTGCTGTCTGGAATGGATACTTCCAAAGTAAAGTTGATGATAGACATGTCTTATTACTACAGACAGATCAACCCGGATTCGGCCTTGTCTCTGGCCAGAAAAGCTGAAAAGCTTTCCCAAGAATTAGATTATCAACCTGGTGTAGCGTGGGCCAAGAACAGAACGGCTAATGCATATTGGATGAAGGGAAAGTATCCGGATGCTTTGAGGTATTCTCAGGAAGCTCTGGCGATTTTTAAGCAACAGGAAGATGTAGACGGGATGACGGATACTTATAATATCCTGGCCAATACACATAATATGGAGGGCGATCATGTGCTGGCGATTGATTATTATGAAAAGTGCAAGGAGGTTTACAGGAAATCGAATAATCAGACCTTAATCAATCGTGCAAATGCGAATATCGGTAGGACTTATTACATGCTTGAGAACTTTGATCGGGCGCTGAATTACCTGGATAGTGTGATTCTTGACTTTGAAGACAAGAAAAAGGACTGGATGTATGCTGTAGTGCTGAATACAAAGGGTGATGTGCTCCAGAAGCTAAATAAACACCGGGAGGCACTTACATTTTATTTTGAGGCGTTGGAGATTTCTGAAGATTATGGAAATAAGCGCATCATTACCTACAGTACAAGAGGAATCAGTGAAGTATATCAGGTTCTGGGCCAACCGGAAAAAAGCAATCAATTCGCTTTGCGAACCCTGAATCTCTCCAAGGACATTGATTATCTGGAAAATCTAAAAAATGCTGCGCTGATCTTATCTGAGAATTATGAAAGATTGGATGAAGTGGATGATGCATTTGTTTATTTCAAGCAATATACCGCTGCAAAAGACAGTATGTACAGCATCGAAAAAGAACGCGAGCTGAAAGCATTGAAAGAAAGCTTCGAAGTAGCCCAGCGACAGCAGGAGATAGAGCTGCTCAAAGTAGAACAAGAATCCAAAGAACAAATCCTACAGAAACAACGATTTATTCTTTTTGCTTTGGTGATCATCGTGATTTTGGTGGTAGTGCAGGTGTTCGTACTAAGGAAAAGCAATCTGCAGAAACAACGAGCAAATGAATTGTTGACACAACAGAGAAACAGGCTTTCTGTACAGAATATAGAGATCAAAAAGCAGCAGGTTGAGATTATTGAGAAATCCGAAAAACTAGAACAAGTAAATCAAACGAAGAATAAGCTGTTTTCTATCATATCTCATGATTTACGTTCTCCATTTAATGCAATTCTGGGACTGACTACTTTTCTAAAAGAAGATTACATGACAGCTGATAGGGAAAGCCTGGGAGAAGTGATCACTGGATTGGATATCAGTGCCAAAAATGCGTACGAACTGCAAGAAAACCTATTGACCTGGGCCAGTGCCCAGATGAAAGGCATCCAGTTTTCTCCGCAACCCATTTCCCTGTTTGAAGTAGTGGAGAAGTCTTCTGCATCTTTGAAAGACCAGGCGAATAATAAACAAATCAGGCTTGTGAATGAAGTTTCTGATGAATTGATGGTAAATGCGGATAAAAGCATGATTGCTACTGTGCTTAGAAACCTGATCAATAATGCCATAAAATTTACCGGACGAAATGGAGAAGTGAAAATCAGTTCAGAAGATCGGGAAGAACAAACTGTTGTTTCCGTGTCTGATTCGGGTGTCGGTATAGAGCCTGACCGATTGAATACGCTCTTTGAGCTAAAGGATAAAGGCTCCACTCGTGGAACTGAAGATGAGTCTGGAACAGGCCTGGGCCTGAACCTCTGCAAGGAATTTGTAAACAGGCATGGCGGTGAAATCTGGGTAGAAAGTATGATCGGTCAAGGTTCAGTGTTTTATTTCACCATCCCTAAATCCATCTAAAGAACAAAGCCGATCAACCCGAAAGATTAGCTGTCCACTCATCCAGCAACTCTTTTTTCATTTTTTCGCTAATCTCATAGTATCGTCCATTTTTCATCCTTACTATCTGGAACTGTAAGTACCAATATTGATCATTCATTGGCCGCTTGATTAGTTCTAATTCAAAATCATCCCGCGCTTTTTCCGGGATCTGGTAGAATGTACTGATAACAGTTTTCGCGCGAAAGTACCCATCTAAAATCGCCATAGTCCAGATCATGACAGCCATGAGTATCCCAAATAATTCACATAATATGAATGTGTAGATGGGGCCGTCCTGACTACCTTTTGTTATTTCTATGGCAATGGTGATGACGGTGGCAATTCCTGAAAATATCCATGTGCAAATTTTAAATAGAGAAAAAGTGGTGTCACGTGTAATTTTCAAGTATTTCAGGAAACTCAATTCAGGATCTGACATATACCCTAACTTTTAACTTTCTTCACTTTGGATAATAATTCCGGATATTCATCAAAAGATTTCACCCAGATGGTTTTTACACCCAGGCTTAGGCAATCATTTTCCTCGAATCGCTCTATGATTTGTTTGAGTAAACTGGCGGTTTCATCCAGTTTGAGATTGGTGGTCACCTGTTCATCAGGTTTCCTCTGAATGAGCCGTTTTAGTTCTTCTTTGATTTCTTCCAGTTCATATTCTTTCTTGATGATGTAATGGAAGTGATGGCGATCTCCTTTTTGAATCCGCGCAATATCCAGGAGCCTTCTGGTATTTGGGTCGGTCAGAGATGTACCCAGAAACAAGCATGTCTTGTCTTTGAATTTGTTGATCTGCGTGATGTTATTCCAGCTGTAAATATCCGAATACTGCTGATGATAAAAGCCTTCACTGAGCGTGATATGATTGTCTTTGTCCAGTCTGCCTTTTTCTGGTAAGTAACCGTGCACATGATAGATCGGAAGTTGGCCGCTTTTGTGCACCATTCCATTTCCATAAATCGGCTTGAAAGGAATATCTAGTTTGAGACTGGTCAGGTACGTTTCCAGTATATCATCATAATTATAGGAAATGATTGAGTCCAGGTTTGGACTTTTACCTGCTGCGATACAGAATTTCGCTATTTCCTTCATCAATGCGGAATGCTCCTTTTTGTTGGTAGATTCGTACAGAATCCTCCGCACCTCATTTTCAAACACAAGCGTTTCCTGTGCATCTTCAAAATGATTTTGCAAATACCTTCCTATTATCACAGAGCTCGGCATAAATAGGTTGGAAAAAAGCTTGGAAAGCAACAATGCGGTATCCTGATTTTGCTCTATAGTCAGCATCATGAGTTTTTGCATCAGATTGTTCCAGTTTGGTGTGCCATAATCCATAGATACACCAGCACCTAAAACCAGCACTAATTCCTGATTCATATATGCTTCATTCAATACCTGTAGCAAGAGATCAGGAGATTCTTTTTTGATTTTGGGCAGCTTGTCGGAGATTTCTTTGGTTCTGGCACCCAGAGACTCCAGTGCCTCGTGATTGGAAGGAAACTCGTAATCTGTATATTTCTGAATCATTTTGAAGGGTATTTATTCATTGATGTGATCGGGCAAAATCATAATATTTCGAAATTATGATTTTGCTCAGCCAATCATGGTTTTTCTTGTTTAGTTATGGTTTTAGTTTTCTAAAATTCAATATTCATTTCATCAAAAACCTCATTGTTTTTACCGATAAATTGAACATCCAGGCTCATCTGCTCCCAATCAATTTCCATCACCGTAAAGAGTGGTTTTACTACCAATCCCAGAACTCGATATTGATTGTCTTCTTTCCAAAGCTTACTCCATGTATGCGTGAGTCCGCTAGAAGTGATATCATATAGTGGGTAATCATATCCCTCTATCTCTGCTTTACTAATCTCGCCTATGTGTCGATCTCCAGAAAGTACCACCAAAGGAACTTTTACTTTGTCGGCTAGTAAAGAGAAGAATTTTTCTTTTTCAGACGGGAAGTTTCCCCATTTTTCGAAAACATGCTCATTGGCCAACAATTGGATGCTAGACACCACTACAAATAAATCGGTTTCACTATCCGATAACTGTTGTTCCAGCCACTTCCATTGCTCAGCTCCGAGGATTTGGCCTGTTGGATCCGGGATGTTGTTTCGTCCTTCTTTTTTCAATGGATCCCTGAAATACCTGGTATCCAGCAAAATGACTTTGAGACGATTTCCTTTATGCTCATAATTATAAGCTTGATAAGCTCCTTTTCTTTGTCTGGCTGGATGATCTTCACTTACCACCAGAAAATCAAATAGCAGTTCTCGGCTTTCATCACGTTTCGGATAATCTTTACCTCCATCGTTTGCCCCATAGTCATGATCATCCCAGGTGCCAACTACCTCTATGTCTTCAATCAACTTTTGATAATCAGGATGATTTTTTTGTGCATCATAGTCGGCTTTCATTTTATCCATGTCCTCCGTGTCAGTATATACAATATCGCCCATCCAGATCCACAAGTCTGGGGTTTCATTGATGACTTCTTTCCACAGCTGTTTCTCCACCATACTCTGTCTGCTACATGAGCCAAAAGCAATTTTGGATACTTCTTTTTGTCGATAACCCTCCGGTTGTGCGCAGGCCGCGAATGCTATGAGTGGGATAATGAGGATAATGTTTTTCATATGGGAAATTTAGGCGTATGTGCTAAATTGGAATAGTATTTTATGTTTTTTTTGAATCAAGTAATCGAAAAAGGAATGATGATTTTATAATCCGAATTGAACCCACAAGTGGGATTTATTCCCCGACTCTTTGGGTCAGGAATCATTAGATTTGAAATGCAATATCTATCAAATACCTCATTAGCTTTACTTTGTAGTAGTTTGTTACAATAAAATGTCAAATTCAAAAAACGAAATGTCGGGAGGGTGCTTTACCTCATTTATGATTTTTTTCCTCATCATTTCTGTTGGATTGATTTTTTGGGCATACTCAGAATATCAGTTTACAAGAACTGTGATAGGCAAGGGGATTCTGGTTTCAGCAGAGGTGATCGATATCAATCAATTACAAAAAGCACCGGCAACTCCTAATAACCCAAAAAATAGCACTGCGCCGAGATTGGAATTTGCATACAAGGGAGATACAGTCTGGTATGATTCTGAGCAATATTCCAATTTAGTTGATTATCATATTGGTGAAAGAGTAGAAGTTTATGTGAACCCTCAGCAGCCTACTAAATCTGTAATCAATACCTGGTCTGAAAAGTGGGGAACAGCTACTATTCTGGGAGTTTTAGGAGCTGTATTCTCATTGCTTTCGGTGGGGTCTCTCCTCAGCACTTGGCGAAATAGGTAACGATATAATTCTCCTGATGATACATACAGGCAAGATTAAACTGACATGACTTGAAATAAAGGAATAGTTATATTTATTGTTATAATAATTATAGTAAATCATTCATTCTACCCGTTCAACGGATATTTAAGGCCCTTCAACGAAACCACTTCGTACACTAGATTTTGAAGAATACATTTGATTTATAAACCAGCGAATAATAAATGATATGTACAACTCACTTAGCATTTCGAAGTACTTCGTAAGGAAGGCCTTAGAGACCAAGACGCCAATTACTCCTTATAAACTGGAATTCTTAGTCTATTTTGCACATGGATGGTATTTGGCGATAGATGGCAGGTGTCTGATCGATGAAAAAATAGAGGCATGGAAGCACGGTCCGGTGATTGTCTCAATGAATAGGTTTTATAAGGACAAGAAAAACCTCAAAAAACATAGTTCTTCAGAGATTCTAAAGGAATCGGTTCAGGAATTCTTAAATGGTATATGGGCCTATTACGGTCATTTGAATGAAGTGGAAATGCAATCGCTTTGTTTGGAACACAATACTCCCTGGGACCTTTCATATAAGAAAAGTTCTGGTCATCTGGTAATTGACAATGAGGTCATTAAAAAGCATTACAAATTGTTACACTTATGTCATCCTGAGTTTTGTGATGAGGATGATCCCATTTCTGTAGTGGCATAAAAAAACCACCGATCGCTCGGTGGTTTCGAATAATTTAAATTTGAACACTTTATCCAAGAGCAGTAAGGCTTTCTTCCAGTGCTGTGATTTTAGCCTGTGCGTCAGCTAGTTTTTTGCGTTCCATCTCTACTACTTTTTCCGGGGCATTGTTTACAAAACGCTCATTGGAAAGCTTTTTCTCCACTGATTTCATAAAGCCTTTGGTGTACTCCAGTTCCTCTGTGAGCTTTTTCTTCTCTGCCTCTACATCAATGGTGTCACCCACAGGGACAAACAATTCGTTGGTTTGAATCACAAAACTGAAGCTGTTTTCCGGCTTTTCTGATACGAACTCTACTTTGGAGACATTAGCCATTTTCTCTAATGAAGAAGCGATTTCTTCGAAAGTTGACTGATCTGTAGTCTTAATACTTAAGTCTAGTGTCTCTCTGGGGGAGATACCTTTTCCGCTTCTCAGGTTTCTGATGTTAGAAGTTACCTCAAATAGCAATTCGGCAGATTTGATCACTTTCTCATCAAAAGTTCCGGCTTTTGGCCATTCTGCCGTAATCAGACAATCTAATTCATCTCTTTCTGAAATTGCATGCCAGATTTCCTCCGTGATGAATGGCATGAATGGATGAAGGATTTTCACCACTTTCTCGAAGAAAGCAATTGTCTGTTCGTAAGTCTGCTGATCAATTGGTTGCTCGTAAGCCGGTTTGATCCATTCCAGGTACCAGCTGCAGAAGTCATTCCACACCAGCTTGTAAACTGTCATCAAAGCATCTGACAATCTGTATTTGGAGAAATGATCTTCAAGTTCGGTTAAAGCCTGATTGAAGCGGCTTTCAAACCAATCAATGGCCAACTGATTTTCTTCTGGTTGAGTCAAATCTTTGATTTCCCAACCTTTCACTAATCGGAATGCATTCCAGATTTTATTGGCAAAATTTCTTCCTTGCTCTACCAGTTTTTCATCAAACAATAAGTCATTCCCCGCAGGAGAGGAGAAAAGCATACCTGTTCTTACGCCATCTGCACCAAATTCTTTAATCAAGTCTAAAGGATCAGGAGAATTTCCAAGTGACTTGGACATTTTTCTTCGCTGCTTATCACGAACGATTCCCGTTAGGTAAACATTTTTGAATGGCTTTTCGCCTTTGTATTCATATCCAGCTATGATCATTCTGGCTACCCAGAAGAATAGAATTTCCGGAGCTGTAACCAATGTGTCTGTAGGGTAGAAGTAGTCTAATTCTGGGTTCTTACCCGGAATGATTTTGCCAGTTTCCTGATCAAAATATTCATCATTGAATGCATCGAATACTGACAGTGGGAACAGCCATGAAGATGCCCAGGTATCCAGTACATCTTCGTCTTGTTTCAAATCTTCAGCCGTGATGTCTCGTCCAGATTTTTCTGTAGCTAATGTTACGGCTTCTTCGATAGATGCAGCTACTACATAATCGTCTTCACTTTCTCCGTAGTAGAAGGCCGGGATTCTTTGTCCCCACCAGAGCTGACGTGAAATACACCAGTCTCTCACATTGTCCATCCAGTGATTGTAGGTGTTTTTGAACTTCGGAGGATGCAATAATATTTCGTCTTCCATTACCACTTTGTGTGCAGTTCTGGAGATTTCTTTCATTTTGATGAACCATTGCAATGAGAGCTTTGGCTCTACCACAGAGCTTGTCCTTTCTGAGCGACCAATTCTCGTGTTGAAGTCCTCTTGCTTGATTAGAAAACCCGCTTCCTTCAGATCCTTCACTATTTGCTTTCTACAAGCAAATCGATCCATACCAACATATTTTTCTACACCACAAGCTTCGTTGAGCGTACCATCCAGGTTGATCGTGTCGATTACCTCCAGATTGTGACGCTGACCTATTTCATAGTCATTTGGATCATGAGCTGGTGTTACTTTCAGACACCCAGTACCAAAATCCAATTCTACATAATCGTCTCCGATGATCGGAATCTCTCGATTCACAAAAGGAACGATGGCTTTCTTTCCTATCAAATGTGCATGGCGCTCGTCTTTTGGGTTCACAGCAATTGCAGCATCGCCTAGTATCGTTTCTGGTCGTACTGTAGCGATAGTTACTGATTCAACACTGTCCTTGATGCCGTATTGTACATAGTACAAAGTAGCAGTTTCACCGCCTTCTTTGTATATCACTTCTTCATTAGACAGGGCAGTTTTGGCTTCACAGTCCCAGTTGATCATGCGAAGGCCTCTATAGATAAATCCCTTTTTGTATAGATCTATGAAGACTTTTATAACTCCATTGTAGTAATCCTCATCCATGGTGAATGCAGTGCGATCCCAGTCACAAGAAGCTCCTAGTTTCTTGAGCTGCTCCAGAATGATTCCACCGTATTTCTCTTTCCATTCCCATGCATATTTCATGAACTCATCGCGAGAAAGATCACTTTTCTTGATGCCTTTTTCTCTGAGCATTGCTACCACTTTTGCTTCCGTTGCGATAGAAGCATGGTCTGTGCCTGGTACCCAGCACGCTTCTTTTCCCTCCATTCTTGCTTTTCGGATCAGTACATCCTGAATGGTGTTATTGAGCATATGTCCCATATGGAGTACTCCTGTGACGTTTGGAGGAGGAATGACGATAGAATAAGGCTCTTTTTCTGGGTTTACACTTGCTTTGAAAAAGCCTTTTTCCAGCCAGTAACTATACCATTTGTCTTCCGTCAGCGTCGGATCGTATTTAGTAGAAATCTCCATTGGACTTATTAAATATTCTCTTTGATTGGATTAAAGGCGCAAATTTAACCGAATTGTGCAATAGACATGTCTCTATATTGAATGATCTTGATGAATTAATTTCTTAAAAAAACCGGTAAATTTTGACCTCTTTAAGGCGCTTGTCAATAGCAAAAGATACAAAGAATTGAATTCGGACGAAATGGCGAAAACGCCCTTTTTCAAACAAAAGCCTAAGAATCTGGTTATTTCAATGAAAGTTTTTTAAATTTTTAAAATCCAAAAACCTAATCACCTTCGTACATCTATCAATTGTACATTAATCTCAACATCAACTAACTTAAGCACTATGGTTTCAAATCCCGCAGCTGAACAAGTCGCATATGTTCATCAAAATGAAGAAGTACATTCTGTTCAATGGAAGCCCCTGATGAGTTTAACGCTTTTATATGCTTCAGTGATCATTGGTTGGATCGCTTATTACAATTATCAGCCAAAGCTTCTCGATAAGTATAATTTCAAAGACCTCACCTTATTCCTATTCGTTGTACAAGGTATAATCATGGTCATAACACCAATGATTGCAGGCAGAATAGGTGATCGTTATCGTGAAAGACAAGGTAAAAGATTGCCGTTGATCTCAGCTGGGATCAGTTTTGCGGCAATGATTTTTATGTCCACGGCATTCACCCTTTTTATGGATCCTGGTGATGTTTTTCGATGGATTCTGCCCGTATTAATTACGCTTTGGTTGTTTTCCATGGCATTATTTACAAGTCCGGCTATTTCCACAATTGAACTATTTGTTCCACTTGATAAGCTGCCGACAGCCATGGCAATGCTCACGATTGTTTACGGCCTGGTCTATTCTATTGAGCCAGTCATTGTAGATATTATCGATTACATCGGTGCACCGTTGACATTTGTAGTAGGTGGGGTAGCTGTTGGTTTGAGTGGATTACTCATGCATAACAATACTAAAATTGTAGCTGATAAACCAAAGAAAACAGAATTGGCAAAATCAGATTTTACATATTCGTTGTTTTTGGGAATAGGATTCGGAATCATTACCACCATCCTTTTTAATATGTTTCCTGCATGGTTTGCAGAGAAGGGATACACTCCATTTGATTTGTCTGGAGACGCCATTGTCTCTATAATCTTGGCGCTGGTTGCTGTTATCTCTTTACCGCTGAGCAAGTTTGCAGAAAGTCGTTCCATTTACCTGGCAATTCTTTTAAGCATCTTAGCAACATTTGCCCTTGTTGCAGGGATTTTCTTTGCAAAAGGAACAGCTCTGATCACTATCTTATTGGTGCTTTTTGCATTCATGTATTCCCTCATGTCAGTTACCTTTTTGCCCTTGGCTTTGTCAGTAGTCAAAGACAAACAAAAAGTATTCGGGGTAGGAGTGTTCTTCGCAGGTTTTGAATTGCCTAATGGTATTCTGGAAGCTGTATTAGTTGCCATTGGTAAATTCTAAATAGGGCCGCTGAGAAACGCTAAAAGCTTTTATAATAACCTTTGAAACTCATAATTGAGTTTAGTTTATCTCTTCGCTAGCCTCAGCTGGCCCTAATTAGCAGAAAAGTCTAAAACCTAAGGTAAATGAAGTCCAGAGGTCATATTTGGGTGGAAAATTATAACCTTATATAATTGCAGCTGTTAACCCTATAGAATAAACAACAGCTGAAATGATAAAAGCAAACAACCCCAAACTAAGATCATGGATAGCTACAAAGGCGGATTCTGATTTTCCAATTCAGAATCTGCCTTTTGGCGTTTTTAAAAGCAAGAATAAATCTCCCAGAGCAGGAAGCAGGATCGGTGATTTTGTCATTGACCTACACGAACTACAAGAATTAGGTTTTTTAAGTGATCTGGATTTACCGGAAGAAGTGTTTTTGCATACTTCTTTGAATTATTTTATTTCACAGGGAAAGGACACCACCGGAGCAGTGCGTGAGCGATTGTCGGAGATCTTACAGAGCGGCAACAATGAGCTTCAGGATAAGGAGGAGGCTAAATCAAAAGTGCTCATTCCTGAGTCTGAAGTGGAGATGCTGCTGCCCGTGCATATTGGAGACTACACGGATTTTTACTCCAGTGAGCAGCATGCCTTCAATGTTGGGAGTATGTTTCGTGATCCGGACAATGCTTTGATGCCCAACTGGAAACACATTCCTGTGGGATATCACGGAAGAGCCAGTAGCATCGTGGTTTCTGGTACAGAGATTCACAGACCAAAGGGTCAAACACTTCCCCCAGATTCAAAACAACCAGTTTTTGGTCCGTCCAAAAGATTGGATTTTGAATTGGAAATGGCCTTCATTACTGGTAAATCCACCAAACTTGGTGAAACTGTTTCTACAGATCAGGCGGACGAGTACATTTTTGGTTTTGTGCTGTTCAATGACTGGTCGGCGCGTGACATTCAGAAATGGGAATATGTCCCGTTGGGACCATTCCTTGCCAAGAACTTCGCTTCCGCTGTTTCACCATGGATCGTAACATTGGAAGCGCTGGAACCTTTCAGAGTTTCCGGACCGAAACAAGAGCCAGAGGTATTGCCTTATTTGAAATCTAAAGGGGACAGGAACTTTGATATCAATCTGGAGGTTAGCATAGAGCCGGAAGGAGCAGTCGAGACTTTGGTTTCCAGATCCAATTTCAAGCACATGTATTGGAATGTGAATCAGCAATTGGCTCACCAGACGGTGAATGGATGCAATCTCAATGTGGGTGATATGTATGCCAGTGGTACCATTAGCGGTCCTACTCCCGATGCTTATGGCAGCATGCTGGAGCTGGCATGGATGGGGACCAAACCCCTGAAAATGTCAGATGGAACAGAGAGAAAGTTTATCCATGATGGAGATACGGTGTACATTAGAGGATATGCCGAAAAAGAAGGAATACGTGTTGGTTTTGGTGAAGTAAAAAACAAAATCTTACCTTCTAAGTAATATGAAGACAATTAGACCTGGAGATGTGCCGGTTCCGGCAATGCATCAACTTTTATTGGGCACAGTATCGCCCAGACCTATTGCATTTGCAAGTACAGTAGATAAGGATGGAAATGTGAACCTGAGTCCATTTTCATTTTTCAATGTGTTCAGTGCCAATCCGCCGATTTTGGTGTTTTCCCCTTCGAGGCGTGGCACCAACAATACCACGAAAGACACCTACAATAACGTGTTGGAAGTGCCAGAAGTGACCATCAACGTGGTGAATTATGCCATGGTACAGCAGATGTCATTGGCAAGTACTGAGTACCCCACAGGTGTCAATGAATTCTTGAAATCTGGATTCACACCGGTTGCGTCGGAGTTGGTGAAGCCACCAAGAGTAGGAGAGGCGCCAGCAGCTTTTGAGTGCAAGGTGATCGAAGTGAAACCTTTGGGAGATAAGGGTGGAGCGGGCAATTTGGTGATTTGCGAAGTACTACAGGTGCATGTGGATGAAGACCTGTATATCAATGGTAAAATCGATCCGTACAAAATTGACCATGTAGCACGTATGGGTGCAAATTATTACTGCCGTGCACAGGGTGATGCGATCTTTGAGGTAGCTAAGCCATTGACCACTTTGGGAGTGGGTGTAGATGCCATTCCTCAGAGCATCAGAAACAGTAAGGTGCTCACAGGTAATGATTTGGGTATTTTGGGCAATGTGGAAAAACTACCGACAGATGCGGAGGTGGAGGAGTTCGCCAGTGAACCGGAGGTTCATGCGATACTGGAAGACTCTGAAAACGAACCTGATAATTTGCAGGAAGAGCTACATAAACTGGCGGCAAAGTACATCGCTGATGGTAATCCGGTAGGTGCTTGGAAGGTGTTGTTGCAAGAGTATTGACCCACTACTGGGTTTTAATATTTAGAAAGGTGCTCAGTGGGACTGTTATTTGATCTTTTGGAATTTGAATCCAAACTTCTGTTTGTCAAGATTACTTTGAAAAAGTAAAAGAGGGAGGGTCGGACAGAATACCGGGCGTGGGTGAAGGCCAGTGGGTGGAAGTGATTATTCTGTCTTGACTTTTTTGGTTCGTTTTTGTGTCAAGACAAAAATGAACATTAATTGAAAGTGGAAATGACTGAAATAGATTCTAGCATAGCCACAAAGCACTCTCTATATCAGTAAAGAAAGAATTAAAACAATAGGGCACCGACTCTATCCCTGAGTCGGTGCTTTTAATCTAAAATCAATCTACTGATAAGCATTACAAAAAAAGCCGTCCCTCAAGGAACGGCTTCAGCTTATACAGGCTGTTGTTAACCAAATTCTTATAAATCAGATTCGTCAAACACCACTTCGAAAACTACCCGGCGGTTTTTCTGCTTTCCAGCCGCTGTGTCATTGGATGCTACTGGTTTTGACTCTCCGAAACCATATTCTTTCATTCTGTCTCCAGAAATTCCTTTTTCTTCAAGATACTTACGTGTTGAAGCTGCTCTTCTTTCTGAGAGATCCTGATTGGATTCTTCAGTGCCATCACTGTCCGTATGGCCTTCAATTCTCAGGAAGTATTCAGGATGTCTTTTCATGATGCCCACCACATTGTCGAGAATAGGGAAAGAAACCGGCTTGATGATGTCTTTTGCAGTTTCAAACTGAATTCCCTGAAGGGCTTCTTCGAATACAGCTTTGTCCTCATCAGTTATGGGAGCACAGCCTCTGTTTTCCGGGATTCCCGCTATATCAGGGCATTTGTCCAGTTTGTCCATCACCAGGTCATCATCTCTGTCAGGACAGCCGGCCGTTTTCACGCTACCCGGAGTATCCGGACATTCATCTCTGAGGTCTGTTACCAAATCTTTGTCTCTATCGGCTACAATTGTGAACTCTACACGATTATCCGGTTTTGAGGGGTCGTAAACAAGTATGTTGTCTTTATTCTCGAAAGGAACAGTTGCACCCATTCCTGCTACCGGGAATACCCGACTTCTGTCAATGCCATTGCTTAGAAAAAATTCGTTGATAGCAGCAAGTCTTTCTTCAGAAAGAGCTTGTTCATTGCCTTCCCCATCCTGTACGTGTACTGTGATTTCAAACTTGATTACAGGATAACCCTTCATGTATTGCACCATTCTGCCCATCTCTTCTTTTCCAAGATCAGTCATGGTGGAGGTGCCAGTTTCAAAAACTACATCATGAGAAATGAGTGTATTCCCTACTTCTATAGGTACCAGATAGAGGTCAGCTTTCACTTCACTTTTGTCTGTTTTTTCTACCTTCAGATATTGAGAAGTGCTCAAGTAATTTTTCTGAGTGGCAAGCAGTCGGAATGTCTTTGGAAATTCGAAAATTGATCTTGAGTACTTATGAATGTCATTTTTAGTTACAAAGTGTTTGTCTTCTACTGACGGGTCTGGACAGGTCACATCCACTACTGCTGTAAAAGCCTCTTTAGTAAGTTTGTTTCTGGTGATACCACTTACTATTACCCCGGGAGTAGGGTTGAGTTCTAAAGGGATCACAGCTCTGAAAATATCCCGCGAATCTTCATTGCTACCTACATCTGATACAAAATACGCGTGCTCACCACGTGAAGGAATAGTGAAATATGCTTCAAACCCTTCGGTATTGAATCGATCACCGAGGTTTTCTGCTGGCGACCAATTCAGCCAGGTGTCGTCTAGTCTTTGACTGTAGTAGATATCAGCGCCACCAAATCCTTCATGACCAAAGGATGAGAAAAACAAAGTCTTACCATCAGAAGAAAGAAACGGCGAAAACTCTGCGTCATATGTGTTCACTGCCTCACCGATATTGATAGGTTCTGTCCAGTGGAAGTCATCAATTTTTTCACTAATGTAAATGTCCTGGTCTCCATAGCTGCCCTTACTATCAATCGCCAGAAACATGCGCTTGCCATCATTGGTAATAAAATAGTCAATGAAGTCACTGTTGTTCTTAAACTTATGAATGTCAATTCCTTGTGGGTTTGTCCAGTTATCCCCTGATTTGAAAGTAATAGAGGCGCCTTTGTCATAGTTCTTTTCAGTAAAAACATTGATTACCAGTGCGGTATCACCTCCCTGAGATAGGGAAGAAATCCCATTCGGAAACTCATTGTTCAGCGGAGCACCGATATTGATGGGCTCTGACCAGATCCTTTCAGCATCTCTGGTGGCATAATAGATGTCCTGGATGTCATCTTTACCACCCGTGTTCATTGGGTGGTACTGACGCGTCAGGTAGAGTATTGTATTGTCATAGGAGATGATAGGCTTGGTTTCTGTAAAAGGCGTGTTGATGTGATTTCCTAGGCGCTCTCGGGGAGAGAATTCATCCACCTGAGTGTAAGCATAAAAGCCAGTAGTAATCAATAGAAATACGAGTGCCAGCCTCGTTAAGCTTTCAGTGGTTTTCATATTGGTTTTAGTTAGGTAATTAGATTTCGTGAATCTAAACAGAATGAAAGCCGGATAGGACATATCTTTCGATTAGCCCTGTAATTATGCCGATAGAATAATTAGGAAGGAACAAAATAAAATCGCGTGTGCTTCTAATCAAATTACTAAGTCTGTGATTATTTTTACTTTCTGCTATTTTTATAAGCTGATGGATTCATTGGAAATTTTGACAAGTATGAGGAAAATAGTCCGGGCACTCAGTATCGAGTCCAAGACTATAGAAAAGGAATATGGTCTCAGTATTCCACAGTTTCTTTTCCTTGGTCAGCTGGAAAACAGTGAGAATTATCAATTGAGTCAGAAGGAACTCAAAGAACGGCTCAATCTAAACTCAAGCACCGTGACCGGCATTATGAATCGTCTGCTGAAGCGGGGTTATATAGCCAAACTACCCAAATCCGGTGATAAGAGAATCAACCATATCACGCTCACAGCCTCAGGGATCAAAATACTGGAGCGCGCGCCCAATGTGCTGCATGATCGACTGGCCAAGAAGCTGGATGCCATCTCTAAAGAAGACAGAGAGATGGTGAGAAAATCACTGGAAATCATTACCAATGCTATGGAGATCAAGGAGGTTGAAGCTTCGCCACTCTTGCATTTCAATCCTGAGGTGAGTTAAGATTTTTTCGGTTTAAATCAGACCTGAATTTTACTAATCTGTTTTTAGAGAACATACCCTTTTTAAGATATAATTAGTTCGTATAGAACATATTATAATCTTTATCTTAACTTTGTGGCTTCAAAATATTATTTTGAAATAATTAATAAAACGTTTTTTAGCTCTTATTAACAATCGAATTCTTCGTTTTTTCCAAAATCTTTCTGGGTATTGTCAAAATATATTCTAGAGAATATAATTGAGAAAATAGAAAAACAATATTGACTAAGTCCGGTTGTGGGGCTGAGGAAAAAGAACTTAAACTAAAGTGGTATCATATGATTAAAATTTACTGGAAAATGAAAAATGTATTATCTCCAAAAAAGGGGATAAGCATGATGCTATTTTTCATCATGCTTTTCAGCCAGAATTTGGCGTATTCACAGGAGAGAACTGTTAGTGGTACAATTATCGATGGTTCGAATGGTACTGGAATTCCCGGTGCTAACATCGTGATTAAAGGAACTACATCTGGAACCACCACAGATTTTGATGGGAATTACAAATTGTCTATTCCTCAAGGAGCAATTTTGGTCTATTCTTTTCTGGGTTATAAAACTGTAGAGAAAAAAGTGGGAGGTAGGTCTGTAATTGATGTTACCCTCAAGCTCGACATCAAAGAACTGGAAGAAGCTGTAGTAGTAACTGCATTGGGATTACAGCGGGAAGAAAAAGCACTTGGTTATTCAGTACAGAAAGTGGATGCTAAGCAGATTGCAACTGTAAAATCTAATAACCCGGTAAATGCGTTAGCCGGTAAAGTGTCCGGAGTGTACATCACCGGAAGTGGAAATGGTCCAACGGCTTCTACCAACATTAATATTAGAGGTGCTGCGTCACTATTGGGCAACAATCAGCCACTCTTCGTTGTGAATGGTATGCCAGTGACCAATGACCTTTACAGTACGGATGATGGATTAAATGGCTCTACTACGATCGACTTTGGTAGTGCAGCTCAGATCATCAATTCTGATGATATAGAGTCTATGAACATATTGAAAGGTCCGGCTGCTTCTGCACTTTACGGTTCCAGAGCTGCAGATGGTGTGGTGCTGATTGTGACTAAGAAAGGTAATTCTGCCAATGATGGATTGGGTATTGAAATCAATTCAAGTACCACGTTCCAGAAGATCTTGAAACTGCCTGACTATCAGAATGAATACGGTTTTGGTGGAGATGGTAAATACAGTTACAAAGATGGTACTAACTATATCGGTGCGAACGAATACTACGAAGCTTATGGTGAAAACTGGGGTCCAAGAATGAATGGTCAGCTGATCAAACAATTTAATTCTAATGGTGATCCAGCTCCTTTCACTCCGGCAGAGGATAATATCAGAAATTTCTTCCGTACGGGAATCACTTCTGTGAACAATGTAGCTCTCAACAAAGCTGATGAGAATGGCGATATGAGATTCTCATATACCAACCTTGCTAACCGTGGAATTGTACCAAACTCTAATTTGAAAAGAAACACCATTCAGACAAGCTTAGGTCGTAAGCTATTTGATGACAAGCTAAATGTGAGACTCAATTCCATGTATGTGGTTTCTGCTTCTGACAATGTGCCTAATGCAGGGTATGACGAATCATCTTCTGTAATGTACGGATGGTTATGGTATCCGCGTCAGGTAGAGATCAATGATCTGAAAGACTACTGGCAGCCAGGCCTGGAAGGTGTACAGCAGCGATATGTAGAAAACCTTTGGGTAAACAATCCGTGGTTTATCGCGAATGAAAATACCAACGCATTCCAAAGTAATAGATTGATCACTAACGCTAAAGTAGAGTACAACATCACCGACAGAATCAGTGCGAGATTCAGGTTTGGTGCTGATGTGTTGAACGAAGGAAGACAGTATAGACGTGCCCCATCCACTAAAGGTGTGTTACTAGGTAGTTACCGAGAGGATGAAATTGGCTTTAGTGAAACCAATGCTGAGTTTTTGTTAGGCTATAGCTCAGACAAGAAAAACCTTTCAGATTGGGATTTTGACCTTAAAGTTGGTGGAAACATCATGCGGCAGAATGCTAACACGCTGATTGCCAACAACCCGGAATTGAAATTCTTCGGTACTTCAGCCAGCATTTACACCCTGACCAATGCCCGTTCAGGTGTTTTGGTAGAGTCTCAGAAGACACAGGTGGGTATTAATAGCCTTTTCGGTGTGGCGACAATCGCATTCAGAAACAGTATCTTCCTCGATGCTACATATAGAAATGACTGGAACAGTACTTTGGTAAATCCAATCGCCGGACTGGATAATTCTTCTTACAGCTTTGGTTACCCATCATTGGCGATGAGTGCCGTGCTATCGGATATGATCGACTTGCCAAAGCAGGTTTCATTCTTAAAGCTTAAAGGTTCTTACGCTGAGGTAGGAAATGGAGCACCGGCTTATTCATTTGGTAATACATTCACACCACAGGCGGCTTACGGTTCAGCTACAGTATTCACTACCAACAATACCATTGCAGATCCGAACCTGACTAATGAAAGAACCAAAGCGTGGGAAGCGGGTCTGGACGCCAGATTTGTTGACGGACGTTTCAGATTGGATTTCACTTATTACGATATGTTGAGTTACGATCAGGTGATTTATCTGCCTGTAGCTAAGACTAGTGGATATGACTTTAGCTTAACCAATGGCGGTGAGATTAGCAATAAGGGTATCGAGGTATCACTGATGGGTAGAGTGATTGAAAACAATGACTTTAGTTGGGATGTGGTATTTAACGCTGGTAGAAACCGTGCGGTTGTAGAATCACTTCCAGACGTAATCTCCAGTGGTCAGTACTCCATCATAGATGATGTATTCCCTGGTGATGAAGGTGGAGCAGATTTGGAATATGTGGCGAAGGAAGGTGAGCTTTTGGGTCAACTATACGGACTTGGGTTCGAAAGAGGTCCTGATGGTAGAATCATTCACGAGAATGGATTGCCAATGATTACAGACGAAAAAGTATCCGCAGGGTCATTTCAGCCAGACTGGAGACTTGGTCTTAGCAATAGCTTTGCGTACAAAAACCTGACTTTAAACATTTTGTTTGATGGACAGATCGGTGGTAAAATCTATTCAAGATCTCATGCTCTATACGCAACAGGTGGTGCCATCACTAACAATGATGATCCGAATTTGGATCTTTCTACTCTGGAAGGTAGAAGAGTACATTCTGTGTCTTATGATGCAAGCGGTGAGCCGGTTTACACACTCGAAGAAGCTGGTGGAGTAGTTGGTCCGGGATGGAACTGGACTGATGGCAATGGCGATGGAGAATTTATGAACGAAGATGGAACTTACCAGACTGGAGAACTGACAGAAAATGATGTGGTTGTACAGCCAGGTGGTGCTGGATACACAGGATATTTCTACAATTACTACGGAAATGGTTTTAACCGTGACAACATCGAAGCGGCAACTTATGATGCGACATACTTCAAACTAAGAGAGCTCAGCATTTCTTATCAAGTGCCTAAGTCTTTTACTGACAAGCTCAATATGCCAAGTGCTACGATTTCATTCATTGGTAAAAATCTATTGCTCTTCACGAAAGTACCTTCAATAGATCCTGAGACATTCTCAATCAGAAATGGACTTTTCGTGAATGGATTTGAGAGTACTCAGTTGCCTTCTACCAGAAGCTTTGGAGTGAACATTAACCTGAGATTTTAATCAAATTCATGACGAGACTTAAAAAGAAGAATATTATGAATATCAAACATATAATTTTAGCCCTCATCATGACCGGAGCATTTATATCATGTTCTGAATTTGAGGAGATGAATACCAATCCAAATGAACCCACTACGGTTTCTGCGGATGTATTATTGCCTTCTGCTATTCGCCAGAGTGTGAATACCATGGCAATGGAATCTTTCCTATTGGGAAACAACGCAGCTCAGCTTACCGCTAAAACGCTGCGTACTGAAATAGACGACTACAGGTGGAATGCTTTTCCAACAGTGTGGGAAGGAATGTACGAAAGCCTTACTGATATTAGGGGGGTAGAGACCTTGGCCATAGAGAGTGGAAACCAGGCATTGGAAGGTGCAGCAGTGACCTTGAGAAGCTGGGTGTTTTCAGTATTGACCAATGCATATGGAGATATTCCATATTCTGAAGCCATTGCCGGAGCAGAGAACAATTTCACTCCTGCTTATGATTCTCAGGATGAGATTTATGCTGATTTACTGAGTGAATTGTCAAGAGCAGAGACATTGCTGGCTTCTGGTAGCGGAAGTATCGATGGAGATATTTTACTCGGTGGAGATGCTTCACTTTGGAGAAAATTTGCCAACTCATTGAGATTGAGATTGCTGATGACTGCCAATAATCAACTGGCCAATGCCGGAACAGAATTTGCGAGTATCGTAAATGCTGGAAATATCATTTCCTCTAATGCAGACAATGTAGCGCTTGGTTATCTGAGCGGATTCCCGAATCAGTTTCCTACGATTCCATTGAAAACTGGTGACTTTGATGCAGTGGCTTTAAGTAGCACGCTGTATGGTGTAATGGATGCCAATCAGGACCCACGACTTTCTCGATACGCAAGACCTGATAACGATGATTATTCCACGCCTACTTTCGTAGGAGCAGACAATGGCGCTGGTTCTACCTGCTCCTCTACCGGATCAAGGCTTGGAGCTATTTACTTCAATGATGCTGCGCAGACAAGCGCTGCTAGTCTCGGGTTGAATAGCCCGGAAGGGATCATCATGACATATGCCGAAGTAGAGTTTCTTCTAGCTGAGGCAGCTGCAAAAGGTTGGATCACTAACGATATAGAGACACATTATCAAAATGGTATTCAGGCTTCTATGGACTACTATCAGGTGGATTATGCTCCTTATGGATGGGCTGATTTCAGTGATTTCTATGCAAACTCAGGTGTGGCTTATGCAGCCGTTACAGATATCTGGGAGCAGAAATGGCAAGCCCTTTTCTTCCATGGATTGGAGCCATATTTCGAAGTGAGAAGATGGTATTTCGAGTCGGGAATGAGTTTCGACGGTATTCCTTTCTTGGGGCCTACTTGTGAAAACTCCAACAATGACAATCTTCCACTTAGATTCTTATATCCTGGTGAAGAGCAGAGCTTGAATGCTGATAATTACAATGCAGCTATTGCCAACCTGGACGGTGGTAATGATTTTAACGCTGCTACATGGTTAGTAAAATAATCATGATATGATAAAAGAAAGGGAAGTGCCATGGTGGTTCTTCCCTTTTTTGTTTTAATTGAAAGCCCATTAAATTTTCAGGATTTTGAGCAAAAAGAAGTACTTCGATATTCACGCTCCTGTTTTTTACCCTTCCGCAGGAATCATCATTTTTTTTATTGCCCTTACACTGATCGTAGGTGATCCCATGACTGAGGTCTTTAAGGCTATTCAGTCCTGGGTAACTACCAATACCGGTTGGTTTTTTACAATTACGGTGAATATACTACTGGCAGTTGCCTTGTATTTAGCTTTTGGGAAATACGGGAAGATGCGTCTGGGAGGAAAAGATGCCAAAACCGATTTTAGCCTTTTTGCATGGTTTGCAATGCTCTTCTCTGCCGGGATGGGAATTGGTTTGTTGTTTTTTAGTGTAGCAGAGCCCATTTTCAATTTCAGCAATCCTCCGGTTCCTGCTGTGGATGATGCCCACAAAGCGCAAAACGCATTGGTTTATACTTATTTGCATTGGGGGCTTCACGCATGGGCCGTTTATGCCATTATCGGATTAGCACTCGCTTTTTTTACGTTTTCTAAGAAACTTCCATTGTCTATTCGCTCGGTATTTTATCCGCTGTTAGGAGACCGCATCCATGGGCCTATTGGCAATATCATCGATGTGCTGAGCGTGGTACCTACCTTATTCGGACTGGCTACTTCTTTGGGTTTTGGAGTAAAACAAATCGCAACTGGGTTTAATTTTCTTTTTGGTTTTCCCAATGAAGTATGGATGCAAGTATTGTTGATCGTCCTGATCACTCTGGCGGCCACTACTTCTGTAGTGCTTGGCTTAGATAAAGGTGTTAGGGTTTTGAGCGAATTGAACATTCGGGTAGCATCACTCTTTCTCATTATTATGCTCATCATAGGACCTACAGTGTTTTTGCTCAGTAGTTTTATCCAGTCCACAGGAGGATATGTGAATGAAATCATTCATTTAGGAACGTGGACTGGGGTTTTCACCGATGGAGATTTTCAGGCCAACTGGACATTCGTTTACTGGGCATGGTGGATCTCCTGGTCGCCATTTGTAGGGATGTTTATTGCGCGAGTTTCTAAGGGTCGTACCATTAGGGAGTTTGTGCTGGGTGTGCTTTTGGTGCCTTCCATATTGACTTTCCTTTGGATGTCTGTCTTCGGTGGGTCGGCATTATTTCTCGAATTGAATCGAATTGGAGACATAGCCGGAGCGGTGAATGAAGAGATCTCTACAGCGATGTTTGTGATGCTGGAGGAGTTTCCGTTTACATTCATCACTAGTCTGATCGGAATATTTTTGGTGACTTCATTTTTTGTTACTTCTTCAGATTCCGGATCCTTGGTGATTGATAGCATTACTTCTGGCGGTAAATTAGATGCTCCTGTTGGTCAGCGAATTTTCTGGGCACTTTCTGAAGGAGGTGTAGCTGCTACATTGCTTATAGGAGGTGGGTTGACGGCCTTGCAAACGGCAGCACTAACCACTGGGTTGCCATTCGCAGCGATATTACTGTTGATGTGTTATAGTCTTTATCTAGGCCTCAAAGAAGAATATGAGCGAATCAATAGAGAGAAAGACTTGAAGGCTAAAAAGAGCTATACTGAAGTGATTAAAGAATTTTTGAATCAGCAAGACAATGACGACTAAAGTAAAAAGCATCCATGAAATCACGAAAGTGGTTTTGGCACTGGACCTCAGCAATATGGATAAACTGTTGATCCAGTACTCACAGTTTCTGAAGGCACATTTGCCTAATCTGGAAGAAGTGATTTTGTATCATAACATCCGATTTGATTATCCTGATGAGGCAGAAGCGCTACTGTCTACATTGAGCGAACCACTGGCCAAAACAGTGGAAGATAAGGTGCGTGCCAAGGCTAAAAAGATCCTTCAGCATGAGTCGTTTCAGGTGGTGATCGAGGAAAATGATAATTCCGCCTTAGGGATTGTTGCTTTGCAGAAGCGCATGGGGGCAGAGTTGGTCATCTTTGGTAAAAAAGTGACCTACGAAGGATCTGGTTATCTGATAGAGCGGGTGTTGTATCAGAAGATTGCCTCTCATGTGATGGTAGTACCGGAGACGGCTTTTCATCGGGTGGAACAGGTACTCGTACCAATAGAATTTACAGAAAACTCAGCACGCGCCGTGATCCAGGCAGAGCATCTTGCCAAGTCACTGGATGCTACTTATACCTGTCAGCATGTTTATGCTATCCCAAATATTTACTTCCCATTTGTGCCAGTCAAGGACATAGAGCCAGAAGTGAAAGACAACATTCAGCAGCGGTGGAAGAATTTTAAAAACAAGTATCTCAAAACTATCGGGGAACCAAAGATTGAGCTAAGCTATAAGTCTGATCAGAGCATACCGCAGACCATTTTGAATTATTCATTTACAAATAATATGGACCTGATTGTATTGCCATTTGATGATCGTCACTCTAGCAATACGGTGGTGCAAGTTCTGAAGCTGGATATGCACATTCCTATTTTGATGGTGAGGTAGTACGGAACTTTTTCGGGGAATGGGTTAAATTTATCAGATGAAAACCAACCTTGTAATTGTCCTTCTGTTTATTTGTCTCACTTCTTGTGTGACAAAAAACACGAAAGAACCAGTGAAAGAGGTAATCAAGGAGGAGAAGTCCGAACTATTTGAATTTCCAAATTTTAACTCCAAGTTTACTAACAAAACAGTATTGAATGTAATTGATAAGGTAGGCGGAGATTATCGTCTCGATTCGATACAATACTTGAACTGGACCGACAAATTCGTTCCAAATAAAACTGATCTAGGGAGATTATATTCATGTGAGATTTATTCAGCTCAACCTCAACTAGAAAATATTGCAGTTTTAGCCTTAAAGATAAATGCTGATGGTTGGTACAAACTACACTTGGCCACCATAGACCAAAATCTAGAACTCGTTGATCAAATTCCAATTTCAGATTCTTGGTCAGATCTTATAGAGGCTGCAGGTGATACAGAAATTATCGGAAAACAAAGAATGTATTCCAAAATGATCTCAGAAAGGAAATATCATAGATTTGACATACGAACAACTGAGATTATTAATTACTATTCTGACAGTACTACATATGAGATAGACTCTGTAATCACATTAATCGAAATTCTTAATGATGGAACATTAAAACTCACTGAGATTGATAGTGTACGAACCCTGAAATATGGTGGAATAGAATAGATAAAATGGTTTTTCGTTTTATTTAGACTTTCGCTCACTTACAAAATAAATTGATCATACCTACATCTCACTTGGGATTCTTCCAAACCCTGAAAAACAAGATTCAGAATGATACTGAATAAATTTGGTAAACAAACCAGACATCATCGGCAATCAATGACATCTGGTAAGCAATTACATTAGTTGTTGTGAAGAGGTTTTAAGACGAAAGTTTCTGACTCATCATCCGAATAATCTTCCCTGATGGTGAGAGATGTAGCACTGAGTTCGACAATGGTGATCTCATCAGCATCATCCCAGTTGGATGTACCGTCCCAATTATATAAAAGAGAATTTGGTTGATTTTCATTCCACTTCCATTGGCTCAGGCCACCTTCATTCTCATCTGTAGGTTCGTCGAATTCCACGAAGTATGTACCAGCATTTGACCAGATTACTGTCAAAGCATATTCGGTATCTACTTCTTCCCCATTCACTGAAACCATCTGCCAGGATTTACAAAGTAAATTGGTGCTATCACTTTCGGATATGGTAGTTGATCTATTACCTGAGATTATAATCGGAGTATTTTCAGTATTAGACCTCCATTCCCCTGAGAGGTTCACATCATCAATTGATGTGATTTTAAGCTCACCAAGGCTCTCGAAATATACTGTGTTATCGGAGATTTGATAATCCCCAAACCGTATGGTGCCGGAACCAGTTGCATTTTTCTTTTTAGCGATATAATTGCCATCTTCATTCATTTCCAGGGTGTACAATTCATCATTATCTACGAATTCCCATTTGGAAGTAAGTGTGCTCAAATCCATGGCATCTGTTACATCATCACTATCATCTTCCTGACAACTGATGCTGAAGATCATTACTAATCCAATGAGTATTACGAACCGGATAGGAGAGCTGTTTTTTGATTTCGTCATGTTAAATAATCTTAAGGTTTTTATGAAAACTATAAATTAAACATCCATCATGTGTAATTTATTGTTCATCTTTCCCAAGAATTATTTATTGATCGTTTGATCAATGACAAAAACAACATTGCGGTCATACATTACCTAACGTGAAACAATACCATTTTCTTATTTGAGTAAATCCAAAGCCTGGTTTTTTGCAAGGATTGATTCCTGTTTTCTTACCTAACAAGGGTTAGTCAGGTTTATGACTTTCATCACGTTTATTGATAAAAAAACGCTCGTTCCGTAAATTGAAAACGCTATAAAAGTACTATAAAGAACAGTGGGATTGGTGATAGAGATTAGAGTGTAAGTGTTTGATATATAGTTTTTTATAAAATGAATGGCTGGTTAGAGGCATAGTGCTTCCCATTTATTAATGGTGAGATATTTCAACACTGATTTTTTTTCATGTATAAAGCACACATATATAAATCCAGAACAATTCTGGAACTGATTTCAAA
Source organism: Bacteroidia bacterium (assembly GCA_030425425.1). Taxonomy (GTDB): domain Bacteria; phylum Bacteroidota; class Bacteroidia; order Cytophagales; family Cyclobacteriaceae; genus Marinoscillum. The sequence continues at coordinate 70,535 of JAUIAO010000006.1, read as the reverse complement.
TAACCTTTGAATCTATAAGCCATGAGTACGGAAAACAGCAATTATGACGATCAAGTGTGGGAGATGCTCCTCGAAAACCGCTCTAACTGGACAGGTTATGATGAGGTAGAAGATACAGTTTGGCCTGCCAATAGAAAGGAAATTAGGGCTACCCGCAAAGTCCTCAACGGTATAGATCCCCAAAGTATTGGTGAAGAGGAGGTAAGAGCAGAGTATGATCTGCAGAGGAATTTGATTGAGGCTACTGAGTCAGAGCTACCGAATAATCGCTTAAAAATGATCGTCCCACTGGTCATGCTCATAGCGGCTATTGCATTTTATGTTTGGTATGCATTTCCACCACAGCAGAGTTACTTTGATCCCGAAGATTGGGTAGTGGCAGTGCCAAGTGAGTTTGTGAGTACAGATGCCCGCAAACCCAAGTTTGATTTGCTTCAAAAAACGATCCCAAAAGGAGTGCAGGTAACACCGCTTGCGGAAGGTCAGCAAAGACTGGTCAAGGTGCAGCTACCTTCAGGAGAAACAGGTTACATGCATCCAGCAGCATTTTCGGGTGTTGAAAGAAAAGGAGAAATAGTCAAAGGAACACCTTTGTATTCGGTGAGGGATAAGACGAAAAAATTATCCACGATTGAGGAAAACCTTCCAAGGATCATTGCCACTCCCAATATTTCTGGTGAAGACAAACACTACTTAAAAGTGAAAACATCAAAAGGCAGGATTGGCTATATCATTGACAATCATATCAAATATCATTTTGATGATTCCTTGTTGGAGATCAATGAGAGTAGCGTCAAGCCCGTGGCTTCCACAAGGGCTTTGAATTGGAAGGGACAGACCATTGCTGAAGTCGAAAAACGATATGGACCGGCTACCTCGGTATTTGAAAATCAAGCCAACTGGGAAAATGTACGGATCATTGGAGATACATCTGCCTACAAGGGCGTGGCGGTTTATGTGGGTGCAGAAGGAAAAGTGGATTCTGTGCTGTTTGGGCAGTCTGAACGCTTATGGGGAGCTATGTCATTTTTCCCGGTTTGGAGAATGATTGCCTCGTTGGAGCCGTTTTATGGCGTGGCTGATGGATATTATGAGCGAGAAGAGCGGTCACTCAATATTGGCTGGTGGCAGGATCTGCGATCCGGACATTGGACTGTGCGGGCTATCACATGGGTGATTCAAGCTATTTTGAAAATCGTCTGGTTTTTAATGCAAATCTCCGTTCCGTTCATTCCTGTGATGATTATAGGTGTCTTTATCAGCCATCTTGAGCGCCCATCGTATCGATTGAGTATGAATGTGGTGCTATGGCTCACCTTGCTGGTTTTTGTAGTGATAGCAGTAGCTATGAACTTACAGGGGTCCGTTGGTTGGTTTGAATTGATTCTGATCATCGGGTTGTTTTTGGTCGGGGCTGCCATCAATTTGTCTGGATTTTTTGGACACCTGAATCGTAAGTGCACCAGCTGTGGAAACTGGGATGGAGAAATCACGGAAGCGACAGACTTTATGGGCAAATCTATTTCTGTGAAGTATGGCTCCAGAGATAAATATTTGGGCAGTGATACCAGACAGACTGCTTCATATGATAGCATCAGCACCAATACCAAAACGCGTGTTTATACCACCACACATCGCTATGAGCGTATCAAGACTAAAGCGACCTATCAGTATGATAACTATAAAGATCACAAAATGTGCAAGTACTGCGGCATGCGCTGGGAAGTGAGCTACAAAGTGCTGAGAGGAGAAAGGCACGAGGATTTATAATCAAAAGGTTTAAATTGGTTCAGAAAAAATGTCGCTCTATACATGGGTAAAGTAGTCACATGTAAATGCAATTGATAACTACCCAGAATAAATAGCGGAAACAAACCAATCCACAATCCATTGAAAACCATAACCCATTCAGTAATCATTATCTCCTTATTATTTAACTCATTCATATCTTTTTCTCAGCAATCAGGGGAAATCTATGAGGAAATTGTAACAATGGATAGCTTGTATTTTTCAGCCCAAAATGAATGTGACCTAGAGAGGTATGCCTCTTTTTTGTCAGAAGACTTTGAGTTTTTTCATGATAAGGGCGGTTTTACGGCATCCAAAGATGATGAAATGAAGGGGATGGCCATTTTCTGTGGAGATAAGCAGCGTACCAGGCAGCCATTGAGGAGAGAATTGATTGATGGTTCACTGAAGGTATATCCGATGGATCATTATGGGGCTGTTGAAATGTGTGAACATATTTTCTATCTACAGATCAATGATGGCACAGAAAAGGTTGTTGGTTCTGGTAAAATGACTGCATTGTGGAAACGGATCGATGGTCAATGGAAGCTGACAAGAATCATCAGCTATGACCATCAGCCTCTTGCAGAGGTGGAATTGCCAGACGAAACCCTCGATCTGTACACGGGAGATTATATCCTTCCGGATCGGGTAATCAATATCAAAAAAGAAGGCAAATTGCTAAGAGTCACGGATGTAGCCAACGGTGAACCTGGATGGACCAAAGAGCTTTTCCCTGAGTCAGAAAACACCTTTTATCTCAACTATGAAAATGTGCAGTATGAATTTGTGAAGAAAGGTAAGAAGGTCGTTTCATTGAATATCTATGAAAATGGGAAGGTGATAGAGACAGCAAAAAGGGAGTGATTGGAGTAAGATACTGCTCTGAGTGCCTATAAAACTAATAGATATTGAGTCATTAAATGCGGAAATTGAGAAACTTGGTTGTTGTTAATCCCTTCAACAACTATAATTCGGCTTTAGTTGTTGTTATATTACATTCGTCTAAATCAATATATTATGAAGTCTGGTCATTTAGTATTCGGAAATGTTGTGAGTGTTGACCCGGATGTGCTGGGTGGTACACCGGTATTTAATGGAACCAGAGTGCCTGTTCAGATTTTTATTGATTATGTAAAGGAGCACATCCCATTGGAAGAATTCTATGATGGTTTTCCAACTGTTTCCAAAGACCAAACGGATAAATTACTTGAAATAATCTCCGAGCCATCATTAACGTAATCCTGTGAAGATTTTACTAGACGAAAATGTCAATCGTAAGCTGAAAAATGATCTTTTTGAATTTGAAGTATGGACAATTTCAGAAATGGGATGGCGAGGAAAGAAGAATGGAGATCTTCTGAAAGAAATGCTCAAAGAAGGTTTTAAGGCCCTGATCACTGGTGATAAAAACATCGAACATCAACAAAATTTCAAGGATTATCCGATTCCCGTCATTATCCTGAATACTACGTTTTTATTTTATGATAGTATAAAAGTTCTTGCCCCAGAAATAATTGAGTTATTATCAAACAGTACCAAAGCAGGTGTTATTAAAATTCCTAAGGATTAGAATCGAATCATGCTTATTTAGCATATATTTTTTACGAGCCGCAAAAGTGGTTTTAAACTTTTTGAAAAATGTGAGAAATTTTGCCTTATTTACTGTTCCCACCAAACGACCAATAATGTTAATGTAGTGCTGATTTGAAATATTTTACCTTTTACAAAGCTCAGCTAAGATATAGTCATCGTTTTAAATCAACTCTTTAATGAGTTGTGAGGGAAAATTAATAGATTGTGATTGTTACAAAAGATTATCTCAAGGTGTTGAGATACATGTATGTTTTGAATCATTCGTCATGAAATACCTTGTCTTTTTAATCTTAGCATTGTTTGGGTGTTCAACCTCTTCGGTTGAACTCACAGATACAATTGATCCAGATATTGTAATTGTAAACATTTCAGATGGTGATAGAGCATATATCGGAAGCCTAATCCATAAAATCGACTCCTGTAAACCAAAATTAATTGTCACAAATACCCTATTTCGAGAAAGAAAGGATTCTAGATCTGACTTAATCCTTGAAAACGCACTACAAAAATCTGAAAACGTCATACTTCCATACGGGTACAAAGGCACTAACAACATCGTTAGATCAAATCACATTTTTGAAAGACATGCCAAACTTTTAGGAGCCCTAACACATTCCAAAAATCATGGTGTAAATTTTTTTACCTCTATAATTCAAGATGAGAATGGGCAGAATTGGGAGCATTTAGCTTTTGTGGTCGCTAGCTCAATAAAACCTAACTTGAAACAAGAGCTTTCTTCCAATGAATCGATTCGTATCAAATACACAAGAAAGCTATCTGGGTTTACTCAGATTCAAAGCTCTGAACTAAACACTCAAAAAGATTACAATATACTTCATAACAAAATTGTTCTTCTAGGGTACATCGGCCCAACGGATGAAGACAAATACTTTACCCCAATGAAAGAAACACATGAATTTCCACTGAAACCTGACACATATGGGATAGTAGTCCTGGCAAACGAAATTCGAATGCTCCTAGAAATGAAATAAAGGTTGATGGCGATCATTTATCCACCTCATTTTCCCCACCAAACGACGAGATGAGGAAAATACTTAGATTTAATTCATCCTCCAGAGCCGTAAATTTTATTTAGTATAAGATTCACTTTCTTACCTCTCCGAAACACACGTGATTGCTTCTCCAAACACACGTGTTTCATCGATCAAACACACGTGATTGACGGCTCAAACACACGTGTTTCAAAATCCTTAGTACAAACCCTTCTATTTAGCTCCAATAGGCGTTTTTGTTTACAGTTATTTGAACTGGGTTATGGCGCTACTTTTCACAGAGACCAATAAAAAAAGCCAACCATCAGGTCAGCTTTTTTTGTTTCGAATGCTTTTTGGTATCAGCCAAAAGCTCTGTCCCACGGAATAGCCCAAAGCATGATGAGTAAGGCAATTCCAAAAAAGATCAGTTGTGTTTTGAACTTACTCTTGTCTTCCGTCTTTTTCTTTGATTTGCTTCGTCCGACTTGAGCCAACACTACAGCGATGATCATCGCAAAGCCATGCTCGACAGCCCAGAAGCGTAACTCACTGTTCTTCATTGCAGCTCCAAAATCTGCCAAAGCAGCCTCTGTAATCGGACTAGTGAAGAAATACATGATCAGGCCAATTAAAAGCTGGAGGTGCATGGTACCTACAAATGAAGCAGCGAAAATATTGTCGAGCTTTGCATATTGACTGCCACCGGTCAGCCCAATCAGTGATTTGATGATGCTGGCTATGACCAAAGCCAGAGCCAACCATCTCAGCGTAGAGTGCAGATGGAGGAAGAGTATTTGAGGGTTGATGTCTAGTAATAGCATAGATTTTTTGTTTCAAAGATAATGCGGCAAAACTCTCAAAACCTTAAAACTGTTTTTGGATTTTAAATATTTACTGGCTGCTTCAGGTTTTTGAGTAGGTAATCATTGATGATTTCGTGCGCCATGATTTTGTAGTGTCCCAGCCCTGATGTTTGCACAAACTGTGCTTCCGGATAAGCATCCCTAATTTCATGTCCACGAATGAGTGGTACAGTTTCGTCGTGCTCATCATAAATAAAGTGTAAATCAATTCCATCTAGTTCTTTGGTTTTGGTTCGCAAGTCGAAGTAATCGATTGGCTGGTCGTAGTGCTTGTCCACCAGCAGGCAAAAGTTTTCATAAACTTCATCTTTGAACCCCAGACTGGCGATGATGTCTTTAAAGAAATATCTAATATAAGGAGGGAAGGCTATTAGAAAGAGCTGTTTTGGCTGATAATCCTTGGCCAGTTCACTGGAAACCATGCCAGCAGCTAACCCACCCAATGAATGTCCGATTATGGCTTCATACGGGCCATATTTCACATAATGATCTTTTAAAATATCTCGAAATTCAGGAAGTGCAGTTTGCGTGCCTTCCGATTTTCCGTGAGCTACCATGTCTATGCCCTCTACGACATATCCTGCCTCCAATAGAGCTTCTATCATTCTTCTGAAATCTGAAGCTTTCGATCGCCATCCGTGGCTTACCAGGATTTTCGGGCCTGTAGTTCCCCAACGGTAGTGCTGTATTTTTTGGTTGTGATATGTAGTCTCAAATTTTTCTGCTTTATCGATGAAAGCTTTCTGCGCCGGAGTAAAACCGACCCGACCTGGTTGAGTGAAATAATGCCAGACGATTTCTGCAGTTTTCCTCGCTGAGACATGCTGAAGTGATTTCAAGGCTTTCTTCACCATCTCCATTCTCCAGTTGGTTTTAGGAGGTCTTTCTGATGGTCTTTTGGTGTCTGTGTTGTTTGTCTTGATATAAATGATTTCTTTCATACCGATTGGTATTTAATTTAAAGTGATTGCGTTGATTTGCATTTCCAGTCCATTTCTTACCTGATCAAAAGAATGACTTTCGCCTTCTACACGTGCAATGAGCAAGGCACCAGAAATGGTTGCATAAAACATATTGGCGTACAGGTCAACGTCGATTCCAGATCGGAGTTGATTTTCATCTATTCCTCTCAAGATTATCTTTTTCAAAGAATCTTTGATCATCTGTATAGTGGCAACAGCTTTTTCTCGGAGCTGTGGATGTTCATCATCTGCTTCTACAGAAGTATTGATGACAGGGCAGCCACCTTCTATGGGTGGCTCTTCCAAGTAAGAATCATAATATGATAAAATAGCTTTTAACTTATCAGGAGCTGTAGGGGCAGATTTGATTCGCTCTCTCAGATCTCCTAATACTTTCTGTGAAGCATATTCGAACGATGCTACAGCCACAGCATCCTTATTATTGAAATTACCATAAATGGCTCCCTTTGTCATGCCTGTCGCTTTAGTGATATCAGACAATGAGGTGGCTCTATACCCTTTGGTATTAAAAAGGGAAATCGCTTTTGTTATAATTAAATTTTTAGTTTGTGAGGCATCTCTCATTCTACAAATATACCAAACGGTATATAATTAACAAAATCGTGAAAAGTTTGCGAGGACTGAGCTAGGTCATTCTTTATTTGAATTTCTATTTCTAACTTTTTAGTGGACATTTTTTAAGAGACTATTATGAAAATCGATTTGAAAAAATATTACGAAGGGCGTGATCTTCTGGCACAGAATACGGCTTTTGACGGGCCGGTTCTTACTTTTTCCAGACAGTATGGTTGTGAGGGTAACCGAATTGCACGAATGATGGTCAAGGAAATCAATGACCGCCCAAGACTTCAAAAAAAGCATCCCTGGCAATACATTAGTAAGGAAATCATTGAGGATTCCGCAAAGGAATTGGGATTGAAGCCATCGGTGGTGGATCTGAAGGTTCAGCAGTATGATGCCGATCCGGTAAGGAGCTTGTTTGCCTCTCTTGGGCAACATTATGACATTTCAGAAAGTAAAATCATTGAGAAGATCAACGAGATCATACTCACTTATGCTAAGAAAGGAAATATCATCATCGTTGGTAGGGGAGGAAGTTTTGTCACGGAAGGTATCGAACGTGTATTAAGAGTGAGACTGGTGGCTCCTATAGACTGGAGGGTAGAGAATGTGTCAAGGTCGATGAAAATTTCTTTGGTCAACGCGGCAGAGCTTATCAAAAAAATGGATGCCAATAGAATTAAATGGATAGAGAATATTTCTGGTAGAAAGTTTGATCAATCTACATACGATCTGATAATCAATGTAAAAACTATGGATGATCATGAGATTTCTGAGATGATTCTCAACCTCATGGAAAGACGAGAATTTATTGCTGTGGCTTCAAAATATGCTGTACATGCTTAGAAGTTCAGTGTGAGTTGGTCGGGTCTTTTAGTGGGTTCATCGCTTTGTAAGCTACTAATGCCTACTCCCAGAAGTCTGATGCCTTCATCTCGAATTAAGCTACTGTCAACCAAACTGTTCACCGCTTCCAGAAGCTGACTTTCAGAAGATATTGTTTCTTCGAAAGTATGGCTTCTGGTGATTTGTTTGAAATCACCATACTTCACCTTAATCGTCACGGTTCTTCCGGGCTTGTTCTGGGGCTGATATCGGAGAAAGGTAATCCTGCCGATTCGCTCTAATTCTGAGGTTATATCCTCCAGCTGCATCAGGTTATGATCAAAAGTTCGCTCAGCGCTCACAGATTTTCGTTCTCGATCAGGCATTACCGGACGGTTGTCAATACCTCTGCAAATGTTGAAATAGTAACCACCAGCTTTTCCAAATCTCCTGACCAGATCTTCTTTGGATTTCTTTCTCAAATCACCTCCTGTGAATATACCGGCTTTAATCATTTTTTCAGAGGTAGATTTTCCAATTCCATGGAATTGTCTGATGGGCATTTTGCGGAGATAATCGTCTGCATCATCGGGTAGGATGGTAAATATACCGTTCGGTTTATTAACGTCTGAAGCTGTCTTGGCCAGAAACTTACAATAGGAGATTCCTGCAGACGCAGTTAAGCCGGTTTGATCCAGAATTTTACTCCTGATTTCATTGGCAATGATTGTTGCGGAGTTCAGTCCGATTTTATTTTCAGTCACGTCCAGATAAGCTTCATCCAGACTAAGAGGTTCTACCAGGTCGGTATAATGATGGAAAATATCCCGGATCTGTTTTGAAACTTCTTTGTACCGATCAAACCTTGGTTTTACGAAAATCAAATCAGGACACTTTCTTGCTGCAATAACAGATGGCATGGCGGACTTTACCCCATATTTTCTTGCTTCATAGCTGGCTGCCGCTACCACACCCCTTTCCCGGTTTCCACCTACAGCTATCGGCTTTCCTAGATAATCAGGATTGTCATGTTGCTCTACCGACGCATAAAATGCATCCATATCAATATGAATGATTTTGGATATGGTAGTTGGTAAACTCAATGGGGAATTGTTTTTTAAACCTCTCTTACTTGCTTGTTTTCTACGACCATTCGGTTGATGAAATACATCATAATGATGGTAATCAAAACAGTAGCAGAAACCACAAAACCCAGCAATGGGTAATTGCTTAGCTTTCCGTCAGCTCCCTGAACGACAATGAGTCCGGCAATAGCGGATGCAATTCCTCCGGATATTTGCATCACTGAAGAATTGATTCCCATAAATGCTCCTCTATCTTTTGGTTCGGGAATAGCTGTAAGCAAAGCTTGTGAAGAGACCATCCTCGAAGTGATTCCGATAAAGGTAAAAATACTCAGTATGATCACAATCCAGATAGGGGTGATTCCAAGATGGCTATAAATAGTGATGAAAATGATGGCTATCACAGATCCAATCCAGAAGATTCTATATTTCCCATACCGGTCGCTTAGTTTTCCGGCTAAAGGCCCGGCCATCATAGTGAAAATTCCTGTAGCCATATATACCCAGTGCAATTGATCTAATGGAATACCAAGATTATTTACGGCAAAGGCAGCCCCAAATGGCATGAGCATAAATCCTCCGGTTGCTAAGAGTGTAGTCACAGAAAATCCCTTTAGATAGTTTCTGTTGCTCATTGTTTTTTTCATGTGATCGATAGCCCGGCTTTTTGATTGCAATGCCAGATGTTCATCTATCGGTAATAATTTCCATGCGATGATGATATAAACTACTGCTCCAAGACCTACTATCAATAGGAAAGGAGAGTGCCAGCCCAGACGTTCTGCAAGGAATATACCGAACGGTATACCAAATACCTGGCTAGAAGCGAAAGCCATTTGAACAAATCCCATGACTCTGCCACGCTTGTCTATTGTGAATAGGTCTGTAACTATTGCATATATGATAGAACCAATAACGCCACCAAAGAGTCCGGTTATGATCCTGGCTGCAACCAGCAAATGATAATTTGGCGCAAGTCCACATAGGAGCGTGCCTACAAGAAATCCTGTATAGAAAAAAAGGAGCAACTTTTTACGGTCAAATTTATCAGCAAAACCGGAAGCCAATAGACCCGATGCACCAGCGCTAAATGCATAAGCTGAAACAACCAGCCCAAACTGTGAAGTACTGATAGACAATTCGTCGAGCAAAATGGCACTAAGAGGTGAGAGTACCATGAAATCCAAAACAATGGTGAATTGCAGGAATGCCAAAATAGCAATTACGAACTTTTGATAACCTGTAAAGACTGGTTTCTTGATGGTTGTTTGTGTCATCAATTCTTCTGAATCAAATATGAAAGAATGGGATAGCTTGGTTAATTAGAAAATAATTTGAGAATGCAAATCTATCAAGTAACAATGAGCTAAATTGATTGTTGAATAAGAACAAACAAATTTTTAATATGGCACAAGTAACATTAAAAGGAAATCCTGTAAATACGATAGGTGAATTGCCAGCAAAGGGTGATTCTGCTGCTAATTTCAAATTGGTAAATACTGATCTTTCTGAAGCTTCATTGGAAGACTTCAAAGGCAAGAAAGTGATATTGAATATTTTCCCGAGTATAGATACTGGTACGTGCGCCATGTCTGTTCGTTCGTTCAACGAAAAGGCAGCCAATCTGGAAAATACCGTGGTGCTTTGTATCTCTAAAGATTTGCCATTTGCTCACAAAAGATTCTGCGGGGCAGAGGGAATAGAAAATGTCGAAAGTCTATCAGCTTTCCGCGATTCTGACTTTCAAAAAGATTATGGTGTGGAGATGGTTGATGGCGGACTAAAAGGCTTGTTGGCAAGATCAGTGGTGGTGCTGGACGAAGAAGGTAAAGTAGTCTACACTGAGCTGGTACCTGAGATTGTTGATGAGCCAGATTACGATAGTGCTTTGGCCGCTCTATAAACAGACTTGAACTATTGTACTTTTCTAGTTAAGGAATGAGCAAACCAAAACTCTCCATTACGTCTATTGATAATGGAGAGTTTTTTCTGTTTTAAAGCTTTTCACAAAGCTCAGGAATCACCTGATTGAAGGCTTTCTGCAAGTGTATTCTGGTTTCTTTTCCGGATTTATTTTCAATTTTTCGTCCATCTATTTCATAAACAGGTGTCAATTCTCCCATAGTGCCTGTAGCGAATACTTCGTCTGCATTATAGAAGTCAACGAGCGATAGGTTTTTTTCCAATACTTTGATTCCTTCTTTTTCAGCGATTTCCATGACCAAACCTCTGGTGATGCCATGAAGACAGGCATCAGCAAAAGGTGTAAAAAGCACGCCTTCTTTTACCATGAAGAGGTTAGTATCGTTGAGCTCAGCAACGAACCCCTGATGATCCAGCATGATTGCCGCATCTACTCTCGCGAAATTGGCCTGGATCTTGGCCAGGATATTGTTCAGTAGGTTATTATGATGGATTTTACTATCGAGAAACTGAGGGTTGTTTCTGCGCTGTGTGCTTGTGATGACTTTGATGCCATTTTCATTATCATAAACGAGCGGTTTCCATTCTGCCAGCACAATTAAACATGGTCCATCTTGATTGACCCTGGGGTCCATACCTGAGGTGACTTTTTCTCCTCTTGTCAAGGTCAGTCGTATATGTGTATCATGAGTCATGCCATTCGCCTCCAGTGTAGTTTTAATGGCGTTTTTGATTTCCTCAAAACTCGGCACTTCTGCAAAAGCCAGAGCTTTGGCAGATTCATGTAAACGCTCCAGGTGACGTTCTAAACAAAACAATCCTTCCTTATACAATCTCAATCCTTCCCATATTGCGTCACCACCTTGCACAGACGAATCGAACACAGACACTTTTGCATCTTTTCTCTCCCAAAGTTGCTGACCTACCCAGATTTTGATGTTTTCGTTTTTCGGATTGTATTGCTGAAGCATAATATGTTTTTTGACTGTAATTTATGCATCAATTGGTGGTTTGCGCAAGTCAAAAAAACAAAGTCAATACTCCTGTAGAGTTTTGACTTTATACATTCAGACAGGATATTTTATCCGGCAATCAACCCGAAGGATTCTATGATGCCTTTGGCTCTTTCAGTCTCGAGATATTTTAGAAAACCTTCCAATCCAGGATTATCACCTACTCGGTAGTAGATTCTCAATCCTCTGGTGAGTGGGTATTTGCCTTTTTCGATATTTCGGTGAGTAGGAGCCTTAAATTCATCCTGTGTGCTATCTGCGGCGAGCTTGAGGTTATGGACACTTTCTGTGAAGTAGGCAAAACCGATAAAACCAATTCCTTTCGAATTGCCACTTACTTTAGCCACAATATCTGCATTGGTAGCTGCTACCTCGGCCGTAGGAGCTACATCATTTATCTTGAAATATTCAGTGAAAAACTTCTGTGTACCTGAGTTTTCATCCCTTATTACTGGTGTTATTTCAATGTCTCTACCGCCTAATTCACTCCAGTTGTTGGCTTCACCTGCGTAGATCGCATTAATTTGATCATCACTGAGCTCTTTGATGGGGTTGCTTTGATTGGTGATGACCACAATGGCATCATGAGCTACTACTTTTTCTGTTACACCATGATTCTCTCCCAGGGTGGCATCCAGGTTAAACGGGAATGAAGACAATCCAATATCAGCTTCTTGATTTTTGATAGCTATCAGTCCAGTTCGGCTACCACCACCTTCAATACTTATTTTTACAGAATCTTGCATTTTTTCAAAATCATTCTTGAGCATCAAGAACGTTTCGTAAAGGGATTCACTTCCTTTCAGTTTGATGGAATAGTTGTTGGTTTTGTTCTGAGGTGTACAGGAAGCTACCAATAAAACTATAGTGAGTAGTAATGTGCTTTTGATCGTTGCCTTCATTGGGAATATTTTCTATCTGCGAAGCTAGCTCAGCAGAGAAGGCACAGGTCTAAGATTCGGGTTATGTATTTTCTATGATTGTGTTAATGAAATACTAAGCTTTGATACTCACTTTGCTCAATTCTTCATAAAAAGTTTTTGATCGCCTCAAAAGACCATGGAGATGCTCCGGGAAATCAACTTTCGGCCTGTGAGATGTATGAAATCCTGTAGAATGATGTACACTGTCATACCAATATTTCGCCCAGACCCCATCTTCAGGAATTGCTCCAGCTTCCCATTTGATCATGGATGGTTCATATTTTAGTCCAATTTCTTTACAAAGATTAGTAAGAGCACTTTCTGGATTTTTCAGAATCTCAGCTGAGTCTATCACGGGACAGGATGTATGCTGACTAAGTCGCTGATATATTTCAAATTGCCTTTCTAACCCGATATCTTTCATTTCCGGGTTACCGATTACTTTCGAAAACGAAAGAATGAGGTCCTGTGGGTTCCGAATTAAAAACACATTCACGTAATCTCTCAAAAAATCTAGATCCATCTGGATCAGATGATGTGCCATGTTTTTAATGAAAACAACATCGTGCTGACTTCCAGTGTGCTGGATCCATTCTTTTACTCCTGCCACGGAGGTAGGCTGACTTTTTATGATCTGGTCTTTTCCCGGATGTTCTGCATCTGTCAAATTAAGGTAATATGCATAGAAAGGTTCATCCATCACTTTGGTATCAGTACGATGTGCAAAGGAGTACATCAGCGCAGTAGAAATGTTTCTGGGTGAAGATATCAGGTTGATGATCATTGCTCAGTGGGATCTTAGATTAATCCAATTTATCGTATTTTATCAGATCTTCCAATTTTCCAGATCTGGAATAAACCTTCCATGCTCCTGTTTTGATATCATCCGTAAATTCACCAGTTTCGGCGATTTTACCATTTTCATGATAGAGGGTATAAGTACCATTTTTCAAGCCATTGGTAAAATTGATTTCTTCGGCAATTTTGCCGTTTTCATAGTAATATTTGGCCAGTCCATGTTCATAGCCGTTGAGATAATTGATTTCAGATTCAATCTCTTCCTCATTGTTATAGCTAATGACCAATCCTGTTCCATTGCTAAGATTGCCTCCATTCAGTTGCTCTCCCTTATTAGAGTAATGCGGACTTACCTCCATCAGCCGTCCAAACTCCCAATACTCTTCTCTGGCTAGTTGTTCGTTTTTGTAGAAAACTCCCCAAAGTCCATCTTTTTCATCATGCAAATAGCTGCCAATTTCATTCAGTTCGCCGGTTGAGTAATAGTAAATCCATTGATCTTCTTTGAGATCGTTTCTGTATTGTCCTTCTGAAGCAAGTTTGCCCGTCTCAGCAAAATATTTCCAAAGTCCGGTTTTCATGTTAGCCTTGAAATCTCCAATAGAGAACAAATTGCCATTTTCTAGAAAACTCAACCATTTTCCTGTTTTCAGGTCATTTTTATATTGTCCTTCTACACTTTTACCTCCGTCCTCATAAAACTCCTTGTATGCTCCATTGAGCATTCCATTTTTGAACTGAAATGATTTTTCGATCTGCTTATTCGGGAAATATTGAACCCAGGTGCCTGTCTTGATGCCGTTGTTGTAGTACTCTTCAGCTTCTAACCGACCAAAATAGTAGTAGTATTTCCATTTGCCGTGTGGTAAGTCATTGACATAGCTTTTGACAATGCGTATCTGCCCTTCAGGAAAATATTCTATCCATGTTTTCTCTTTCTTTCCATCCACATATTGACCAGATAAGGCTAAGGACCCGTCTTCAAAGTATTCCTTATAAATCCCATTAAGGACGTTTTTTTCGTAGGTGCTCGTGTTAATCAAGTTGCCAAATAAATCAAACCGCTTACTTACTCCTTGTCGCTGCCCATTTTCATATTGAACGCTTTCTCTGGTGCCTGTAGATTTTTGGTTGAAAATCCATTCTCCTTCCAGAGATTGATTCTCGATTTTGCCAAAACAAAGCAGATAGCCAGTAGAATCCTTGAATGAGTAATCTCCGTCCTTCAGCGTATCTATTCTGAAGTAAATAGACTTTCCCATATGGGGCTGTACGATGTATTTCGCATAAGACGAACTGTCAGTTTCTGAGTTTTTGTCAACCACATAAACTCTTTGACTCCATGCTTGATGAGTCAGAATGATAAGTAGGATAAAGGTGAGTCGTTGCATATTAAGATAGTAGCATCAAAAACCGGGCTAAACTATGCTCAGAGAAGGCTTTGTAATCCTTCCACCTGTTCAATGCAATTTTATCACTTATCTTGACGAAACCATGCTCATCGATGTGTTTTTTAATAGTATTAATATCTAAGTCTTTTAAGGTCAGGAAATTAGATTCATTATAATGATACTCCCATGGATTCGAATTGATACAGAAATAGAGCTCTTGCTCGTCTAAAATATTTTTCAATATTTTTTCTTCATAGTTCTTCAGGCTTTCACCAGATATTTGGAGAGTACAACTATAATAGTTTCCCCACCAGAGCATAGTTCGAAAAGCAAAAACATCTGTTTTGGAGAATTTTCGAGGGTAGTCCAGCATGAAGTAGGGCAATCCCGAATAATTTTCACCTTTGGAGATTTTACCGGACTGCAAAAAGGTGTCTTTTGGAAAATTGAATGATAATTCCTCAAGTTTCGCATGAAGCGCCCGTTCAATTGAGGAGAGGTGCTGGATGACTTTTCTGCTGACAGATTGCTTTAGAAGCAAAAAATCCTGGTTTCCCAGGACTTTCATTTCTTCTTTAGTCGGCTCACTCACCATTTGATCAATGCCGATGCCCAGGTGAAACCACTACCAAAAGCCGCAAGGCAAACCAAATCACCTTCTTTGATTTTACCTTCCTGATGTGCCTCGCTTAGCGCAATTGGGATAGAGGCGGCGGTAGTGTTGCCGTATCGCATGATGTTGTTATATACCTGTTCATCGCTGAGACCCATTTTCTTCTGAATAAACTGACTGATTCTCAGATTGGCTTGATGTGGAACTAGCAGGTTGATATCTCCAGGTTGATGACCGTTAGTCATCAGAGCTTCCATGATTACTTCACTAAATCTGGTCACAGCATGCTTAAACACAAAATTGCCATTCATATATGGATAATAACTAGTATCATCCGGATCATTTTCGCTCATAATTTGATCTACCCATCTATTGGTAGCTGGGCCGATTAAGGCGAGTTCTTTAGCGTGTTTTCCTTCCGAATGTAGGTGTGTTGATAGTATTCCGTGATTATTTTCTGATCTGGATAATACTACGGCTCCTGCACCGTCACCAAAGATTACTGTGACTCCTCTGCCACGAGTAGTTTTTTCCAACCCTCCGGAATGGTATTCACTTCCAATCACCAATACATTTTTATACATTCCGGTTTTGATGAATTGATCGGCTACAGACAGCCCATATATGAATCCACTGCATTGGTTACGCACATCCAAAGCACCGATTTCTTTAATGCCTAATAAATCTTGTACCTGCACACCTGGTCCAGGGAAATAGTAGTCGGGACTCAATGTGGCAAAAACAATAAAATCTATATCATTGGGCGTTAGGCCGGCATTTTCGATTGCTTTTTTTGCTGCTTTGGTACCCATAGTAGATGGCATATCGTCAGATTTGGGATCTATCCATCTCCTTTCTTTTATTCCTGTGCGCTCTTGGATCCATTCATCTGAGGTTTCCATAAATTTTTCCAGATCTTTATTAGTGACCACATTATCAGGAACATAATGGCCTATTCCGGCTATTTTAGAAGTGTACATGTAATCAAGTGTTATGTTGTTGTAGTTTTCGTTTGACTGATAAAAATAAGCCTATTTCATCAAATATTTTGCGAGATTTTTATTTTGGGTTTATTGATTAATTCTTTTTTAAGAAATTAATAATTGTTCAGTCCAGAATCCCTGTAGAACAGAATCCCCTGTAAAATGATCCGAACCCCTTCGCTTAGAAAACAACTGTATTGAATAATTGTTAAGGAAAGCTTTTGCTATACCAATTACTCCAAATAAAAAAAGAATCTGACATAGCAGCCAGATTCTTTAAATTGAATTTCTTGAACAGTACTTAGTTAATCGATGATGTTGATTTCGATTCTTCTGTTGAGTTCCCGACCATTTTTTTCGTCATCATTGGAAGCAAGAGGTCTGCTTTCTCCATAGCCATTCGTAACGATACGCTCTGCAGAAATTCCTTTATTTACCAACCATTTTTTCACTGATTCAGCTCGTTGTTGAGAAACCAGTAAGTTGGTCTGTTTTGACCCTATATTGTCAGTATGTCCAGAGATTTCTATTCTCTTATTTGAGTTGGATATGAGATAATCATAAACTTCTTGTAGTCTGGCTTCAGACTCTTTCTGTAAGGTGCTGGTACCAAATTCGAAATAAAGATTTCTCAATACCACATTTCTTCTGGAGAAATTAGTTGGCGTGTTGCTTACTTCTATTTCGTCTTTAGATCTTGAATCGTTCTGATTACCCACTGTCAATTGTGTGTAATCAGAGTCGTTGGTGTTATTATTCGGATAATTGTTCGTATTGTTTGATTTACCGCTGGTGTTTGTTTTACCAAATGTTTCTCCTTGTTGAGTAGCCACGATTTCATCATTCAGAGCAGCTACGTTTTCTGCTGTAAGTGAGTTAGCAGTCGTTGTATTAATGTAAAAATCCTTGAAATGAGTTGTCTTTTCTCCTTCAGGAGTTACAAGATCAAACTTTGTAAGGAACAAAGTATCTATGCCAATATGTGCTTCAACCCGGAAGGTTTCATTAGCAATAACTTCTACAGAATACTTGCCATCTGGCCCTATCGGAGCCCTAAAATATTCGTCCAAATACTGAGATGGTTGGAACCTGATTTCACCCTGTCTCACTGGTTCATTGGTTTGTCCGTCAACCACACGCCCTTCAACTTTCGTTTTGTTGACTTTCCAGAAGAAATAAATGTCAAAATCGCCAGTAGTGTGAAGTCTATTTGATGAAAAATAACCTGATTTTCCATCAGGATTCATTTTGAAATGGATATCATCATCAGGAGAGTTAATCGGCCAGCCTAAGTTTTCTGGCTCACTCCAGGTATTGGTCTCTTCGTCCAATGTACATCTGTAGACATCCATGCCACCCACACCATTTGGTCTGTCCGAAGTGAAATAAAGTGTTTTTTCATCTGCGGACATAAAAGGACTGTCTTCATTATATGGTGTGTTAATGTCGTCAGAGATAGAGTGGGCTGGTTCCCATTCACCTGTTTCTACATTTTTGAAAGACTGCATGATATCAAATCCAGTTCTTGACCTTTTGTTGTTTTTAGCAAACAAAATACGATCTTGATGTTCGTTGATGTAAAAGTGAGATTCTATATCTGCAGAGCTAACAGCTGCATCAAATTCTTTAGGTACTGACCATCCTGATTCTCTTCTTTCGCTGAAAAACAAGGACCCACTGTTGATCTTTTTGAAGGTAAATAATTTCTTGTTGTCATCCACCAGCTGCACACTTGCAAGGTTCCTTTTGTATGTTCCTGCCACTTCGATTGCTACAGGAGTTTTCCATCCGTCCTCTGTGTTTTCAGCTTCATAGATTTTGAATTCGTCTTTTTTCGGATTGTCTCTATTAGATGAGAAGATCAATTCATCTCTTTCTAACATAAACACAGGAGAAGTTTCTGCATATTCTGTGTTGATTGGTGCACCTAACTGATGGATTTCGAAATTCCCAGGGTTATCGAAAAAGTCAACCAGATCTTTCGAGTGCTTAATGAAGCCCCCAGTTTCTTTTACGATCTCATTACTTTTCTTGGAATTTGTGGATAAGAACTTATTCCATGAGTCTACAGCCTCTGCGAACATGTACTTGTTAGCATAGATACGCCCCATCCAATAATGATAAAACTTATCTTTTTTCTCCTGATCCTGAAAGTTGAGCATCGGATCAATTGGCTCATCTCTGTATTGGTTCTGCACCAGTTTGCTGATCTGCAGTCTGTATTCTGCATCCTTGTAATCTTTTCCCGATTCTAGTACCTGATTGAAATAATACTCCGCTGCTTTGAAGTTTTCCTCATAAAAAGCAATGATGCCCTGCTTGTACAGTTTACCTTTGCTCTGTCCCAGAGCAGTCACGCTAACGAATAACGCAAGTACGTATAAAAGTTTAATCTTTTGTTTCATTACTTTAGTCATAATCCTTTATGGTCAGTCAGTTATAGAAAAAAGCGGATGGGTGCAAATACGCCTGAAAACTAACTGAATAAGGTATAATTTCCAAACTGATCAGTCGGTCTAATGGGTTCAACCAGTGTTTTTTTGTTGATATTGGTATCTTTTATCATTGGGCTCACAAAATGCGATACAAAAAGTGGGTTTTCTAATGAGTTAGCTGATTCTAGAATTTTCAGATACTCCGCCTCATTTGACAACCATTCTTCGAATAAATTTACAGGAATAATCAGCGGAGAAACATCTGAAAATTCCTGTAGATTTTCATCACTATCTCTTACGATCATATTGAATGTCAAACTGGAGTTTCCGTCAATGTCTTCATAATCATCCCAAATACCCGCAATGGCAAACAGAGGAGTTTCAGGAAGTCGAAAGAAATGAGCTGATTTCTTCTTTTTGCCAATTGTTTTCCAAAGGAAAAAACCATTACAAGGAATCAAGCACCGCCTGGACTTGAATTGCTTTTGATAAACAGGTCTGTTTTGTATGTCAGATACCTCCAAATTGAAAAGCCTTTTACTTAAAGACTTATTTTTTGCCGCCCCCGGAGGCAACCCCCAATAGTGATAATCTAACTGACCTGCCGCTTTAATTACAGGTAGTTTTTGTGTAGGATAGGTGTTGTAATTCGCCGAGAGCTCTTCAAGAGTCTCTAATCCGAAGTAACTGACCATTTGATCTACATCGCTATATATGGCGTATTTTTCTATCACAGCTCGAAAGATATCATTTCTATTTTACAATTCATCGTTGCAAAACGAAACTGCTCTTGATTCTGACCAATAACATTCCTGATCAAATCTGGCGAAACCAACATGCCCACCAAACTTTGAAGTCTCTAAGGTAACATTCGGTAAATCTTTGGTGAGTTGATGGTCCAGACTTTCAGGACTGAGTATTGGGTCGTTGATAGCATTAAGGATTAGGGTAGGGACCTGAATGCCTGAAAGAAAATATCTACTACTACACTTGTGGTAATAATCCGTGGCATCTTCATATCCATGCAATGGTGCAGTATAATAATCATCAAAATCACGCACGTTTTTAATTTTTGACAGGTGAGTTAAACTAACTTGATCCGGATTGAGCTCATGTTTTCGTTTCACTTTTTGAGTAAGATTGTTTACAAATCTCTTTTGATATATATATCCACGTCTAGAAAGTAGGTTATCTACTCCTTTGTCTAAATCGAGAGGAGCAGAGACTGCCACTGCTTTCTTGATTTTCTTGCTTCTCTCTGATTCTCCGAGGTATTTTAGAGTGAGATTTCCACCTAAGCTAAAACCAACCAGATATATTTCATCATATTTTGGGACGGCATGCCGAACTACCAAATCAAGATCATAAGTAGCACCACTATGATAAAATTTAGAGGTCCAGTTCATCTCTTGCCCGCAGCTCCGATAGTTCCAGGCTAAAGCATCAAATCCTTGTTTTAAAAAGCAATTTGCCATACCGAGTATATAAGGTCTATCTGCACTTCCTTCGAGACCATGCTGAATAATCACCAGTTTTCTGGAATCATTTTGGTACCAAAACAAATCCAAAAAATCACTATCCGGGGTAAAAATGCGCTCATGTTGGGCCGAAAAAGGAATAGATAGTTTTCTGAATAAGGCCGGATAGATGGTTTCTAAATGACCAGAACACAATGGAAATGGGCGTTTATAGCTGTTATTTGTTAGAGAAGGCATTGCGATTTTTTCAATAAACAATTCATGAATTTTCCAATTTAATAGAAGAATCAAATTAAAGCGAATAAGATGGTTGGAGAAAATTCCACATGGATTAACTTTGGGACTGTTTGAATTGAAAACGATTAGGCTTTAGATAATGGCAGAAGTAATTAAAATGCCGAAGATGAGCGACACCATGGAAGAAGGTGTCATTGCATCTTGGGTCAAAAAAGTAGGTGACGAAGTTAGCTCGGGAGATGTCCTGGCCGAAGTAGAAACGGATAAGGCTACTATGGAATTGGAGTCATACAATGATGGAGTTTTACTTCACATTGGGGTTCAGGAACAAGAAGCCGTAGCTGTGGATGGCGTAATCGCCATCATTGGAGAAAAAGGTGAAGATATTTCCGGGTTGCTTAAGGAAATAGAATCTGGTGAATCTTCAGCACCAGTGGCTGAGGAAGCTCCTGCAGAGGAGAGTGCACCGGCAGAGTCTATTGATACTTCAGATATCAATGCCTCGGTAATCAGAATGCCGAAGATGAGCGATACCATGGAAGAAGGTGTGATCGCATCTTGGGTGAAAAAAGAAGGAGACCAGGTAGAAGCGGGAGATATTTTGGCTGAGGTAGAGACTGATAAAGCTACCATGGAATTGGAAGCTTATGAGGATGGTACATTACTTCATATTGCCATTCCAGATGGGGGGTCAGTTCCAATTGATGGTGTAATAGCGATCATAGGTGAAGAAGGTGCAGACTGGAAAAAGCTACTCGAAGCTGAAAAATCAGGTGGTTCTTCAGAAAAAAGTGAAGCACCTAAGAAAGAAGAAAAAGCTCCTGCAGCTTCAGAATCAGCACCTAAAGCAACAGCTGACAATACCACAGAAGGTGGTAGAGTGAAAGCTTCTCCTCTTGCCAAGAAGCTGGCAGCAGAGAAGGGGGTTGATATAAGCCAGATTCCAGGTTCTGGAGATGGTGGAAGAATAGTGAAGAAGGATGTAGAAAACTTCACACCAAGCCAGGCACCTGCACCTGCAGCAGCTAAAACTGGTGACGCAGCACCAGCCATTAGCTTCCCTCCGGTTGTTGGAGAAGAGAGCTACGAAGATGTGCCAGCATCACAGATGAGAAAAGCCATAGTGAAAGGATTGACTGCCAGTCAGTTCAGCGCGCCGCATTTCTACCTGACTATGGACATTGACATGGACATGGCCATTGAAGCAAGAAAAAGTATTAATGA
Organism: Bacteroidia bacterium; assembly: GCA_030425425.1. Taxonomy (GTDB): domain Bacteria; phylum Bacteroidota; class Bacteroidia; order Cytophagales; family Cyclobacteriaceae; genus Marinoscillum. Next base: position 48,821 of record JAUIAO010000006.1, on the reverse strand, counting down.
AGTAGCACCGATCAAGATTTCATTCAATGATATCGTGATCAAAGCTGTAGCTGCTGCTTTGAGAAAGCACCCGGATGTGAATACTTATTACATGGCTGATACTAATACGATCAGAAAGAACCACCATATCCACGTAGGTGTGGCGATGGCTATTCCTGATGGTTTGATTGTGCCGGTAGTGAAATTTGCTGACAATAAGAGCCTTGCTCAAATCTCTGCTGAGGTGAAAGAATTTGCTGGTAAAGCGAAAGAAAAGAAAATTACTCCAGACGAAATGCAAGGAAATACTTTCACAGTATCTAATCTTGGAATGTTTGGAATTGAGCAGTTTACGTCTATTATCAATGCTCCAGAGTCTAGTATTTTGGCTGTGGGAGCTATCAACCAGGTGCCAGTGGTAAAAGACGGGCAGATTGTTCCTGGTAATGTGATGAAAGTGACGATGACTTGCGATCACAGAACAGTAGATGGAGCGATAGGTGCAGCATTCCTGCAAACATTGAAAGGACTGATCGAAGATCCTGTTAGGATTTTGATCTAACAAAAGACAAACTTTATTTTCAAATGTCCCGTTACCTTAGCGGGACATTTTTATTTTAAAGCAATCCATATGGAAAAGATAAAATCAACAACTGTACTTGCTGTAAAACACAATGGACAGATAGCTATTGGTGCTGATGGTCAGGCAACGATGGGCAATACTGTGGCTAAAAGCAATGTGAAGAAAATCAGGAAACTGCTGGATGGAAAGATTGTAACCGGATTTGCAGGATCTACTGCAGATGCATTTACATTACTGGAGAGACTAGAAGCCAAACTAACGACCTATTCGGGTAATATGAAGCGAGCAGCTGTGGAGCTAGCCAAAGACTGGAGGACCGATAGGTATCTTCGTAAACTAGAGGCCATGATGATCGTGGCTGACAAGGATGAAATATTGGTTGTTTCTGGAACGGGAGATGTATTGGAACCAGACGATGATATTGCATCAATAGGTTCTGGAAGTATGTATGCACGCGCCGCGGCTATGGGCATGAAACGTCATGCTTCTGATATGACTGCCGAGGAAATGGTGAGAGAAGGTTTGAACATCGCTGCAGATATTTGTATTTATACGAATCATAATCTAATTGTGGAGAGTCTATGATTAGATCCTTATGATTCAAAGAATTACATCCAGTCTTTATTTTAAGGGCTGGATTTTTTATATTCCGTTATGGTTAAATACTCACGACTGCTAATCATTGCTTTCATCTTATTTTTTGCCCTCAGTGGATGGGTATTTGCTATTGAGTCAAGCTCTCAAATGGATACTTTAACTTATGTTACTACAGGGTATGATATGACAATATCTCATCCTGAAGTATCCAATCTAGCTTTAACAAGTGGGGAAGTTAAAGTTGTAAAGACTACATCAGTCTCTGGGAATGTCTATGTAGATCAACAGGAGCAAATACTAAAAGAAGGAACGGTAGTAGCTTATCGAATAACCCCTTCTGGTCCTTTTGTCGCTGAAGATACGGCTATGATTTCTGAAACTGGAGTGTTTGAATTTACTGACATTGGGTTGGGAGATTTTGTTTTTTTAGCAAAACCCGATCGAGAAACGTATCCTTTAAATCAAGGAGCTGGCAGTATGTTGGTGATGAATACATATGCTGAAAACTCCGATATATGGACATTGGCCGATAACAAACATATCCGACAGACAGATTCTCTCATTCAGATAAATATGGCCCATATCATGAAACCAATTACTCTTGCATTGGGAGCGGATATATCTGGTGAAATCACTTTTCAAGAAGTATATGAGTTCTACGATGACCCTGATGAGGGTAAGTTAGCTGCTCGGAAAAAGGCAGCTGGAGTGGCCGTAACCTTAAGAAGATTTACAGGATTGTCAGGTCGAATACTCCAAGACAGTATTTTTCAGGTTTATGATTATACCGAGACAGGTACCGATGGGCAATTTGCATTTGAAAATGTAGAAGAAGGAATCTACAAGCTACATATTGATTATCCGGGGCTGTCAATGGATCCTAATGCTGAAATTGATTTTAAAAGTGGCAGTAACTGGGAAAATAAGATTTTTGTGGTTGAATCAATCATCAGGGAAGATGGAATATCAGTTGAATCTAAGGAGATCTTAAATGCGACAGAACACAAGGATGATCAATTCTTGGTTTACCCAAATCCTAATAGAGGGAAAGTAAATTTAGAGTTTTCAGTGGATCAGCCATTAGATCAGCTAAGACTTGAGGTGATTGATTTTAGTGGGAAGAAAGTAATGGAGAAGACATTGAATTCAGAAACCGGATTGAACAGGTTGGAATTAGAATTGACCAGCTCTCAGTCAGGGGTGTATCTGATTAGGATTTTTTCTGATTCAGATGAGGTTTTGTTTCAAAAGAGAATGATCAGGCTGTGATTGTAGTTTTGTTCCTCAGATGTTTGGCGGTCAATCCAACTGCTCATAGTCTGCGATGATCGTATAGAGGAATTTGACGTCTGGTAAATCACTCGAAATTTTCAGGTGTTCTTTGATTTTTGTTGACAATTCACCGATTGCCGTATAGTTCAGCCCATCTTCGCCCATCTTTAGGCTTTGCCGGATGAGTTCTACTTGACGATCACTAAGGAGTTTTACCTGAGGAAATTGGATGATGTAACCATCGTCACGTTTCTGAGTTTGAAGACTGCTCGCTTCTGCTCGGTTATGGATTTTTATCACCGTAGTACCCGCGGCAAGATCTCCTAATCTCTGTCCATTTTTTGTGAGTATTATACTCAGCATAGCTACCGCACCATAAACGATTATGTCAATGGGTCTGATAATCCATCGAAGAAGGTAATTACCGATGGATGGAGCACCACCATCCAGTTTCACCACTTTGATGTCTCGTGCTTTTTTACCAGGCGATTGTCCATTGTAAAAAGTTTCGAACAGTAGTGAATAAAACATGGTGGGGAGAATCATTACATAAAACAGGTAATCATTTACCACGCCGAACCCACCTAGCAACATTCCTAATGCAACATAATATGCCCCAATGATCAATCCATCTATCAGGAAAGCTATAATCCGATCACCTAAACTGGCCAATTCCAGTTGGATTTCTACATTTTGATTGGTGATAAATTTTGTCATTAACGAAAACCCTGTTACTTTTTCACGATCAACGCTAAAGTTATGCGGCAGGGACTTTTTGTAAAAATAAATGAAGCTAAATGGGACGATTTTTTGAAAAAAATCGAAAACATAGAAACCATTCCTGCTGATGAATTGACCAAAATTTATGTTCACCTAACTGAAGATTTAGCGTATGCCAGAGCGAGCTATCCACAGAGTGATTTGGTGAGTTATCTCAACGGCCTGACACTAAAAGTTCATAATCGCCTGTACCAAAATAAGCCCGAAGGGACGAGCAGATTTGCCCGATATTGGAAATACGAAGTGCCTGAGGTGCTACATTCGTCGTATAAATTTCTTTTTTACTCTTTTCTCATCACATCTATAGGGGTGCTGATTGGTGTTATTTCGGCCGCCAATGATCAAACATTTGTTCGGTTGATTATTGGAGATCATTATGTCAATATGACAATGGAAAACATTGCCAATGGAGACCCAATGGCGGTTTATGGCAGTATGGACCAAGGCTCTATGTTTTTTGGTATTACGATTAACAATATTAAGGTAGCGTTGACGGCCTTTGCGGCAGGGATTTTTTTCTCAGTTGGCACAGGGTATATTCTTTTTCAGAATGGGATCATGCTCGGTGTGTTTCATTATCTCTTTTTTCAGCATGGGCTTTTCGATGAAACTATCCTGACGATCTGGGTACACGGTACTCTGGAAATCAGCGCAATTATTATAGCAGGTGCAGCAGGCATAGTAATGGGAAATGGAATTTTGTTTCCGGGAACTTATCCTAGGACTTATTCCATGCAAAAAGCTGCGAAAAAAGGATTGAAAATCGTCCTCAGCCTTATACCATTTTTCATCGTGGCTGGATTTATAGAGTCTTTCATCACACGTCATACTGAATGGCCGCTCTTCGCTAAGGTGTTGATAATTATTTTATCAGCTGCCATTGTAATCACTTACCTTATAATCTTACCTAACCTTCATCAATATGGAAAGTCAAAAAATCAAACTTTATAAACGGCGAGATTTTAGCCAAAAAATCAGCATTACCATCGATTACATCCGTGAAAATTTTGCTGGTCTGATTAAAGCTATGTTGATCATTATTATCCCATTTGGGTTACTTTATGCATTGGTCATGTCGAGCTTTTTTGGAGCTTTTGGGGAAATGGTACAAAACCCAAATCAGAACCCGGTCATGTCTACAGGGGCATTTGCTGGCATTGGAATGAGCTACCTGGTCATGATCATATCGATGCTCGTGGCTTACGCTTTGATTATTGCTTCTATCTACACCTACATAAAAGAGAAAGATCAAGGCAATGTATATCAGCCTGTAGAGTTGATCAAACGCTCTGCTGGAAAGGTGCCAGGAATAATAGGACTGCTTATTTTGACCGGATTGGTTTCTCTTATTGGAATGTTGCTATTCATACTTCCAGGAATTTATTTGGCGGTAGCCCTGAGTATAGCGATTCCGGTATATGTTTTCGAAGGAGTGTCAGTGGGAGCAGCTTTCACAAAATCTTTTAAATTAATCAATGGCAAATGGTGGAGTACCTTTGGGCTACTTTTCATCACTGGATTAATAGCTGGAGTGATCAGTTATATTTTTGCTATTCCGATGTATATCCTGATGTTCGGTGAAATGTTCGCTAACCAGGAGGCATTAGTAAGTAATCCTGAGTCAGTTTATGAGATTTTCACCAGTTGGTATTCGAGTCTTTCTATGGCTTTGGTGATGGTAGGTTCATTCTGTACTTATATGATCCCAATGATTGCATTGTCATTCCAATACTTCAATCTTTCAGAGCGAAAAGAAGGTACTGGCCTCAAACAACAAATCCAGGACTTTGAGAATCTTTAGTAGCATATTGTTGGTGCTATTTTTATTCAGTCTGCGGGCTGATGAAGTGAGTATTTCAGAACGCCACTTCGATCAGGAAGCTTTGGCTGAATACCGTTCTGATAAGGCTTTTGATTACAGCACTGAATATGCTCAATCTGACGCATGGGTTACGATGCTGATGATTTTTATTTTTCAAAAACTGGCAGATTTATTTAGGGTTACCGAAGTACATACTTTGTTCCCGATTATTTTCAGAATATTCGTTTTTATTCTAATCGGTGGCCTTCTTTATTTTCTTATCAAGAATAAATATGGAGGATTGTTCGTGAGAGAGAGTCAGCCGGTTTTAAGCCCAATAGTGGCTGTAGATGGAGAGTACGCTGTGGATTATGATCAGCTAGTGGCTCGGAGCCTTCAAAAGGAGGCATATGATCTGGCGATAAGATATCAGTTCCTAAGCACGTTGCATCACCTTCATGATTTGAATTCAGTTAAGATCACTACGTGGAAAGCTCCCATGGATTATATGAAAGAACTGAAGGCCGAAAAGCAATCTGGTTTTCGTGAATTAGTGAACGTTTTTGAGTCTACGTGGTATGGTGATTATCCTGCGGATGAAGGAGTGTATGAGAGGGTAAAGTCACTTTCAAATAAAATGCTGGAATGAAGAAGGAACGTCAGTTTTATATCATTCTTTCCATCTTGCTGATATTCTATGTGGTGGTAGAGCATTATCAACCTGAACCTCTTCAGTGGATCCCAACTTATGCTCCCAATGATAAACAACCTTATGGAGGTTATATACTCTATGATCGTCTGGAAGATTTTTTTCCGGAAGGAAAACGTGAGGTGTTTAAGACAATTTATGAATATGATTCTGCATTCAATGCGGTGATTTTGTGCAGTGATTTGGATATGCCTGCTGAGGATCTAACTCAGATGATTGAATTACTGAACCAAGGCTCTTCAATTTTAATCGGATCGGTGGCATTAGAGCAAAAACTTTTGGATACACTGGGGTTAGAAGACTCACCCGAATTTGATCCTGCTGCATTTTTTGTTTCTGACAGTGCTCACATCAATATTGGTCAACAGGATTTTTATTACCCTTCCACCATGATCAATAATCATTTCGTTCTGTCAGATTCTTCAGATTGGCAAGTTCTGGCAGAATTTTCAGGAAACCCAGTGATGATTAATAAAGATTTTGGGAAGGGCACTTTGATTTTAACAACTATTCCGTTGGCCTTTAGCAACTATGGAATCTTGAAAGGAGACGGATACCATTTTGCCGAAACAGCTTTGAATTTGATGCGCCCTACTTCTGTGGATTATATTCGATACTATGAAGTGGGCAGAGGAGAGTCTACTAGTCCGTTGAGATACTTTGTCACTCAACCAGCCTTGAGATGGGCGGTTTATTTGACTCTCTTTGGAGTATTGCTTGTACTGTTTATAAATAGTAGGAGGAAACAAAGAGCTATCCCATTGCTAGCCCCCAAAACGAATACCACGGTGGAGTATGTAAAGACTTTGGGTGGGCTTCATTATCGGGAGAAAAATCATCAGAAAGCTGCACAGAAGCTGATAAACTATTTTCTCAAAGGGCTCAGAGAAAAATACTTCATCAAGGATTTTGGGGAAGAAATGTATCCAAAAATCGCTGTGAAAACAGGGGTACGTGAGCAAGATGTGGTGAAGACTTTCGATTTAATCAATTATATCAAAAATGGTGGAGGTGTTTCTGAGCAAACACTCATCGAATTGAATGAAAAAATAACCGCTTTTAAACGATAAGATATGTCTGAATTTGAAAATAGAATAGATCTCAAAGATTTTGCTGAGAAAGTAGAGGTGATGAGAACGGAAGCGAGAAAAGCACTCGTCGGTCAGGAGGAGATGTTTGATTTGCTGATGACTGCAGTGTTTGCTGGTGGTCATGTGCTGATAGAAGGTGTGCCAGGTGTGGCCAAGACGCTCTCCGCGAGAATTCTGTCCAATATGACCCAGGCGGAGTTTAAGCGAATACAATTTACACCAGATATGATGCCGTCTGATATCATTGGGACCTCCATTTTCAATCCGGGTTCGTCTTCTTTTGATTTCAAAAAAGGACCTGTTTTCTCCAATCTGGTATTGATTGATGAGATAAACCGCGCTCCAGCTAAAACCCAATCTGCACTGTTTGAAGTCATGGAAGAGTATCAGGTGTCCAATGATGGAGAGGTTTACTCTATGGAAGATTTGTTTATGGTATTGGCTACACAGAACCCCATAGAGCAGGAGGGGACATACCGATTGCCAGAAGCCCAGCTTGATCGTTTTCTTTTCAAAATCAACGTGGGATATCCATCGGTAGAGGAAGAATCACAGATTCTTGAATTGCAAAACCAAAATTCAGGCTTTAAGAAATTAGATTTTATAGAGAAGGTCATTTCCAAAGAAGAGGTGATCAGCCTGAGGCAAAACCTGCAGGAAATTCTCACCAAACAGTCATTGCTCCAGTACATTGCACAGTTGATCTCTGCCACCAGAGAACATCCATCATTATATCTGGGTGCTTCACCTCGTGCTTCCATAGACCTGATGCGAGCTTCAAAAGCCTATGCAGCTATCAATGGACGTGATTTTGTCACACCAGATGATATCCAAAAATTGCTGAGACCAGTGATTGAGCACAGAATTCAGCTTAGCCCGGAGGCGGAATTACAAGGGGTGACTATCGAGGAAGTAAGTCAGCAGATCGTTCAGCAGGTGGAAGTACCCAACTGAGATCAGTTTGAAAATGAGCATCAACTTGTGACTTGAATCAATGAAGATATTTGTAACCAATAGATTTTACTGGATTTTGACGACACTGATTGCCTTATTTATGGTAGGCTTTTTTGTGTCGTTTATTTTCCTAATTGCGAGATTGGTTGCTCTGGTTTTCCTGATTCTTTTTTTGGTGGAAGCGCTTCTTTTGTTTCTGAATGGTTCACTTCAGATTAAGAGAAGCTGCAATGAACGTTTTTCTAATGGTGAAGAAAATGACGTGCTGATTGATGTAAAGTCAAGTTATTCTTTCCCTATTCATATTGAGCTTATCGATGAGCTACCGGAGCAATTTCAGATACGTGATTTTAAAATCAGTGAAGAATTGTCTCCAAAGGCCAATAAGCAATTCAAATATCACTTAAGACCTGTAGATCGAGGACAATATGTTTTTGGTCATGTGAATGTGTTGGCTCAAACCGCAATAGGTTTGATCAGTCGCCAGTTCAAAGGAGCAGAACCTAGTGAAGTGAAAGTATATCCTTCCTTTGTGAAGCTTCATCAATATGAACTCATGGCGATTAGCCAAAACCTGACCATGTATGGACAAAAGAGAGTCAGGAAAGTTGGGAATAGTACGGAGTTTGACACGATAAGAGATTATGCCTTGGGGGATGATCCAAGAAAAATCAATTGGGCAGCCACGGCACGAAGAGGTCACCTGATGACCAATCATTTTGTAGATGAAAAGTCACAAAATGTTTATTGCATCATCGATAAAAGCCGGGTGATGAAAATGCCATTCGAGCAAATGACCTTGCTGGATTATTCTATAAATGCAGCTCTGGTTATTGCGGACATTTCTTTGAAAAAGGGAGATCAGGTTGGGTTAGTGACTTTTGAAAACAAAGTTGGTTCATTTCTGAAAGCCAATCATCGAAATACTCAACTATATCAGGTGATGGAAACACTGTATGGTGTGGAGACCAGTTTCAAAGAACCTGATTTTGCGGCACTCAATTCGCGGGTGAGTCGGTTTGTAAACCAGAGAAGTTTATTGTTGCTGTTTACCAATTTCGAATCCCTTTCCAGTTTGCAGAGGCAGTTGCCCTATCTCAAAATGCTGAACAAAAGGCACTTGCTTTTGGTGATCTATTTTAGAAATACTGAAGTGGATACGCTGATGCAAACACCACCAGCCAACACTCGTGAAATCTATGATCAGGTTATCGCACAGCAACTCCTTCATGAGAAAATCCTGATCGGTGAAGAACTCAAAAAAGCTGGTATCCTTTCACTCTATACCACTCCACAAAACCTGAATGTTGACGTTATCAACAAGTACATTGAAGTGAAAACGAGGAGGTTGTTGTAAAATACCAAATCTCAAGTTCCAAATTTCAATGCATGGAATTATTAAATAATATCCATATTTGCTAAATTTGGACATCATTAAGTCAATGTAATATGAACGTTAGCTTTACTCAAAAACAAGAAGAATACATTAGTTCGTTAGTGGCGTCAGGAGATTTCCAGAATGCAAGTGAGGCTGTAAGAGATGCCTTAAGATTACATCAGAGATACCGTGATATGGTACTGAATGATTTGAGGATAGAAATTGAAAAAGGATGGGAAGGATCTGAAAGTCCCAGATCTGTAAAAGATATAATCGCTGCGAAAACAGGAGAGATGTAAATGTCGGTAATACGTGGTTATTTTCTTTCCAAAGAAGCAGATATAGATTTAGAAGAGATTTTCGATTACACTCAAAGCCATTTTAACATTGATCAAGCTGTATCATATCTATCCGATTTTGATGACCTGTTTAATCAGCTTGTTCAAAACCCTGAATTAGGAAAATCCAGATCAGAGATTAAAGAAGGATTACGAAGTATCGCCAAAAATTCGCATATTGTCTTTTACCGTATCGATAATTATAGAATCCGGATCGTGAGAATTCTCCATGGCAGGCGAGATATACCTAGATTTTTTGAATCCCACTAGTGAGTTTTATTCTTAGACTCTCCGGGTCGAGTAAACCTTCCCCCAACCCCCGATATGTCTGATCGTTCCAAAGGAAGGGGAAAGAAAAACTCCCCCCGGGCCTCGCATCGGCGAACCGCTCTGAAAGAGGGGGAGATGATTAGCTCCTAAATGTCATAGTGCTTCATTGCAGTCGGGATATTCTTGTGCTCCCGTTTTCAAAAATAGTTATGCGTAGCATTTCCCTCTCTAGCAGGTGGCTCGTGCGCTGGTTCTCCCCCTCTTGAAAAGGTTCCTTGCTCAGAATGGTTCTCCCCCTCTTCAAGAGGGGGACTAAGGGGGAGTGGAAATCAAACTTCCTTAGTAAATTTCAAGTATGAAAAACGAATCCCACTACAATCCATATCTAAAAGAAAATGCCCGCTCGTTGAGAAACAGCATGACCAAGGCAGAGGCGTGTTTGTGGAAATATGTGCTCCGGGCAAATGGTTTAGGTGTCCCGTTTCGCAGACAGAGGCCGGTAGATCGGTATATAGCAGACTTTATGTGCATACAATTGAAATTGATCATAGAGGTAGATGGCTACACCCATAGCTGGGAGGAAGTTGCGAAAAATGACAAGATCAGGCAGAAAAGGCTGGAAGAACTGGGCTTTAAAGTGGTTCGGTTTTCGGATGAAGAGGTGCTTACTGGAATTAATGGCGTGTATGATTGCCTGGTTGAGGTTTTAGAAGAGAGGAAGAAGGAGTTGGGACTCCCCACAGCCCCCGATTCGTCGAACCGCTTTGAAAGAGGGGGAGATTAGTCCATGAAATCGGCGGACCGCTCTGGAATTTTAGGGTGAGATGATTAGCTGGAGAAAATTATAACAACGACAAGGGAAGCATAATAAGGATATACTTTATAATTGAGTTGACTAATTTTGTGTAATGCCAACTGTTTTAGAACAATCGGGTTTTAGGTTTCATTTTTTTTCTGATGAAGGAAATGAGCCTTGTCATATACACATGAAGAAAGGGAATGGCCGTGGCAAAATCTGGCTAATACCAAACTTTGAAGAGGATTATTATTACGGTTTTACAGAGCAAGAGAAGAAAAAATCCGTAAAATCGTAAAAGAACATTATGATTATTTAATTGATAAATGGAATGAATACTTCGAGTAAAATCGTCAATAAACAGGCAACGGATCCTTTAGACTTTCTGATTTTTGAAGAAGGTTTGCGCATAAAGTCTCTTTGGTTCGATGAAGAACTGGATTTGATTATTGTTTTATTGAACAATAAAAAAATTATTCAACGTCCCATCTCTGATTTTAAACGCCTGAAAAATGCTACCTCTGATCAACTTAGAAATTATGAAAATGATGGTATCGGTATTCATTGGCCAGATGTAGATGAAGACCTGAGTTTAAGGGGGTTTTTGAAATACGAATTGGCACATATTGGGCAAAAAGTTGCCTAAATCAATTCTTTAGGAGGCCTGAGAGCTAAGTATCTCTTTCCCTCCGGTTGGTTTATCTCAACTTTAATTTCGGGATATGTTGGATAGTTTCGAATTCCAAATCTCAAGTTCTAAATTCCAATTGTATTTTGTGATTTTATCATTACCACCTCATACTTAGCATCACTTCCTCTGATTCTTTGTTGAGGAAATGTGCTACATCATCCACACTTTTTACGGTGTAATCGGTAGGTTCCAGCTTGATTTTGAAAGTATTGTCTTTTTTCAAATCATTATACTCATCGTCAGTTAGAGTCCTCATTGGCTGCATAGCGATTTGGTTGTTTTCGATCACTTTGAAGCAGAGGTATTCCATTCCTGGATATATAGCAAACCTGCTGAGTTCATCTTCTGAGTACCTGATCACTGTATTTTGACCTTTCAAAATGACAAACAGGTCAGTAGGAAAATCATTGGATAACTCCACTTCAGCCTTTACCAGCAGGCGTTCTTCCTGCTTTATGATGTCATAATTATAAATGCCCATCTTACGGATGTTGAAAATCCTTAAGACCTTGTTTTGGGAGCTGAGCACTTGCTGCTCAGTTTTCATTCTTAGTACCAGAGCTTCATATTCATCAGTTCTTTGTGTAGCCGGTTTGCTGTAAAGCTCCGACAATGGCATTTTGACTTTTGCTTCCATGTATAGTAATTTGATCTGATCCCATGAATCGTTATAGCGAGCAAACATCATATTATAATTGCCGTTACGTCTTGGTTTGACTTCAGTGAAGTATGTTAGATTCATTTTCTTTACCCAATCTGGAATGGGAGAGGCAGGCTCCCATAGCACCATATTGGCACTATAAGATTTTCCTTTGTATTTAACTTCCTGATAGCTATGTGTATCCATAAGAAATGCCCCATAGCCTTTTAGCTTTTCACTGATCAATCTGGTCATGGTTTGGAGGCTGGGAGCCGTATCCCATGTATAATAGTTGAATCGCTTGTCTTTGAGTTTTGACTTTTCTGAGTCCACTACAATGTCCAAATCTTCAAAATAGTTGAAAGCAAAACAATTGGAAAGATCCATTTCGCTCAGAATTGAATCGCTTGAATCAATACTGCTAGTCAATTCTGCAATGGCAGGATTTGGAGTAGGAGTAACTGTCCCTTCATTACTCCAATTACCAGTTTCTGGATCGAATGAATAAAAATCAAAAGCGTCGCTTTCTTCATCAGTAGCGATTACTGTTTCGATCGACATGTCATTGGCTAGCTCTAATGGCTGGCCGTTCTGATTAGCTCCGATCTCAAACATAGCCGCAGATTCCATAATACTCGGGTCTTCATCCGGCCCGAATTTCATTGGAATTCCTGATGTAATCAATGAGCTCACATCATTCATCTGTGTGAAAGACAGCTCCACTTCTCCACTGACTGGATTCCCCATCGCATCTACAAAAGCATTCGCAGGAACTCGAATTTCTGTTCCATTGCCAAGGATCAGTGTGTCACCTTTGCTTGCGTCAAAAGTCAAGTTGAGTGATGGAACACTGACATTTGAAAACGGAGGACGTATGCTGGGCGGCTGCTCACAACTGATGAAAAATGCAAATAGAACAAGTGATAAGATTTTAATGGTGTTACTCATGGCTCAGGTGGTTATAGATTTCAAGGCTTAATTCGGAATAGGCATATTGTTTTCCCTGGTACTTGGATCCAAAAGGAAAGTGCTTTTTGGATTGATACTGAGTGATTTCATTAAATGATTTGTCAAACCCAAGGTTATATGCTGTGGCTTTGAATTTCAGCTTTTCGGTTGTTGATAAATTCTTTGAATCAGGATATGCCAACTCACAATATGCACTAAATGCTTCCAGGTATTTTATTTGAAATGAAGGATTTGATATTCTTCCAAGTCGTTCTTTTCGAATGGATGAAACGTCTTTGCGGGTATATTCCATTAAAATCGAAAACTCTGATAATTGTTCGTTGGTTTGGATTTCATGTTCCAGTCTTTCGATGAAAGATGGTTTCATTTGAAAAGGTCCAATGCTAAAATCCACCAGATCATGACCATGATTGACATACCCTAATTCCAGTAGCTCGGTTTCCAAAAAATTCTGAACTTCATTGTACCTGATAATTTCCGGAGCACCAATACTCAGTGCTTCGATTTGTTCTTGAGAAAGATCAGGAAAATTTGATTGAATATGATCAATGCACTCCTCGATAATCTGGAGGTTTGGACTAGATAGGAATATGAAAAAAAGTATGATAGCTTTCATGGTCGGCGATAAAAACAAAACGCCTCAAAAGAGGCGTTTATTGTAAATCAGACATTTTTCTTATGATAAATCATTTTGACAAGTCCAGTATCAAATTCCTCAATGTCGTGAATTTCGAACCACGATTCTTTCGGCGTTTTATAGAATAATGGAATGCCACTTCCCAGTATGACGGGCATCTTGAAAATCCACATTTCATCGATCAGGCCTTCTCGTAGCAAAAGCGTATTGATCTCTGCACCGCCTACCAACCAGATGTCTTTGCCTTTTTCCTTTTTCAATCGACTCACATGTGCCTCCACATCATGATGAACATAAGTGATTTCATCATTTGATTGCTGAGATACATCTTTGGTAAAAATGATGGATTGTTTATCAACGTATGGCCATTCTTCTCCAAAACTGAGCACCTGACGATAGGTGCGTCCGCCCATGAGAATCGTATCTACTGTGGCCAAAAAATCATGATATCCATAATCCTGATCCGTATATAACCAGTCGATTTCTCCATTTTCCCGAGCGATGTATCCGTCGAGACTTGTCGCAATAAATAATTTTACCTTTCTCATTTCTCAATTATTTATAAATCACAAACCATTTCTGCTTCTTCTATAATTTTCGCAAGTTTAGATTCTTCTATTCCATACTCCTTTAGTTTATTAGGAGTTTCACAAAGTGTTTTGGCTAAGGTTACACCTGCATCGAGTAATATTTCCCTGTTCATTTTTGATAGCTTGGTCAAGGTAGTTATTGGGAACAAAGAGTACTTGGTGATCAGTTCTTTAAGACTGTGGCCATTGGGGTAATCCCAGCTAATCATATTCAGACCTGAACATCTCGCAAAATCAATGGCATCTTTCGTAAATCGAGCGTTGGTCACCACCCATCCCTGAAACCTCTTATTTCGAAATCTATGATCATCCTTCCATGTAGAAACCAAATCTTCAAACCGCGATTTGATGTACATAGGCACTTTCACATCGGTTTTATACCCAAGTCGATTATGGAATTTGCACTCCATCATGTGTACTTCGTGATCATTATACGCCAGCACATCTACCTCATGTTGAACGCATTTTCCAGGCATCACATTGCCAATTTCGGTTTGGAACCCTTCGTGTTTCATCAGTTCTCCCACAAAGGATTCGAATGGATAACCAGTAGGTCCGAGCTGTAGAATAGATTTTTTCAGACCATATCTCGCTGCTTTATTCTTCTCGTGTTTTTTTAGCAGCTTATGTGCGTGTGTATAGATTCTGTGTGTAGAAATGCCGTCATACAGCTCTTCACTCACCTGTTCTGCTATATGAGAGGCGGTGCGTTCGCTTGCCCCAGAGTTGATCAGGCTTTGCTGAAGTTTAAGAATGTCGAAGCGAACAGTCTCTCCTGAATGCTTCGTGATATTGATATGTGCGTTTTTCAAATACATTGTGGGTTAACACGTTTAAGTTAACTCACATTTCTGAATTTGTTGAATGGATTAAAAGGAGAATAATGAGACCTATGCGGAAGCTTTATTTCTAAATGTTCTGTAGGCGAAAGTAATAGAGATGACAAATATTGCAGCAACCCAGTATTTCTTTGCCTGATCATTAAAAAATGGGTCATCACTTTCAAGTTCACTTTCCTCACCTTTTGCTGTTTCTGCATGTTCAGCTACCTCGGTTACAGAATGGCTTTCGTCGACCACTTCTGTCTGTTCCCCATGTGGCTTTTGATTGAGTCTGTGCTCTTCAGGTGCATAATGAATTCCAGCACTATCAAGCAAAAACATAATTCCAAACATCGACAAGAGAAGAAGAGGATAAATGATGAGATTTTTCGCTGCAGTGGACATGTTCAATGATTTTTGTCATAAAATTAGTCATTCTGCTCATATTCATTGGCTGATTCACTTAGAAAGTAGAATTACCTTTTAAATAACACGGTCAAATGACTCTATATAAGAATTATGCTTCATAAAAAGTGCGGTTTATTAAGTATTAAAAATTGGGTGCTGACTCTTTATAGAGGTGAATTGAAGCGACCAGAAATCCAAAATATTTTTAACCAGGAGGTAAATGATGAAAGGTTTTGGTTTGACATGTAAATTGATGAACAAACAAATGATGTCTATGAAATCACTATTTCGATACATTTTCTTTTTAGGAACACTGCTGCTTTTGCAGTATTGCAAACCAGCACCACCGGCTAAAAATCAGTTTGCTACCGCAGAATCGGTGAAAGAAGTCATTATAAAAGTCAATGATAAGTGGCAGGCAAATCATTCGCCCGAGCAGCGTGCATTTTGGGATCAGTCTGCTTATCACATTGGTAATCTGGCTGCATATCAGACCACCGAAAAAGCAGAATATTTAGATTTTACATTGGATTGGGCAAACCACAATCAATGGAAAGGAGCCAAATCTGACAACCCGAAAGATTGGAAGTTTTCCTACGGCGAATCAAATGATTATGTGCTTTTTGGGGATTGGCAGGCCTGTTTTCAGATCTACATTGATTTGAACCAGATGGATCCAAACCCTATTAAAGTCGCGAGAGCTAAAGAAGTGATGGGATATGAGGTGAGCACTGATGAAAATAAATATTGGTGGTGGATAGACGGTCTGTACATGGTGATGCCTGTCATGCCAAGAATGTACGAGCTGACTGGTGAAGATATCTATCTGGAAAAATTGTTTGAATACTACAGCTACACAAAAAGCCTGACTTATGATGAAGAGGCGGGGCTTTGGTACAGGGACGCAAAATACATTTACCCAAAACACCAAACCAATAATGGCTTAAAGGACTTTTGGTCACGGGGTAATGGCTGGGTAATTGCAGCTCATGCCCGCACTCTTGACAAACTGCCCAAAACGGATGAACACTATTCGGATTATTTGAATGTTTATAAAAGTATGGCCAAAGCGCTCAAGGAATCGCAGCAGAACGAGGGATATTGGACCAGAAGTTTATTAGATCCTGAACAGGCTCCGGGGCCTGAAACCAGCGGGACGGCTTTTTTCACTTACGGCATTCTCTGGGGTATCAACAATGGTGTATTGGATCAGAAAACCTATGAGCCAGTGGTGACAAGAGCCTGGAGTTATCTCACTAAAACGGCAGTACAAGCAGACGGTACACTAGGCTATGTGCAGCCAATAGGAGAGCGAGCTATTCCAGGACAGATCGTAGATCAAAACTCTACCAGTGATTTTGGGGTAGGAGCATTTTTGCTGGCCGCTGCTGAAATGGTAGCGTATTTAGAAAAGTAATCCTTTGTCTTTATGAAAATGAAATTGTTTTTAGGATTGGTCATTTTGATTAATCTGCATCAAATGACTTATTCGCAAACATCAGCAACATTGACTGATGATGGCACATGGTGTTGGTTTTCAGATCCAAGAGCTATCATAGTGAATGATCAGCTTATTACGGGATGGGTAAAAGATAATGGAACGATCGAGGCTGCACTTGTAAATATGGAATCTGGTGATATACAAACCAGTGAATTGTACTTTGCCCTGGAGTCTGACGATCATGATAACCCTGCTTTCACGACTACAGCACATGGAGACGTTTTGGTAATGTACACAAGGCACAGCCGTAAAGATTTATTTATCAATAGGCTAGAGGCCAGCAATGAGTTTTTTGAGTTTGGAGGACCACAAATGATCCACCCATGGAGTAAAGAACAGCTGGAGCAGTTTCCAAGGCAGACGATGACTTATGCCAATCCTTTTCGCCTGTCCGAAGAGCAGAATCGTATTTATTGTTTTGGTAGATGGACGGGATTTAAGCCAAATATGATGTGGTCCGATGATGATGGAAATACCTGGTCTAAGAGCAAGGTATTCATCACTAACTATCCATTTGACAATAATAACCGTCCGTATGTAAAATATTTTTCGGATGGTGGATCAAGAATTCATATTGTGTTCACCGATGGGCATCCACGCGTGGAGCCAACTAACTCTGTTTATTATGCCTATTATGAAAATGGTGCTTTTTATAGAGCAGATGATTCGAGAATTTGTACGCTCAGCGAGATACCGTTTGAGCCGAAGGATGCCAGTGTGGTTTACACATCCAATGCCGAAGAGGGTAGAGCCTGGATAGCAGACATTGGTCAGGATGAAGATGGATTTCCGGTCATTTTATATACCAGAAGTCCATCAGAAACCAATCACGAATATTGGTATGTGCGCTATTCAGAGAAAGGCTGGTTGGAAAATAAAATGTGTGATTCAGGTCCATGGTTCCCACAAACTCCTGAGGGTAGAAGGGAGCCAGAGCCACATTATTTTGGTGGTTTGACGATTCATCCCGACAATGCTGATGTGGTATATCTATCCAGACAGAAAGATGGTGTTTTTGAGATTGAGAGATGGGAAACCAAAAACAATGGTAAAAGCTGGAAAGATGAGGCTATCACTAATAATTCCACCTATGACAATGTGCGACCATACGTACCCAGGGGATTGAGTGCTGAGGATTCTGAGGTTGTGATTTGGATGGAAAACCAGAAGTATATTCACTATACAGATTTCAGAACCAGTATCAAATATAACATCAGGAAGGACTGAGAAAATACCAAATGGAAAGACGCTCAATTTCTTAGATCAAAGAGAGGGCGCTCTCCATTCAAGGTGATATTTTTTTTATCAGGATGAGAAGATCATCTTGCCAATTTGATTTTATACTCTTCTCCTGCAATTAGGATCTGGTAAATACCATCACTCAAACTGGATAAATCAATGACATTTTTGTCCAGTTTTTTCTTCATGACCACTTTGCCGTTTAGATCAAGTATTTGAATCTTCATTCCCGGGTCGAAATGTGAATTTTTAATCTGTATTAGTCCATCGGTTGGGTTGGGATATAATAGCATTTGACCTTGTTCATTAGCATTCAAAATGACATCTTCTTCGAACTCTCTGCATAAGTCTACCAGTTTGGTCATGTCTGGTTGGAGCTGATCATGGTCGAGACTCCAAACACAAAATTCAAATTCCACTTTTGCATTTCCGGAAGGTACTGCTGAGCGAAATTCTATGGTGCCATCTTCATTAGTCAGGCCACTTACATTTTCGTCAAAAGCACCTGAAAAATAGCCGTCTATTGTGGCATTGGGGAGATATGGGCCTCCATCACCTCTGACCCAGACTTTTGCATGTGCATATTTTTCTCCCGGGATATCTCCTTCGAGCCAAACAGAAATAGAATCTATAAAAAACAACTTGCCATAACCACCTACCAGCTTGATGTCTGGTGCCGGTGGCGTATCCATCCCCGTTCCCAGATAAAAGTCTACATGGTTAGACTGTAGATAACCTTTGTAGGTAAAGCTATTGCGATAAGCCGGGTTATGAGCCAGGGTATAAATCTTCTCGTTGGTTAGAAATGGAGTGCAGAATATGACCAAATGAGTACGACTGGAATTTTCGAAAATGATTTCTTCACGCCAGTCTCCCATAATATCTCCATAAAACATCGGTGCGCCTCGTTCTGCCGGAGTGGCACCTGCTTTCCAGCCGGTAAGCAATCTTCCACCACCGTTGAGGTCATCTACTTTCCATTCGTCGAGCAACTCTGATTGTAAATCTCCGTCCCACCAGATTCTGAAGTTTGGCCAGGGAACATCTGCACTTAGCTGAGCGTTTGATTGTACCGTGTACATTCCGTTGAAGGACCAATACTCAAAACCCCGGCTGTTTGGATAATAATCACCCATATTGCCACGCCCCATATCAGCAGGTTCGGGCGTGTAATAGTCCTTTATGATCTCACCTGTAGCTGCATCATAGTAGTAAGTGGCCAGAGATGACCAATTGTCCTGCTGTATGGCAAAGCCTTCCAAACCTGGTCGGTCTGGGTCCATGTCGCTGATATGGAATCGATCTCCATGTATCGCACCACCTACAGCATAAAGGATCTCTCCATTGTCATCTATTACATAGGCACCATCGCACACCTCATCTTTGCCATCCTTGTCCACGTCAAATGTTCGGATCTGGTGAAAATCAGAATATTGTGATGTCAACACTTTCCACTGCTCGGTAATTTGTTCTTCTACCATGTTGTAAGCTGCTACTACCTTCATGAAGGCTCTGTCGTCTCTGCGATTTTTGGATTTCACAATTACGCTGGGATTCACTCCATCGAGATAGGCAATCCCAAAATGTGACTGTAAAGGACCGTGCTCGCGATAATCTTGCGGCATGAGTACAGACGACTCTGGTGCTCCTGACATGCCATTGCACACAGTTACAAACTGATCTTCATTAGAGTCAGCTTCTTGCTTGGTGCCATCACCAAAAACAAAATTTCTGGCCGTTTTGATAATGACCTCTGATTGTCCATCCAGATCGATATCATATACGGTGAGTCCGTCCCAGTGGCCATTACTGATGGTAGAGGCACCGCCTTCTATGTTGTTTCTATTCTGACCATTGGGGCCGGTATCCATTCTCCACAAAAACGTACCGTCATTGAGGTATGCATCCAGCTTGGGAGATGGCCCGTCTGCAAAAGGGATGCGATCTACTACATAATCAAATGCGCCATCTCCATTTAAGTCACCGATCCAGACAAAATTTACCGCATAGTCAGCCGGATTGGAGGTGATTGGCTCTAGTTCGATGAGTAAATGAGGAAATTCATTTAATGGGGCATTTGCAGGGATTCTAAAACTTTTACTAGGGCTTCCCTCACTGCTCGTATTGGCCAGCGTCACGAAGTAGTCATTGGATTTGCTAAAATCCACCTGATCATCCAGATAGTTTGTGCTTGTTGTAATTGGTGAGCTATTGAGCTTGGTTGTGTCTGTTTCTCCAAATACTTTGTAGAGGTTAAATGCCTGATCATTTGATTCAGTTCCGAACAACCTCCAACTCACCAAGGCTTTGGACGCATCTGTACGAATGGCTACAACACCACGATCCAGGTTTTCCATCCATCGCTGTGCAATGGCTGAAAAGGAAGTGAAGATGAAAAAGGTCATCAAAAAGGTCATCTTGGTTCGTTTCATAATGAGCTTAGGGCTTTATGGTTTTTAATTTTTTGGCAATCTGCGATGTGATATTCTTGATGTTACCGCTTAGTTTTCGATGAATTCAAATACTTCAATTTCTGCAATATTCAGCATTGTGGCATCCTGTACTGCACGGTCATTAGCGGTTTCTTTGTCGAGTTTTCCGGTGATCTCTACTAGCTTGTAAGCATCCTGATACTCAGTCTGCCCAAACAATCTGATATTTATTTGGTCGGTGGAGATGGATTTCTTTGGGTGGATATAAAAGAATCCCAGGTTGGGCTCAGTAATGCCCCTATAAATAATCTCATCATTTGCTTCTACCACTATTGGGTAAGACCTTGTTCTCCATCCGCTGAGTTTAAGCGCTATTTGATCTATTGGCGCTTCGCGCTCCAGTTGGAGTGAAATCCACCCGGTTTCCAGTTGACCATCGTTCCTCCATCTAGTGCTTTGTTTTCCATCGAAACATTGAAAAGCTTGTTCCTGATTTGCTCCAGCAGTAGCACTGATAATGTTGATATTTCTTCTGGTCTCAATGACGTTAGGTTTGTCCACTGGAGTTGGACCTTTTTCTAAATTGGATGGCAATTCGCTATCAGCAAAATGAGAAGAAAGTCCATTTGTTACTTCTACTGGATTTGTATCGAAGGTGATTTCGGAAGATTCCAAACCTTCAGATTTTACGGAAACCTTAATTGTTCCCGCCACAGTGGTTGATTTTACGAAAACGCGATTCACGCCACATTCTACTGGCAATGACTTGGACAGAATGTAATTGTCTGGGCCTTGTGCGATTCCTCCTCTCCACTCAGCAGGGCCTTCTATTTCAAAATCCAGCATATTGAGTGCGGTAGGGCAGCGATTGCCATTCTTATCTATAATTTCTGCCTCTATCAGTGCTAAGTCAAGTCCATCTGCCAGCATGCCATTTGGAGATTGCTGTATCAGTGAAAGGCGCACAGCCGCAGGTTCACCGGTTGTAGAGATGAGGTCTTCACTCAGTACCTCACCAGCCTTGTTGTAGGACACAGCTTTCAGCGTTCCGGATTGCCACGAAACATCTTTGAAAATGTATAAAAAGCGAAATTCATTTTCACCAGTCCCAAGTGACTCTCCATTTAGAAATAGTTCTACCTCATTTCCGGATGAAACCACATAAATGTCTTTGGTGGTTTCTGGTGTGTAGTTCCAATGTCCTACTATATGGGTCTGGTGATTTTCTACCTCTACCCACCCGTTCCAGATTACCTGATGGGCATAAAACCCATCTTTCGGGATTCTCATGGGGTCAGTTTCGCCACTTCTTCTATAATTTTCTGATCCGCGATGATGGGTATTCGTATCAGAAAAGACAATGTTTACCCCTCCAGAGCTCACTCTTTTTCCCGTGCCCGGTCGTTCCCTGAAATAGTCGAACCATCTCCTCACAATCTGATATGCATAAGCATCTTGGTTTTGGTTGTACATTTTCGCTTCTCTGCCTTTGTACAATGGTCCGGCTCCATTTATATGGTAAGGAGGTGAGTATTCATCCCAGTATTTTCTAAGACCTTCATCACGCATGTATTCCATTGCCCAGACGGGTTGACGATCACTCTTATTGATGTAAAGCATCTCACCACCGTACTCAGAAACTTCACTATCCAGCATCTCACGAGATCCAATGGCTCTTCCTCCCATAGGATCGAAAGCGTCCCTGATATCTTTCATTTCACTCATATGCTCTTCACTGATCTCTTCATTGCCACTTTCGTAAAAAATGATGCTTGGATTGTTGCGGTTGTAGATGATGGCATCTCGCATTACCTCCAGTCGGTGTTCCCATCGCCTGCCCGTCACATCGCCTTCAGAATCGCCAGCTGGCATGGCCTGTATCAGCCCTACACGATCACATGATTCTACATCTTGCTTCGATGGTGTGACATGCATCCATCTGACTAGTTTTCCGTTGCTCTCTACCATCAGTCGATTGCTGTAATCTGACAGCCATGGCGGAACAGATACTCCCACGGCTGGCCATTCATTGGTGGTGCGCTGTGCATATCCGGTAAGCATAGCCACGCGATCATTGAGCTTAAATAATCCATCTTCAAAAGCTGTCTTGCGAAAGCCTGTGGTAGTTGTCACCCAATCCAATAGCTCACCATCAGATTTTAGCACAGTGTGTACTTTGTGCAGATATCCATAGCCCCAGCTCCAAAAATTCAGATCGGACAAATTATCGGAGGCTGTCAGATTGGTAGTAGCTCCGGGCTGAATGGTAGTTGGTTTTCCCTGAAATGATTTGATGATTTTACCTTCCAAATCTTCAATCAATACCTCATATTCCAGAGTGGCAGGGTTTTTAAGTTCATTTTTTACCTGTGTTTGAGCCGTGATGGTGGCCGTTTGGTTTTTCACATCGATATTTTCTGCATAGATGTATTGGCCAGTGGTTCCCAGATTACTGTAGAGAGGTAATGTTTGATAAACATGATTTGTCACGTGCAGGGTCACATTTTTGGTGATTCCTCCATAGTTCACATTGAAATTTTTATTGCTCCATTGATACTTCGATCCAGTGGCTTGCTCACGGTAATTCCAGTCGTTATCTACCCTTACGGCTATAATGTTTTCTTCTCCAGCAGGATTGAGGTAATCAGTGATATCAAATCCAAAGGCCATTACGCCATTTTCGTGCAGCCCTACAGAATCTCCATTGACATAAACCTGAGCTGCTTGTCTCACTCCTTCAAATTCGATAAATATTTTCTTCTTACTATCACCTGTAGGAATAGTGAAATGCTTTCTGTACCAGGCTATGCCCGTTGATAGATCTTTAATATCCAGTCTGAAGGCTTCTTTTTCATTCCAAGCGTTGGGGAGAGTGACAGATTGCCAGGATTGATCGTCAAAATTCGTAAAAGATGCACTATCGATATCCCCAAGAGCAAGCAGCCAATCACTGTTGAAATTGTAGGTTTTTCTGGGGTTATCTTGATCAGCGGGTTTCTGCAGGGAATCGCTCTGACAGCTGACAATAAACAATGAAAAAATGAGAATTAAATGGATTGGACGCATTGATCTGATTTTTGTGAATTAGAGTCATTTTAATAAAGGGGAAAATCAGATAGGCAATACCTGTTTCATGGAATAGTTGATTTCTATTATTTGGCATCAAGTGATTACTGTAAAAATCAACTCTAATATCATGACCAGGTATATACTTTCCTCAAAAGGACAGCAGGTAAGGTTCGCAAGGCGGGTAAGTATGCACTGAGGAAGGATCAGGGCAGATTGGAAGGGTATTTCAGCAATTATTGGAAGAAATCTGATCCATGCTCCGCAGGACCATCGTCATGCTCTTTGATAAGTCCTCATGCTGGTCTTGTGCCCCTTCATGGCACTCAATAGGCGCTCATGCTCCGATTAGACCCCTTCATGCCCGGCATGGAGGCTATGGACAGGGTATGAGGTATAAATTTTAAAGCATGGCAATATAAAATTGGGTATGATCATATTTTAAATAAGCATGACGGAATATTATTTGGATTTAAAGCTGGAAATGTCCCCAGAATTGCGTGAGTTGCCCCCAGAAATAGATTTTTCATCCCCAGAACTATCTGATTTATCCCCAGAGGTTTACAAAACATCCCCAGAACAGCTGATGTGTCTCCCAGAAGTGATGATTTCATCCCCAGAGCAGGTTATCGGAGCCCCGGGAGGGGTATTAAGATGGCCAGAGAAACGTAAATGAGACGCAGGAACTGACTTTTGTTACGTTGTTTGTTGGTGGTTTTGGGGTAGAGGTTTATTTGTAAAACCGTATTTATAAACGGATATATCCGGTTATAACCGAAAGTATTCGGATAGAAATGTTTTTTCAGCAGGTTAGGAGATAAATTGATCAATCCTAATTTTGGATGATGGTTTCAGGTTGTCACCTCTTTTTATTGGAATGTTCACAAGCTTAAATGCTGTTTTCAACAAAACAGCGCTTGTTTATAGGTGACATAAAGAATACTAAATACCGAAGATCAGTATTACTGACCATCAAAGTTTCATCATATTCAGTTTACTGAAATAAGGAAAAGAAGGGTTAGATTTGATAATGAGTAAGCGCTATAGTGCTTACACAATAGTTACCCACAATATCTCAAGATGGCAAAGTCCCTAATCAAGGCAATACTCGTTTTATTCACATTTGGATGCTCCAACCGGAAGACCGATGAACAATCTACAATGCTATTCTGGGAAGACGATTATCAGATGGTGGAGATTATGTCAATTGATAACTTGCATTTTGCTAAAAGTGCAATCAGAGAAAATCAGAACAATGACACCATTGAACACGAGCAAATTCAAACTCAGGAACTTGGAATCCTAAAAACTGAATTGTCAAGTTTACTCGAAAGTGTGAACCTAGTTAAGTATGAGAGGATAAGCTACGCCGGAATTGGAGAACCTCGAATCCTTGAAAACCCAAAAACAACGGCATATGGAAGTAACAGTACTGCAATTTTCTTTGATGGAGATGAAGATATCGTTGAACATATTTGGTTGTCATCACACAACTGGAAAGAAGTAAATGACACAAAAATAGCAGATGGATTAAAGGCTTTAGGAGACCATTACAACATGATTTTAGTTGATACTTATCCAATTCAAAATAAGATTGTGAACCTGAAAGATATGGCAGCAATTCATGAATACCTTGACCGATATGTCGAGCGTTTTAACGAGTAAACTGTGGATAACATACACTACCTGTTATGTGCCAAACTACTTCTTTGCAGACTTCATCCGAACTTGACCGCAGAAGTGCACCCTCTGATACTTCATCGCTTTTGGAGACCTTTGAGGTTCTGGATTTAGACTTGTGTTTCACAGTTTTTCATGGATACCGTAGTGGTTGTGGTGCACTTCCGCTATTTTAGCTGTACCTGCCAACTGTGGGCACACAAACCGAGTTGGGCGTTGGGTGGCATATGCAATTGTTCCTGAAGGTTCACTGAATTAATAATATGAATAGAATAATAATCGGAATTTTACTTTTAATAATATCATCTTGTTCATCCAATGACGAACTATTAAAAGAATTGTCAATTAACTGCATGTGCGAAATAACTTCATATTGGGAGTTAAGTACAGATATACAGGCAAGTAATACCCGAGAAGTATCTTTTAAGAACAGTAAGTTGTTTGATGACTTTGGTGTAACCAAAGAAAGTTTCGCAATTAGCTCAGCGATTTTACTAATTAATAAATTTAAAGATGAATCCTTTACAACGATCAAACTGAACCTTGTTGAGGGTGATGACAGTGAACAAGATGTGACTACTTACACATTTGAACGAGATGAAATTGAGGGTAATTCAGCAACTTACTTTGAAATAAAGAGGCTAATGAACGAATTCATCAATTCCATATATTCCAAAGATTTGTCTAAAAATTTCGAACTTCTGAGTATCAACGAATCTTTAGAAGAATATGAATCTGTTTTCACACAGTTGAATGAAGGGGTAGGAAATGGTTACGTTGACACACGAGTTGTGGGTTATAACTTCCAGGATTCAACTTTTAGAGTGGATGCCGGAATCTATTACGAGAGCGGGAACCTTCTATTATTCTCATCGAGACTCAGGGATATCGACGGAACGTTAAAGATTACTGGATTCAATTTCTGAGTAAAACGCCACCCAACAGACTATAGCGAATGGCCAAACAGCCTATCTGATACCTCAGTGCAATTTGACCGTGACCCTGCCCATTCTGTCAGCCTTTGTGCTTCTAGCTACTTTTTTCTTTCTGGATTTTCACTTGTGGAACGCAATTCTTCGTGGATACTGTTGCGGGGGGTGGGCAGTTTTCCTACCTTACTGCTTTCTAGCTATCTCAGGGCACAGGGTGGATAGCTTGTTAGCTGAATTTTATATGTATAGGACTCTATTACCTGTTTTGATATTTGCTTTCAGTTGTGGAAGTTCCAATTCCGATATTCTCCATTCTAACGATGATCCTGATCACAAATACTCTGATAGTCTTTATATTTTGGCAGTTGAGCTTATGAATGATAGAAATTATAGTGATGCACTCTTGGTACTCCATGAAGTATTAAATAGAGATTCTCAACATGCATATTACTATAATGATATATCATCATGTTATTTTCATTTAGATAGCTTAAAAAAGAGTGAAGAATATGCGGGAAAAGCAATTGAATTAGATCCCAATTACTCTAAACCATACAATATAAAAGCATTGCTTCAAGTGGAAGCAAACCGATTTAAGGAAGCATTGAATTCGTTTAATCAAGCAATTGAATTAAATCCGCAAGTACCCGAATATTACTATAACAGAGGTAAATTATACTTGAATCAATTTGAAGAGTATAGCAAGTCATTTGATGATTTTTCCAAGGCTATTGAAATGGGTTATAAAACTTCAGCGATATTTAATTTCAAAGGAGTATCAAATTCACGGCTCAATAATGAATTGGAAGCAATAGAAGACTACTCAAAATCAATAGCGCTAGACAGTACCAACGCCTATTCATATCGTAATCGAAGTACCTCGTTTAATAGGATCGGTAAATTTGATAAAGCTCTTGATGATTTAGAGGTTGCCATTTCACTTGAACCCAAAAATCAAAAAGGATATAGTTTTAGAGGGAGACTACTTATGCAACATGATTTATATGATGAAGCACTTAGAGATTTCAACAAAGCAATTGATCTAGACTCTTCAAATTATCAAAACTACCTCTACCGCGGAAACACTTATTACTTTATCCATCGGTATAATGAAGCTATTGCTGATTATGACGTTGCATTGAGGTTAAATCCAGATGATTTAGAAATTTTATATTCCAAAGGAAGTGCATATCTAATGTTAGGTGAATTGAGTGAATCAGGTAGTATATTCAAGCATATAAATACAATCGAACCTAATTTCAGAGACGTTGTTGAACTTTTAGAAAAAACTGAAAAATCAGCTCACTAACCCTTCCATGAATAAACATTTTGGGGTGGAACCTGAATCAATTTAGCAAAACTAACCCGTCCCAATCACTTCATCCTTACAGCCCCTATGCCAGCATCCCAGAGTTTTTGATTGTATGCAGGTAACAGCTCATTTTCCAGCTGCTCAGCTTGGGATTTTAGTTGGCTCCACTGCGCATCCAGCTCTGCTCTTCTGGCTACAGAAGATTGATTCACCCGGGGGATTTCGCTATTGGTCTGATTGATCAGGTATAGGTACTCTGCGGTGAATTTGTTTTCAAAGTTTTCTACATCATCATAAGCTTTGGACTTCCGCTGTACCATTTCTTCATCCCAGTTTTTCATTTTCCTGAGCAGAGCTTCACCCTCTTTTTTCAGCTCTCCATCTTCCAGTTCACCGATGACAGTAGCCAGCTGCTCCTGATAACCATAGAGTCTGTTGGTCATTGTGTGCATTTCAGTCAAGGTGTTTTCTGTCTCAGTCATGAACTGATCAAAAGCTGCAAATTGCGCTTCAGGCACATCGATGAGAGGATTTTTAAGGATTGTCGCCTCTGTACTCAAATTCAAACCATCAGCTTTCAGAGTGATGCTGTATTGACCCGGATTAGCTAGATGGCCGGAGTAGCTTGCTTCTATATAAGCTGTTGGGATTCCCGGCATGGTAGGATAGCTCATGTCCCATACAAATCGGTTCAGACCTTTGTTTTTTGGCAAAACCGGATCAGGATATGGACCACCGGCATAGCGTTGGAATTCTTTGTTAGGGGAGGAGGAATAAGTATTTACAACTTCTCCTTTTTTGTTTTTGATTTCCATGACAAGCTCCACACTGTCAGACTTCTCATCCAGCTGATAGTAGATCACTACGCCATTGGCAGGGTTTATTCCTTCTCCTTCGCCCGCACCATCAAAGCCACTGATGTCTCCACTCATTGGGCTACCCCAAAATCCATAATAGGCATCCTCCGGTTGGTAAATCTTCGCTTTTGCTGGATCGTTGTATTGCTTCAAAAGCCCCAGATCATCCAGAATCCAGAATGATCTTCCAGAAGTAGCCACTACTAAATCTCCCTGATGGACTTTGAGATCAGTGATAGGTGCAACCGGTAAATTCAACTGGAAAGACTCCCATGATTTGCCGCCATTCCAGCTGATGTACATGCCTTTTTCCGTACCTGCATAGAGCAAGTTGGCTCTGGACTGATCTTCTCGAACGACTCTTGTGAATGCACCATATGGAATTCCTTCACTGATATTCGTCCAGGACTTACCATAATTGGTGGTTTTGTATATAGCAGGTGTGTAGTCATTGAATTTGTATCTGGTAGTGGCGATGTACACTGTTGCAGGATCATGCGGTGAAACTTCAATCGCATTTACCAGACATTCTTTCAGGTTTTTGGGAGTGATATTTTGCCATGTTTTACCATTGTCTTTGGTGATATGTACCAATCCATCATCACTGCCAGTATAGAAAACACCAGCCTCATGTGGGGATTCGATCATATAGGCGATTGTCCCATAGTTTTCTGCACCTACAGCTTCCACTGTCAGCGGGCCACCACCTTTTCCTTGTTTGTCATCTTGATTGCGTGTGAGGTCTGGTGACATTTCTTCCCAGGTTAGACCTTCATCAGTTGTTCGAAGTACCAGCTGTGCGCAATGGTAGTAAGTGTTTGGTTCGTGGACTGATCGGATGATGGGTGCATTCCAGTTGTATAGATATTTCATATCCCGGGCTGCTCTGCCAAGGTATTGAATGGGAGCTGCCATGATTCGATTGCTCACTTTTGAGTTCATGTCCAAAAGTTCAATGGTTCCCAGATAGCTTCCACCCATCACTTTTACGGGATTGTCAGGATCGAAAGCAAGGAAAGCACTTTCACCTCCAGCAGCGTATGTCCAGTCTTCTTTTCCAATACTCCACCTGCCGTGAGACATGCTGGCGATTTTCACAGAAGTATTGTCTTGCTGCCCTCCATAAATATTGTATGGGAAAAGATTGTCAGTAGTAACTCGATAAAACTGTGCAGTTGGCATCTGGTCCTGAGATGACCAGCTTTCTCCAAAATCATAAGTTACCGCTGCACCTCCATCATTGGCGATGACCATGTTTTTAGAATTGTCCGGGTTGATCCACAAGTCGTGATAATCACCATGTGTGCCGGAAAGTCGCTCCCATGTTATGCCACCGTCCTGGGATCTGAGAGCAGGGGCACTTAATACATAAACAGTATTTTCATCGTTGGGGTCTGTAAAAACCTCTGTGTAATACCACGCTCTTTGGGTCAGGCGATTGTCACCACTGACCATAGACCAGCTTTCACCGGCATTTTCGGATACGAACAATCCTCCCAGATCTTTGTCAGAATCACTTTCTACGAGTGCATACACCTTCTTAGAATTCGCCGGGCTTACGGCAATAGCCATCTTGCCTTTTTGTTCAGGCAATCCATTGTGAATGGTCTCCCAGGTTTCTCCTCCATCTGTTGATTTGTATAGTCCGCTTCCTTTGCCTCCGCTTATCACTTTCCATGGCGTACGCTGATATTGCCACATGGCTGCATACATGATTTGTGGGAAATTAGGATCGATGGATAGTTCCACGCCTCCTGTGGAGTCATTGACATACAATACCTTTTTCCAACTTGCTCCTCCGTCTGTTGATTTATAAATGCCACGCTCAGGATTGGGGCTGTAAAGCGCTCCCTGCGCTGCTACGAACACTACATCTGGGTTTTTTGGGTGTACAATGATTCTGGAAATGTGTTGGGTCTTGTCCAACCCGGTTTTTTCCCATGTCTCTCCAGCATCGATTGATTTATAGACACCATCACCATAAGATGTCATGACACCTCGCACGGCATGTTCGCCCATTCCACAATACACCACATTAGGATCTGACACAGAGACGGCAATAGCGCCGACAGACCCAGTTTCGAAATAGCCATCTGAGATATTGTACCAGTTTTGTCCTCCATTGTGTGTTTTCCAAAGTCCACCGCCAGTTGTACCCATGTAGTAGGTCATTAGATCACCGATTACTCCCGTAGCGCAGTTGGATCGTCCTCCTCTAAAAGGTCCGATGTTCCTATATTTAATTGGTGAAAAGTACTCTTCAGCCGTTTGGCCAGTGAGAGTGCCGATAGCTACAACCAGGGTGAATAGGGCAAGCAAGGATTTTTTCATAATCTTTGGGTAGGATAGAAGAGGTTAAAGATAAAACCAAAGTATAAAAGACATTGCGGCTAAGTGATGAATGGATGTACTTTGGTGAATGGTGGTAATTAATGCTTATTATTTTGATTCAAAGATTTTTTACGTTTCTGTCAATTTCGATAATGTTGTTTTTGTATGGCTGTTCGGTAAGCTGGACAAAGGCCATTCAATATGGTAGTGTGGTACCTGCAGAATTTCAGGATACTGTTCAATTTAAAGTGCAAAATGGATTGATTTTTTTGGACGTAAAGATCAATGGTGAGCGCTTTAAGTTCCTATATGATACAGGCGCACCTTTTAGTATATCGGAGGAGATACAGGAGGAGTTTTCATTTAAAAAGGTAAGTAGTGGTCATATCAAAGACAGTGACCATAATCGTAAAGCCATTGATTGGGTGCAAGTAGATAGTATTCAAATCGGTGGAATTACTTTTTTAGACCAGACAGCATTTGTGGGTGACTTTAGCGCCAATCCGGTGATCAAATGCATCGGATTCGACGGGATAGTTGGTTCTAATTTGATGCGCCATTCCAATTGGATCATTGACCCGGTCTCAGAAGAAATAATCATGAGTAGTGATCTCAAAGCAGATTGGATTAATGGGTTAAGCGAAGTGCCTTTCTCTGCGAATAATCAATACAGTATGCGCATCGACGTGAATATTGGAAGAGCGACAATCCACAATGTTTTGGTTGACTTTGGGTCTAACAGATCGGTTTCGTTGAGTGATGAGATTTTGTCAGTTTTGAAAGATCGAAATATTGCAAATATTTTCCTCGAGGAACGGGGATTTCGGCAAACAGGAATTGTGGGTGAGCCGGTTAAGGTGAAAAAAGAAGTGACGATTACTGATTCGCTTAGTCTTGGAGGATTGCCGTTATCAGATGTAATGATCGAAACGGGAAAGACAGTCTCCCTGGGAACGGATGTACTGACCAGGTATCATGTGGTTATTGATTGGGATCAGCATCATTTGTATTTAAAAGACGCTAAAACTATTCCACATCCTGAAAAGACTGTTGGTTTTAAATTAGGTTACACGGATCAAAATGGAGTTTACTTTGAGTCCGTTTTAGAAAATAGTGAGGCTCACAATCGTGGAATCAGAGACGGAATGAAGGTGATGCAGTTAGATGATTTGATTTTCAAAGAGGCATCAGATTTTTGTGATTATGTAGGATATGAATATAAGGATTCGGTATTTGTACAATTCAAAAATCAGAATGGCGAATTGCTGAGCGAAAAATTCCCGGTTAGGTTAATAACGGATTATTTAGATGAGTTTGCTAAATAATTGAAATTACGTTACTTGCTTATTTTGAAGATTTAAGATTAATCCCGATTTTACCTCAATCAAATTCAAGATTATTAAACATCATACTGATACAAATGAAATTACTTCTTTATTTAATCGCTTTATTAACGTTCCAAATGGCTATCGGTCAGATCAATGCCATTACTGAGACGGGTGATGAGGTCATGCTTTTCGAAGATGGCACATGGTCTTATTTAAATGATAGTCTCAATATCCCAACAGAAATACCGGTCAATGAGGCCGAGTATGAAAAGGATAAGAAGTCTACTTTTCTGGTAAAAAGTAAAAAGGTAGATCTTGGAGTTTGGATCAATCCAAAGGAGTGGTCATTTTCTAAGGGTGAAGAAGGCTCCGCCACGGAATTTCAGTTTCAGAAAAAAGGAGAAGATTTCTATGCCATGTTGATCACTGAAACCATTCCAATCCCAGTGGAAACATTGAAAAACATAGCGTTTGATAATGCTGCTAATGTGGCTCCTGATGTGAAAATTGAAAGCGTGGAATATCGCACGGTAAATGGATTGAAATTGATCATGATGCAAATGTCTGGTACCACTCAGGGTATTAAGTTTACTTATTTCGGGTATTATTATTCTAATGATGAGTCCACGATCCAGCTGGTATGTTATAGCGGTGAGCGACAGATGAAAAACAACCTTGAGATGGTAGAGTCGTTTTTAAATGGACTTGTGGAACTATAGTCCACAATTATTTCGATGTTATTGTGTGATAAAGGCTACATAGTCTACTTACACAGATTTGTACCTTAGTGTTTTAATCAAGAATATTGATCATGAATACGCCCAAATCACGAATTGTTTATTTCTCTTTCACTCTCATTTTTCTAGTTATTTTGCAGCCTATATCGGCGGCAAACAATTCAGAAGACATCAAAAAATCAGCATCAGAAGATGTTTTTGATTCCATTATCAAGAAGTATAAAGGCAAAGTAGTTTATGTGGATTTCTGGGCGACATGGTGTGGACCTTGCCGTGCAAGTATGCGCAATCAGAAGTCTATGAAAAAGGAGATGATCGATGCGGGACAGGACATAGTTTTTGTTTACATTACCAATAGCACATCGCCGGAAGCTACCTACAATAAAATGACTCCCGGCATACAAGGGGAGCATTACAGATTGTCTGATCCGGAATGGAAGTCTGTAGCTACGAGGTTCAACGTGCGAAGTATTCCTCGATACTTGATAATCAATAAGAAAGGAGAGGTGGTAGATTCTAATGCTCCTCGAGACCCCAGAGTTTTAGAAGTGAAATTTGCAAAGCTAATGGCCGAGTAGTTTATCAGATTATTCCAATTTCATTCCTTCCTGTAGCTCAATGATTTCATCAGCCACATCAAAGTATTTTTCGTCATGAGAAATCACAATGATCGTTTTTCCGTTGGCTTTGAGCATAGGCAAAATTTCATGATAGAAAATGTTTTTGAAGTACGGATCCTGATTGGCGGCCCATTCATCAAATAGATAAATCTCTTTGTCTTCCAGTATTTTGGTAATAAGAGATAGTCGGCTGATCTGGCCGAATGACAGGTTTGTAGTGGTGAAATTATAATCGTCATCCAATTTCACCTTCGACTCCATTTCCAGAAGCTTGATGATCGATGAGGACTTTTCATTCAAGTATTGATGATCGATATAACCTAGCTGGCCAAAGGTGAAAGAATCAGCAAAATATGCAGAAAACTTGTTTCTATAATCACTCAATACATCATCAATTACTGGTTGACCTTTATATAGGATTTGGCCGCTTCTGGGCTCGTATAGCCCGGTGAGGATTTTGGCAAAAGTTGTTTTTCCACTTCCATTTCCACCTATGATAAAGGTGATCTTACCTCTTTGTAAGTGCAATGATAAAGGCCCGAATGAAAGCGTATTATCATGTCTGGATTCCAAATATTGATACCCAATTTCTTTTAAGCTAATGATGTGATCTGATTGATCGTCCCAGTCGATTTGCTTCTTACTCCTGATGGCATATTGCTCTATCTCTTCGCTGATCGAATTGATTTGCTCGAATGATACATCGACAGTTTTCATATCTTGAAAAAAGCCGCTGATTTTGGCGAAATAAGGGGTGACAAAAAGAATAATCGGGAGGAAAAGTTTGAATCGATCAAAGTCAAAATCAATTAAACTGATACTGGCAAACATGAAAATTCCCACAAACAAGAAGATCAACAAGTCATTGATTCGCTGGCTTGTGCCATTCGTCACTCGTCCTTTTAGGAACGCATTGTTCATTTTCCCCATATCATCGGATATGACATGCGATAAGTAATATTCACGCTTTTCTTTATTGAGTGTGAGCTCCTTGAGGCCTTTGATCATATTGCCAAGGTTTCGATAGTGATAGTTGCGATACTTCACAGCAATACGGGTGAATTTCTTCAGCATAGGGATGAGGATCATAACCAGAACGATCTGAAGAGCGAATATGATGAAGAAATAGGAGGTAAGCTCAGCATCTATTCTAAACAGACGGATAAGGGTGTATAGCACCGTACTCACAGCAATGATGAATGTGGGAATGCGATCTACGAAATTCGAAATCACAGAAATGTCTTTTGTAATTATTGGAAGAATCTTGTCAGAAACCATTTCTATGTATTCATACTTCGTCATCAAAGTCTTCTTTACCAGTTTCTTAGTCAGATCCCTGACGATGATGATGTTCATTTTTGAGATGAAGTAGGAAGAGGAGACTCCAATAGACGCTGCTAGCAAACTATAGGAGACTATGCCTATCAGCCACATTTGATTGATATTACCCTGATCACTGAGACCAGTCTCTATGTAGTCTATCACCTGAGCTGTGAAAAGCCCGGCTATCAAAGCAGTGATGCAGCCAGTGAGGAATAGGCCGATTCTATGCTTTACTTGAAGAAAGATTTGCCACATATGAGCTTAGAAGGTTTTGTCGTATTCTTTTTTGATAGCAGCGGCAATTTGCTCCTTAGTCATTGCCGAAAGGTGCTGAACGAACTTGGTATTTCGCTTACTTACCAGCCTGGAAGGCAGATAGGCTACCAGATCATCCATTTCGGGTTCCTGAAGTACCCCTCTTATAAGTACATTCTGTGTTCTTGGATGTATGTCGGCCAGGTGTTTGAGCTTACCTCTACCCAAATCTATCCACATTTCAAGAAATTTTTTAACCTCAGGAGTATTTGCCATGATATTGAAACCAGCGTTAGGCAATGTCCATCGCTTCAAATCATAGCTCAATTTGAAGTTGTGTGAAAAATACATACCCATTCTGTCTGAACCATCTTTTTGAAAAAGAATCTGTTTCCCATCAGACATATACTTTTCTATGATTTGTTTTACGGATAAGTCGTACATATTGTGATAGATCAGTGTGTCAGCATCTACCATCATGATGTAATCCGCATTTGTTTTATCCTGATGATCCAACATCATTTGTATCCGGCTCCAGGTAAAAGCCATATCAGAAAGAATTTTTTCTTTGTAATGAAAAAACTGATAGCCGTGTAGGTCACAGTATTTTTCCCACATTGGGATAGAATATTGAGTGTAAATATCAATGTGGCTGGTTGCCAGCATCAATACGTCCACTTTTATAGCATCTGAGTTATTGTTTGTGTTGGTCACGCTGTTTTTCAAAAGGTCATTTACATTTTTTCAAAAATTCCCCTACCGGAAGTCTAAGATAGCTTTTATCAATTTCAGGAAAACTGCATTTTTTGATTGATTAATCCTGCAAATTTATAATGAGTGAAGTTAGGACGAGCATTTAGGTCACTCTTATTGAGAGATTGTCAATTTAAATTAGTCGAATAAAGCATAAGTTTGCATTCCAAAATCAATTTTCTGTTGGATGCCAGACAATACGATCAAAGCAATTTTCTGTAACAATCTTGACCGATCAGCGGATCGAAGAAAACACATGACATCACTTTTTGAATCGCTGGGTGTGAAGGAAAATGTATATAGGTTCAAGGCATTTCATGGGGCTACCATTGATAATCCGAATAACTTTCAAAAAGGGAAAATTGGAAACCTTACCTCGCAGATGAGCCTTTGGAAGTACATTTCCAAACAAGAGGATGGCTGGTATATGATTATGGAAGACGATATCAAATTGAGGGATGAATTTGATGCATCTGAGATAATCGGTCAACTGGAAAGTATGCTTTCTAAACTTC
Organism: Bacteroidia bacterium; assembly: GCA_030425425.1. Taxonomy (GTDB): domain Bacteria; phylum Bacteroidota; class Bacteroidia; order Cytophagales; family Cyclobacteriaceae; genus Marinoscillum. The sequence goes on along the minus strand of JAUIAO010000006.1, from coordinate 12,636 downwards.
CTGGGAGTATTCATGCTATTCACCTCACCAGAAATCAGAATAAGCTTTTTGATAAGAAATTCGACGGGAAAACGAGCCCCTACAAAGTACTTGATCATTTGGGAGAGCAGGAAGTACGAAAATGTTCGTTGATTTTCCCTTGGTCTACACTCACAGGGGCATATTTACTCAGACCTGCAGCGGCTCGAAGAGTATTCAGGTATGCGTTTTTTAATGTGAAATACGCTAAGGTATTACCGTTCAAGAAATTCAATACAGATGTTTTGATGACCAGAAGTCTTTACACTACTTTCCATGGCGCAATGGTGCAGTGCTTTATTCAGAATCAACATATAGGTGATGAAAGCAAAATCGGCTCGGTTTTACATGATATCAATATCAATTCCAAGGAGCTGAAGGTGGAGATTTATCCCACGCTGGACTATTTTCGAAATGAATCATCCAGAAGAATTATTCCTTGGTTTTCTACGGAAAATCTAGACTTTAAATAGTCGTTATAAGTCAGATGATCAAATACATTTTTTAAATATTCCACATTCTACAGATAGGCTACTGCAGGAAGAAGTCTTAGCATAACCTGATAAAATCTTTCAAAAATTTGTAAATACTGGGTTGTATTTGAGGTCAAATAACTTGGTGAGTTTGGTGTATTAGCAAATTTGAACTTACAATCCCCTCACAATTTCATCTATAAAAAAATAAAAAGCTTATAATTTTACTCGATATACAACGACGTTATTAGAAATAGTATTATATTGCCATATCATACATAATGTGATCATCAAATGTAAAAAATTATTAATGAAAATAACATACAACTAAACTTAAACAATTAATTATGAGAATTTTAAAATTATTAGCTGTTGTAATTGTGAGTGTTTTATTATTCACTCAATGTTCTGAAGATGATGCGAAGGATATTCAGAAGCCGCTGCGACTAGAAGGAATGATGTACTTCGATAGTTTTGAAGATTACGTCAAGACACAAGAGATGTTTAGTAGTTTTGGAGATAATTCCGGTTTTGAGGAATGGGAACGACAGCAGAAAGGTTATGTATCTATATTTAGCACAGATAAAATCTCTTTGAAAGAGAAAGATGAGATTCCATACAGGTATTTATTTCTTCTTAACGAAAATAAAGAATTTCAGATAGCCAACAAATTAATAAGATATTGTGATAATCTATTGTATGAATATGAAATAGATAACACAGGAAAAATCAGCGAACAACACAAAGTATTTGGTGGTTGTGATCGTATAGTAGATTCTCTCTCTGCTGGTGATTCTTTTGATACACTAGATGACAATGGTAGAGTCTCGTATGTGACTCTATCACTTGCAATAAGTAAAGATAAGGTTGGACACAAAACTGGGGAGATTAACAGGGTTTCTTATACTTCTACTAAATCTTGTGATGCTGGTACTCCTAAAAGTTTAAGATATAAATTAGAATACTATTTGCTTACTCAGTCTTATTGGGCCAATAAGGCTTATTCTGTACGTTGGACTGATTTGAGTTTAAAATTTAGGATGGCACACAAAACCAGTGGTGGTTCTTGGGATCACAATAATACTTCTACATATAGACGTTTGGCTGTAAATCTTAATGTAGATTATAATCTCGGATATGAAGGCGATAATAATCCTAATTTGGGCAACCATAAATCCATCGTTTTTGGGGATAAAAACAATTGCAATGCTAATGATTTAATTAAAGGTACAAAGGAGTTTATAATTGAAGGAGGCACAGCCACATCTATGTACTCACCTAAGTATTGGTATGTGAATTTATATGGGTCAATATATCATAAAGTAAATGGAGATGTAGAATCAAATGCATATGATGAAACTATTAATTGGTAGACTTGGAAACATTTTATGAGTTTATAAAATTCTTATTAAGAAAACTCCAGAAGAAATTCTGGAGTTTTTTAAAAAGAGTTGGTTCATATGATCTATCCAATAATTATACAATTTGGGTGTATGCTATTTTGTCTTAATATTTGATAACTGCCCACTATAATCAATAAACCCATTTTCGAATAAGACCTTTTAATCCTTTTCCTTTTGTGATTAATCGTTTCGTTACATATCCTGGATGATACTTTAAATCAGGTGTTGGATTTGCTATATATCCTTGTTTCTCATATGAGCTTGCCTTGTCTCTTTTCACAAAAAGAAGCATGTTTTGAGGATATATACAGTTTATTCCCTCTATATTCCAAAGAACATTCCGGATCACATCAAAACAAACAAATCCTTCTAAAGCAAATTTCTGAGCCCAGTAAGTTGGAGTATTTTCATTCAAATGATTAACACCTTTCTGAAAAGGAGCTGCAGCTGAAAAAAGAACTGTATCTGAGAGAGCTGTTAAGGATTTCACAAAAGTAGTGGCTTTTTCAGGAGGTAAATGTTCACCAGTTTCAATAGACATACATAGGTCAAACTTGCGATCCATCACTAATTCATTTTCCAGATTATGACGTTTGAAGTTTTTCCATGGAATGAGGAAATCATTTTCTTGTACATAATTACCATCCACACCTAGAATATCATTAATCTTGAATTCACTTCTAGCAACATTCAACCAATGACCAAGTCCGCATCCAACGTCTATCAATGAATTTGGTTTACCTGTAATCTCAAATACGTTCTCTAAGACAATTACAGCATTCTGCTTTCTTTTATCACCATCTCCATAAAAGGACTTATCATAATTCTTTTTTATCTGCTCTTCGTTCATGCGTTTTTGTTCGATTTTTATTTTAATAGAATTACTGAATACTATAGATCATAGGTCAGAATACTTTGGATTCCGGATATATGATGATTTCAGTTTTCGAAACTAGTTTTTTTTGTATCTAATATAGGGTGAGATGGCGACTTTGAGTCGGGTCTTTTGCCAGTTTTAATTACATATTTAACCTTACTTATAAATCTTTTAATATGAAAATACCATTTTCGATGATGTTCAGAAAATTCAAAATGTTCGCTTTTTCGATGATCTAAGATATTTTCAGGCATCAGTGCAGGACAAGCAATATCATACTTCCATAGACAATAAACTAATCCTAGTTGGTCTCTTTTGCTGTAATTGCGAAAGATACGCCACCACTCCTCACCAAGAACTTTTAGTTTATGGTTCATGTGCCTTCTCCAAATCACATTGTTTTCATAAAGACCATAATTTTCAGGAAAATTTTCTTCCCGCAGAAAAGCCAAATGGCGTTTAAGAGAAGTTATTTTGTCTTTGCCCCTGTATTTCAGAATTTCACCTTCCTTATAAAGACAATTTCTTGTAGGGTGAATAGGTACTGAGATGAGGTTGTCTGTTTTTTCCAGCTCTAAAGATCTTTTGTAAATAAAGTCTGATGTGATTTCGATATTGGAGTCAATAAATACACTAATGTCATAATCTTGAAGAAATAGATGTGGGCAAAGTTTGGGTTGACGTGAAGACTCAATATTTGATAAACTACGATTTGCAATTTTAATAATTTTCCAAACTTTGTAATCTTCCTGATTAAGTACATCAGTGAAGCATATGTAATCCCAATCATTATTTACAACTGAGGGATCTTTCAAGTTGTCGTAGTTACCAATAAGTGTTGTATATATGACTCTATTCATTTCAAGTTTTGATTACCAATAGGACCATTAAATTACTTACTAAAGGTAATTTCGTACCCTAAGAGTCGCGCACGGGTTCTAATTTTTTCCAGCACTTTCTTATTGGTTTCCTTTTTTATTCCTTCTTTTTTAAGTTCAAAAATATCGATCCAAGTATAAATTATACGGTCAAGATGATATGAAATTGCTACCTCATAATTTTTATTCAATGCTATATTGCGGTTCACTGAAGACTCAAAATAGCTAAGCATTTCCTTCCAGTTAATTGGGGTTTCACAAATTATATTATTGAGCTTGTTTGCATCAATTATGTGAAGATACTCAGGGACCGGTGAAGATAATATTGGTAAACCAAGAGCCATAGATTGAAGAAGACGATTAGCTGATTTGACCTTATAATCCTCGGTGATGTCGGGAACGGGGATAACTACAAGATCATATTTAGTCAATTCCTCAAAGGAAGATCTATTCCATCTTTTTGTGGCTTTTCTTGTATTGGAAATAGTTTCAAATGTCCAATTATTAATTTTGTATTCTTTCAAGAGTCTTTGAAAGAACAGTACTTCTTTCCATTTAGAATTACTATAATTCCCAAACCAAACGCATTTTAGAACGGAGTTTATTTTAGGTTTGGGGTTTGGTTTCAGGAATCTTTCTGGGCAATCTGGTATGTAAAAGCATTTAGCACCAATCGACTGATATCTTTCCATCAAGTGTCGAGAAGGAACAATAACAAAATCTACTTTTTTGGCAATTGGTTTGGCTATTGGTTCATCACAGTCAATATAACCAATCTTTGCCCGGCTTTTTCTTAATTTCTTAATGACGGTTTTAATGGTCCTCTTCTTAAATTTTTGAATAATGACTAAATCATCAGATCGCAGATCTAGACCCTTGATGTCAGAATTTAATAGAGGTAAGTGCCATATAGTTCTTTTTGGCTCATACCCCAATACGCTATTATAGCCCAATTCAAGAAGCTTATTGTGGATATTATAAACTTGAATTCTTGAGCTGGATTTAGCCCTTGACCCGGTAGGAAACCAAATCACTCTCCTAATCATTAGATGATATTTTATTAACTATAAAGAATTTATTACTTGTTATCACTGCTACTTTTACCAATTGAACATAATCATTAAAGTAGAGTTTGATTCATTAATTGTGAAGTAGTACTATTTTTCAAAAATGCTGCAAGAAAATCAGTATTATCATTTCAAATGATATTAACTCTAGAAGCATACTCTTCTAGAAGCAACATTCTAATTTTGTCATCATATTGCCTGTCTAAAAATTGAGAAACATATAATTTTCCATTATTTGCAATTTCCTGGCATGCTTTATCATTAATTTCGGCCCAATCAAGCAGTTCTTCCAGGTTAGACAAATCATTATTTAACTCAAGATAATGTACATTAGGTACAAGTTTGTTTTCCATAGTCCAGCCAACCCATAAAGGTTTAGGCATAATTGGAACAGAATTACTCAGTAATACCCATCTGATATTACTCGCTAAGTCATTTCCCTGTAAGCTTACAATAAACTTGTATTTTAACTGTTGTGATATACTTAATTTTTGCTTCAAATACGAGGACAAATGAGGTTTTTGTTTGACATTGGAAAAACCAATATCGTATTGATCAAAGTACTTTTTTACAAAACCCTCCCGCGTCTCTTGCCCGGTAGTGGCACCACGCCATACCACATCATTTTTTTTTAGATTCCAATTATGATCAGAGTTGTTAACTTCGATACAAGGTGTGTTATATCTCAATGATCGAAGATCATATAAAATACTTTTTTTGTCATCAGCCTTTCTGGATTTTCGAATAATGGGAAATGTGCCAGTTTCTCTGTCTTCTCCATAATAGATGGGGAATTTGAACGAAACGACCTCTGAGGGTATATTATAGAATGGGCGTAGAAAATCAATCAAGGAATGCAAGTTTCTGTACTTTGAATAATAAGGAAGTGCTCTTAATTCCCTAATCATGGGCAAAGGCATGATATATCTGCAGTAGCTATTAATTAGACTGCCTTTATAATCATCATATGATATCACCTTAAATTCACTTCTCAACTTTTGGTTTTTCTCCAGAAGGTCATGAAGATGATCGAGGTTTAAATCAAAAAATGACTGATAATTAAGATAATATTCGATTCGTTCTTTCGGATCAAGCCAGTGTTCATTTGATGAATTTGAATTTAGCATATTTATGATATGAAAACATTAAAATGTTGTAATGCAGACTTATACCAAAAGATATTATTGGTACTGTTCATGACAAATCTTTATGTAAAATTATTTTTAAATACTTAATCTCTTACAAATTTGGTGTGAGAATTGTTAAGAAGTGAGCGATATTTGAGCGATTGAAAAGTTATAGAATTCAAGAATCTAAAGTGAAATAGCGATTTCTAATGGCAATCCTTAATGAAGTAAAGTACCGCTATATACTATTAGCATAACCGTTCATTTTTACGCCGAATGTCATCATCCGTAAATATAAGGGAGCCTACCCTAAACAATGAATTTGACAACAACACCCTCTACACATTGCTCAAATATCTCAAAATGGGTTGGTGATTTTTAAATAAGAGGTATTATTGTGATAGAATAGAATTGAATATTATGAAGCATAAAGTCCTAGTAACTGGAGTAGCCGGATTTATCGGTTTTCATACGACACAAAAATTGCTTGCTGAAACAGATTATCAGGTTGTTGGATTGGATAATATCAATGACTATTACCCCATGACTTTGAAGTTTGAGCGACTGAAAGCATTGGGGATTCACCCTGATTTTGTACGATATAATCAGTCTATAAAGAGTAAAAAAAATGATCGGTTTGAGTTTATTCGATTAGATCTGACCGATGAGAAATCTCTCATTGAATTATTTCAGCAAAATTCGTTTGATCGCGTAATTCATTTAGCAGCTCAGGCAGGAGTGCGCTATAGCATTGATAATCCGAATGCTTATATACAATCAAATGTAGTCGGGTTTAACAACATTCTGGAGGCATGTCGCAAGTTTCCGGTTCAGCATTTGGTTTATGCCAGTAGCTCCAGTGTTTATGGGTTGAATAAAGAACAGCCATTTTCTGTAAATCACAAGGTAGATCAGCCTGCTAGCCTCTATGCTGCCACTAAAAAGAGTAATGAACTCATGGCGCATACTTATAGTCACTTGTTTGGTATTCCAACCACAGGATTGAGATTCTTTACGGTGTATGGCCCTTGGGGTAGACCAGATATGGCTCCAATGCTTTTTGCCAAGGCCATTTTGAACGGTGATCCTATCAATGTGTACAATAATGGTAAAATGGCACGTGATTTCACTTATGTAGATGATATTGTTGATGGCGTTTTTAAAGTGCTCAGCGCCGTTCCAGAGCCTAATCACAATTCGGTTCCTTATCGCGTTTTTAATATCGGAAATAGCGAGCCTGTACAGCTGATGGATTTTATTGAGATTTTAGGAAAAGAATTGGGCAAAGAAGTAAAAATGAACTTCATGCCAATGCAAGATGGTGATGTAGTGAGTACCTATGCAGATACCTCAGAATTATCTGAAGCCGTAGGCTATCAACCAAAAACAACAATCAAAGAAGGTGTTCATCACTTTGTACAGTGGTATCTTGACCTATATGGTCATCGTTAATGATGGCTCTTTTGCTTTTCTGAAATAATTATAGAATCCATCTCAGAGATCATTTTATCAATTTTCTCAATGATGATTACAGGAGGAATTGTTCCGTCCTCAATAATAGAATCTAACTCAGCATACACGTGATGTTCTTTGTCCAGGTCAGGGTGGTTGGAAAATTGGCTGGCACTTTTTAGGTGCATTTTTGCATAATTAAGCGCAATTGTTGCCATTTCCATGTTGTTGCTTTCCGCATACTTTTCAGACACTCGTAATTCGGCCAATGTCAAAGTATTCAATGCATATTCAAAAGCCTGATTCAGGTCATCTGTGAATGCCGAATCGCCCAATATTTTATAATACAAACGTTCCAGATTCTCAACAGCATCATCTACAGATTCCTGGCTGTTCATATCTATATCTTCCTCTATTTTTCTGATTGATTCTATAGATTTTTTTAGATGCTTTAAAGTCCGATCGACGAGAAAATCTTCTTTAGCATAATGACGGGCATTTTGCATATACAAATCTGGCTCAACCGCCGCATTATTCAGTGAAGCATGTTCCGAAGTATAGCCAACCTGAAACATTTGTATTACATATAGAATGCTAAAAAAGAACAATAACAAAAAGACGTATGGAAGGAAATTGCTTTTCATAACTTCAAAAATTAAAAACCACTGGATACAAGTTAGAGGAATTGTTGCATTCAAAAAATGATTTGTTACAGGTATAACATGATATTCCTAAACTTCAATCCATTTTTTGGTTAAAATACCTGTTAATCCTGTAGAGAATCTGTATTTGTGTGTCAAAAGTTGAGTACGATTCCTATGGATGGCAGTACACTGCTGTTATCTTCTGTATCTACTCTGATTAAGGTGGCAGGTGGAATAACGTCACCATTATCATCTCTGTCAAGTCCAAAATTAGGTTCACTAGGAGTACTTTGATTCAGGACGTTCTGAATGTCCAGATAGAGATCCAGACTAAACTTTTCAAAATTAAATTTCTTATCCACTCTCAAGTCAAGTTGACTAAATGGATCTAATCGCTGAGTGCCAAAATCATCGTAATCTTTAATCACAGCAGGATAATTGGCCAATGTGGCATCCTGATCAGTAGGAGCATAAGGAGCTTTACCCAGGAATCTATATCGTGAGCTGATTTCCCAATTCTTTTTGAATTTATAGCCTCCGGTCAGAGAGAGAATGTGCCTGTTGTCCCAGGCTGAAGGCTGAAAGTTTGATCTGTCGAATCCTGTAAAAAGGCTTTTGTAAAGGGTATAGGAAACAATAGCGTAGTATTTTCCATTGAATTTTTGTTGATAAAGGAATTCCAAACCGTATGTTTTTCCTTTTCCTGCACTGGATACCGGTTCATTACCTAACACTTCAAAACCTGCACCTTTATTAGCTATGGATACACTGTCTGTGATAGAAACAGGATAATCATCATATAGCTTCAAAAAACCTTCCACTGTAAATCTTGAAGATTTATTGATCAGGTATTCTATACCCGCTACAAAATGATCACTCTGGATGTAATTAGTGGAGCTATTGAAAAATGCGCCTGCATTATCTTGAAACCCTAGGATAGTGTATGGTGGTATTTTATAATATCTTCCAATAGACATGTTAGCAGTCCATTTTCCTGTATTCGTCAGCTTATAACTCAATGCAGCTCGTGGACTCAATGTTCGATAAATTTCATTACCTGAATCCATAAAATCATTTCCATCCATTCTCAGACCAAAAGACACTCCAAGTCGATCTTTTAGCAACTTTGCGGAGGTCTGCGCATTGACTCCATATCGAAAGAAATTAATTCCTGTATTATAACTGAAGTTATTAACCAGATTTTGACTGATATTAGAATAATCAACGTTTTGAACACTAAATCCGTAAGAGGTGGTCCATTTACCCATGAATTTGGTTATTCGGTATCTCAGCTTGGTTTCTTGCTCCTTACTGTCATTTTGGAAATAGAGACCGGTCTGGTTGACATTATCCTGATATCTGAAAAAAGTATTCTTGAGCATGTTATTGCTCAGAGTAGTTTGCATAAAGCCAGACTTATCCTTGAACCTGTGCTTCCATGAAATCCCCATGGTATTGGTACGTTGAGTGATTACCGGAATCTGTTCCTGAATTGCTTTTTGTTCAGGATCCAGATCATCCATTTCGTTGATGGATAAATCGTCAATTGACCCAACACCCGTAATGAAAATGTCGTTGTACTCATCTATTTTGTGGTTGACCTTATATTGATAGTCCCAATAATCAGGTAAAAACGGGAGGCCAATGGCCTGAAAAAGAAACTGCAGATATGATCTTCTGACGGAAGCAATAAAAGTTGTATTGCTGGTTTCCTGATCTTTTTTGAAGAGCGGGCCCTCAACTGTTAAGGCGGATTCACTGGCACCTACACGGACATTGCCTACAAACTCCCGCGAGTTACCATTTCTCTGATCAAACTGAAGTACGCCCGATAGCACATTGTCATACTGAGCTCCAAAAGAGCTGGTAGTCAATGACACACCTTCGAAAAAGGAAACATTAAGTAATCCGACCGGCCCACCGGCACTTCCTTGAGTAGAAAAATGGTTGATATTAGGAATTTCTACACCGTCGAGATAGTAAACATTTTCATTCGGTGCTCCACCTCTTATGATCACATCATTTCTAAACCCCGCTACTGACCCAGAAACTCCTGGTAAAGACTGAACTACTTTGGCAATGTCGTTATTTCCTCCCGGATATGCTGCTACTTCCTCTTGACTTAACTTTTGTATTGAAAGTGGAGTTTCTTCCAGTTTTTCAAATGGATTAGCGGTAACGACTACTTCTGTGAGTTCAGAGATATTTTCATCCAGTTGGAAGTTAATGTCATAGTTTCCTTCAGACCGGATGACCACATTGTATTTTGTTTGATCCTGATATCCGATGTAAGAAGCGGTAAGGTTGTATGTTTTGGTTGGTATGTCTTTGATGGTATAATTTCCTTCAAAGTCAGTTGCAGCACCGATATCCGTGCCATCTAGTCTCACTGTAGCGCCTATTAGTGGTTCTCCAGTTTTGGAATCTGTGATATTACCCGAGAGGGTTCCTGATTGAGCAATAAGCTGAAGACTAAGAAGACCTGATAGTATAAAAAAAATAGGCTTTTTCATTGGGGCATTGTATTTGGAACATCACCTAAACTGAAAAAAGCTTTTCTGGTTTGAAAAATGATGAAAAATTTATTCTTCTGGGTTCAACATTTTTCCAGAGAATAAAATTGTATTTGAATGTTGTTCTCTGATTAAGTAAGCAAATGGTTGGTTAACATTTGCTATTGGTCCTAAAGAAGTGGTCTTAATCACAATAGCAGTTGCAGCAGCTGCTTCAGTACCTTTTTCATTTACATCAATATATGATTGGTGGATTATTTCATCTATGGATGCTTCTGATGATTCTTCAAAGAGATTTTTAAAATCCGCATTTTCAGTAAAAGCAATGCCCATTCCCATTTCCTCCAATACTTCCCTCAATTCTGTTTTAAACTCAAACGTGAATTTGGGGAGATAAAGATCCATTTCCATTTCATTTCCGTTTTCGAGTAGCGTATTTAGAACTTGAGAATTCAAACCTCCTATGATATCATTCAAGCTTTGATAATTTTCATTGTCAGTAGAATATGCAGACATCACAATGGTGAATCGAAACTGACCATTTCCATAAGGTACGTCAATTAATCGCATCTGGTCATTTTGAGCAGTAACAATAGTTGACTCATTATGCATCATTGGGGTCATTATTGAAGTTCCGTTTTCCAGATAAAAAAGCTGATCTTGGGTATCATCTTTATCAAATTTTACTGTCCATTCAGCATTAAAGTAAACAGCATTCACCAACACCATGATAATCATAGGATCTAATTCAGAAATCAAGTCCTTAATTTTATCATTGGTTTTTTCCTCCACCCAATCATTGATTATACCTACTGTCTTAGTGTCACGGAAATCAACCGCTCGTACTTCGGCATCATAATAGTCTAACAGTGTTTGCCGAAATGCTGAATTGAGGGTTAGGTTCTCAGCATACCAATTGCTGTTAGCGATATCAAATGTCACTTTTTTATCAAGTCCTAAAAGAAAGGTGGTCAAATCCAGATAAGCTTGATTGATCTGTTGCTCAGAAAGTCCTTCCAGTCCAAGTGCGTAAATGATGGAGTCCTTTGTGTTTCCATTGGCTCCATTTAGTGTCATGGAAAGTGCCGCATTGACACTGAATGGAGAGATGAATACATTTTCTGATTCGTAAGAATTACTGACGATCTTTAGCAACTCAAAACTGAAATCGTTTGCTGATGTGATGATCGTTTGCTCGTCATTAGACAATGCACGAAGAATAGGTTCATTATTGTCATTGTTTGATTGATCATCTTTGCAAGAGAAAACTATCAATATAGTGCTCAGGAAAATAGAAGTGGATTTGATCAAAGTAGGGTTGAATTTCATATTTTGAGATTAAGTCTTATCAACTAGACACCAACTAAAGACTTTTGGTTTGGATCATCATGAGTTTTCGAGTCTGGAAATCTTGATAGGATAAAGAAAATTCTATTTTTCGTGTTTTTAGAGAATCTTACAAAGTCATGTACGTAGACATCAATATTACGTCTATGGGTTATTAATTGTATTATTCCGCCTTGCAGTTGTATTATTTTTATCGATAGTTCTATTCTAAAGTACACCTCTAGTAAAAATTTGATCTTGAAATCTTACCTATTGATAACCTGAGAGTTAAGGGTTGAGAAGTTGAAAAAGTGAAAAATTAATTCAACAAACTCGTCGAAACATCGTTGGACGAAGCACAAGTTTTAAGTAAATTCATATGACAATTCTTAGTGGTTATTCCAGTTTGAATTGACTTATATCAGTAATCATATATAAACCGCCCGTAATATGAATTATTTGTCAACAACTAAAAATCTGCATCATATTGAGTCAGAATTAAGGACTTTACAGTTTGAAATGTTGCAGAAGCGAAAAGAGCGAAAGTTCGATGAGTTGGAAGATTTGGAAAGGCTAGTGGATGATCTTCACTACCGGTTTCTTAATCTCAAAAGAAAGGCCAAGGCCGAATCTTAGAGTAGTAAATCACATCAAATGAAATCACACCAGCGCCCTTAGGGCGCTGTTTTTTTTGTGCGCCATGCACGCTTTTCTCATCTATAAGGTGAGGTTTTTTTTTTTTTTGAACCAAGTCCTGAGCGAGCCCAGATGGAGAGGAATCGTTAGCTTAAGGCAAGGGTGTCTGAAGCAATTCAGAATCCGAAGGAAGCTTACGGCAAAATATGGATTTGACGAACA
>JAUIAO010000107.1 GCA_030425425.1 Bacteroidia bacterium | reverse complement strand
CACTATTGGGTTTTGAAGACACAAACCATTCTTTTCGAGTTTAAAAATTGAATTTTTACGGTTACTAAATGAGTTTTGGTAGTATTGAAATATGTACTATAACCAGAAAAAATATAATTTAAACAAGATTATGAAGTATTTAGCGAGTTTATTGATTATTTCCGCGGCGTTTGTATGGTCATGTAGCAGCGAAGAAATGGGAAGCGCAAAAGTGCAGGTAGTATTAGTAGATGCTCCGGGAGATTATGACGCAGTAAATATTGACATTCAGGATGTTCAGGTCAATTCCGGCGCAGACAGTTCGGGCTGGGTATCGTTAGAATCAGCTTCGATGGGTGTTTATGACTTGCTCAAGTTGACCAATGGAGAAGAAGCTTTTCTAGGTGAGGTGGAGTTGCCTGGAGGTAGTTTGTCACAGATTAGGTTGATTTTAGGATCTGATAATGAATTGGTGGTAGATTCAGTAGCTCAGCAGCTTACAGTGCCATCCGGGAGTCAATCAGGTCTGAAGCTCAATGTAAATGCTGACATAGTAGAGGGAGTTACCTATAAGTTAGTCATTGATTTTGATGTGGCTAAGAGTATTGTGAAAGCTGGTAATTCAGGAAAGTACAATCTGAAACCAGTGATCAGGGCAGAGTTTGAAGCTGTTACCGGTGCAATTGCGGGTGTAGTAAGTCCGGCAGACGCGATGATTTATGCTATTCAGGGCTCAGATACGGCCTCTACTTATTCAAGTGAGTCAGGTGAGTATATGATCCGGGCACTTTCACCCGGAGCTTATGATATCTCCGCGATTCCGGCTGACACTTCATATCTAATGTCAGGAGTTATGGCTGTAGACGTACAAGCAGGAACAATCACAGAGATGGATTCCATAAAATTCGAATTAAAATAAATCGTTAGTGTTCGGTTTTCTGTTGGCTTCATCTGTCATAATTTGTACAGATGAAGCCTTTTTTATTCCCCCATTAGCTTTTCTGTGAGTTCCTGTGATATAAGCTTCACCCTCATTTAGTGTCTTTTATTTTGGAAATGAATAAAAATTTAGGGGAGGAGGTGTATCAATTCTTACTTCTTACTATATGTCCTCCATGGGGATTGACCATTTTCATGAAATGAGGAGTATAGAGAAAATATATTAACTGGTAGTGTCAAAAAGTTGTAGGGTAGGGTAATGTCAGAGGATATCTGAGCATTGTTGTTGAACCATCCGCCACTTTCCCGATAGTGATATTTACCATTTATTTTGGTGACATACCAATAGTGATTGTAAGGTTCTAATTGTTGTCCGTTCAGAACTACATCATAATACCCTGTACCATCCTCATTGGCTACCATGGTAATACTAATACTCTGAATGCCTCCATTTTCTATATGGTCTGTTACCGCATAACTACCTACAATGGCTGCTTCATATATCGGTAAGGAATCCGGAAGAGGATCCACCACAATTTCAAGAATCCTGGAATCAATTGTTTGCTCATTGCGATTCTTAATAGATGTTTCTATTGAGTAGCTACCGGTGTTATCGTTTGAGATGTAAGATGTTTCCGCATTCCCTGATGAATTTGTAAACGCTTTGTAACTGGTAAGCTCACCTTGCCCATTTAAAGTGAAGTAGGTGGGGATTTGAGATATTGGGTTTCCAAGGTTGTCCATCACACTTATTGCTATTGGTTCAGATGTGCTGTTTGGGTATAATTTCTGATTGGTTCCAGATACTATTTCAATTGCGTGAGGGGCATTCCAAACCTTAAATCTTTCCTCGGATATTGCTTTCTCAAAATTGAGAAGGTCTCCTAAAATTTCGCTTTTGAATCCAAAATACCCTCCATAGCCAATCTCTGAAAAAGCATCCCAATCTCTGCTGGGTGAGGCGAAACCAATATCCAGAGTGGCGAATGCTTCTGGTTTGAAATAAGGGCCACTAACTCCGTATAGTTTGATGTCTATTTCAGGAATGAGTTTTATCTCATTTGAAATATTAACTATTCCGCTAAAATCTGCCGAACCCTCAGATATTTCTTCTTGTGCATTGAGGGTGTTTGTCCAGTTTCCGTTTTGGTAAATAGCAGAAAAGTCAATTTGGATTTTATCTCTAGTGCTGATATCTGCTTTCACAGAGGCATCGACACTTGAAGTGATCATTGATGTTAGTTTGAAACGTACTTCTCCAAATACAGGAGGGGAGACACTGTAAAATGATTTTGACACATCAACGATTTCATATGCATAATTAGCAACTTCCAGATGGTCCGAAACCAATATTTCTGTGTCTAAACTCAGATCGAGAGTTGTTCCTGAAGAAGAAAATTCGGCACTATTTAGAATACCATTTTCTATGTCAAGGTTTAGGCTATACCTGGCGTCTAGCTCAACGTACCCATTGACGGTGAGAGATGAAGCATTTTCTTCCAATAATTTAAGGTTGTTAAAATCCTCTATAAAACTGGTTTCACCCAGATTGCGACCATTCGAATTCTCTATCAATTTACCGAATTCCAATTCTATCTGAGAATCCTTTATTAAATCAGTAATCACCGCCGGACTGGTCGTCAATACTGTTTGATGATCTCCAATTTCAACGGACTCTACTTTTCTGAGGTAGCCACCGTTCTGAGATCCTGTGATTACATCACCTTTTTCAAATTCAACTTCTGAGGTGTTGAATACGAATATTCCTGCTTCTATTTGATCATCATTACTGGATATTTCAATGGTTTCATCAATGATCAATGAATTATCGTATAAAGAAACTGAATCAGATTGCACTATACCACTTCTAATGATGGTGAGCGTGTAGTTTGAATTGGTGGATTCCCCTTGCTGATCCATTAGGACAAACTCATAGTTTAAAATCCCAAGGTCAGTAGTGGCTGGAATGTCTAAATCAATGGCAATGCTTTGTGCCGTTTCTCCGGAGTTAATACCATTTACTGGCTCTTCATTCATGGTTAAGTAATCCATTCCACCAGGAGCGTTCAACTCAATATTAATAGTAAATGTCTGCCCTCTTTCTACGGAACCACTATCACCATCAGTCATGATAATCTCTGGTGGATCGAATTCAACGATGTTTTCTTTCCTTTTACATCCATCAGAAGTGACGATTATGATTCCTATTACTACAGCAAGAAACTTTCTCATTCAGGTGATTTTGGGATTGTCCGAAGGTGCAAAATAAATACTTTACCCTCGATTAGTGTGCCGACAATTCCGAACAAGTTCAAGTTTGTGAAGAAGAAAACTTCGGAAATTATTCCCCCTCCAACTTATCCCTCAGTGCTTCCAGCCTTCTCTTGCGGGGTAGATGCATTTTCTTCCGCTCGATGATGATCAGGGTATATGACAATGCAAATGCTCCCATCATCAATAGCCATTTGTTGAGCGAGGCACCCTGGTAGATCATCTTACTCACCGAGAAGATCATGATTGGCAAGATATAAGCGGTGATCATCAGCCAGCTGATCCTAATGATCGAATCTGTACTGGAGATGGCATAGTTGAGCTCGCCAAGCATCGTACGATCAAAGGTTTCCTCCAAAGATTTTCGTCTGTTCCTGAAAATGTACAAAAATGCCACCGTGCCATAGATGCCCAGTGATAAGCCCAGATCCCACAACCCTTCACCACTTCCTTTGAGGTAATCTATGAGGACGATGGTCGCCACCACAAAGTTGATCGTCATCAAACTAAGCTCTACCTTGTTGATACGCCGCTCTGCAGATTTACTTTTTTTCCGAATCGAGTCATATAAGGCCTCTTCGTTGATCGCATACATGACTTGCTGGTTTTGACTATCCCATATTTTTTGCATTTGTTCTATGTCCATTAGTAGCTATAGTTTTCAGATTTTCTAATTAATTCATTTTTGATGCGGTGGATTTTTACCCCGATGTTGTTAGGATTCAGGCCAGTGATTTCTGCCATTTCCTTATAGCTCATACCTTCTAGCAATAGGAGTGTGAGTGACTTGTCGGCATCATTCATTTTACTGATTTCATCATAGAGCCAGTCCAAACGCTCATCCTTTTCTCCCGTATCATGCAGTAAATGCTGCGTATCTTCCAGATCTACCTGATTGCGGTGTTTTTTCTCTTTCCTGATCCATTTGATGGCAGTGTTGAGCGATACACGGTAAAGCCAGGTGGTTACTGCTGACTGCCCTTTGAAGGAAGGAATAGATCGGTAAATCTGGTAACTGACCTCCTGAAACAAATCAT
>JAUIAO010000005.1 GCA_030425425.1 Bacteroidia bacterium | reverse complement strand
TCTTCAAAATAATGTGAAACTCCGTTGTGATAGCTTTGGAAGTAATGTGTCAGATGGGCAAGTTCCGTCTGATCAGGTTTCTTAACCTCAATCTTTAGTTTTTCCTTTACTTCCGAGTATTTCTGCATTATTTCGTTTCTGTATTTCTCGCTCAATAGTTAACAGACAAAAATCAACATTTTTTTTGACTTCTCCCGAGCAAAACCGAAGAACCTTCCAGCCTGATTCTTGTAGTTTCTTGTTAACCGATTCATCTCTTTTTATGTTGGATTCTATCTTATTCCACCAGAATTCACGGTTAGTCTTAATTCGGTATTTCTCAGTTTGCCAGTTCTTTCCATGAAAGTACTCACTGTCAACAAAAACAGCCAGTTTATATTTTTTCAGGCTGAAATCCGGTTTGCCAAAAACGTGTTTTGAATTACGCCTGAATCTATATCCTCTTGCCCATAATTCCTTAGCAAGCTTCACCTCCATTTTGGTGTTCTTGCTTTTTATGGCTTTCATATTTTTCGTTCGCTGTTCGGGAGTCAGTACGTCCATGTTCAAATTTACGAACTGCACCGGGCGAGGGCAAAATTTTAGCTCTTTTGGTTTTTTAGTTTTGGGCTGCGGGGAGGAAAAACCAAATGTGCCTAATGTGCGGTTGGCTTTTCATCCTCATGGCATACAACTATTGTATAAGCACTATGGCGCTTACACACTATCAAATCTAACCCATCTTTTCCTTATTTCAGCAAACTGAATATAATGAATCCAGGATGGCCTATTTTACTGATATTCGTAATTGAACGTCTCATTTGTCAGCTGTAAATAATCGCTGTTTGGTTGAAAACAGCATTGAGGCTTGTGAACATTCCCCATAAACAGAGGTAACTACCAGAAACCATCATCCAATATTCTGATTGATCAATTTACCACCTAATCTGCTGACAAAACATTTTTATCCGTTTACTTCCGGTTATAAACGGATATATCCGGTTATAAATACGGTTTCACAAAAAGATCTCTACAGAAAATCGAATAATTGTTACCCTAAAAACCATCAATAACATCTCTCAACAAGAATAGAAATACAGTTTAAACCTGTCAAGCTATTTCAGGGTATGTCAGTTCCCGGCACTATTTGAACCTTCCCGGTGGGTGCTGAGCCTTTCCCGGCGTACTTTTTATGCTCCCCGGCAGACCATTCACCTCTCCCATCATATTTTATTTCGTCCCAGCACACTCAAGACCCCTCCCGGCTAATAATATTTCGCCCCGGTCTCCGGGACGAAATATTATTTGGATTACCTCCTATTGTAAGTACTGTCATTCCCCTTTAGCCTACCCTTATCCTTCCTCAATGCATACTCTACGCTCGATTGAGATCATTTTTTCTTTATGTATTCACTTTGCTCCTCTCCTATCTATCCGCTAGATTTCGCATCAAAAAAGAACCACTTGAAAATCATTAGCTATACAGAACCGGGAGACCCATGGCACAAACGAGCACTGATTCGTTCTCTGGAGCGCATCACCGGGCAGCGAAAGCTGCAGAAGCTCTACGATGATGTCATGGCCACTCACCCTACCAGTCAGCAAATCTGGTCGCTCATGCTCGAGAAACTGGACATTGATCTGGAAGTAGCAAACAAAGAAGCAATCCCCAAAGATGGTCCGGTGATCATCATTGCCAATCACCCTTTTGGCGTAGTAGATGGGATCATACTCGGGAAGTTATTCAGTGATGTCAGGATGGACTTCAAAGTGCTGGTAAACTCCGTACTATGCAGAAATGAAGTGCTCAACCAGCACTTTTTGCCGGTAAGCTTTGACGAAACGAAAGAGGCCATCCGCACCAATCTGGAAACGCGCAAAATCGCTCTGGACAATTTACAATCCGGTGGATCGGTAGGTATATTCCCCGGTGGTGGAGTAGCTACAGCTCCCAGAATAGGTCAGCCAGCCACGGACCTGGAGTGGAAGCGATTTGTGGTGAAGCTCATCAAAAAATCCAATGCGCAGATCATCCCAGTTTTCTTTTATGGACAAAACAGCCAGCTCTTTCAGGTGGCCAGCCACATCAGTCTCAATCTCCGCCTGGGCGTTTTGCTCAATGAAGTCAATAACAAAAAAGGGAAAACACTCAAGATCACCGTCGGACGACCAATCAGTGCCGAATCACTCAGTAATATTAAAGAAAGTGATGCTGTGCTTGCTCACTTGAGAGGTGAGGTCTATCGTTTGAGACGCTGATCCATCACTCTGTAGAGATACAGCTATTCTTGATATACTGATCCTTCAGCACATAGGTTTTGGTATAATCAATCGAAAATCGACTGGTGGTCATCTGGCAGTCATAGCTCATTTTATCACCATCTTTAATCATGTTAAAATCAGGACGGACCAATGGTGCCAGATCACAACTGATTGGATTTGAAAAATCCTTAAGTCGGTTACTCACTATTCGGTTTAGTTCGGTTTGTAATTCCCTGAGCAGATTTTTAGAGTCGATTTTTTTGCGGAGATGATCCAACGGCACATATTCCAGATCTCGTCCAATCACTTTACCGCTTCTATCGATAATGGTAGAATCTAGTCGGAATTCATTTCTGAAAAAGGTATGCACATTAGCCAGCTTCACAAAGTCGTCATGATCATTGAAATCCAAGAGTCTGTAATCTTCTTTCAGTAAGTTATCGGCAGTCAAAAAAGAATCGATCGGCCATTCCCTTTTGTCATACCATATTTCATGCTTCTGATATTCAAATCCCTCTATGATGTTTCCTGTTTCACTTTTTTCTGTCATGCACCGTGCATACATCACCACAGAGGTAGCCAAATAGTGAAATCCATTTCTTTCTCTAAAAAATGGCAGCTTATACGTTTCATCCAGCTCCCACCGGCCTTGATACTTATAGCATGGGTAATTGCAGTCGGCAGGAAGATCATCCAATTTCACATAAGGATCAATAAAAGATGACTCAAATGACCACTGCAAGGTGTGATCTCTCGGTAGCGTAGCAATGGGATCTGAAATGCCGGTATCTAATATCTGATGGTCCCTTAAAATGAATTGAGCAATAACCAAAACTAATAGGACAATTGAAGTGATCAACCAGACGCTTTTTGATTTCCAATCCGAAGGTTTTTCAATGCTGTTGAGCTTTGTCTCGAGTTTCTGAATTTCCAAAATTCGATCTACATTCTGGATAGCCCGGTGGTACTCTCCTTCTGTAGCCGTCTGATTGATTAACCTGGAAAACTGCGCATCGGAGTAACCTAACTCACGAGATATTTTAGAGTTATTGGTCTTATCGAATCGTTTTTGTTCAGCATCAAACTTCCCAAAAAGCTTTTGCAGCTTCGATACAAATTCATCGTAAAGTTGACTTATTTCCATCCCTTTCCGGATTCAAAAATTGATTACAGGACAATATAGCAAAACTTGAAATCAATAAAATTCGGTAAAAACCAATAAAATCCCCTAAAACACCCTCTTCTCAAAATAATACCTTTAACATTATAGTTAATTCCAAATTTCGCAAAACGCAATCGTTCTCAATGCGAAATACATAATTGATCCTATTAAAATAAATGATGGCACGTATGAAGAACAGATTAAGACATACCATTTTACTTCTTTTCACCACATTATTGACTAGTCAATTGGCCTCCGCTCAGCAAGTGGTAAGAGGGACTGTAAAAGACACAGATGGTGAAGTGCTTATAGGGGCGACCATTTTGGAGACAGGTACTTCTAATGGAGTAATCTCTGATATCGACGGAAAGTACAGTTTGAGTGTAGCTCCAGACGCTGAGATTACCGTGAGCTATATCGGATACGTCACCCAGATCATCCCTGTAAATAATCGCTCCATCATTGATGTTGAATTGGAAATCAATTCTGAAGAACTGGAAGAGGTTGTAGTGACTGCCCTTGGTTTCAAAACTAATAAAGACAACATCGGGTATGCACAATCTCAAATTAGCAATGAAGATGTAGTAAAAGCTGCGGAACCTAACGTCTTGAATTCACTCTCAGGGAAAGCAACAGGTGTGACTATTTCGAGAAACTCCGGTGACCCGGGTGCGGGTTCATACATTCAAATCAGAGGAGTCAATTCACTCACTGGTGGTAGCCAACCACTCATCGTAGTGGATGGAGTGCCTATTAGCAATGACAACTTCGGAACGGGACAGATCGCTCAGCAATCTAGACTCAATGACATCAACCCTAATGACATTGCCAATATCTCTGTATTGAAAGGTGCTTCTGCTGCGGCTCTCTGGGGAACATCAGCAATGAATGGCGCCATAGTGATCACCACCAAAAGCGGAAAATATAATCAGAAACTAAAAGTCTCTGTAAAGTCCACCTATTCCGTAGATCAGATCAATTTTAAATATCCACTTCAGGACAGGTTTGGGCAGGGAAATGGTGGTGTCTATGACCCAACCCAACGAGACTCATGGGGAGATAAAATTGCTAACCGAGCTGGTGGCGAAGATGAGTATGATACCTCTGGAGAATATTTTGTAGATCAGAATGGAAATATTCATTACCCGATCACGAGCAAAAATTCTCAGGAGACATTTTTAGACGAAAACTTTGATCAGGTTTTCCAAAACGGACATTTCTGGGAAAACAACGTAAGCATGTCTGCTGGTAATGAAACCGGTAATGTATTCTTTAGTCTCAGCAATCTGGATCAGCAGGGAATCATCCGCGACAATTCTGATTATGATCGTACTACTGCGCGGTTCAATGGAGAACAAATGCTTCATGACAAACTGATACTAAATGTCAATATCAACTACACCAATACTTCATCCAATAGGATCAGGAGAGGCGCACAATCATCAGGGTTGTATTTAGGGTTGACCAGAACACCTCCTGATTTCAACAATGCCGGATATCGGGGTAGCTATTTTTCCGGGCCAGATGCGTCTCCTCAGGAAAACCGCCACCGTTCATACCAAAATCATCTTGGCAGTGGCAATGCAGGATACAACAATCCGCTCTGGACAACTAAAGAGCAGCAGGATTATGCGGTGGTCAATCGATTCATCAACAATTTCAAACTGACGTATTCTCCTACTAATTGGATAGATATAATCGGGAGAGTAGGATTAGATTCTTACAACGAACAAAAAGATCAATTCTTCACACCGGGATCCGCAGCAGGCGGTTTCAGAACAGGGCTTTTTGAAACTTTACTCAGAAAAAGCTCCATTTTCAATTCTGACCTGATCGTAAAAGGGAATCGTTCGCTGAATGAGAACTTTGACCTGACCATGCTGGTAGGTTTTAACTACAATCAGCGAAACAGGTATACGATGCAGAATGAGATCATCAATTTTATACAGTTTGCGGATGTAGCCACGGGTGCCAGAGACCTGAATAATGCCCTACCAGAAAACAGGACGGCCTCTGCCAGCACTACAGAGAGCAGAAAGTCGGCTTTTTATTCCGAAGTAACCTTACAGGCCTATGATGATCTGTTCATTACTGGTTCTATCCGTGGAGAGTCCTCCTCTACTTTCGGCAACCAGACAGATCCTACGTTTTGGTTTCCGGCCATTACCGGAGCCTGGCAGTTTCACGATTTGATTGATCAATCATTTTTGTCTTTTGGTAAACTGAGAATGTCTTATGGTCAGGTGGGACAGGAACCTGGCCCATACAATACCAACAGCATTATCGTACAGCCAACCTATTCTGATGCCCTTGGCGGCTCATTAAGTACAGGTTTATTTGGCAATGGTGGATTTACGGAGAGCATTGTGCTTGGAAACCCATTTTTAGAACCAGAAATAAAAACTGAAATTGAAATAGGTACAGATTTAAGATTTTTGCAAGACCGACTGTCCATCAGCTACACCTACTACAGCAACAGAACAGATGGAGCAATCTATTTCCGCAGGTTACCAAACACTACCGGATACGACCGAATTGCAGACAATTTTGCGAATGTAGAAAACAAAGGAACTGAAATTGATCTGGGTTATACGGTTTTGGACAATAAAGACCTGAAGATCCAAACAAACCTACTTTATTCAACTAACGAGAATTTGGTAGCAGACCTTAAAGGTGCTGAAGGTCAAGACATTGATGGCTTGAGTGCCGTATCCAACAGGATTGTAGAAGGTCAGCCGTTTGGTGTTTTATTCGGCTCTCAAAGCCTGAGAGATGCTGATGGCAATGTAGTTTTTGATGAAAACGGATTTCCGGTTCAGGATCAAAACCCGGGAGTGATCGGAGATCCTAATCCGGACTGGAGAGGGTCATGGATCACGAATGTGAAATACAAAAATTTCGGCATGTCATTGGTTTTCGAAACTTATCAGGGTGCCGATATTTATGCGGGTACTAAGTCTGCACTCTATGATATCGGCACCTGGGGAGCTTCTGCCACAGAAACTACCACCAACCAAAATTTACTGGATTACAATGGAGACATTATCTATGCCGGCTCCACCTTCCGAGGTGTAGTTCATGATTTTGGTGCCGGACCTGTCGCACTCACAGAGCCGTGGTACCAGGGAGATGGAGGTTTCTTCGGTAGCGGTAATGACGAGCTCTACATAGAAGATGGTTCCTGGACAAGGCTCAGACGTATTGAGCTCTCCTACACCTTGCGCAATCAATGGATCAAAGAAAAAGGTTTTGAGTCGATTCAGTTATCAGCCACCGGTCGAAACCTGTTTATCTGGACAAAATTTGAAGGAAATGATCCGGACACTAACCTGAACGGAGTAAGCAATGCCCGTGGTATTGACTACTTCAATAATCCGGGTACAAAGTCTTATGTCTTATCGCTTCAGCTCAACTTTTAAGAACCATTAAACAGATCAAAATGAAATTAACAACAATAAAATATACAGCAATAGTCTTGATATTTAGTTTGGTTTCTTGTCAGGACCTGGTGGATGGAGACGGTAATATCAATGTAGATCCGAACAATCCCGTATCTACAGAATATCAAAGTGTACTGACTACTGCAGGGGTTGGTCAGGTATTGGTTCAGAATGGCATCAATTCCAGAATGGCTGGAATCTTCGCTGGCACTCACACTGGTATAGATCGCCAATATGGAGGATACAATTCTTACACAGTGACCACCAGTGATTTTGATGGACTGTGGGATGATATATTTGTGAATGCCTTTCGGAATGCCCGGTTATCAAGAACACTTGCAGCTGAGCAAGGCATTACCGGAGTAACCATTGGAATATGCCAGGTTCTGGAAGCGCTATCTGCAGGCACAGCAGCCTCACTATATGGAGACGTTCCATTCGATGAGTTGTCATCTGTGGAATTTCCCAATCCTCGTTTCGAAAGTCAATCTGAAGTCTATGGCAAAATCCAATCGTTGTTGGATGAAGCAATTACCAACCTGAATGCGGGTACAGGCAGACCAGTAACCAACTCAGAAATCTTCTTTGATGGAGATCCGGCAGCATGGATAGAAGTAGCTTATACTTTGAAAGCCAGATTCTACATGCACACTCAGGAATATGGTCTCGCATATGCAGCCGCTCAGAATGGAATCTCAGGTGAAGATCACTCAATGTTAGCACCTTTCGGAACTGCGATTGAAGCTTCTAATCTTAACTGGCAACTATTTGAATTAGAAACTCAAGGTAATGATATTGCGATCTCCGATTTTCTGGTCGGCATGGTAGACCCATCCAGTGCATCCTATCGTGGCAATGCCAAAACCAACGAAACAGCAAGGTTTGAATTTTTATTCCAGTCTTCTACTAATGGTTTTCAACTAAATACTACCGAAAATGGCTTTGCGGGTCAGACTACACCTTCACCGATTGTCACATTCCAGGAAAACCTCCTGATACTGGCAGAAGCCGGAGCACGAACGGAAAGTTTTGCAACGGGACTTGGTCATCTGAATGATTTCAGAACTTATATGAGCTCAGGAGGATATATGCTGGGAGCCAATGCAGCAGATATACAATATGATGCGTATGACGCAGCTGACTTTGACAATGGCGGTATAGAAAACACTGACGGCATATCTTCTGACAATGCTTTGCTCCGTGAAATCATGGAAGAACGGTATATCACTTTACTCAGTCAAATCGAAGTATTCAATGATGTAAGAAGAACCATGAACGAATCGGATGTTCGTGTGCCAGTACAGCCAAATTCCGGTAATCAATTGCCGCAGCGTTTCTTATATGCGCAATCTGAAATAGATAGAAACGAAAACCTACCTACTACCCTTCCTTCATTGTTCGAACCAACTGAGGTCAATCAATAATGGCGCGTCGGATAGTTTTACATATCGCAATTTGCCTGATATTCATTTGTTCAGGCTCCATTTATGGACAGTCAAAAGATACTGTTAGGGTTCTGTTTGTTGGAAATAGCTACACCTATTTCTGGAATTTATCCCAGACAGTAGAAGCGCTTTCACAACTGAATGGCATTCCTCTGATAGCCAGGAATTCTACGGCCGGTGGTGCTTCTCTGAAAGATCACTGGATGGGCAGGAAAATGCTGCGATCCAGGGAGATAATTCAGAATAATGAATGGGACATAGTAGTACTCCAAAACCATAGCAGAAGTACCATCGATTCGCTGGCGGATTTTTACGAATACGGCGACTTGTTCATTGAACTGGTGAAATCTACTGGTGCTACTCCTATACTATACGAGACCTGGGCAAGAGCATATAACCCGCTGATGCAAAAGCAAATTACAACAGCGTACGATCAGCTGGCACTAAAACATAAAATAGAAAAGGTTCCTGTAGGTACGCTATGGCAAAAGGCCCGTATCCTCAAACCAGACCTACCATTATTCGACCCTGACGGCAGTCATCCATCACCCCTGGGCACCTATTTGACAGCTTGTACCTTTTACTGCTGGCTCAACGATCAGGAGCCAGCAGGATTGCCAGAACGTGTGACAAAGCGGGACCAAAACGGGGAAATATTGTACCTCAACATTCAGGGGATCAATCAAGCGAGATTTATTCATGATGTGATTTCAGATTATTTAACCGAAACTGTCAATGATGATTAAGAAGAACAAACTACCGCAGGTCATATTAGGCCCATTGGTTTTTGTAATTATGGAAATCATCGGCCGACCAGAATCGATGAGCGTAGATGCATATCATGTGCTTTCGGGCACTATCTGGATCTCTATTTGGTGGGTGACAGAGGCTGTGCCATTAGCCACCACGGCTTTGGTGCCCATTGTTATTTTCCCGCTTACAGGAGCATTGGATATCAGTGAGACCACTGCATCTTTTGGTCACAAATACATCTTCTTATATCTGGGAGGGTTTATCATGGCTATCGCCATAGAAAAATGGGATTTACACCGCAGGATCGCACTGAATATTATCAACATTATCGGGTCCAATATTTCCAGAATCATTCTTGGATTCATGATTGCCACGGCTTTTCTGTCCATGTGGATTTCCAACACAGCCACATCTGTAATGATGTTGCCAATTGGCATGGCCATCGTAAGTCAGTATAAGAAACAATCAAACGGCGATGGCAATAGCTCTTTTGGTAAAGGAATGATGCTTGCTATCGCCTATAGTGCTTCCATAGGTGGTTTCGCTACTTTGATTGGCACCCCCCCTAACCTGGTTTTGGCTGGTATTTTGGAAGAGCTTTACAACGTAAAAATCAGCTTCGTACAATGGATTTCATTTGGACTACCATTATCTACGTTGCTCATTTTCATCTGTTGGAAATACCTCACTCGCACGGCATTCAATTTTGAGAATATTGAGTTTCCCGGAGGCAGAACAGAAATACGCAAAATGCTGCATTCCCTTGGTGGAATCAGTTTTGAAGAAAAAGCGGTGCTGATGGTATTCGTATCAACGGCTGTACTGTGGATTTTCAGATCAATGATCGAAAAACTCATTCCGGGAATAGATGACACAGTGATAGCAGTGACTTCCGCCACTATTCTTTTCATTTTACCACAAAAAGACAATAAAGAAAGACTGATCAACTGGGAAGACACTAAAAAAGTACCTTGGGGAATCATGCTGCTTTTTGGTGGTGGACTGGCTATTGCCAAGGGGTTTACTACGACAGGACTAGCAGAATGGATCGCCACCAGACTCACGCAGCTTGATGGTCTTTATTTGATACTACTAATCCTAGTATTGGTAGCTGTGGTAAATTTCTTAACTGAAATCACCAGCAACCTGGCCACTACGGCCATGCTGTTACCGGTGTTAGCACCGATGGCAATGTCTTTCAATCTGCATCCATACATGATCATGGTTTCAGTGACTATTGCAGCCTCTTGTGCATTTATGCTTCCAGTGGCTACACCTCCCAATGCGGTGGTCTTTGGATCGGGCTATTTGAGAATACCCGACATGATGAAGTCCGGGATTTTTATGAATATCATTTCAATCATATTCATTACCGTCCTGACATATCTATTGTTACCTGTGCTGTGGGATTTTAACCCTACGCAGTTTCCTGAATCCTTTATGACGAAATAAAAAATGAATGTAAATCTTAACATCTCGAAAATGAATAACGCAAAAATGAACCTATTCAAACTATTCATTATAGTCTTTTGCAGCACTTTATTGATGTCATGTGATGAAGATTATAACATCGAAAACGAGACCTACAATTCTACAGAATTCAGAATTCTCAAGGCAACTGTGAGCGATGAAGCCATCAACTCTGGAGAGTCTTTGCCTGCCTTTGGCCTTTCTATAGAGTTGATCTTCAATAGTCCAGTGGATCAGGGAGCTATCTCATCCGGCCTATCGATTTCTAATAATGCGTCATATTCAGGCACCTATGACAGCACTGGTTCTATACTTACGATCGCTTTTGATCCATTAGAATATGAGTCATCGTATGAAATCTCCCTTCCAAAGGGCGTGTATGGTCAGGGAGGAGAACAGTTGTCAGAGGATTTTATCCTGGCTTTCAATACCAGTGAGTTTGTGGCACCAGAAGTGCTACTATCGGTGGAGTCTAATGCAATTTCCGAAGGAGAATCTTCAGTAATCTCCGCCTCCATCCGTCAGCCTTCTTCTGAAGATGTAACGATTTACTTTACCTTCTCAGGGACAGCTGCTGTAGGAGAAGACTACCAACTGGGCAGTCAATCTATCAGCATTCCGATAGGGGAACTTAGCGGAACTACCACCATTGATATTACTGATGATGAACTGGTAGAAGGAGCGGAATTTTTAGAAATCTCTATCCTCAGCGTCCTCAACGGTGTGGATAATGATCAAAAACTCAGAATAGACATTAAAGACAATGATGTAGCGCTAGAATTGACTCTGAAGGGCGTGATGGCTCTGGAATGGGCATCTTCAGGCACCAATGGAGGAAAAGCATTACACTTCAAAGCTGTAGAAGATATAGCTGATTTGAGCAACTATGCCATTGGTGTAGCCAATAATGGTGACGGTTCGGATAGTATAGAATACAGATTCCCTACGATGGCCGTATCTGCCGGGGATGACATATTGTTGGCTCGTGAAGATGCTACCCTATCCTCCTATTTAGGAGATGGAATTAATGCATTCGAGCATGTGATTCAATCAGACGAGATGAACCAAAATGGAAATGACGCCATTGAGCTTTACAGCGGAACCACCATCATAGAAACCTACGGAGATGCAGATGTAGATGGTGAGGGTCAGGAATGGGAATATACCGGAGGCTGGGCCTACAAACTTGGAGATGGATGGGTCTACAGTGGCCTAAACTGTGGAGCCGGATCTTCTTCTACTGTAAACTCCAACTGTGTTTACCCGCTCAGCTCATCACCTATATATTTTAAGGGTGCGATGGAAATAGAGACTGATGCCGGCATCAGAATCAGAGCATATCATTTCGAAGCTCTACAGGATGTTGCGGATGCAGGCATCTACAAGGTAGACATTTACAACAATGGAAACACCACCATTTTCAGAACTGTACAATTGCCAAACCAACCTGCCGATGAAGGAGAAAACATACTGGTTGTCAGGGATCTGGATGTGGATGACGTTCCTGTTTATTTCACTTCCTGTGCGGAAAAGTTTACCGTTTACGAAAACACAGAAGTTACCAGTAATGGAGATGATGCGCTGGTCTTCCTGGAAAATGATGTTCCGCTGGATACTTTGGGAGAAGTTGGAGTAGATGGCACAGGCCTATCCTGGGAATATGCCAATTCTTACGGATATAGAGCTGTTCCGGGTGCGCCATTCATGTTCGGGGGTGCAGACTGCACCAACTCGGCTACTACTAACGATGATGCGGATTGTTTCTATCCTTTCTGTAACTAAAAAGATGAGTCAGGAATGAGATTTAATCAACGGTTTTTATTGGTCACACTTGTGATTCTGATACTTGCAGGTGCACTTTCTAATCTTGTCCAGACCTCTGGACGAAAGGTGAAAGTATATAGCATCAAAGTACCTACTCAGGATGGTCAGTGGGTATATGCGGACCTGTTCAAACCAGAAACGGCTACAAAAGAAAACCCGGCCCCTTTGGTTATCGTCATACCTGGTTTTCAGCGATCTAAAGAAGCATTGGCCAACATAGCCATTGAACTTTCCAGAAGAGGAATGGTGGCTGTTTCTATAGATCCATATGCACAGGGGTTTTCCAGCTCTTCTATGCAAAGAAGAGCTGCTACCAATGAAGGTTATGGCATGTTTGCACTCGTGGAATACTTTGCCAATACCGAGATACTAAACTATATCGATAAAGAGCGAATTGGGGCTACTGGTCATTCTGCCGGTGGAAATGCCGTAATCCAGGGAGCCAGGTATTTTAGTGAAAAAGCACGAGAAACCGGCACCCGGAGCAAATTACATTCGGTGTATTGCTCAGGATATGTGTTGTCACTTTCTGAGCGAAACCTCGAAGCAGCCCAATCAAATATTGGTGCTGCCTATGCCTTTTACGATGAGGGTGCTTATCGCAATGAATTCGGCCATGCAGATATGAAGAAAGCTCCAGAAGCACTCAGATTGATCAATTCTGGATTTGCGGATAGTAGTCAGTTTATTTCTGAAGTCAACATCGGGAAGTATTATGGAAATGTGGAGGATCGCTCTCTGCGGATTATGTACAATGAAAAAACCATCCATCCATTTCAACCATACATGATAGAGGCGACAGCCAATCAACTGGCGTATTTCGATAAGGTATTTGCTCTGGATCATGGGCTGAGCAGTGAAAATCAGATTTGGTATTGGAAAGAAATACTGGGAATCATCATGATTGTAACAGGCATGCTCTCTATAGTTCCGCTTGCACGAATCCTGCTTTCTACTCCATATTTCAGCAATCTGGTGCATGACACCCCTCCTGCTCTGCCCAAACCAGAGAAGAAAGGCAAAATACTATTCTGGGGACTATTCATACTTGCTGCTTTGATAGCATGCTTCTCTTATATCCCCATGGCCGAGCTGTCACAGGACATCTTTGTAAAAGCCTCCACCAGAAGACAGACGTGGTTTTTCCCGCAGCGAATGAACAATGCTGTGCTTATGTGGGCAGTTTTCAATGGCACCATTGGTTTCCTGATTTTCTTTCTGACTTATCGATTATCGGGAAGAAAAAACGGAATCACAAAAGCGATGTGGGGCACACAAATCAGCCGAAAGGAATTAGCACAAACCTTATTACTCACTGTGATCATTTTCGCCTTCTATTACCTGGTGCTGGCTAGTATTTACTATTTATTCCATATCGACTATCGATTCTTATTTATGGGAGTCAGAGTCTTTGGGCCAGATAGTTTGATATTATTATTGATGTATGCGCCGATGTTTTTCATTTTCTTCTTATCCAATTCATTGAGAGTGAACGGGTCAATGAGATTTGAAAAACAAAAGTCCTGGAAAAACATTTTAATCATGGGTCTTGGCAATTCGCTTGGACTGTTGCTAATCGTCATTGTCCAATATGTCACTTTCGCCTTTACCGGTACTGTACACTGGACTGATGGATGGCTATATGTGAATCTGCTTTTTGCTGTAGTGCCGATGATGTTTGTGTTACCGATTTTCAATAAATATTTCTTCCAGATGACCGGAAGGATTTACCTGGGACCGATGGTCACTTGTCTGATATTCATTATGATACTATTAACCAATACCGTGGTGTATATACCATTATAAAATAAATATCCATTATGTGAAATAATCCAAAAGGAAGCTTGCTTCCACTATAAATTGAATCCCTAAACCTTAAAAAGTATAGTCTATGAAACAGAAACAACTATCCAAAGTATTCATGCTTTCAATGATGGTGATACTGTGGACCTTTACAGTCCATGGTCAGAACGCTCTTGAATTGAAAGGCATTATTGATTTCACAGTACCATCAGGTGGTTCCGATGGTAAGGCCATTCACTTGATTGCAAACGAAAACATCGCTGACCTTAGTGTCTACGCCATTGGTGTAGCTAACAATGGCGGTGGTTCAGACAGTATCGAATATAGACTTCCGGTACAGGCTGCAAGTGCAGGTGATGATATTTTACTAGTTCGATCCGAAAGTGCAATGAACAGCTATTTCGGTGATTGTATCAGCAACTTCGAACATGTGATCACTGCTGATGATGCCATTTCACAAAATGGTGATGACGCCATTGAGTTATTCATGAATACCTCCGTTATTGAAACATTTGGTGATATCAACGTAGATGGCACGGGCCAACCTTGGGAATACCTTGACTCATGGGCATTTAAAGTGGACGGCACATGGACCTACGGAGCAGTAAACTGTACAGACGGCAGCACTACTATGGCCGATGCCTCCTGCCCATACCCTGTTTGCGGATATCAGGTCATTCCAGACGCACTGGAAATCAAAGGAGTAATGGCGCTTTCCTGGAATACCTCCGGCACCAATGGCGGAAAAGCCGTGCATCTAAAAGCCAAAGAAGATATTGCTGATCTCAGCGTATATGCCATAGGAGTAGCCAATAATGGAGGTGGAACTGACAGTATCGAATACCGACTACCTGCTATGGCCGTTGCTGCTGGAGACGATATATTGTTGGCAAGAGAAGACAGTACGCTTTCAGCGTATTTTGGTGGCTGTGCTGGGGAGTTTGAGCATGTAATTCAAACGGACGCCATGAACCAAAACGGAGATGACGCTATCGAATTATTTGGGGACACCACAGTTATAGAAACGTTCGGTGATGTGAATGTGGATGCCACAGGAGAAGCATGGGAATATGCTGGGTCATGGGCTTTCAAGGACAATGATGTCTGGATGTATGGTGGAGTGGACTGTGCAAATGGTTCTAATTACATGGCGAATTCTTCTTGCCCTTATCCAATGTGTGATTTCTCAGCACCAAATGCACTCGAGCTAAAAGGAATCATCGATTTTACTGTTCCATCGGGTGGACCTGATGGAAAAGCGATCCATTTATTTGCTAAAGAAAATATCGAGGATCTGAGCACATATGCTATTGGAGTTGCTAACAATGGAGGTGGTTCTGACAGCA
The DNA here is from genome assembly GCA_030425425.1 of Bacteroidia bacterium. Taxonomy (GTDB): domain Bacteria; phylum Bacteroidota; class Bacteroidia; order Cytophagales; family Cyclobacteriaceae; genus Marinoscillum. Next base: position 165,366 of record JAUIAO010000005.1, on the reverse strand, counting down.
TTGAATATAGATTCCCAATGATGCCAGTAAGTGCAGGTGAAGACATCCTTTTGGTTCGATCTGACAGTGCTATGGGTGCCTATTTCGGAGATTGTTTTATGGATTTTGAGCATGTGATTACTTCTAATGATGCCATATCCCAAAATGGTGATGATGCGATTGAGCTCTTTGGAGACACCACAGTGATTGAAACCTTCGGAGACATCAATATAGATGGAACAGGTGAAGCTTGGGAATACACAGATTCGTGGGCTTTCAAAATGGATGGAAATTGGATTTACGGTGGGGTAGATTGTACTGATGGTACCACTACCATGGCAGATGCATCTTGTAACTATCCAATGTGTGCTGAAGGGTACGGAGATGTTCCTATGGATCTGGAACTGAAAGGAATCATTGATTTCACAGTTCCTTCGGCTGGATCAGATGGTAAAGCGATCCATTTTGTTGCAAAAGAAAACATTCCTGACCTAAGTCAGTATGCAATCGGTATAGCCAATAATGGAGGTGGAACTGACAGTATAGAGTATAGATTCCCTATAATGGCAGTTGGCGCGGGTGAAGATATTCTCTTAGTGCGCTCAGACAGTGCTATGAGTGCTTATTTTGGTGGTTGTATTTCCCAATTTGAGCATATCATTACCTCAAATGATGCCGTATCACAAAATGGTGATGATGCCATAGAGCTATTTAGTGATACTACCGTGATTGAAACTTTCGGAGATATCAATGTAGATGGTACCGGAGAAATATGGGAATACACAGATTCCTGGGCATACAAAATGGATGGAAATTGGATTTACGGTGGAGTCGATTGTACTGATGGTACCACTACCATGGCTGATGCGGCATGTCCTTATCCGATTTGTACGGATGAACCTGGAGAGGAAAAACAAGCTTTAGAGATAAAAGGTGTAATGGCATTGCTCTGGAACACTTCTGATACAAATGGAGGTAAGGCAGTTCACCTGCGAGCAAATGAAGACATTGCGGACTTGAGCATGTATGCCATTGGTGTAGCCAATAATGGAGGTGGATCTGATAGCATCGAATACAGACTACCTGTAATGTCTGTTTCAGCTGGTGATGACATACTCCTGGCTCGGGAAGATAGCACGATTCAAGGTTATTTTGGAGATTGTGCTGTTGAGTTCGAACATGTCATTCAAACGGATGCTATTAACCAAAATGGTGATGACGCAATCGAATTATACGCCGATACTACACTGATCGAGACTTTCGGAGATGCAAATGTGGACGGAACAGGAGAAATGTGGGAGTACACCGGATCATGGGCATACAAAACAATGGAAGGCTGGATGTTTGGCGGTTTGAATTGTGCAGCCAATGACAGCACAATGGCTGAATCAGCTTGTCCTTACCCGATGTGTGATTTTGCACCAGTGGTAGAAGCTCCGAATGGTTTGGAGATCAAAGGTGTGATGGCACTACTCTGGACTTCCTCAGGTACAAATGGCGGTAAAGCAGTACATCTTCGTGCCAAAGAATACATTCCGGATTTGAGTGTTTATGCCATTGGTGTAGCCAATAATGGTGGTGGATCAGATAGCATTGAATTCCGATTGCCTATGATGTCTGTTTCTGCCGGAGACGATATTCTCCTCGCCAGAGAAGACAGCACGATTTCAGGATATTTTGGTGGATGTGCTAATGAATTCGAATACATCATTCAGACTGATGCCATGAACCAAAATGGTGATGACGCTATCGAATTATTTGGAGATACTACTGTGATCGAAACTTATGGTGACGCCAATGTAGATGGCACTGGCGAAGCATGGGAATATTCCGGATCCTGGGCATACAAAGACAATGATACGTGGACTTATGGCGGAGTAGATTGCGCTGCAAATGACAGCATCATGTCAGAGTCCAGCTGTCCTTATCCGCTCTGTGATTTCACTTCAGGAAATAACGTGCCTCATGGTCTGGAACTAAAAGGAGTTATGGCGCTGCTTTGGACAACTTCAGGTACCAATGGAGGAAAAGCCATACACCTCAAAGCAAAAGAGGATATTACTGATTTGAGTGTATATGCGATTGGTGTAGCCAATAATGGTGGCGGCTCAGATAGTATCGAATACCGATTCCCGGTCATGTCTGTTGCTGCTGGAGATGACATATTGCTCGCAAGAGAAGACAGCACATTATCGGCATATTTTGGAACTTGTGCTGGTGAATTTGAGCATATTCTTCAGACTGATGAGATGAATCAAAATGGTGATGATGCCATAGAGCTCTACTCGGATACAACAGTAATTGAAACCTATGGAGATGCGAATGTGGATGGCTCAGGCCAACTCTGGGAATACTCCGGATCATGGGCATATAAGGATCATGGAATCTGGATGTATGGTTCTCCAGACTGTGCAGCTACTTCTGATTTAATGGAAAATTCTGTTTGCCCATACCCAATGTGTGGATTCGTTCCACCACAGCGAGAGGAAAGATCGGTACTCTTCCTTGGTAATAGCTATACTTTCTACAATGACATGCCTAAGATCGTGCAGGACCTTGCAGCTTCAGTGGGTGATGTTTTAGTCAAAGATGAAAACACAGTAAGCAGCTACACTTTTGAAGATCACCTGTCAGATGGTGAGTCTATTGGTAAAATGAAGCAAGGAGGCTGGGATTACGTAGTGCTCCAGGAACAGAGCACACGTCCTGTGAAGGACATCAGTTTGGTAGAGACACAGACTTTTGCCAAAGCAGCAGAACTTGACAGCATCAGAGAAATGGCCAACCCTGTTGGTGATGTGATGTTTTATATGACCTGGGGAAGGAAAAACTCTTACGATGGAATGTCATTCAATGAAATGAACGACTTGCTGAGAGAGCGATACCGAACGATGCAATCCAATCAAAACGGATTGATCTCACCTGTTGGTGCAGTCTGGAGGTATGTGAGAGACAATCATTCAGGGTTAGAATTGTATGATCCAGATGAAAGTCACCCTTCTAATATCGGATCCTATCTATCAGCTGTTACTTTCTATACCAGTATTTTCCAGAAAGATCCTACAGCCCTAAACTTTGATTTTGATCTAAGTGCTGATGATGCAAAAACAATTCGTGCAGCAGTAAAGGCAGTTGTTTTTGACTCACTCAGTTATTGGAATGAATACAAGCCATTGAAGCAACCAAACATCAGTGTAGATTTTGATAATTTGGAAGATGGCTCGATAGCCCTGGATACCGCGACTTTGGATTTCTCAGTATCAGCATCGAGCTCAGATTCTCAGATTGATGAGGTGATTTATCTGGCAAATGGAGACACAGTAGCAACAGTCACTTCAGCTCCATATTCACCTTCTATTGAGCTGGATGGAATTGGAAACTTTACCATTGCAGCCATTGCCAAAGATGCAAATGGTGGACAGAACTATGCCGTGAGGAATATCACCCGCACTCCATCTGACGTAGCAAAAGATCTGGAACTGGTCGGTGTATTAGCGCTGCGTTGGTCTACCGAACCTGGTGGAAACAGCGGAAAGGCTGTTCATTTGCGAGCGTTGGCAGATATCCCAGATCTAAGCGTATACGGTATCGGTGTTGCCAATAATGGAGGCGGAACGGACGGATTGGAATACAATTTCCCTTCCATGTCGGTAATGGCTGGAGATGATATCTTACTTGCCAGAGAGGATGATGCAATAGCTGCGTATTTTGGTGATTGTGCCAATGAAATCGAACATGTGATTCAATCTGATGAAATGAACCAAAATGGAAATGACGCCATTGAGCTGTTTAGCGGAATCACCGTGATAGAGACTTTCGGGGATGCGAATGTCGATGGCATAGGTCAGGATTGGGAATATACAGGTTCATGGGCATATAAAGAGGAAGGCACCTGGATCTATGGCGGTGTAGATTGTGGATTGAGTTCCACTTCTATAGAAAACACAGAATGTCCTTATCCACTTTGTGTTTCTGACGAGGTGACCGATGATGCCTCACTTTCTGATCTGCAGGTTGATGGCACTACGATCGATGGTTTTGTCAGTGGATTGCTCAACTATGCTGTGGAACTGCCAGCGAATCAAACTACAGTTCCGGTGGTCACAGCGACTACTAATGATCCAAACGCTACAGCAGAGGTGATCGATGCTACTGAATTGCCTGGTGTAACCAATGTGGTAGTGACTGCAGTAGATGGCACTACTCAGCAGACTTATACCATTGTTTTCTCTCTTGCTGATGGAGGTGGAGAAACTGTGACCGGATTAGATCGCGATGATTTCAGATTGTTTATCCAGAATGGTCAGTTGAACATTTTGGGTGGCTCAATCGAAAAAGTAAGAAATATTGAGATTTACTCTATGTCAGGTAAAAGAATTGCCAAGCAGAAACTAAATAATGATAAACACGCTGAAATGAGCGTACCTCTGGATCGCGTATTGATCATTAGAATGTCCGATGAGAAAGATCAGTTGCTATTCAACAAGAAACTTTACTTTGAACAACAATAGATAGTTGGATTATTTAATAGACAGTCAGAAGCCACCTCTTTGAGGTGGCTTCTGTTATTTTACGCTCACAATTTTCTCTAGCATTCCTGTAAAAATGAAAGCATGAAAAGGTAAAACGGAATACCAATAGACACGTCCCCAGAGACCTTTGGGCCTGAATGTGGCTGTTTGGATCAGCTCCTCCCCTTCCAATTTAAACTCCAACCAGGCTTCTCCCGGGAGTTTCATTTCCGCAAAGAGCAATAATCTTCCTTCTTGCCGATTGGCAAACAAAACTCTCCAAAAATCTAATGTATCTCCAGCCGCAATGTCTACCGGACTGGTTCTGCCACGTCTTAATCCCACCCCTCCAATTAGCTTATCCAGGTATCCTCTGATCTTCCAGAGCCAGTTACCATAATACCAGCCATTTTCCCCGCCAATACCCCAAATTCTATCGATTGAATACTCCAGATCATGTAGTTTTCTTTTTCGGATATCCTGGTAGCAACCAAACTCAGGGACTTTGATGTGATCTTTGATTTTGTAATCCATGATCCCGCTCACGGTGCTGTCTTTCCAGCTGGAAATGATTTCATTCTGAGCGATTTTCTTAAAGGCTCTACTTACTGCCTCCTGATAGCCTATCGGCTCTATATTCAGCATTTTCATCAGTCGGTTATCTTTAGCTACTACCTCTACTTTCATGCTATCCACCAGCGAAATAGCCAGTTTGTATGAAGTAGAAGTCACAAAAAACAACCAATAAGATGAAAGACGTGGTGTCATTACCGGCACAATGCCTATATACCTTTTCAATCCCCGCACAGCTGCAAAACCCAACAGCATTTCTTTGTAAGTCAAAACTTCATTCCCGGCAATATCAAAGCTTTGGTCATAGGTTTTTGAATTTTGCAATACGCCTACCAACACTTTGATTACATCTGCTATGGCAATTGGTTGACATTTGGTCCTGAGCCATCTAGGCGTAATCATGACAGGAAGCTTCTCTACCAAATCTCGAATGATCTCGAATGAAGCACTACCTGAACCAATAATGATGCCTGCTCTGGCAGTTGTTAGGGCAAATTCACCCTTGGATAATTCTATTTCTACGTTTTTTCGGGATTGTAAGTGTTTGGATAGGGAGTCAGAGTTGATAATGCCGCTGAGATAAATTACCTGTTTTACTTCGGTGCGATTCAGAGCCACACGGAAATTGATGGCCGACTGTCGCTCCAATTCATCGTAATTAGAGGCATTGGACATGGAATGTACCAGATAGTACGCAACATCTATGTCATCAGGGATATTCCGTAAGGTGTCCGGCTTAGTCAGATCATTCTCAATGATGGTAATCTTAGAACGTATAGATTGTTCAGGGTGAAATTTCCTCTGATCTCGTACACAGCAAACTACCTGATGTCCTGCTTCGGCCAAAACTGGCAGAATTCTCTTGCCAATGTATCCGGTAGCTCCTGTAAGTAATATTTTCATAGCGTGATGATTATCACTTCTATGACTAACAGTTCATTGAGAATGTTTTGAAACTCAACTTTTTAAGAAAATGACCTTAACCTGTAATTCTAAAACATGCTATAGCCACTTCACTTTATCTTCAATTGGCTGCCTCGGTGGGTGTTTGCTGATCGGTGATGCATATCCCATATAAAAAAGCCCAATGCACCTTTCGCCCTCATTGAGAGGTTCGAAATCACCAAAATATTCCAGCAGATTAGGACTGCTCCAGTATGAACCTATTCCATAGGCACTTGACGTCAACCACATATTTTGGACAGCCATTGCTACAGAGGCCAGCTCCTCCCATTCGGGTACACGATTTCGCGAATCTCTCTGCATACAGATCGCAATGATCACTGCTGCTTTTTGAGGATTCATTTTGAGCTTTTCATACTTAGCCACTGAAAAAGAATCGAGATCATTGAGAGACCGGTATTTCTCCGCCATGAATGTCCCAAACTTTTTCAAAATAGGCGCACCTTTCATCACTTTAAACCTCCAGGGCTGGGTTAGCTTGTGTGTAGGTGCCCAGTTTGCATTCTCAAGTATGTTTTTGATGAGTTGATCAGGGATCTCCCGATCAATATATTGGGCTGGATAAACCGCTCTCCTATTTCTAATCAGCTGATGTACTTCTTCGATTGTCATGGCTGCAAAACTACAAACTACTCACGCAGAGTGGAAAATGTCTTTAGTGGTTTTCTGAGAAATCAAGTACTCCAATCCCCTACTTTGTATTCCAACCAGGAAAGTAGGAACAAAATGAAAGACTCTGCACTGAAATAAATAAGACCAATCAGCGTGATGGAATCAAAATGATAATAAATTATTCCAATCACTGATAGCGCATAAAGTGTATTGACAATCGCAATTCCTTTGAGATTGAATCCCCAGTTTCTAGTCAGCAATTTGTAATTTAGAATAGAATAGACGAAACACCCCAATCCAATAATTGAGAAAATATAAAGGATCAGTTTCGGCAGACCTATCAACTCCGGGTATTGGGCAAAAAGAAGCATCATTGCAGTAGTGATACCGGCTCCTAATGTATCCACTAGAAACAACTTATGGGCATTAACTGTCATTTGGTTTAGTCTGAGTTAGGTTTTTGCGGTAAAGAAAATTTAAAGGTACTTCCTTTACCTTTTTCACTATCTAATTCTAAAACACCTCCATGCTGCTCTATAAAATCCTGACAAAGCATTAAACCAAGTCCCGATCCAAGTTCATGATTTGTGCCGTAAGTAGCTCTACTGATTGTTTTACCCAATATTTTTTCTTTTCTCTCCTCTTCTATCCCAACTTCCGTATCGGAAACTGAAAACTCCAGGACGTCATTTTCCGTGGAAGTTTTGATCCTTATTTCGCCATTTTCTGGTGTGAATTTAATGGCATTAGATAAGAGGTTTCTGATAACAATCGAGATCAGTTCTTTATCAAAAGTACCTTCAACCTGATCAGAAGGCTCATAGTGAATTTGAATCTGTTTCTTGGTGAAATTACTCTCCAAAAGCTTCAGATTCTCCTCTATAATCGGGGCAATGGGCTGTCTTACAGGCTGATAACTCAATGACTTTCTTTGACTATTAGCCCATTGGAGCAAATTCTGCAAAATGTGGAGCAAGTGACTGCTTTGTTTTTGAAGTGTCTGCAAATACTCCTGTAACTGTTCGGCATTGAATATCGCATATCTTCCCAAAACCAAATCCAGGAATTCCTTGATATTAGCCACTGGTCCGCGTAAATCATGAGCAATCACACGAAACACACTGTCTTTGAAATCATTCAGCTCCTTGATTCTCTTGTAATTGCTTGCAAGATGAAGGTTGGCCTTAACGCGTGCAATTAATTCAATTTCGTCTATTGGCTTCCGGATATAATCTACAGCACCCGCTTCTAATGCCGTCTCCAAATTGACAGAACTGGTCATCACGCCAGTACACATGATCACAGGAATATCAGCAGTTGTTTCATCACTTTTCACCTGTTTTATCAGAGAAATTCCATCCATCACCGGCATCTCCCAATCACAGATTATTAAATCAGGTAGCTTTCTATCCATTAGCTCCAGAGCTTTCTGCCCGTTTGGAGCATTGATGACGTTGTATTTTTCTTTATGACCTTTTAGATATTGATTGATTGTACGTAGATAGTCGGGTTCATCATCTACTACGAGTATGGTAGGTACATATTCTTCAATGGACATTCTATAGATTAATTAGCTGGTGATATTTTTCTTCATTCATTGAATATAGTGAATCGTTCATTGCCTTCATCCAGTTTTGGATAGGTTCTGAACTAACATCATTCAATTCTTCAATAATTTCTTGTACGGCGCTTACTTCATATACCATGTACTCTTTTAGCCTTGTCAATACCGGGTTGATAAGTGCTTGTTCTTCTACGCTTAAGGTAAAATCTAATGGCTGAACAATTACTTGATAGATTACTACCTGATCATTAAAAACTGATTCTTCACTTACTTGAAGTGTAAACCAGAATTCAGCACCTTCTCCTTCCTTGGATGTCACTCCAATTTTACCTCCGTGTGCTTCTATAGCCATTTTGCAAAATGAAAGTCCAAGGCCTGTTGATGCTACTCCTCCAGATTTTTTCTTTTCGAATTGTTTGAATCGTTCAAACACTGAATCCAACTGATCTTCAGGAATTCCAGCTCCATGATCCTTGATCTTTATCTGAACATCCGTACTATTGAGTTCTGAGCTTATAGTGATTTCACCATTGTTAGGCGAAAATTTAATAGCATTCGTCAGAATATTTACAAACACGCGTTTTATGATCTCTCCATCAGCTTTGACTCCACACTCAGCGACTCCCAAAGTCATAATTTTGATCGATTTTCTATGGGCCAAAAAACTAACCTCTTCCACAGAATCGTTGAGAATATCAATAAGACTTGTGTCCTTTGGCGACACCTGCATCGCTACATTCTCATATTTATAGACATCCAGAATGTTTAGCACCATGTTCAGCATTTGTCTGGCAGACTGTCCAACTTTCAATGCCCAATTTTCTGAATCCTGCATCTCAGCATTAGAAATAATTGCATTGAGTGGGTTTTTTAAATCATGAACGATCATACCAGTCATATTTTCTTTAAACCGATCGAGAGCGGTTAGTTGTTCATTCTTCTGACGCAGTTCATCTGATTGTTGCTCAATCTTGTAATTCTTTTCGGAAAGAAGAATCAACCCGCGTCTCTTTTGGCGGTAATTGCGATAAATAAACAAGGCAAAGGCAATCAAAAACATCACTCCCACTATCAGAGCATTCCTAATCAAAGTTTGCCTTTTTTGAAATTCTGCTGTCAAAGCGTCTTTTTTCTGCTGCTCCAGCTCCCTGGCCATTTGCTCTTTTTCATAATTGTATTCAAATTCCTTAGCCGTGACTTTCTTCACATTTTCGGCATTGAACAAACTGTCATTGAGAGTTTTGAATTCTTGGTAATAATTAAAAGCAGCTTTGTAATTACCAGTTGCTGCATTGACTGAGGCTAAAACTTCAGCACAGGATTTCAAAAGGTTCGGATCGCTCAATTGTACAGCATTTTCATATGCCTTTTTGGCAAACCGGAGAGCAAGATTTGGGTCACCCAGCTCCAGATAAACTGTACCCAGTTCCTTCTGATTCCTGGCAACTATATCCAGATCATCGATTTCCACACTGATAGCCAGAGAACTTGAGAATTGTGCCTTAGCTTCCTGAAATTTACCCAAAGCAATATATAGCATGCCCAAACTATTGCTTAAAAGTGCGTTGTGCCCTTTATCTCCCACTTTCTCGTTCACCGCCATTCCGCTTTGCAGATACTCTAAGGCTTTATCGTAATTTTTAAGATCCAAATTAAGACTACCCAGGTTGTTATAGATATTCACCATGCCCAGGTTATCATTCAGATTCTGATAAAGCGCTAATGCTTTTTCATAGTATTCAATGGCATGTTGTCTATCCCCCTGAAGATCAAAAATGATCCCGATATTGTTTGTAGCACGTGCCAGCTGAGAAGTGTCTCCTTTCAGTTCTATGATTTTCAGAGCAGCCTGATATTGATCCAGTGCTTTTAGAAAATCACCCTGGTAATAATAAATGATACCAATGTTGTTGAGCACTTTTTCTAAGCCCGGTTTGCCTTCAATACTTGAGATAATGTCCTTTGCTTGATTGTAATAGCGCAACGCATCTTCATACTTGGCTTGACGCAAGTAGGTCGTTCCAATATTGAGATAGCAACCAGAAACTCCTTCTAAATCTGAAATTAAAGTGAAAGATATTATAGCTTCTTCAAAATGTTTGATGGATTGTGGGTAGTCTGACTTCACATGAGAATAACGTCCCCATAATCTGTGACTTTCAGCGAGACCTTTCGGAAATTTCAATTTTTCGGAAAGAAGTAGCGATTCATTGAGCAAAGTATCGATGCGATCAATATCCTGTGATAGAAGTAGCTCCGCAAGCTCTGTAAGCATAAGCACTCGTGTGGTATCGGTACTCATATGAGCATTTAATTTCTCATATAGACTGTCCACCCTGCTCTGTGAAATAGCTGATGATATTAACAGTAGATATAAGAATACAAAAGTTGGTTTTGCGGCTTTCATTGAATCTCTCCCTTAAATCAAACTAAATTTAATATGGAAAATCATAGCTATACCTACTGATCGATGAATGTGTTCAATGAGGACTTTAAGTGCCTATAATCATCGAATAACCGTGAAATCAAAAATAGATTTCAAAGTGAAAAGAAGAACACTATATTTGCAGTCCTTTTGAAGATATGCACTCGTAGTTCAACTGGACGGTTCGCCGCAGCGATAGAATACCAGATTTCGGCTCAGCCGGATCGGCTCTGGTGGTTGAGGCGGTTCGCCGCTGCGATTCGCATTTTTCAGAGTGTAAAATGCACCCATAGCTCAACTGGATAGAGCGCTGGATTTCGGCTCCAGAGGTTGAGGGTTCGACTCCTTCTGGGTGTACTAATAGAGTACCAAACAAATGCAAAACCCTTCATATTGAATGTATGAAGGGTTTTTTATTTCCTACACCTTTCAATTCTTCCAGGATTTTTCATAATATCGGTGAACATATCGGATAACAATAAAAGTGTTAACCGATATAGCTCTAATTAGATTTAAATGATGTTTTTTAGTGCTTTTTGTGTATATTCAATAAAGGAATTGAACCCTGACTCCCTCCACAATTTATCATAATAGCACATAACAATTCAATATGAATCATTCTTTTGGCTTCTCAATAATCGGATTAGTAAAAAAACAGGTGAAGCCCTATCATGGTAAGAATTACAGTAGATGGTAAATGTGCTGAGATTTCCAGTGGGAAGAAATTATTACCGAACTTCCGGCACTCAGGGATATTATCAAAGAAAATATTAAGCTGCGTTTCTTCAACAGCACCGTTTGGCCAAAAGGAAATATTCTGGAAAGAAAGTCTGCTACCGGATTCTTCAAAATCTCTTCCCCAGCATTGACCTTTGCTGATCTATTGGAAAATCAAAACAACCTGGGAGGGATTAACAGAATGCTTGCCATATTGAAGGAACTATGTGAAAGCATCACCGATCAGGATTTATCAGAACTATTAACCTGGAAGAAAAACGAAAAGACCAACTCTTCAGAGGTGATATGGAAGCACTCCTCCGATCAGGAATTGAGTATGATCAGGATCAGGCATTCATATGGATGGCAGGAATTTTGGCTGATAAATCGCCAAATGATTAATTTGAGCAGTAACCCCCATCCCCACCTAAATCACACCATTTCTCATTACATCCATCATTAGATTTCTATCAATTCGAATCATTTTAAATTATAATAGTAGCATAGTATAGCACAATTATTTATGTTTGCGAAAATGGGTGATCATATAACTCGCCATCTGTATTATACATTAAAGATTAACAAACCTTGGATCAGGATAAGCTCATTCGCAATATTTTAGAATTAAAGGAAATCCCCACCATGTCAAAACATGAGCATTTGGTGAACGGGATTATGAATTCTATTGAAGAAGGTGTTATCCAAAAAGGTGATCAATTGCCTTCTATCAATAAAATGGTTGATACGATTGGATATGCAAGAAAAACCATTGTCAAGGCATACGAGGAACTTAAGGAACGAGGAATTGTAGAATCCAAAAATTTTAAAGGGTACTTCATTTCCAGTGACAAAACGGATCAGGTGCTCAAAGTCGCTTTGGTGCTATATGCATTTGGCACCATCCAGGAAAACTTCTACAACGTCTTCAAAAGCCATACAAATCCGAACATTGAAATTGAGGTGTTTTTTCACCATAATAGTGTTTCTGCTCTGGAGGAAATCCTGGATCGAATTGATCGTAAATACGGATTTTATGTGATTGCTCCGATAGAAGACAGTAAAATCAAAACATTGTTGCAAAAAATTCCGCCAAGTAAACTACTGATAGTGGACCGGTATTATTTGCCAACTGAAGAATACTCACACATTACTCAGGAATTTGACAAATCAACTTACGACAATCTGAAGGAGCTGCTCCCGTCAATCAGGGAATACAAAGAACTGATTTTATTATATATCAAAAACTCTGCTGCTCCACTAGATGCTATTCGGGGTTTTAAGCGTTTTCTAAAGGATTTCAACATTCCAGGCAGGCTTCAGGGCACTTATGAAGATGGTGTTGTTGAAAAAGGAAGTGCATACTATGTCTTGAGTGATGACTTCCTATGGAGACTACTAAGAGATTGCAGAAATCAAAAGTTGACCATAGCCAAGGACATTGGCATCATTGGTCACAACGACAATCTCATCAAAGAACTCATTTCCGGAGGTATTACCACTATTTCAACAGACTTTGAGATGATGGGAAAACTTGCCGCCGATTGCGTCAACAATCAAAACAAGGTACAAATTCACCTACCTACCTATCTGAAAAAACGAATTTCAATCTGACTTTTATAAAAATCCAATAATGTTTCAAATCAACATTGACATGAATATGAAAAAACTGCTATTTCTATTATGCTATTCTATTCTATTATTATCTAACACTTTTGCTCAAAAGATAATCCCAATTGAGACAAAAGATTTTGCCATGGCATTTCAAACTGATGACCAGGGAAGACTATGGAATGTGTACTTCGGTAATAAACTGGCATCTGAATCTGATTATCAACAAGTAGCAGATCAGTATTTTTTTCCAAGCAACAATGCCGGCCAATATAATGCTGCCTACACCCCATCGGGAACCTGGAACCTCAGCGAACCAGCTCTGCAAGTTCAACATTCAGATGGCAACTTATCTACGGAATTAACTTTTGTAAATGTTGAAACTCAACAAGAAGAAAATGCAACAGTGACCAGAATTTCATTGATTGATCCTGAGTATAAAATTTCAGTTGTCCTGAATTATAAGGTTTGGGCAGACCTGAATGTAATTGAACAATGGACTGAAATCACCAACAATGAAGATGGAAACATTCAACTCAATAAGTACGCCTCTGCAAACCTTTATTTCGTTGGTTCAGACTTTTACCTGACACATTTTCAAGGTGAATATCTGAAAGAACTTCAGCCTGTAGAAGAGAAACTTACCCAGGGAATCAAATCACTGGAATCCAAATTAGGAACGCGAACGTTGCTCCTGGGGTCTCCAAACTTCATGATCTCCTTTGATCAGCAAGCAAAAGAAGACAATGGACTTACACTTCTTGGGCAGCTTGCCTGGTCTGGCAACTATAAGATTGATTTCGAAATTGATTCTTACCAAAACCTCAGATTGATTGCCGGAATTAATCCGTATGAATCTGAATACACACTCAAGGCCGGAGACACGTTCAAAACCCCGTCCTTGATCTATTCTGTTTCTCCAGATGGTGCAGGAGGTGCATCTCGTCAACTTCACACCTGGGCGAAAAAATTCAGAGTGCTGGATGGCGAAGGAGATAGATTGACACTACTCAACAACTGGGAAGCCACCTACTTCGATTTCAATGAGAAGAAATTATCCAGGCTCTTTAAGGATACTAAAGAGCTGGGTCTGGACTTGTTCCTGTTGGATGATGGATGGTTTGGTAACAAATACCCTCGAAATAATGATGATGCAGGGCTCGGTGACTGGCAGGTAAACAAGCAAAAGCTTCCTCATGGCATTGGCTATTTGGTGAAAGAAGCCGAGAAGAATGATGTGAAATTCGGAATCTGGATAGAGCCAGAAATGGTCAACCCGGAAAGTGAGCTGTTCAGAAATCATCCAGAATGGGTGATCAAACAACCCAACCGTCCGGCCAAGCTCTATAGAAACCAAATGGTCCTTGATTTATCCAATCCAGAAGTTCAGGATTTTGTGTTTGGTATAGTTGACAACCTCTTCACAGAAGACCCTGAGATCGCCTTCATCAAATGGGATTGTAACGCGGTGATTTACAACGCCTATTCTGATCATCTTCAGAAGAACAACCTCCCTCAGTCTCATCTATATGTGGAGTATGTAAACGGCTTATATGATGTGCTCGAAAGAATTCGTCAGAAATATCCGAAAGTGCCTATGATGCTTTGCTCTGGTGGTGGTGGCAGAGCGGATTATGCCTTACTCAAATACTTCACAGAATTCTGGCCGAGTGATGATACTGAGCCTATTGAAAGGATTTTCTTACAGTGGAATTACTCTTATTTCTTCCCAGCCATTGCCACGGATGCGCATGTCACAAACTGGGGCAAGCAACCACTAAAATTCAAAGTGGATATTGCCAGTATGGGCAAGCTTGGTTTTGATGTGGATCTGAAACACATGGAGGAAAAAGACATCTTATTTGCCAAGCAATCAATTACAAACTATCACGGATTTAAAGACATAGTACTACATGGCAGTCAATATCGACTTGCTAGCCCTTATGAAAATCCATTTGCTTCGCTGATGTATGTCAATGAAGATCAGTCTGAGGCAATCATGTTCAACTATCTAAGCTCTAATCGCTGGGAAGAAAGAATAACCCGGAAGCCAATCAAGCTAAAAGGTCTTGACGCAAGCAAAAAATATCAGATCAAAGAAATCAACCTCTATCCTGGGACAAAATCCACCCTCGATGAATCATCAGTTTACACGGGTGATTTCCTTATGAACGTGGGATTCAATCCGGAAATTGATGTGAAGCGTACCAGTGTTGTTTTAAAGATTACCGAAATCAGATAATTGTTTTCGATGAAAAACCAAGTTCAACTCATTACTTACTCTGATCGATTGGGAAAGCAGGGACTTCCCGGGATCATAAGCCTATTCAATAATGAATTGAAAGGCGTTTTTGGTGGTGTTCATTTGTTGCCGTTTTATTATCCAATTGACGGTGCAGACGCGGGATATGATCCCATTGACCACACAAGAGTAGATGAAAGAATAGGCTCCTGGGATGATGTAGCTACGATCGCAGAGAATTTTGATATCATGGGAGATATCATTGTCAATCATGTGTCAGCTCAGTCAGCGGAGTTTTTGGATGTAGAGGAGAAAGGAAGTGAATCTGATTTTTTTGATCTTTTCCTTACAAAAGAAAAGGTATTTCCGAAAGGTGCCAATGATAAGGCGATCAAAGCAATTTATCGTCCACGCCCCAACCTTCCGTTTACAGAGAAAACTCTGAAAAATGGTGAAAAGGTGAACCTCTGGACGACATTCACCAGCAACCAGCTGGATATTGATGTCAATCATCCTTTGGGAGTCAAATACCTCGATTCTATCCTTACCAGGTTTAGCGAATCAGGTATAAAAATGATTCGATTGGATGCTGCTGGATATGCCATCAAGAAGGCAGGCACTTCTTGTTTCATGCTCCAGGAGACTTATAAGTTTATTGATGAGTTTACTCAGAAGGCCAAGAAGATGGGAATGGAAGTGCTGGTAGAGATTCACTCTCATTATGAGCAACAGATCGCTATAGCGAAGAAAGTGGACTTTGTCTATGACTTTGCCTTACCCCCATTGATTCTTCATAGCATACGTACCGGGCGATTTGCAGAAATCAAAAAATGGCTGGAAATCAGCCCGAGAAATTGTGTGACTGTGTTGGATACACATGATGGTATTGGGGTAATCGATGTGGCAAAAGCTGGAGATCGTCCGGGATTGCTTTCAGATGATGATGTTGATCAATTGGTGGAGTGCATTCATGAAAATTCTAAAGGAGAGAGCAGAAAAGCCACAGGAGCTGCAGCATCCAATCTGGACTTATATCAGGTGAATTGTACATTTTATGATGCCTTGGCTAGAAATGACAAAAACTATTTGATTGCTCGTGCGATACAATTCTTTTGTCCTGGGATTCCACAGGTATACTATGTCGGACTACTGGCGGGTGAAAATGACATGGAACTTTTACAAGAAACGCAGGTAGGTCGAGACATCAACAGGCACTATTTTGATAAGGAGGAGATCGCCAAAGATCTGGAAAAGGAAGTGGTAAAATCATTGGTCAGATTGATCAAACTTAGGAACTCACACGCCGCTTTTTCAGGGAATTTTTCTATTGAATCTAGTGACGAAAACACGCTACATCTTGCCTGGACAAAAGATTTTCATCGTGCGGAATTACGCGTGAATATGAATAGCGGCAAGTTTGAAATCATGTATAATGATGGGCCGACTGTGAAACAGATCGACTTTGATCACCTTTAAATACTGCTAACCTGAACTACAACTATGGCTTTCAAACCTAAATTATCCTTTTGGCAGATTTGGAACATGAATCTTGGGTTTTTCGGAATCCAATTCAGTTTTGGACTACAGCAAACTGCTGTCAACCCGATATTTTCTTTTTTAGGTGCTGATCATTCGGAGTTGCCGCTTTTAAATCTGGCAGGGCCAGTCACAGGGTTGGTAATTCAGCCAATTATCGGAGCGATATCTGATAAAACCTGGATCCCAAAATGGGGTCGAAGAAAGCCATTTTTCATGATTGGGGCGATCATAGCCAGTTTGTGCTTGTTCATTTTTCCGTACAGTTCAGAGTTGTGGTTTGCAGTAGGTCTTTTGTGGATTTTGGATGTGGGGAACAACACTGCCATGGAACCATATCGTGCTTTTGTAGGAGACAAACTTCCTGATGAGCAGCTCACTTATGGCTTCCAGATGCAAAGTCTTTTTGTAGGAGCAGGGATCACACTCGCTAACTTTTCAATTTTCATTTTTCAGGATTGGTTTGCAAGTCCTGAAAGTAGTTCCGCACTGTGTGCTACGGATGTTGAAACAGTATCGAATATTCCAACCTGGGTTTATTATTCGTTTTTCCTCGGAGCGATTGCTTCTATAGGAACCATCCTTTGGTCGGTGATCAAAACACCTGAAATTCCACCTTCTGATGAAGAAATGGAGGAATTGAAGCAGCAAAAGGGACTTTCCTTTTGGGAGAAAGCTGCAGAGCCATTTGTTGAAATTGCAGGGGCATTAGGTCAAATGCCAAAGTTGCTTAAGACCCTTTCAGCAGTCTATCTTTTCCAGTGGTATGCACTTTTCATTTATTGGCAGTTTATCACTCCAATGCTGCGCAAAAGCCTTTTTGGAATTAGCAACGAGGACTTGTCAAAATTTGAAGGAATTAAAGAAGCTTGTGCCAATGGTTCAGCAGTTTCCTCGACAGATTTGGCTTTCGCGGAGAATGTTCAGCAACTTTCAGAAAATGCACTTGCTCAAACGGGATTGATGAATGGTACTTACAATCTGGTGACCATGATTGTGGCACTGGCGCTTGTGCCTTTTGCAGCCAGGTTTGGAAATAAACTCGTCTATGTTTCCAGCTTGTTTTTGACAGGTATCGCCATGTTGACCTTGCCTTATATTCAGAATGAATGGCTGCTATTAGCTCCAATGGTTCTTTTTGGAATCGGTTGGGCCACGATGATGGGAGTACCTTATTCCATGGTTTCAAAAGTCATTCCGCAAGAAAGGCGTGGAGTGTATATGGGAATTGTCAATATGATGATCGTGATTCCTATGTTTATTCAAACACTAAGCTTTGGGCCGATCATAAAATATCTACTTTCTGATAATCCCGTCAATGCAATTCTATTTGCTGGTGTGTTTTTCATCATCGCAGGGTTATTAGCATTTAGGTTAAATACATCGGAGGAGTGAGCGAATTGATGGAGATTTAATGTTGGTTTTTGATAATCTAAACTCTTATTATTTCAATCATATTATTATTCACCCATTAACCTAATAATTATGAAAGCTTTGGTATTCGGCGAAATTCTCTGGGACATTATCGAAGGCAATCCACACCTTGGTGGCGCTCCTCTCAATTTTGCAGCGCATGTCAAGAAATGTGGAGGTGAGTCGTCAATCATTTCGTGCCTCGGGAATGATGACTTGGGTGATAAAGCATTAGGATTGGTGAAGGAAGCGGGAGTGGATGTTTCCTTGGTGCAGCGATCAAATCGGCAGACAGGATATGTTCCTGTGAAGATTGTGGATGGTCAACCAAAGTATGAGATCGTCAAAGATGTAGCCTATGATTATATTGAAACAAGTGAGCTGTTTGACAACCCTTTTGACATTTTTTACTTTGGGTCACTGATTCAGCGCAGCAAGATTTCCAGAAAATCGTTGTATAAAATTCTGGATGAAAATTCTTTCTCAAATATCTTTTATGATGTCAATCTTCGGAAGGACTGTTACTCGGCTGATATCATTCAGAAATCACTGGCTTACTGTACCGTTCTCAAGCTAAACGATGAAGAGGTCAGCGAGATCAGCGAAATGCTTTTTAATGAAAACTTGACCTTTGAGCAGTTCTGTGTCCAGGTAATAAATGTATACCCGAATGTCAAGACGATCATCATCACTGCAGGCCCAGATGGGGCTTATGTTTATACGGATAAGCAATTGACATTAGTGCCTACAGACCCCATAAAAGTAGTGGATACTGTTGGAGCTGGAGATTCTTTCAGTGCTGCTTTTGCTACTGTGTTTGCCAAAACGCAGGATGCCATTCGAGCCGCAACTATTGCTAATAAAATAGGAGGATTCGTAGCTTCATCTGCCGGACCGATACCGGAATACTCTCAGGAGATTAAGGATTTGCTTTTATAATTATTTAACCCGAAAAATTCGGGACTAATATATTGAGAAACAGAAACTCCTTGATTTACAGCGTGATTGATTTAGAGTTGCCAAAATTAATTTTACCCAAATGCACTCTCGTTTTTAGTAAAAACCCCTCAGTTTATCTCTGAAAATCAATCACTTGAAGCAAGTGATCACTTTTCTGATGAATAATGCTGGTTAACCCTAATAGCATTGGGCCTAATTGTCCAGCTTTTCTTTTGATGTTCGCGACCTACCATCCAATACATGAAAAAAATGGATGTCAGAATGGTTATTAATCTTACACTCCAATATGGGATCGATTGATGAATATCCAATAAAAGCCCATCCTTCGGATATATCCCAAAACCAATTAATGCCGGGATTCTATACCAATAGTAACAAGAGACACTGGCCACAGCAAACAATCTAATCATCAGGTTGTGGTGCTTTTTATCAACAACTTTTTGAAGGGTCATGAAAAGTGCAAGTGTTACCATCAAACCAATGACCGGCAAAGTATAATCCTTCAGCAGACCGATAAAATCAGGAATCACATCTCTGTCCGCCACCTGAAACCAGCCCCAAATAAAACCCGGCAACCCTCCTACGATTAAGTGTCCGCTGATTTTGTGATAAACAGTCTTGACACTTATCAACGGATGAAAATTGGGTGTAGAGTCTGGGCATGGTGCAATACAATTGTGACAACTCTTGCATTGTACATTCGGAGGAGAAATCAATACTCGACTACTATACAATTTTTCTACTGAATGAACGGGACAAACACCTGAACACCAAGCACTTTTCCAATTGTAAAATACATTTAAAGTGATACCAATCAAGGCCAGTCCAATCAATAACAAAGCTGAGGCTAAGCCATTCATATCGAAAATTGCGTGCCGAAGTGGAACAATGATAAATAGTGATATAACCCCAATCAGATTAAAGAGACCTACTTGATTATGACTTAATTTCTTTCGAAAAGTAAGTCCAACATGATTTGGAATCAATGTAGCAGTGGCCAAGGGACATACGTTTCTCCAAACACCAGCAAAAACCACCAATAATACTGGAGCAACTGGAACCAATACATTCCAAAGCAACGTAATTCCTAGGTTTGGCGAATAGATCAAACAATGAATGATTACTAATCCTACAATCAAAAATAGAATTTGAGCTAATCGCCAGTAGGAAATAGTTTTGAGAGCAGAATTTAATTTTTTATCCATTACTACTACTTTTTACCAATACAAACCATACAAAACGGCGCACAAAAGGAGAATTACGAGCGCAATAAAATTGAACACACCATCGGTTTTTAAGGGACGATTGGTCCAATCAATTTTTAGAAATTTGCTGTTTGGTTTTTTCTGATAAAGACTTAAAAAGATCACTATTGCAACTGTAGCAATTGATGTAATACTCATCTGATGCATCCAGGGAAAATCTTCGATCATTTTTAGACTAAATGCTATAGGAATAGAAAAAACAGCCCCATAACCCGCTGCTCTGGAGGTGGTTTTCTTCCAAAAAAGCCCAAGCATAAGTATCGCCAATAGACCGGGTGAGAATATCCCTGAGTATTCCTGAATGAATTGAAATGCCTGATCAATGCCTCCCAGTAGTGGAGCCATAACACAGGAAATGATCAACACGACCATGGAAGTGACCCTCCCTACTCTTACAACAGCTTTATCATCAGCCTTTTTGTGAATGATTTCTGAGTAAATATCCATCGTAAAGAGTGTTGAAATGGAATTCAACATGGAAGCAATAGATGAAACTATGGCAGCAATCAGGGCGGCAACTGCTATCCCCTTCAATCCGGAAGGCAGTAATCCCAGCAACCATGGATAAGCCCTATCACTAGAACCCGGTGCTGGCATATGATTTAAAAATATAGGATCCAATTGAGCGATGAAATCAGGTTTGTTTATCAGTGCATAGACGGCCATACCAGGAAGTACTACGATGATTGGCATTAGTAATTTGAGAAAGGCAGCCAACAACATACCACGCTGCGCTTCTTTCACTGATTTGGCCGCCAGTCCACGCTGAATGGTGTATTGATTGAACCCCCAATAAAACAGATTGGCTACCCACATCCCTCCTATCAACACCCAAATTCCCGGCAAATGAATGTATTCTGGATTCGATTTGTCCAAAATCATATTAAACCGCTCAGGCGTCTCCTCCATAAGCTGGATAAAACCAGATAACCAACCCTGATCCTCGCTCAAAAGATTCAAGGCAAAAACGGTGGTAACCAGCCCTCCTACGACTAGTACTAAGACCTGAATAGTATCTGTCCAGGCAATGGCATTCAACCCTCCATAAAATGAATATCCTGCAGAAAAAAGTCCCAACCCGATGATGATCCAGAACATGGAAAAGCCTGTAAGGGTAGATAGCGCCAGAGCACCCAAATAAATGGATGATGCCAGACCAAACACATAAAGGACGATCCAAAATCCAGCTAAAATCGTCTTCAGTCGAGAACTAAAACGCTGCTCAATGAACTCAGGAATTGTGTAAATATTTAATCTGGTATAAATAGGAATGAAAAACTTGGCGATGATAATGATCGTCACAGCTGACATCCATTCATAGGAGGCAATCGCTAACCCGGAAGCAAACCCGGATCCAGTCATTCCGATGAATTGAACACCTGAAATATTCGCAGCGATGATAGAGGTGCCAATCGTCCACCACGGCAATGATTTATTAGCGAGGAAATATTTATCTACATTCTGATGTTTGTTTTTTTTATCTCGCGAAAAGAATAAACCGACAAAAAGGATAATGGCACAATAGGCCGCAAAAATGACAATATCTAATCCTGAAAACCCTTTCAATGCCTTCTAAGTAACGATCACTACTGTTTCACAATTCTTGCTACCCAACCACCACCTGGCGCCAGGTGAATTAGCAATTTGTCCGATGAGGTGATTTCCTGATTTATTCGTTTAAAATCACTTCCATATCTGTCAGCATTTACCCCATCCTGATAAATATCGATGTTAAATTTTCCTTCACCCAAAAAAGAAAAATCAACTTCTAAAGGTCTAGCATCCCAATCGGTCATGGCGCCAACATACCAATCTTCTCCGCTCTTTCTCGCCATGAGCACATAATCTCCATATTGTGCATCCAGAGCTTTGGTTTCATCCCAAACGGAAGGAACTTCTGACAAAAACTCCATACATTCTGCTTCTTTGAGATAGTTGGATGGCGCATCGGCTAGCATTTGAAGTGGACTTTCATACACCACATACATGGCCAGTTGATGGCATCTCGTGCCTAGTGACATGGGGCGTTCGAAATTCCATCGATAATTGTTCAACTGGGCATTGTTCATGGCTCCAGGCGTGTAATCAACAGGGCCAGCCAACATCCTTGTGAATGGAATTTGCAAGTCATTCTCTGGGTTAGCCATCATTCCCTCCCACTTATTCTGTTCCAATCCTTTCACAGATTCACGAGATATCAAATTAGGATACGCTCTTCGCAAACCAGATGGTTTGTACGAGCCGTGAAAGTCCACCAACATTTGTCGATCTGCAGCTGCTTTAGACACTCGCTCATAATACTGCACCATCCACTGATCATCACGCTGCATAAAATCAACTTTTATCCCTTTGATATCCCACTTTTTAAACTGATCTAAAGCTGGAATCAAGTTGTCATTTAAGGCTTTCCAGGTCACCCAAAGAATGATTCCGACATTCTTTTCCTTACCGTAGGACACCAGATCTTCCATTCTGATATCCGCAATTGGATTAATCAAATCATTCGTCTTGATGTCATACCAACCTTCATCCAAAATCACATATTCCAAACCGTACTTACTCGCAAAATCGATATAGTATTTATAGGTCTCTGTGTTGATTCCGGATTTGAAATCCACACCGTAGATGTTATTGGCATTATACCAGTCCCATGCTACTTTCCCCGGTTTGATCCAATCAGTATTGTCCAATTTCAATTCTCGTGAAAGCAGATAAACCATTTCATTTTCCAATAGCTCCTTGTCATTATCAGAAATCGCCATCATTCGCCACGGGAATGTTCTTCTTCCGCTGGTTTGGGCCATAAATGCTTCTCTCCGAACAGGCTTTTCATCCCGATCGCTCAATACCTCAATTTTTGCCGGGAAATATGGAAACGCAGCTTCTAAAGAAGTTCCCTTTCCCTTTTTCAGAAAATAGCCCGGATAATCGTAAAGATCAGCTTCGGTGATGACAGCTTTCACACCATTGTCGAAATGAATCAGTGCCGGAATGGTGGACATGGTATCGTCAGGAAATTCATTTAAAGTCAAACTCGTATAATTCCGCTCCTGGTGGGAGTAGAAACCATCAGCCAATGGAAAAGATCCTGTAAAATTTTTCGGAAAATGATAAGAAATCTGTTCAGCACCCACTTGAACTTCTCCTTTCATGGTGGTTTCAAAGCGATAGGCGATTCCTTCATCGAAAGCCCTGAACGATACTGCATAATTGCCTTTGAAGGTCAGTGTCAATTCATTGTAGTTTTCCGTGATGGAAGCTCCTTTGACCCTTACCACAGGATTTACAATTTGATTGACTGAGTTTCTTTTCTCATTCTTCAAGACTGGTTTTACACCAAGTTCCTTACCTCCAATGGTCATGGAGACCGGAGAATAATCCAGAATTACCTGCTCATTGTGCTTTACTGAATAAGCAATGTTTTCACCTACATTGACCTCAATTACATTGCTTCCATTAGGAGATTGCAACGCGAAAGTTTGAGCAATCGATTCCTGCGCCCCAAATAGCAGAACATAAAAAAGCACTGTGGTCATACTGAATATTCGAAATCTGTTCATACTGATTATTTTAAAGAAACCAACCTCAACAACCCAGATGGTGGTACATCCAACAGGTTAGCTCCTGATTTTAATTCGATTTTTTTACTGGAAGCAATATTTCCCTGGCAATCATAAATGGTCACTGAATATGTCCTTGATTTCCCCTCATTGTTAAATATGATTTCCTTCGAGCCTTTACCATTGATGATGTCAATTTTTTGTGCCGTCTGATCCAAAGTCAACCACTCATCAGCGTACAATCCTACGATTAAATGATCCTCCTTTTTAGCTGAAACGACCGGATAATTTGACATTGGCTGCTTTGCTGTGAATTGCCCATCCAACAAGATTGCCCGGTTCTCAATCCAATAATCCGTATAAAACTGCACCATTTGATAATGTTCCTCAGGAAGGTCATCAAGTCTCACTGACAGCTGAGGGACGCTGAACATTACATTAAGCAACTGCAATGCCGCCACTTCTGCAGATTGATTGACATCCCACATCAGCATATCAGAGTGCACAGCAGTTTTACCGCTTGTCAACCTCAAATCTGTAATTCGTACACGATTTGTAACAGCATCATTCGGACAATCTGCAGCACGGAACATGTTGCCGTATTTCCTCATGGATGGGCCAATATATTTCTGCCGAAACTCTATCAAAATATCAGGTTTAATGTTCTTCAACTCCCGAAGGATATCGGTCATCATTTGATCCACGGCTTCATTCACAGACGCAAAATCTCGTCCGTTTTCAGCTGTCAACTCTGTAGAATCTACAGCATGAAAATCATCAATAAAATCAAGTTTAAATCCGTCCAAATCCCAATTAACTAAGGCTTTCTTATAAGTATCAATCAGATAATTCCTCACCTCGGGATATCTGGGATCCAGCACAAATGCGTCAAGCCCTTTTCGTTCGTAGAGGAATTTGCCTTTGAATTGTTCATATGCCTGTGATTTCGTCCCAACGAAAGGCACAGAATACCAAAGCATGATTTTCATGCCAGTTTCGTGAACATCCTCGACGAATCCTGCCATGTTCGGAATCCGATCCGGGTTCCAGTCACCTGTGTAAGCATACCCGCGATTGCTGTCCATCGTTTGCCAGCCATCATCAACAATGATCGTTTCGTACCCTAGCTCCTTTGCCTTTTCACATTCTGCAATCAAAGGTTTTTCTGAAATCGACTGATGATACGAATACCATGTAGAATACATCGGTAGTCGGGCAGCATCCGGCACTTCAGCGGGTGATAAATGCTCAAACGTTTCCCACCATTGAGCAACTGACTGAAGGGCTTGATCATAAGGAATATTCCTCATGTCAAACAAAATACTCACTTGATAATCCGTTGTTGACGGAATGGCTTCACTGAAAAGCCTGACCCTGCTATGCAGCATGGCATCTTCTTCCCTGATGGCTCCATGCATTCCTATTTTATTCACAGCATCCGAACAAGCTACCGTCAGGAGATTTTTGTCCTCATAAGAAAAATAACCGATAATCGGTGCATCCACCGCAGCTCTGGACTGCACCACATCACTCATCCAATCCGGTTTTAAGCTTTTGTCCTGTCCTAGCACCGGATGCCAAAGTCCTGCTGCTCCCTTTGAAGGCATTTTCCATTTGAGCAAAACCTCTTTCGGAGAAACTGGAGTTTGACTTTCGAAATGTAAATCCAATTGAACACGATCCTTTTCAAGAGTTGAAATGCTCCAACTTAGATTCCACTCTTCCTGATCCCTCAACACTTCAATTTCCAAATCAATCTCAGGAAGAGAAATAAGCTCAGGGCGATCCAAATCCTGCGCCTCAATATCTGTTGAGGAAAATACACAGAGGATTAAAGCAAGCAGTAAAATTCGAGCTTTCACCTTAGAAATTTTCCAGTTTTTGAATGACCATATTCCCTACATTTTTACCCTGGCTCACGCCTTTAGTAATGGCCGGCATATAGTGAATTCCACCATAATGTCTGCTGATGGCGGCTTCTTCTGCCGCTTCCAAGAATGATTCGTAGCTTCTAGTAGGTAGCCCATACGGCACCTCTGTAGAATCCACAAAATGATATTTTTCACCAAAAAGATTTGTTAGTATGGTGGAGGCACTGGCAGAAGCTACGCTGTGTCCACTGGTATGCTCCGGGAATGCCGGAGTTTGAAGGATCGGCATCCAATCCTTATCGATGTATCGGTTGATATAAGTCTCTGGGCGAACCAACGCACTTCGATACTTTTCATCCCAGCAGCTGATGAATGCATCTGCTATGGTGAGTGCTACCTTGGACATGGTTAGGGCTGATTGCACTTCATCCAGTTTTTCCGCTTCCAGCACCTGACAGGCAATATGTATCCAATGTCCACCAGGTGAAATTTGCTGATGGAAATACATCACGTGTCCCTGGGTGTATGAGATGTTCGGATTACAGTCCCAGAATTTCGCAATCGCTAACTTCTCGTCATCTCCATTTATTACAGCATTATACACATCCATGGTTTCCTTATAGAAATCCGACTCAGGATTGGTATCGAATGCGGTGGGAGGGCCGGGATTAAACTGGCTCGCTGAATCCATCAGAAATGGTCGCAACTTATTCCAGTGAGGTTCAATACCCTCTGCATAATCAGGGGGAGTTGGCCTCCATCGTGCCGGATCATCATTTACAGTATAGGCCATATTGGAAGTGCGCTCGTTGTAGCCATCGGCCTTTGCCCACTTCACTACATGTTGCCCTACAGCCCGTCCAAACGCCACCGATCGATCGAAAATATCGGAACCTATTGATTGCATCTTGATTTCCTCCAGATAAGCGGCCTCCAATTCATCTACCATAGGACCATTGTACACCAACTCACGCGCTGTAGTGGTGAAAGCCACAATTTCCGCCAAAGGAAAATAATAGGTTTTATCTGCATCGGGCGTTGGCCCTTCGTTCAGTCCATTGAGGATTCTGCCATATGATTTCAGGTTCGGATCCTGGAAACGAACAGCCTCGTACGCCGCAATGTTCGAATAAGCATAAATCCGGCTGGCGACAGGTGGTGTGAAAATATCATTGACGATAACATCTGTCAATTTCCTGTTCCAACTGGCCAATTGTTGTTCAGAAAATTCATCAAGTTGCTTGACATCATGTCTGCTCTGACAACCAAATGCCAAAACAATCACTAATATGAAGGGTATAGCTTTCATTGTTCCATCTAGTTTAAGGGAGAGATTTCCCGATTATTTCCCTTGAAATCTTTTATACTAATTCGATCCAACCCGTCTTTGAGATTCAACATCCTGGAAGATTGAGACAAGTAGGTAGATCCGTAATAAAACTCATGTTTATAGGTTTTGCCCTCTTTGGTGGTAATCAGCACGGAAGCATCCATTGGCTCAGCTTTGAGCTTATTTCCATAAACTGGTTGCTCAAATGCTTTGAGCTTTGCAGAATTATTAGCGACTAAAATCATTTGCTTATCCGAATTGGTTAAAACAGCCATCCCTTTAGCATCCGAATCCACCAAAAATCCACTTTCCGTAAATTTCATCGGCTCAAATGTGCCATCGCCTTTTCCTTTTAAAAAAGTACCAACAGAGGCATCATATCTTCCTGTAGAAACATCAGTAGCATACGAATTGCCCACCAGCAAAGCATCCAGAAATCCGTCCCCGTCAAAATCATCGGCAACCATTCCAAAAACGGGTGCCACTTGGGTTTCCAGTGGCAAAGCGCTCATCTCGAACTTGCCATTACCCATATTTTCCAGATACGTACTTTCCATGCGTTCGCATTTTACGATATGCGCTTTTTCTAATTCCTGTGGCAAAAATGACTCTTCAAAATTTGCCGAAGCATAAGATTCATAGGTCTTGAACCGGCTTCTCATGGCATTGATCTGCTTGATCATATCATCCCTGGTATGTGCCGTGTAATTTTCACCATCTATGTAATAGCACATCACCGGATCTACTTTACCATTTTTGTCATAATCACTGGCATAGATGCAAAGCGGCTCTTCCGGAGTGGCTACAAACCGACTGTTCAATCCCAGATTTCCGATCATGTAATCTATGTCGCCATCCTGATCAAAATCGCCTCCTGTTACACTGTTCCACCATCCTTCAGAATGGGCAATTTTCAATTCAGTGCCACCCATTTTCCCATTGATATTCCTAAAAAAGGTGATAGGCATAAACTCTCCAACTACCATCAGATCCACCCAACCATCATTGTCATAATCTGTCCAAAGCGCAGAAGTTACCATGCCTATGTCTGACAAATTATCTGGTGTCGCATCGGAAAATCTGGATATTCCATTTTTTGAATCATTTCGAAGTAAGAAGCTTTTTGGAGTCATAGGATAGGCACCAGGCACCACGCGCCCACCAACAAACAAATCCAGATCTCCGTCCCGATCATAATCGGCAGCTACCACACAGGAACTGCTTGAAAATGCTGACGATAGCGCATATTCTCTGAATACACCATTACCATCATTGATCATCAGTTTATCTCGATATGTCTGATCTCCTTTTTCGAATGAAGTACCTCCATTAGCGATGTACAAATCCTGATCACCGTCATTGTCAGCGTCAAAGAATAGTAGCCCCATCTCTTCTGTATCAGGTTTTTCGGTAATCGTTTTTGATTCAAAAGTCCCATCAATCAATTGCGTATAAAGTCTCCCAAACTGACCGCTAGCTCCACCAACATAAAAATCCTCCAAACCATCACCATTTACATCTGCAACAGCGATACCAGGCCCGTTTTTCGACAAAGTGTGTGGGATAATTGGTTGATTTCTGAAATCCACAAAATCATCTTCCTTATGTTCGAAATCCAAACCCTGAGTTTCTGAAATATCCTGAAATAAGGTGGCATTTTCTGAATTCACCACCTCATGTTCAGAAACCTCGGCATTTTTATAGCTGAGCACTATTTGCTGATTGGAACCAATATTTTTAACCATTTCCTTTCGACCATCCGGCCAGATAAGTGTCAGCACGTCGACAGTCTTTGATGTTCCAAGACCAAAATGAATAATGGGGTCAACACTCGATTCGAAACCACGAGAAGTGTAATGCTCATAATACTGCTTCTTGCCAGCAGAGGATAGAACCAGCTTCGCTCCTAGTCCATTTAAGTTTCCTTTTGGCCCGTTTAATTTCACCTTGAGGTAATTCAATTCTTTCTGTTCATTCGTCAGGTTTTCATAAACTTTTGCAGGACTATTCATCGTGTTCACCACAATCTCCAAATCACCGTCATTGTCCAGATCGGCGAACAAGGCGCCATGAGAAACGCTTTTATCGGTAATTCCCCAATTCTTTGATTGGTCATCAAACATAGCGTCACCCCTATTTTCAAAAACATAATCGGTGAGATCAGCACTTTCCAGCTCGCTGATGGCATTTAGCTTATTCTGGATTTTGGCATTTCTATCTCCCATGGCATTATTGAAGGTGCTGCTGTAATGGATATAATCCAAATTGCCCAGATCTCGGAGAAAGCCATTGGTTACGAACAAATCCCTGTCGCCATCATTGTCATAATCTGCAAACAGCGGGCTCCAGCTCCAGTCCGTACTACTCACACCAGACATGAATCCTGTCTCACTGAACAAGCCATTCCCTTGATTTATTTGAAGGGTATTGCGCGTGTATTGTGGATCATAGCCGGCAGAAAGCATCTGTTGGAACTTGTCATAACCAGTAGAAGAAATGATGAGTTTTTGCCTTTTGTTATCACTGGGGCGCATGTCAAGTACCATAATGTCGGCCAAACCATCATTATTGATATCCGAAACATCGTTACCCATTCCGGCATAACTCGTATGCTTGATGTGTTTTGAAATTTCATCGGTAAAAGTGCCATCACCATTGTTGATGTACAGAATGTCATTCCCAATGAAGTCATTGGAAATGTAGATATCCGGCCACTGATCATTATTGATATCGGCGATGGCAAGTCCCAAACCATACCCTTCTATCAATATCCCTGCTTCTCTCGAAACATCCGTAAAAGTGCCGTCATCATTATTTCGATACAGCACATCGGTGCTTTCTGATTCGCCATTTAGTTTTCTGGGTTGTGCCGTATTGACCATGCTTTCATATGAGGCCGGATTCACTAAAACGTACAAATCCAAATCACCATCCCTGTCATAGTCAAAGAAGGCCGAATGCATGGATTGTCTGGTATCGGCTATGCCAAATTGTGCTGCTTTGTCAGTGAAAGTATTGTCGCCATTGTTGATGAAAAGCATGTTCGCGCGCTCTTCCAATACATCGCTACCTGAAACGGTCACGTAAATGTCCAGCCAACCATCCTGGTTCACATCGGCCATGCTTACACCTGTTCCCCATCGGGAATTTGTCAAACCAGATGTCTCTGTGATGTCTTCAAATTCTAATCCGCCTTTATTCAGATAAAGGCGACCTGAAACCATATTTCCGCTAAAATACAGGTCAGTCAATCCATCATTATTGATATCACCGGCGGCTACACCCGCGCCGGTGTAGATATTCATGTAATTGTAAACGTTGTACTTGTCGTCTTCTCTTATATCATTGCTGAACGCAATCCCTGTCCTACTTGGTGACAATTCATGAAAAACTTCGCTGGAATCACAACCTGATATCAGCAAAACGAGGATTGATAAACTGAATATCAACCACCTCATTTCACCTGTCTTTTTTCACCCATGGAATTGATCACAAAAACTGAAATCATCTGATCTGTCAAGTCCAGAATTCTGGATGACTGTGATAAATAGGTGGATCCATAATAGAATTCATCCTTTCTCACCTTTCCATCGTGGTACGTTATTTCGGCAAACAAATCATTCGGCTCAGGTCTGAAACTACTGATTGACCGTTTGTTGCCTTGATGAGTAATCATCTTGTTGGAATTATTAGCGACCAAAAACAAATCACGCTGACCTGATCTCAATCTCACAAACCCCCGACTGTCACCATCGGCAAGGAAACCTGAATCTTTGGGTTTCACCACATCAAATCCTCCCGCTCCATCACCCAAAAGTACCAACCCAACAGAAGCGTCATATCGTCCTACACTCACTTCACTCGCATAAAAATTGCCCGTGAGCATCACATCCAAATTACCATCTTCATTGAGATCTGCGGTCACGATCCCATAAATCGGAGAAAACTGCGCTTCTAATGGCAATTGTGAAATCCTGAATTCCCCATTACCCAGGTTTTCTATGTAGGAACTGGCGAAATACTCGGCTTTGACCACTTGCGCACCATCTATCTCCTCTTTGAGGAATGACTCACTAAAATCAGCGTCCGCAAAATCATTGTAAGTCCTGAATCTGCCTCTCATGGCATTGATCTGTTTGATCAAATCATTGCGTGAATGCGCCACATAATTCTTTCCATCTATGTAGTAGCACATCACCGGATCTACCCGGCCATTCTTGTCAAAGTCTTTGGCATAAATGCATAGCGGCTCCTCAGGACTGACTTTAAATCGCGTATTCAACCCCAAATTTCCTGCGATATAATCCACATCCCCATCTCTGTCAAAATCCCCAGCCGTGATGCTATTCCACCAGCCATTTGAATTCGTTAAAGTTTTGATAGCCCCAAATTGTCCATTATCATTCTTGGCTAAAGTCACGGGCATAAACTCCCCGACAACCATCAAATCCAGCCAACTATCATTGTCGTAATCTGTCCAAAGTGCTGAAGTGACCATGCCGATTTCTGAAAGAGCTTCGGGGGTAATATCCGTGTATTTGGCTTTGCCATTACTGATATCATTTCTTAACAAAAAGCTCTTCGGTGTTTTTGGATATTCTCCAGGTACCACTCGTCCACCAATGAACAAATCCAAATCTCCGTCCTTGTCATAGTCTCCAGCAACCACGCACGATCCACTTTCCTTCAGAGAAGGTAATGCGTCAGATGCAGTGAAGTTGCCCTGACCATCATTCAGATACAGCCTATCCTGAAAAAGTGCGGAATTGGGAATCTGCGAAGAACCACCACTCACAATGTATAAATCCTGATCGCCATCATTGTCTGCATCAAAAAGCAGAGAACCCATGTCTTCAGACAAGCTATCAATATTCAACTTTCGCTCAGCAAACGTTCCGTCACTTTTTTGCACAAAATACGACCCTTGAAACTTTGTGGCTCCACCAACAAAAAAATCATCAAATTGATCACCGTTGACATCACCCACTGCGATCCCGGGTCCATTTTTGGAATGCATATGTGGCAAGAGCTGTTGCTGTTTGAAGTCCACGAATACATTTTCTTCATGGGTGTAATCAATGCCTAATTCAGAACCTTCCATTTTGGAAAGTATAGTTGTTAGTGCCTCTGAATTATGGACAACATCTATTTCCTCAGCATTTGTATAATCCAATTGAACCAACTGATTCGATGCTACATTTTTCAAGAACTGAACCTTACCATCAGGCCAAATCACTTTCAATTCCTGAATTTCTTTTTGATCACCCAAACCAAAATGAAGAAAGGGCTCTACTGACGACAGATAACCTCTTACTGGCGTAAAAAATTGATGTTGAATTTGATCACCATATTTCAAGTATACTTTAGCTCCTATCCCTTCTAAATTTCCTTTAGGCCCCTTTAAAGCTACTCTCATGTATGCCGACGGGTTCTCAGCCTCGCTCAATGTGTTTTGATAAAGAGAAGCCTTATCATCGATGTTGCTAATGACCAAATCTAAATCCCCGTCATTGTCAAGATCAGCATAGACCGCTCCATTGGAGAAGGTAGGCTCATCGAATCCCCAATCTTTTGATTGATCCTCGAATTGATAATTTCCCACATTCTTGTAAGCGTAATTATGGATTTTGATTCCTTCCAGTTTGTTGAGCTCGTCTAGTCTTTGCTTGCGATTGGCCTCTGGTGTTCCCATTTGCAAAACCTGCTGACCGTAAACCATAAAATCGAGGTTCGTAATATCTTGTCGGTATCCATTACTTATGAACAGATCCTTTGAGCCATCATTGTCATAATCTGCAAAAAGTGCCGCCCAACTCCAGTCCGTAGCATCAATTCCGGAGAGTTGCCCGATTTCACTGAAAGTGCCATTTCCATTGTTTAACTGAAGGGTATTTCTGAAATACTGAGGCATGTAGCCATATGCAAGGCCATTATAAAATTCATCATAATTATTCCCCATCATGGTGAGCTTCCTCCTTCTGTTGTCCTGAGGAAACATATCCAGCACCACGATATCTACCAGACCATCATTGTTAAAATCAGCCACGTCGTTACCCATCCCATTCCAGGTGAGGTGCTTCAGATATTTTCTGGCCTCATTTTTAAAGGTGCCATCTTTTTGGTTGATGTAAATGATGTCATCGGTGATAAAATCATTGGAAACATATAAATCTGGCCAATTGTCTTCATTAATGTCACAAACCTGAACTCCCAATCCAAACCCTTCTTTGAGCACACCAGCTTCTCGGGAGAAATCAGTGAAGGTATTGTCGCCATTGTTAATGAGGAATTTGTCAACTGATGGCGCTTTGCCATTTTCATCAATAGGCCTGGAGACGTTTCGGTTATAATCTACCAGCGCATTGCTCAACAGATAAACATCCAGGTCGCCATCTTTATCATAATCGAAAAATGTGGACTGTACCGTATAACCTGTATCGTCCAATCCAAAACTCGCTGCGGACTCGGTGAAAGTGTTATCTCCATTATTGATGAAAAGTAGGTTCGCTCTAAACTCTTCAGCAACACCTCTTGGGCCACCGCGAGAAACATAAATATCTTTAAATCCATCCTGGTTGACATCAAACATAGAAACACCATTTGACCAACCAGCAGTCTCTACTCCAGCCTGTTCCGTAATATCCTGAAATTTCAGATTTCCAAGGTTCAGATACAGACGTCCTGAAACCATGTTGCCGCTGAAATAGATATCCTGTAAGCCGTCATTATTGATATCACCAACAGCCACACCTGCACCATTGTACATGTACTCAAATTCCAGAACGGAAAGTGTGTCACTATAGACCAGGTTATTTGAAAAAACGATGGAACTATGACTATCGCTTATTTTCTTGAAAAGAGATTCTGAAAAGAAACTTTCACATCCGGTAATTAGAATAATCACTAAAACCCAGATTGAAAACTTTCTTACACAGCTTTTGCCTTGCTTTTCCATTATTTGGACTCATTAAATCAACTTTGTACAAATCGACGAAAGGGAGTTTCCTCCCTATCGTTGATTTTAATTATATCTAGTGATATAATCAAAACAGAAACATATGTAGTATGAGAAATTAATACCCTGTATTCTGCTTTAAAATTCCTCCAGATCTGTCTATCTCAGCCTGAGGGAAAGGAAATACTTCTAATTTTGAATCCCAGTTCGTGAAAACTGTAGAACCGATATCCCATCTCACTATATCAAACCACCTGTGTGGTTCGAAAGCCAACTCCACTCTTTTCTCTTGTTGCAAATCCGCAATAGTAGCAGTAGCTGAAAGATCTGCTAATCCCGCTCTATTTCTAATGTCATTGATCTGAACGGTAGCATCCGCTGCCCTTCCTGACTCAAGCAATGCCTCAGCATAAAGAAGTTTCAACTCTGCAAATCTGAACCAACGCTCATTATTGAAATCTGCTTGTAGGTTAGGGGCATGATTTTCAGACACAACATTTCTTGCACCACGATATTTCTTGATAGTATATCCAGTAGAACTCCAAGCAGGATCATAAGGAACTCCCGCAAAACCATCAGTGGTATAGTAAGTGTCTCCATCCTGGTAAATTGACTCGGTTAATCTGATATCACCGGCCTCATAAGCATCTACTAAATCCTGTGAAGGAACCCACCATCCGAGCTTTCCACCCGGTGCTCCATTAGCTGCATCCCAATACCAAGTTCTACCTGTACCTTGAGACGCTTTGAAGGCTTCTGAGTGCGTATCATCAAATACCCAAAGGTTATCATCTGAATAAGGACCACCATATTGTATTTCGAAAATAGACTCAATGTTATTCTCATTGTCATATGCGAAAACATCTCCATAATTAGCCTCTAGTGCGTAAGGTCCATTATTGATCACATCTTCAAATGAAGAAATAGCACTTGCCCAGTCTTTTTTCCACACATTCACTTTACCGATGAATGCTTTCGCTGCCCATGATGTTGCTCTACCCAACTCTCCACCGGTTCTTGATGCAGGGAGATTATCAGCAGCAGCCTGAAAATCAGAAAGAATACTGGCGAATAATTCATCTTTAGTAGCATTCGGTAGAGCTTGATTAAAAATCTCCTTGTTTACTCCGATAGCCAATGGAGGTGTACCATAGATTTTCATAGCTTGAAAATGAAAGAATGCTCTTAAAAACTTGGCTTCAGCATCGAAAACCTTTTTCTCTGCATCTGTCAATTCGTTCTCATTTTGCACTTCTTCAATCACAATATTTGCACGTAATATCCCTTCATAAATCTGGGAATAAATTGCAGCAACAGCTACATCTGTTGAAGTAACTAGAAGCCTATCAAAATTCAATGAACTGTTCTCTGGATTTCTTGAAGCATCAGCTTCCACATCATCCGTGATTACGGTTGACATTACCCAAAACTCACCTCTTTCAGACAGAGTCTCTGTACTTGTACCCCAAAAATCCTGTATGGAAGAATAACCCGCTAACACTGCACCATCAAAATCAGTTTTGGTTTTGTAGAACGTCTCTCCTACCACTTTATCAAGTGGAGTTTGATCCAAATTATTGCATGAATTAAGTCCGAAACCAAATAAGGCAAGAGTCAAAATTCTAATGATTGCTTTCTTCATTTGTCTATATTCAAATATTTTCATTCTTGTTTAGTTTAAAATTTAACACTCCAACCTGCTTGAATGATTCTTGGCAGTGGAGACGCTCCACCGTCCTCACCAGTAGCGAGTGCATTTTCACCTTTCTGGAAACTTTGATTTCGAGTGACTTCAGGGTCATATCCTGTATAGTTTGTGAATGTTGCCAAATTCTGGAAACCAAGGAATACTCTCATATCCGAAACATATCCACTTGTCGCTTTTTGTAAGAATGATTTAGAAAAATTGTATCCGATTTGGAGGTTTTTCACTCTTAAGAAATCAGCATCTTCCACCCATCTGTCTGAGAATCTGTTGTTATTGTTTGGATCAGATTCTGTAAGACGTGGCATTGTGCTACTTGTACCCTCACCTGTCCAACGATCCAGCACACTTGCAGACATGTTATCAGCACCTCTTAGGTCCTCTAGTCTTGATCGCGCAACATTGTAAACCTGACGATTGCCAATTCCCTGGAGTTGAAGGGATATATCAAATCCTTTATACGCACCTTGGAACATCGCCCCATAGAAAAATCCAGGGATTGGGCTACCAATATTTGTTCTGTCATTGGAATCAATAACACCATCATTGTTCACATCTACAAATCTGATATCTCCTGGCTCTGGCTGTCCACCAGCCACATTATCTGGCAAGGCTGCGTCTGCTTCTGCTTGGTTCTGATAGATACCATCTGTTTTATATCCATAGAAATATCCAATTGATTCACCAACTGCAGTTCTATGATTTTGTGCTCCACCTACTCCACTAATAATCTCAGGAATGTCGCCTAAACTTATAACTTCATTTTTGGTAGTAGTAAGGTTACCTCTGATACTATAGGTGAAATCACCAACAGAATTTCTATACCCAAGAGCCATTTCAATTCCTTTATTGTTGATTTCTCCAATGTTAGCATCCGCTGGAAGGAAATAACCAGATACATACGGAAGCGGTAAACCAACTAATACATCGCTCGTTGTTTTGTTATAATAGTCAATAGTGAAATCAACTTTATCATCAAACAGGGTTGCATCAACTCCTATGTCAATCTGAGAACTTGTCTCCCATTTCAAATCTTTATTTGCAAAATATACCGGCGCAGGAGCTCTTATTACGTTACCATTTCCATCTACATAGAAAATCGTAGTTTGTAGTGCACTTTGATATGCCAGGTTGATACCAGTAAACTGGTTACCATTTTGCCCCCAACCTGCTCTGATTTTTAAATCATCAATAACACCATCTTTCGGGAAAAAGGACTCTTCACTCAGTCTCCATCCTAACGATCCAGACAAGAAAGCCTGTGCACGGTTCTCTTTTGAGAATCTTGAAGATTCGTCTCGGCGAACATTAACTGTTGCCAAATATTTACCCTTATAGTTATAGTTTACTCTACCAAGTGTACCTCTCAATGCCCATTGATCTGCCTCATTTCCAGCAGCCACAGAAGTACCTGTAGACGCAAACTTCACAGCGTCTGGAGACAACAAACTTCTTCCTTGAATTCTTATTTTGTCAAACCTGTATGTTGTTTCTTCATAACCTAGCATGAAAGTCAGGTCATGATCTCCAAATGATTTATCATAGGTCAATGTATTCGTCCAGTTTGTAGTTAATTCAATTGGTCTGGACTGCACTAATAATGATTGCTGAGTTGTTGATCCGTAATTGACATCATTTTGAAAAAAGTAATTGTCGCCCACATTGTAATCGATACCTTCAGACATTCTGAACTTCAACCCTTTTAGAATCTCAAACTCTCCGTAAATATTTGCCAGAACCTTCGTAGCAACTATTTTAGTGTCATTAACATTTCGATCAGTTCTCCAGATTACATTCTGTCCAACTCCACCATTTCCAAAATTCTCAGGTGTCTCCAGGTTATACCCATGAATCTGTGAATCATCGTAAATTTTGTAGAATGGTGAATTCAATGCTCCATTGAAAGCAGGATAAATTCCTCCGCCTTCTGACCCAACCAATCTTTCAGAACGGCTCAAAGTGATTGACTCTCCAAATTTGAATCTCTCACCTGCAGTGATATCAGAATTCGCCTTTATCGAATAACGCTCAAAACCAAGAGGTCTTTCAATTCCTTCCTGCTTGAAGTAACTACCTGAAATAAAATAGTTAGCATTTTTATTTCCTCCACTTACCGATAAGTTATGATTTTGTGAAGATCCGTTTTTGAAAGCAGCATCCTGCCAGTCAACAAATTCACTTCCTCTGAATGAAGAAAAATCCCTCCCCAATTCAGATTGGATATCAATGTATTGATCAACATTCAACACATCATATTGATCCCTTACCTGTGCTACACCTGTATATCCATCATAAGAAATTCTGGCCTTTCCATCATTACCTCTTTTGGTAGTTACAATTATTACCCCGTTTGCAGCACGTGAACCATAGATAGCTGCAGCAGATGCATCTTTCAACACATCAATAGACTCAATATCATTAGGATTGATCCCAGCTAAAGGGTTAGAGTCAGTAGTAGAGGAAGTATTTACAGTATTATTTTCTGTTTGTACAATTGGAATACCATCTATTACCCATAATGGTTTATTTACTCCAAAGGTACCTACACCTCTGATTCGCACATTAATTGGCGCAGCAGCATCACCACTACGGTTGATAATATTAACACCAGCTACAGTACCTGACAATGCTTGATCAGGACTTGAAAATGGTTTAGAAATGATATCATCTCCTCTTATTGAACCAACCGCACCTGTTAAATCTTTCTCCTTTTGCGTACCATATCCAACTACTACTACTTGCTCGAGTTGTTGTATGTCTACTGGTAAGGCAACGTTAATTTCAGATTGATTGTCAACTTTTACCTCAATAGTTTGATATCCGACAAAGCTATATTGCAGTACATCAGTCGATGCAGCTTTAATCGTGTATTCTCCATTTATTCCTGTAATAGTTCCTGATGTAGTCCCTTTTACAGCAACAGTTACCCCAGGCAATGTAGATCCGTCATCCGCATCGGTCACTATGCCTGTTATGGTCTGTGCTACTAGCGCACCAGAAACAGCAAGCATTGATAAAACAAGTAAAAATTTTTTCTTCATAGGTTTTAAAAGTTTAGGTAAACAAGAAGCAAAGAGTAACAAATCAATTCAAACTATACTATGATACACTATGCTACTTTTGCAAATGTATATAAATACATCAATTTCATACAAAACATTGTTAAAAAAATTAAGAGGGTAATTGGAGATATTGAAATATTCTCATTGGAGAATATCAAGCAATTTTGATATTCTCAATTTCCACGGCTATTATTAAATTTTTCATACTTAAAGAATATGATTAAATATTCTGTTCCATGTTAATCTTTCAAATTTTAATTAGCCATATGAAGAATTATAAATTAAAAGGATTAAAATATCAGTAGTGAAACATCCATATTTCAGCTCATTTCTCTCTAGGATTGCCTGTCGCCCAGAGTTCCATTTAACATTCATTGTTCCCAGGGTCAGTCTCCCTCCGGTTTATAGGAGTGCTGCTCATCCTCTGCCATTGTTTGTGCTCGCCGGCTTCCTCCTGGGGCTGCTCGGATTGGTATACCTACCCATTCATTATCAATTCTGAATTAATCAACTGATGGCACCCTTTAGGGTCGGGGTATTTAAAATTGATATGCCATCTCATTATAATTTGTCAATATTATTTCTATTCGGCACCCTTTAAGGGTAGTGTTTTTATACTTAAAAAGCAGGCATTCCATCCCGGTTGTGTGGTCCAGCGCCATCCCACAAACCCTGCACTGCTCTGCCACATGGGTCGGCACCCAGCCAACTTTGGCTTCCTGTGCCTTTCACCCTCATGAGGCAGCTTCAACAAGCACTGATCATGAAAACCTTGAATGAAATTAGTCTGGAAACAATAAAAGCAGCACCCTGAAGCACTGCTTTTCATCATTAAGAACCAGCTCGTATATAGATACTCACTTATCTATTACAACGGCAAAGCTATTAGCATGGTTTGTAATTACCGCTAAGTGGTAGCTTTATTCGATGAGATCCGGTGGTTTGCCGGTCAACCACTTGATTATGAACTTTAGCAATAGTGAAATGGAGAAACTCACCACTGCTCCAACAGTTGCCAACACCACCGTCCTGGTCAGATCTCCTGAATTGATGTTGACAATCACTGTTAGCAAGGTGCCTCCAGCTGTACCCATTCGGGTACCTATACTTTGGCCAACGTTCATTGCGCTTCTTCGTTTGTGGATCCGCTACTGTCGTCTGGCTCACTGCCGTGAGTACACTCCCATCTGTCACCAGATAGCCCGCCAGCGTGATCACACGAGCTGGGTGTACATTGAAGCCACTTTCGAGTCGCTTTTTTTGTTTCACTATAGGTTTCTAGTAAAACCTACACAGTTTTTTTAGAGTAGTAATCACCAATTTCCTTTAGTCTTCCGAACTCGTGCCCTAAAAGAAAAAAGACTGCCTCTAATGAGACAGCCTCTATTCACTTTAATAACTTAATGAGAAGTTATTTTTTCCTGTTGTCCATGATCTTCTTGGCTCCATAGGCTCCTCCGGCTATCAGGAGTATACTTAACCCTCCATCTATTGGTGTGGCTGGCGGAGCTCCCTGAGCCATTACTGCCACGCTTAATAGCCCAAAAACTGCTGTTAATATATATTTCGTCTTCATTTTATTTATTGTTTATTTGAATAATACTTTGATGGTTTCTGAGAGTTCTGGTGAATTCACTTTGATGATATACACCATATTCTGCTCAAAATTGAAATCTAATTTCATTTCGCCTTTCAATGACCGATCCTGATGTTGGAAAAGTACCCGACCAGAAAGGTCCAGAATATTTACTGCAACATTTTGAACGTTTTTCGATTGAAGAATAACTCCTTGCTGATCATACGCAATCAATAAGTTCTTGCTCAGATCTGCTCCCAAAATACTGCTTTGTCCTAATACCAAAGTAAAACGGTTATCTGCTGTCACTGCTTCTGAATAGAAGGTGTAAGTACCTTCATTGAGATCAATCAATTTATTGGTTTCAGCATCATGCAATTTGATAGTCAATTGATCATCCCAGTTTTTCAAAGATTTCAATGAAATGGTATATTGACCACTTTTTGCAACTGATATTCCCAAAGGTATTTCCTGATATTCATGATTGACCGGAAGTCCCTGAATAGAAAGATGATCTCCATCGAGTAATGAATAAATTTTCACGCCGTTCATTCCATCAAACTTGTATGCATCATACAATCGATCAAAACCTAATGTAGCATCTTCCACCATTCCAATCAGCATTTCGTTGGTTATAGATTGTTCGTTTTGAAGCTCTAGTTTCAATGACTCAATTTTTGATAGATCCGCTTTTCTAAAGGTATTATCATCAGAGTTATTGAATGTCACCTTCATAGCATCAGTAAAATGTGCAGTTCCTGCAGATTTTGCTTTCACAAAGAATCCCTGTGTAGCTGTAAGGTGTCCATCCCAAGTCTTTCCAGATGCACCAGCACCGCCAGCACTTTCAGATCCAGGACCTGTTCCGCCAATAAGGTTCACAGTGAGATAATCTGCATTAGTACGCTGGCCCTGATCAGATCCACCATCATCCCAGATGTATATCGTTCCCTCAATATCAGGGTTATTAGTAGCATCGATAAATTGCTCAAAATCGATGGCTGCAGGATATGGATTAGAAACCAAATTGAAACCGGCATTACTTCCATCATTTGCATCATAAGACATTGCGACATCAATGTTACCCGCATTCGGTTTTCCAGTAAATTCTACAGTTCCGGAATAAGCGGAGAAATAAGCATCACCCGGGTTCATTGATTCAGCGGCTGTTACCTCCTCAAATCGAGCAGCTCCGTCTGTTCCGTATACTGTAGCTTCATTGTAGCTATAAACCAAACTCCCCAGATCATCAGTTGTAGATGCAGCTACAGGAGATCCTATCACACTATATTGACCTGTGGACTCATCAAAAGTAGTTGTTCTTCTAAATTTGTGTTTATCACCTGAAACAGCACCGCTAGTAACCAAAGACCCTCCAAAGGTCACATCAACATAGCCAGTACCAGCAACCAAATCGCCCTCTACTCTCAGCGGTCTTGGGTGACTTACATAAACTACTGCACCATCTTCTATTGTCAGATCATTGACTTTTGGGTTTATTCCATTTGTTGTAATTGATGGATCATTTCCGCTTTTGGAGATTAAAACATCTTCACCATCACCCGGGGCTTCTGTCCAGGACCAGTTATCCCCGTTTTCCCAGAGATTATCAGAACCCGCTCCAGTCCATGTATTTGGAGATTTGAGCAATGTTATTTGATCTACTTCGATTGTTCCGGCACTACCGTCTCTTGTTGCATGTAGTTCCAGCTGATTAATTGTACCTGTGTAATTACCTCCGGCAAGATTCAAAACATATTTTTTGAAATCCGTGTCATTGGCAGAATGATCAAAAGGCATGTATTTAGAATCCCCATTTGTATTCTGAGTAACCACACGCATAGAAACGCTATTATTTGCTCCATCCACATTTTCTACTGCCGTAGTATTTTTAACCTTCAACAACATTTTAGGATATTCATCAGAGTTGATGGCTAATCCCGAAATGATCATTTTCGGAGTGCTGGTGCCATCATACGTCATGGTCAGTGCTCCACTAGAAACAGACAAAGTAGCTGCTGCTTCAGACCAACTCTCTAAATTTCCATCACTTTCAAAAGTCCAATCAAAACCACTGTTATTGGGTAATAAGGTAATAGACTGAATATCAAATCCATTTAGAATTTCAGGCCCTGATTTCACCCTAATCCCTAGTTGATCGATTAATCCATCGGTGATATCCGGATTGTCTGGTATTGATACCGTAACAGTTCTGAATTCTGTATCCAGTGTTGGTAAATCAAAGTCTTCAGAAGTCCCGTCTCCAAACTTATCACTTCCAGTATCATGGTTGAAAAGCTGGAAAGTCGGTTTGTCTGTTCTATTTTTAATAACGATCACTGCGCGTGTATACACGCTCATATCCAGACCCAAACCCTGACCAGAACGAATTCCTGCGTAACCGGTTGTAGCTGTTTTAATATCGGCAGTGAGCACACCATTTGCAGCACTTACATTGGTACCAGATGACTTCCATCCTTCTGTGGGATCATCTACTGCTTCGAACGTCCATTTGGTCTTAGGCAAGAATGTAACCGATTCGATATGAAATGATCCGGTAATTGGTGCCGGAGCCTTCACTCTCAGACCAATCTGATCAATCTCTCCAGACGTATTATCAGGATTGGCCGGAATAGTAACTGTATAAGATTTAAACTCCGTATCACCATTGGTAATTGTAAAATCACTTTTCTCACCATTTCCAAAATTGCTATCGCCTGTATCATGATTGATCAGCTGAAAAACCGTCTGGTCAGTATTATTTTTCATAACAATGACTACTTTGGAATAGAATGAGGCATCCAGTGCCAGTCCTTGCGCGGAACGAATACCCG
The DNA here is from genome assembly GCA_030425425.1 of Bacteroidia bacterium. Taxonomy (GTDB): domain Bacteria; phylum Bacteroidota; class Bacteroidia; order Cytophagales; family Cyclobacteriaceae; genus Marinoscillum. The sequence continues at coordinate 122,105 of JAUIAO010000005.1, read as the reverse complement.
CATACCCTGCACCCTCATTTACAGAGACACTCAATACTCCTTCGGAAACAGAGAGTGTAGTTCCGGATGAATTCCATCCTTCTTCGTCAGTATCAAAATCGTAGGTCACTTCTGACTGCCCATATGCGAATGTAAAGGCGATCATCATCAACACTATGGAATAAAAATGTTTCATACTCTTTTGTTGTTTAGGTTTTGTTTAATTCTTGATGCTCAAATTTTAAAATACTATCGTTCATCAGAGTTTGAAAAATGTTTTTTAGGGTTGGATCTCTGTTAAAAGCTTAGTCTCAGCCTCAAAATGTCTGAAAATAACCAAAAAGGGGAATATTCTAAATACTAGTGTATTTTTCTCAGATTAAAGAGCTGACGTGATTTTTAGGAATAATAATGATATGAAATTAGTTTCAAACCAAATACAAACAATTTCAAACCATGATCCACAAAGTGGTAGATAAATTTGACCATAAATCAGAAATATGAGAATCACATTTATCACATTACTATATCTACTATCTCTAAGATCAATTTCACAACCAGAAGTACCAACTGGTAGAAGGCTCAAGGAAATCGCTGCAGATAAATTCACATTCGGAAATGTATACATAGGTGGAGCTAGCAGCTATAACAAGTGGGATTCTTATTCTCAAATTATTCTGAACAGGGAATTCAATTTTATCATCCCCAATAATGACTTCAAACAGACAGTTATTCATCCTGAACCTGGATCGTGGCGATGGGAAAGGCCGGATGGATGGATAGATAGTGCCAAAAAGAATCATCAGATCATCCGAATGCATAGTCCCATCAGCCCTCAAGCTTCCAAATGGGCAAAAGATGATTCGCGAACAGGAGCAGAACTAGAGCAGAACATGACTGAGTACATGACCGAACTCTGCAAGCGATACAATAACGTGGAAGAAGTAGTCTGGATGGATGTGGTCAACGAAACAGTAGAGCGAGATGGTAACTGGTTTGGACCAAAAGCCGGAACTGATAAATGGGAAAACCCGTGGACAATCGTTGGTTTTGATGAGACCGATGATGGATTGAATCCTCCTGCTTATATCCGTAAAGCCTTTGAAATTGCCAATGAATATGCTCCGAATATCAAGCTCATTTATAACCAGCATGGAGATATGGAAGATGCCATGTGGGACAAGGTGAAAGCAACTGTTTTGTACTTGAAGTCACTGGGACTAAGAGTGGACGGAATTGGTTGGCAAGCGCACCTGGAAACAGATTTTTTGGATGACCCGAATCACATTCCCAAACTAAAAGCTCTAATAGACTGGGCACATGAAAATGACCTGGAATTTCACGTTACTGAAAATGACGTGGATATCCTGGATGGAGATGATGAAGATGATCAGGCTCTGGTTTTTGCGGCTGTGGTGAAAGCTGTAGTAGAAAAGGGTATCAATGGAGTGGTAGCCTGGAATACATGGATGATTCGGGAAAGTGATGGACAGGGAGCAGATGGCAGACCAACCCTCTTCTATGACAATGGATCAGCTAAACCTGCTTATTATTCAGTACAGCAAGTGCTGGAAGAAGTCAATCATACGGCTTCCCTGAAAATTGAAACAATAGGGCTTGGCTCGGTCAACTATTCTGACACTAACTTTCTAAGAAATACCAAGATTTCTCTGGAAGCCTTACCAGATTCCGGCTATGTATTTTCTAGCTGGATAGATGATATCGAATCCACTGAAAATCCGCTTATCGTCACCATGGACAGGGATTTCAGCCTTAGAGCCATTTTCAAAAGTCAAAACAGTAATGAAACGATTCTACATACAGATGATTACACCACTGAGATTTACCCCAATCCGGTAGAAGATGGGGTACTAAACATCTCTGGCATTACCGATTCTACTTTCATCAGGCTTTTTGATGAGTTTGGTAGGCTGTTGGAACAGAAAACGTTGGTTCCATCCACTCCCAATAGCCCTACGAGTTTTTACACCAACCAAAAACCAGGCATCTATTTTCTGGAAATCACACAGAATCAAACTATAACAACGAAAAAAATCATCATTAAATAACATGCGATCTATAACAATTAAAGTCTTAGCAATTATTGCTCTGCTAGCCATTGGATACCGCGGTATCGGGCAATCCAAAAAGCAACCCAATGTAGTCTTCTTTTTGGTGGATGATCTTGGTTGGAATGATGTGAGCTATGCTGGTTCGGATTTTTATGAAACGCCAAATATTGATCAGGTAGCTGAGCAAGGTAAAATCTTCACGAATGCCTATGCAGCACACCCAAGATGTGTCCCATCCCGATATGCAATGGTAACAGGCAGATATCCAGCGAGAATACAAAGCCCGGGAAAAGGAGAAGGCAAATTGACAGACGACACTCACACCATAGCTGAATCGTTCAAAGAGGCTGGATACACCACTTTCTTTGCGGGCAAATGGCATCTGGCTTCCTCAGAATCCTACCCGGATACCCAAGGATTTGATTACAATTATGGAGGTGGACATGCCGGAGCACCGAAATCCTATTTCCAACCTTATAATGTACAGAAGAAAGGAAAAGGTAATGGTAAAGAACGAAACATCGAAAATCTGGAAGATGCTCCTGAAGGCTATTATCTCAGTGATCATCTGACTGATAAGACTGTGGAATTCATCCAAAACAATCAAGAGCAGCCGTTTTTCGTTTATCTGGCGCACTATGGAGTCCATACGCCATTTGAAGGTAAAGATGAGAAAACTAAGAAATACAGGAAGAAGTCTCGTCAGCTATATGGTGAAGAAGAAGTTCCCGAATACTCCTTCGAAGAAACTACAGGGGAAACGAAACTCAGACAGGATAATCCGGTGTACGCAGCGATGATTGAGAGTGTAGATGAAAGTTTTGGCCGTGTAGTTCAGCAACTGAAGGATCTTGGCATTTATGAGAATACAATAATCGTATTTACCTCTGATCACGGGGGACTTTCTAATAGAGGAAATGGCAGAAAAACCGCCACAAGTAATTTGCCATTGAGAGCTGGAAAAGGTCATAACTATGAAGGAGGAATTCGCATCCCGATGTTTGTGAGCTGGCCTGAAGAAATAAACGCCGGTCAATCAGAAACCGTCGTTACAGGAACCGACTACTTTCCTACTTTGACAGAATTAGCTGATCTTAAAGAGCATAACGATGCTTATCTGGATGGTGTCAGCTTTGCTCCTACCCTTTTGAAGGATAAAACCATCAATACAGATCGTCCGGTATTCTGGCATTCGCCTAAACCGAGACCAAAAAGCACGGGCGACCTGGCAAATACTGCTGTGAGGCTCGGTGATTACAAACTACTGGATTTTTATGAAGAAGGTCGGGTGGAGCTATATGACCTCACCAAGGATGCAGCCGAGCAAAATAACCTGGCCAGCAGTATGCCAGAGAAAAGAGATGAGCTTTTGGCATTAATCAAAGACTGGAGAAAAGAGGTGGATGCTTGGGTGAAACCAAATAAAAAATAATTTTTCATACTAGGTTTAGGCGAAAAGCGGATTCCACTGGGATTCGCTTTTTTTATTTCGCCAATAGAATAAAGACAATAATGTAAAATAGAGTCCCTAAAGACACCAACCACATGTCTCTGGATCGATGGCTTCCATATCTACCATAGTAATAGATACGATATCTGGCAATCACAACACCAATTAGGTAAAGCCAGGGACCAATAAAGAAGAGTAAACAAGGATTCTGAATCCAGTTCGTGGATTGGCTTTGGTCGGTGTTTTTATTCTCATCCATAAATACAAGATAGTAAAAAGATCAAGAAAGCATCTATAGGGAAATCGGTGAGATATGTGTTAAAAAATCCGCCTACTTATTATTGATTTGGAATGAGATAGAACCTATATTCCGTCAGAGCTTTGATATTATGAGCCATCCCTCACCTAAAAACAAAAGCAGCCCAAATGAGCTGCTTTTAATTGCTACAATATTCTTACAATATGTCGTATAAATCTTCCTACTCCACCATCACCTTACCTTCTAAAATGACATTATCAGCTTGCAATCTCAGTATGTACATGCCCGAGTCTTGGTTAATAATGAGCTGAATCTGCGAAACTGCATAATGATCTTCCGATAGGAAAATCTGACCACTAAGACTGACCAACTGAACTCTTACTTGATTGTAGGTTTGATGCAAGTTGATATTGAGCATGTTATCTGTGATTGGAACCGGGAATAACGTAAACCCAGAATTATCTACATTCAAAGGTTGTGCCTTGACAAACGAAAAGCAACTCGATAAAGCAGAGCAGTTTCCACTAGTCACCTCCACAGCATAATTACCTGATACCGGAGGCTGATAATTCTGGGTCACTGCACCCAAAATGTAATTGTCCAAATCACAATTCTTCCATTTATATTCAGCACCATCTATAGATGCAGCTAGAAAATCTCCTGTTTGTAATACCTCCGCTTGCAAATCAGACACAAAAGACAAATCAATGGTGATCACACTGTCCATGCCATTGGAGGCATCTATGATACTTGTATAAATACCAGATTCAGTATAGATAGTGCCATCAGGCGCTTCATAACTGTTGCCGCACGTAGAAATACTCTGGAAACTTGATGGGGTAGATTGGGCCACATTTCGTTTTTTGAATTCCAATTCGAAGAAATCCACTACCTCCTGATAGGCAGCGTCGCTGGCAAGATTCACCGTCTCATTAGGGTCATTTTCCAAATCATACAATTGTGTACCAACATTCTCTCCATAACGCTCTCCAGCTTTATAGTCCATTTTAATCCATTTGGTATATCGGTATGTTTCACTTCTGAGGGTGTATCCCATATGATCAAACCCACCATCTGTTCTGTGGTATTGAGCCAGTGCCGCATCTCGGATTTTTGCCTGAGGATTTTCCAATATTGGTACAAGTGACTTTCCATCCAGATCTGTTTTCTCATCCAGTCCTGTGAGTTCTATCAAAGTAGGGAATAAATCGACAAACTCCACAGGACTTGCAGAAACCTGTCCTCCTGAACCGACACTCGGATCAATTACGATCAAAGGCGATCTTACTGCTTGCTCAAAATTACTATGCTTAGCCCACAGGTTGTGATCGCCCAGATGCCATCCGTGATCTCCCCACAGCACGATGATCGTATTGTCAGTAAGTCCTAAATCATACAGTTTATCCAAAACTTTACCTATCTGTGCATCTATGTAAGAGACACAAGCCATGTATCCATGGATTAGTCTTCGCTGTTCATCCTCATTGAGATCCCGATCCTTATACCAGGGCACATCAGAATAGGTGTTGGTCATTTCACCATTTACTCTCCAGGCAAGCGCTGGCACATCTGCAGGTTGTTGCTGAAATGCTGCTAATGGTATTTCGGATCGACTGTACAGATCCCAATATTTCTTTGGTGCTACGAATGGCAAATGAGGTTTTGAAAAACCAGCACCTAAGAAAAACGGCTGACTACCAGCAGCCAAAGCATCTAGTTTTTCTATGAGATAATTGGCAGTGGCCCCATCTTTATAAGCATCATCGGGCAGATCAAGGCTCTCTGTCGCTGGCTTTGCAAAAGGAAACATTTTCACAACTTCATTCTCATTTTCATCAGGGTGGTCGTTAATATATGCTTTGAAAGCATCACGGTCCGCTTCTACCCGAGAATCGTGATAACCGCTAAAGCCATCGCCATAGGTTGAGTTGTAATAGCTTACGTCCACACTATGAACATAGGCCTGCGACCAGGAAACTGCATCGTAATCATCATCAACCGATCTGGGATCAAACATTTTACCTCCACCAGTAGTCACATAGCCATTTTCCTTAAAATATTGGGGAAGTGTCACTACCTCAGGATTTCGATCTCGAATCAATGTATTTAAATCCCAAACCTCCGTGTGATCGGGATACCAACCGGTGAGAAGGCTCGCCCTGGAAGGACCACAAACAGCCTGCTGGCAGCTGGCATTTAGGAAAGTGGTGCCCATATCTGCTAAACGATCGATATGAGGTGTTTGGATCGTGGTATTACCATAAGGAGACAGAATCGGCTTCAAATCATCTACAGCAATGAAAAGGACATTTTTTTGTGCTGATAAGAAGTGGTGCAAAAAGATTTGACCAATAATTAATAGGAGTATTCGTTTGCTCATTTATCTCAAATTTAGTGAAGCTAAATTGCCTGAAGGAGCATGATTAGAAGTTGAAAAACTGTTTTTTGGGGTTTGAAAAAGGGTATAGAAGTTTTTAAGCACCTATTGCTCTTCCCTTTGGGAGATTTGATTATCATATAAATTCACATTTGGCACTGCTCCCCTCCTCGGAGGGGCTGGGGGTGGGTCAGAGCCCTCAAGTTAAAATCTCCCATTATCTGTATATTTAATAAATGAGAAGAAAAATCATCCCATACAATCCCAAACTCAAAGAATTAGCAAAAAAGCTGAGACAAAATATGACTTTGTCCGAGGTGTTGTTATGGCAAGAATTGAAAGGAAAGCAAATGCTGGGTTATGATTTTGATCGACAAAGACCTATCGATGAGTACATTGTAGATTTCTATTGTAAAGACTTGTTTTTAGCGATTGAAATAGATGGGATCACCCACACCTACGAAGGTGCATTTGAAAAAGATCAAATCAGGCAGCTAAGGTTAGAATCTTTAGGTGTACATTTCTTGAGATTCGATGATCTGGATGTGAAACGGAATATGAATTGGGTGTTGAATACGATTCATGAGTGGATATTGGAAAATAGACCCACCCCTAACCCCTCCCGGGAGGGGATTTGATTTTGTAATAAAAATTTTAATCAAATCTCTAAAAAGTACTGCCCTTCACTAAAGGCAACTTTCCATTTTAATATCGAAAATTTCAGACGACACTACTCCCCTCCTCGAAGGGGACAAAGGGGCGCCCGGCTAGGGGTGGGTTATAAATCTATCATCACCACCTCACTATCCCGATATCCTAACCGGGTTGCCATAGCGTACAAATACTGACCGGATTTCAGTTCAACAGGTTTGGTGTAGAGCTGCCAACCGGAATCCAGCGTTGGTTCGATTGGCTGATCCGAAATAATGTACGCAAGTGAAACACCTTTCTCCTTGGAAGTAATAGTCGCAAAGCCTTTCTTCACTTTAACCTTTGGTAGGCATGCTTGTGGTTGCTTTCCAGCTGGCCACATGGAGAGGAATAATTCTTTCTCCGGAATAGCCCCTTTGTCACCATAGTCTTGAATCCATTCATCCAATGCCTCCAGCATTTTATGGATTTGATTTTGATAATCTGGATTTTCAATCTGATTATCCAAATTGTATGGATCAGAAGCTCTGACATAAAACTCCTCCTCTGTTTTTGTTTCTCTGAACCAATAATTCTGAGCTTCATTCAGTTCTCCCTTTTCATGAAGTTCGAGCAGTTCGTTCATCATAGGAATATTTTTTCGATAGCTGATGTCCTTATAGGCTGGAAGTTCCGGGTAAAAGTTCCGAACGTAGATGAAGTCCTCGTTGATCACCGTTCTCACTCGATCTGAATGTTCATCAAATCGATCCCCTGAACCAAAAATAAAATTTCTATTTTCATCACTTTTGGCTGACCCCAGGAATGCCTGTCCTTGCAAATATTCGGGTATTTCAACACCAGCGAGTGACAAAATCGTTGGAGCCAGGTCTACAAATGAAACCAGTTCATCCACATATTGCTGTTTGAGTTGATCGGGGATTCTTACCATCATAGGGACCCGCAAACCAGACTCATAGTGCAGTCTTTTCCCTCTTGGAAGTGGCCCTCCGTGATCACTGAAAAAGAATATGATGGTATTGTCTAATAGCCCGGCATCTTCGAGTTCTTTCAGTCGCTTACCGATCTGCACATCCATCAACTCTATATTGGAATAGTTTCTGGCTACATCAATTCTCACAGTTTCCGTATCAGGGAAATAATCTGGAAGTGGCACAGTCTTCGGATCAACAGTCAGAGGTTTGTCAGCATTTTTCCATAGGAAACTTTCATGACTCACATTGGCATTGAACACTGAAAAGAAAGGTTGACCTTCTCCCCTGTTTTTCCAATGAGCCTGATTGCCATTCTGATCCCACGCCGTTACGGGAGCAGCAAATTGATAATCCGTTTTTGGATTATTGGTGCAGAAATACCCTGCAACCCGCAGGTATTCTGTAAAACATTTCACTTCAGCAGGAGGCACCGCACTGTAAAAAGGAATGCTGTCACCATTGATATCCGTGGCATTCGAAGGATCATCATACGCTCTTCTCCCCCACCCGATGATGTCTTTTCCCGTGCGCATATTATGCGTACCGATACTGGTGGGGTACATCCCTGTGATGATCGAAGAACGAGAAGGTGCACACACTCCAACCGGTGCGAATGCATTCGTAAAAATCATACTTTCTTCCGCCAGCCGATCAAGATTTGGCGTTTTTGCTGTACTGTCTCCATACATGGATAGCGTCGGACTGATGTCTTCACAAGTCAACCAAAGGATGTTTGGCTGCTGGGCAAACAACCAGTCGATAGTCAAGAATAGAATTATGCTAAAGAATTTTTTCATCTATTTAATCTGAATTTTAAAATATTGAAAAGTAACAATAAGTCGTTATCTATTTACCGGAAAATATGACTGACCTAACCCCACCCAGCCTCCCCTTATTAAGGGGAGGTGCCCTTCGATTTATCGTTGGGCGGAGAGGTCAAAGTCATCCCGATATAACCGAAGTTCGATAGAATAATTCAGGAATTTTATATTGAGAATCGCACCCCCTTGCCGGGGATCAGATGATCAACAAATTAACTGATTTGATCAAAGAAACTTTTAGACTATTGATAATTTATTCTATTTCTGATCTTTACTTGTCTGCTTTTCAAAATCAATTCAGTCAACGACTTTTTCAACTTCATAATATCCAATTTGATCTTGAATGGTGGCTTCCCCTTCAATCATCCCCAATTCTTTCAAAAACAGATCGCTTTCCAAAACAGTATCCACAAAAAACTCTTTCCGATTGAAAAAAGAATGTTCCTGATCCTTATAAAGCACCAACTTACATTTTTGTCCTTGTTGCTCTACTAATTCCTTATAGTGTTTTGCGGTAGTCACGGGCAACACCTTATCCTTTGTACCTACCATAATGATGGTTGGTGGATGATTTTTACCAATATTTTCAATCGGAGATATTTCTTCAAACCGACCTTCCATTCTTCTAAATCCAAAACCATCTGGTCCAGTGTCTAATACCGGATTAAATAGCAAAAGTGCTTTTGGTAGATGTCTTTTACTTGTTCGGAAAGCTATGGCAGTCGCCAAATGACCACCAGCCGAGCCTCCTCCTGATACGACATTCTTCTTGTCAATATTCAATTCCTTAGAATGCTCAATCACATATTGATAAGCATCTACAGCATCTTCTGTGGCATCAAAGGGAGTGGTTCCGTGAACGTTCTTCACTCGATAATCAATGCTGAGAGTGATCATTCCTCTCGAAGCAAAATACATGCACTGCCGATTGAAAGCTTTGTAGCTCCCCTGATTCCAACCTCCACCATGAATAAACATGATTGCTGAATATTTTTTTCCTGGTTTGAAATCTAATGGATGATATACATGTAAGTATAATGAAGTAGTATCAACCTGTTTGTAAAGCACTTTTTCTGAGACAATCCTCATGGGATTGGACTGAGCGCATATCCATCCAGAGCATAAAACTCCTATGATGAATATGGCACTTCTCATTGCTCAATGATGTTTTTCAGTGCATCTCTCATTTCGGTGATTACCGCTGAATATTGTGAATTTTCTGCCAGACTTTTCATTTCTAGCGGGTCATTTTCATAATCATACAATTCTACGGCAATCACCTGATCCGGATTGTAAATTCCTTTTTGTGCATCGCCACCCTGATGCCATTCTACCAATCTGTAACGATCATTGCGTAGGGCATAACCCATTCGATCTCCACGCGGATATTGGCTTAAGGCCGCATCCTTCAAACGATCTTCCTCGCCAGTAACAATCGGTTTCAAACTAACTCCTTGTAGCTGATTTGGAATTTTCAATCCGCTGAAATCACAAACGGTAGGAAAAACATCCACCAGTTCCTCTGGCGCAGTGATTTGACGAGCTTTTGTTTGTCCCGGAGCTAAAATGATCATCGGTGTGCGAGTTGCCTGCTCGAAATTGGAGTGTTTGTTCCAGAGACCATGATCTCCCAGATGCCAGCCATGATCTCCTATTAATACGATAGTAGAATTTTCTTTCAACCCTGATTTCTCCAGGTAATCCATCACTTTACCAATTTGTGCATCTACATAAGAAACTGCCGCATAATATCCGTGAATCAATTCACGCTGCTTGACTTCTTGCACCGCTCCTTCGGGCGTGAGATTCGGTGGAATGTCGGAGTAGTTTTTTAACTCACCGAAAGTATAATAAGCAAATCTTGGAGAACCAGCGGCATGCTCCTGAAATGACGCCAATTCTAGCTCATCACGATTATACAAATCCCAATATTTTTTTGGTGCCACGAATGGCAAATGTGGCTTGTGAAAACCTATAGCTATGAAAAACGGGTTTCTAGCTTTTCGCTGTTTTTCCATCTGTTTGATGCTTTCCAAAGCAATCGCTCCATCTGCGTAAGCATCATCAGGTACATCTTCCGCTTCCATCGACTGGCGAACGCCCATTTTCTTCATTTCCTTGTTCACAGCCAGCCAAACCTTATCGCTATTCGGGTCACCGGGATATTTAGAAGCCAATTCGTCATACAACTTTTGGGCTTCCTCACTCTGATAATCCTTATTAGCTGGCATCCTGTAACCCTCAGCATAGGTCAGGTCTGTGTCCTCAATATACGGAACAGTCCAAGATCGTTTGTCATTTTTACGTGCACCATGGAGCACTTTTCCCATACCTATCGTCTGATAGCCATTTTGCCTGAAATACTGCGGCATGGTGAGAATATCAGGATTCATATCCCGCATTTTGGTTTTCAGATCCCACACTTTAGTATAGTCCGGCCGCATACCTGTCATGAAACTCACCCGGCTCGGGGCACAGACTGCCTGCTGACAATGCGCATTGGTAAACACGGCACTTTCCGAAGCAAGCTTATCCAGATTTGGTGTGATCATTTGGCTTTCGCCGAATGAATTGATCAGTGGTTTCAGATCATCTACAATGATGAGTACCACATTCTTTTGCTGCGCAATTGCTGACTGGAGCATCACCCCTATCAACAAAAAATAAATTGAAAACTTTTTCATTTCATACTATTAGTGTCCGAGAAAAGATTTTTCGAAATCAAGATTTGCCTTAAAATCACCCTTTATGTTCCCTGAAGGGAAGTACTCTGCAACTCCCTTTAGGGTGGGGGTAGTTTTGACGGAGCGTGAAAAATCTCTTCTCATTTAATTTCAATGGGCTTTTTAAGGTCTGTTAAAATTTACTTGGATGACAGTTATTTCACATTAATCATTGAGACTGACAAATCATCCAAATAGGCAACACCGCTCATTTCTGAATTCCAACGATTGAATACAATCTCCGCTGAAGTGCTATTAGCTCCTGTCTCAAATTTTAAGACTCCACGCTGATAAGCTCCGTTACCTTTCATGCGAATTACTGCATCTTCACCACCATATTCTGTGACTTTTAGTGCGGTTTTCATACCATCTTCAGCTTTCACCCATACTTCCACATGATATTCTGTGTGAGGTTGCAGACTGTTTAGTTTATACTTCAGCCCTGATTTATCCTCAGGAAATGCAACGCAAGAAGAATTATTCATGCCTTGAGATTTACTGGCTACCGGCTTATTCTTACCGAATTGGATCCAACCTTTTGCCAATCCATTGTCAAAATTCTCTACCAAAACAGCTATAGATTTTGGCAATATTGGTGGCTCGTCCGGGTTTTGCAGTGTTTGTTTCAAGGCATAGTAGGCCGGTTTCGGTGTACCCTCTTCAGTAAAAAGAAACTGTAGCTTGTCTGCATGACGACCAACACCATCCACTATCCCCCAGGTGTTATAAGTTACCACACCGTTGTTTCGACGAGATAATAAAACTTTCAGGATATTGGCATAAGCATCAGCCTGGCGTTTTTGAGCAGCGGCTCCCTTGTCATCCATCAGTTTGTAATCTATTTCTGTCACGTGGAAGTCCAGGTCGTTTTGATGCGCCCAATCAATCAAAGCACCCAAATAATCAAGTTGCTTTTGGTCAAATGGTAATTCATCCGTACTGCGGATATGAGCTTGCCATCCCAGTCCGTCCACTCTCAAACCCTTTTTCTTCAGATATAAAATGGTTTCCTTTACACGCTCCCACATCACCGGCTCCATCAGTCCATGCTGATTGTAAACCAGGCTGATATCTGGTGCATATTGATTGGCAATTTCGAAAGCTCGGGTGATGTAAAGTGGAGTTTGGTTAGCATCGTTATCCACACCAATCTGAGGCCAGGGATTTTCCCAAATATGGACCTCAGGTTTTGGACCAAACCATGAACCATTCGTTTCTACGGTTTCGTTTACCACGTCCATCCACTTGACATTCGGATGACCATTGTATCGCTTGCATTCGGCAATGAGGTATTCCTCCATGATTTTTTCCAACTCAGCGGCAGTGCGCTCATCTTCACGCGCCCATTTGGAAGCCTGCGGGCTAATCGGTCCATGCAGACGGACAGTGATGTCATTTTGCTCTGCTACTTTCATGATTGCATCTATTCCCGACCAATCCCAAACATCAGGCTGAGGATGTACGCGAGACTGCTTCACGGCATTTTCTGGTACGGTATAGGCGAAATCCCTGATCAGGATATCCTCCACAAAAGTCCCCAATTGCTTCTCGGCGATGGTGGCACCTAAATAGAAATTTTCAGTATTCAAATGCTTCTTTTGAATATCCTTCAACCCTACACCGTCACCTTTAATGACTTCTACCAATTCAAAATCATCTGCCCAGGCCGGGCCATCACCTTTGGCAAACTTCATGAAACGAACCTTAGCCTCAGTATTATTCGGTCCGGTTTTGAAACGCACGCTTACCTTTTCGTATGTATCCTCTTTGAAACTTACTTTAGCGTCTTCTCCACCATGATCCACTACGCTCAACACTACATTTTCACCTATGGTAGATTGGATATAGGCCGAAAAGATATATTCGGTATCTGGTTTCAATCCTGATACTTTCTGTATTGCTCCTGACCGTGAAGTAGGTATTTTGATACAATTCTGTCCCGAATGCGGGTTGTCTGAAGCAATAGTAGGTTTGTTTTCTGCAAAGAAATTCCAGCCTTTCTCTCCATCCTCCAATCCGGGATTTTTCAACAGGTTATTTGCAGCGGGCTTGGTTGCTACCACTTTTGCTCCTACTTCCGTCAATGTAAAATCGTCTGCCCAGGCTTCACCAGAACCTTTACCGAACTTCATGAAACGTACCATGGCTGAAGTATTGGAAGCTCCGGTTTTGAATGTCAGACTCACCAATTCATAATCGTTTCCTTTGAAGCGCTGCTTTACATTCTCTCCGCCATGATCTTTCACATTGAGAACTACAGTCTCTCCATTGCTGGATTTGATATAAGCGGAAAGCTGGTATTCGGTATTAGGCTTCAACCCTTTGACACGCTGCAATACGCCAGAATGTGCCGTAGGTATTTTCATCGCATTGCTGCCTGATTGAGGATGGTCTGATGCTATGGATGGATGGTTGTTTCCAAAATAATTCCACCCATTTTCACCTTGTTCGAAACCCGGATTTTTGATCAGATTGTTGCCCGATGACTTTGGGGTAGTCTTTACCTGCTTCTTAGGCTGTGATTTTTTGTATTGCCTTTTAAATGCTTTCGATTCTTTCAAATGAGTTGAAAGTTCGCCTAGCAATTGATCTGCTAACTCCGGATAATCGGCAATCACATTGTGTTTTTCTAAAGGATCTTTTTTGTAATCATACAATTCCTTAAACAGGATATTTCCGTCATTAGATGTATCTCCATCTTTGTACCACACTACCAATCTGTATCGATCATTTCTCAGGGCATATCCTTCATTTTTACCTCTGCCAAACTGACTGATGGCAAATTCTTTCACGGATTTGTTTTTCCCTTTTAAAATAGGTTTTAGACTGGTTCCCTGAAGCTGCGCTGGTAGATCTATCCCTGCTAAGTCACACAGTGTTGGGAAGATATCGACAAACTCCACTGGAGAACTATTGGTCTCGCCTTTTTCTCCAGATGGATCTACAAAAATCAAAGGTGCTCGTGTAGCTTGCTCGAAATTGGTATGCTTATTCCAAAGCCCATGATCACCTAAATGCCAGCCATGATCTCCCCAAAGGACTATTGCCGTGTTTTCTTTTAATCCATTACTTTCCAGCGCGTCCAGCACTTTTCCTAGCTGCGTATCTATATAAGAAACACAGGCATAATAGCCATGGATTAGTTCCTTTTGTTTGGCAACCTCCAGTGGATCATTGACACTCGTAGCTCCCTCAATGTCTGTGTAAGATCTTAGCTCTCCATTATTGTGATAGGGAATCTCAATGGTGTTTGATGCGTGTTTCTGAAATTCTGCCAAAGGCATTTTATCACGATCATATAATTCCCAGTATTTCTGCGGTGCCACAAATGGTAAGTGTGGCTTTTTGAAACCTACTGCGAGGAAAAATGGATCACCCGCTTTGGCCAATACACCCATTTGCTCTAAGGCAGTTTTAGCTACCTGACCATCAAAGTAGGCTTCATCCGACACGTCAGCAGATTCAACCGATGGCTTAAAGTTGTCTCTGACATACTTGTTGAGTTTACCTTTTTCCAGACCTTTTGCCTTGCCTTCCTTAATCAACGCATCGAAACGCTCCTTGTATTCAGGTGATTGATACGAACCCATCGCTGCGTCAGCAAAAACGGGATCTTGCTTGTCCGGCATCATATAAGGTACAGACCAGGAAATTTTGTCGTAACCCTTATCTACACTTCGCGGATCATAGATTTTCCCCATACCTACTGTGGTATATCCATTGTTTTTGAAGTGCTGCGGCAAGGTGAGAATATCAGGATTTCTATCACGAATCATGGTCTTCAAATCCCAAACTTCTGTCACGTCCGGACGCAAACCAGTAAGTAAACTAGCTCGGGACGGACCACAAACTGCTTGCTGACAGTGGCTATTGGTAAACGTCACTCCCATATCTGCCAAGCGATCAAAATTTGGGGTCACCGCCATTTCATCACCATATGCACCTATAAGTGGCTTAAGATCATCCACAGCAATGAACAGCACGTTTTTCTGCTGACTAAATACCTGTCCGGGGATCAGGATCAGAGCCAATATTGTTATTTGAAGTATTTTCATCTTTCTAAATTTTGATATTTATGAGGTTTTCTCACATCGGGGTTTAAACCTACTCAGCCATTCGGGCAGCATACATCAATGCCTACCCGAAATATGTCCAAAATCAGTATCTGTAATAGCTCTAAAATCATCCAGCGAACCGTCATCATTGTATCGTTTTTGCTTGGCTTTGAGTTGCTCTTTCATCTCAGCAATCAAATCAGCATATTCAGGATTATCAATGAGATTATTCAGCTCATTGGGGTCATTTTCCAAATCATAAAATTCCCAAATATCCACGTCATAATAGAAATGAATCAGCTTATAGCGCTGGTTTCTAATCCCATAATGTGGCTGTACGTGATGCCAGAATGGAAACTCATAATAATGATAGTACATTGACTGATCCCAGCTTTCAGGAGTTTCAGCAACGGCATTTTGTACGAAACTAGCTCCCTGAACTGCTTCCGGTACTTTCACTCCAGCAAAGTCTAGCAATGTTGGAGCAAAGTCCACATTGGTAATAATGTCGTTATTTTCAGCAGGCTGCTCGATCTGCGCCGGATAGCGCATCAGGAACGGCATGCGAAGTGACTGCTCATACATAAATCGCTTGTCAAACCAGCCATGATCTCCGAGATAAAATCCCTGATCAGAGGTATAAACCACAATGGTGTTTTCGGCCAGGCCACTTTCATCGAGGTACTGAAGGACTCTCCCAATATTGTCATCAACAGAGCGAACACATGCCAGATAATCCTTGATATATCGCTGATATTTCCACTTTCTGGCCTCCTCCAAGGTCATTGTATCGCTTGGTAACCAGCCTTCTCCGTGTCCACGTTTGTTTCCCCACGATAACCATTTTTTCAATTCTCCATTCGTTAGGTTATCTGGAGGCAACAATTTCATGTCCTTGCGATTGAAAAAATCCATCGTCATGTCTGTGTCACCAGCTGTCTGTTCCCTTCCTTCATAGTCATCATTGAAAGTTGGTGGGTAAGGCATTTCTACTCCTTCAAACAAGTCCAAATATTTCTCTTCAGGATCCCAGTTTCTGTGAGGAGCTTTGTATTGAAGCATCATCAGAAATGGCTTTTCTCCATTTCGATCTGTCTGTAACCATTCCAGAGCAAAGTCAGTGGTCAAAGTAGTTGCATAGCCTTCTTCTTCTACTTTTTTGCCATTTTCATTGTAAATCGGATCATAATAAAAACCTTGCTGGCCAGGATTGTCATGGTATTTGTAAAAATCAAAACCAACCGGCTCAGTTCCCAAATGCCACTTTCCTACCATAGCCGTCTGATAACCTGCATCATGTAAGGCCTGTGGGAATGTCCATTGGGCAGAATCAAATTTCCCACCGCTTTCATTCTTATAATAGCCATTCAGATGGCTGTATTTTCCTGTGAGAATAGCAGCGCGTGAGGGCCCACAAATAGCATTGGTGCAAAACACATTATTGAACTTGATGCCTTCATTAGCAATACGATCGATGTTTGGTGTCTGCTGATACTCATCATATATCCCTCCATAAGCTGTGATGGCATGCGAAGCATGATCATCACTCATGATGAAAAGGATGTTCGGACGAGGCTTTTCGGGCTCAGTGGCAGTATCGCACCCAAACATGAAAGCCAATGCAAAAAGTGCCAAAACTGTTTTCTGAATGCTGTTTTCTATCTTACTCATTACTTCAGATGATTTTGGTTTAATTACTTACTAATGAAATGGGCTGGTTGATTTCGATGGTGTCTGAAAGCAAATCCTTGTCATCAGATGAGCCACCCACCATGATTTTGAAAGTACCAGCTTCTACACCGTACTTCATGTCAATATCATAGAAAGCCAGATCCTCTGCACCCAGTGTGAATACGATCATTTTGGATTCTCCTGATGACAATGACACTCTTTGATATCGTTTCAATTCCTTCACAGGACGAGTGGCTGACGACACTTCATCCCTGATGTATAGCTGCACAATCTCATCTCCTGCTACATCACCTGTATTGGTTACCATCACAGCAGCTTGTACCGTAACGTTTCCTTCTTTTTCAGTTACATCTACACTTAAATCACCGTATTGGAAAGTTGTATAGCTCATGCCATAGCCAAAATGCCAAAGCGGTTTAGATGGACTATCGACATACTTGTGGAAGAAAACTGAAGGCTTGTGGTTGTAAACCATTGGCACTTGACCTACATGATATGGGAATGTGACGGTCAGTTTACCTGACGGATTGACGTCTCCTTTTACAATCTCAGCAATGGCCTGACCTCCAAAAGCACCAGGCTCCCAGGCTTCGATGATTGCTGGAATGTTGTTTTTAACCCATGGTTCAGAAAGAGGACGACCATTGATCATAACCACCACGATGTTTTTATTGATCTTATAAAGTCGCTTGATCAATTCCAATTGATTGCCCATCAGGTTGATGGTAGATCTGCCTACATTTTCTCCGCAGTTTTTCTCGTGTTTTTCGTATCTCAATGAATTAGATCCTACTGCCACGATGATCGCATCGTATCCTTTCGCTTTCGCTATGGCTGACTCCAAAGCCTTCTGATCTGGGTTTCTAAGGCTCTCACCACAATTGACAAAGTCTATCTGTGCATCTGCAAATACCTGCTCAAAACCTTCATAAACCGTGGTGATATTACTCTCTGGCTGAGGCAATGCCCAGTCACCCATTACCCGGTGATTATGAGCATTAGGGCCTGTAACCAGAATTTTCTTTTGATTGGTAAAAGGAAGGAGGCCGTCATTTTTTAATAGGACAATTGACTTACGAGCGGCCTCCAATGCCAATTGCTGATTGCTCTTTGTAAATAGTTTTTCCTGTACTGCTTCCTCTTCGACAAATGGATTTTCAAACAGGCCTAGCATGAATTTGGCTTTGAGGATTTTTCGACAAGCAGCGTCGATCTTTGACTCATCTACTTTTCCTTCTCGTACTAATTCTGCCAAAGGATGCAAGAATTCCGGACCATGCATGTGCATATCCATTCCAGAATTCACGGACAGTTTGATTGCTTCTTTGGCATCTGCAGCCGCATGATGTAGTTTATCAATTCGCTCAATGTCCATCCAGTCACTCACCACGAAACCTTCATATCCCCACTCATCTCTCAGAATATCGGTCAGCAGCATTTTGTTGCTATGACAGGGAATGCCGTTTAGCTCATTGTGAGCCGCCATGAAAGTGTAAACTCCTGCTGCGGATTGTGCTTTGTATGGAGGCAGCCAGATCTCTCTAAGCTGTCTCATTGACATGTCCATCGGAGAGGCGTTAGTTCCATTGTATGGTTCGCTTCCCGCAATGAAGTGTTTGGCGCATGCCAGCACTTTCTCGTCACCATAGTCTCCCTGATAACCTTCCGTAAATGCCAACCCCATTTTTGTCACCATGTAAGGATCTTCTCCGAAAGTCTCACCTACTCTTCCCCATCTCGGGTCACGCGCCACATCTACATTAGGTGAAAATGTCCAGTGCATTCCTGTAGCTCTCACCTCAGCGGCAGTAGCTTCCGCTACCTCTTTAATGAGTTCATTGTCCCAGGTAGAGGAAAGTCCCAACTGAGTTGGATAAACTGTACTTCCCTCAATCATCGCATGACCATGAATCGCATCTATCCCTATCAGTAATGGAATTTTGAGACGTGATTCCTGAGCCAACTTCTGAAGTTCATTGGCTTCTTTGGCATCTTTTACATGAAGGAATGATCCGATTTCTCCGGTTTTCACCAGCTGTCTCAATGAATCAGAACTCATCCCTGGATACAATCCCCACTGATCATTATGGATCAATTCTTCGCCTTTAATCCGCTTTTTAGATTCTTCAATATGAAATGGAGCCACATACTGGCTCATTTGTCCAATTTTTTCCTCTAGTGTCATTTTGGACATGAGGTCAGCCACTCTGTCGTCTACAGGTGCTGAGGCATCTGTATAGTCTGCAGAAATGCCCGTAGATCCCTGACTACAGGTATAAAACACCCCTGCAATCACTATCCAAACTAATATCTCATTAAATTTCATATGATTCGATTTACAGAAAGAAGGCAGCCATGGTCAATAGCGTGATGACCAGCAGGACAATCGTCAATGCCTGAACAATCACATGAGCATTGGTACTTTTATAGTTGGCTTCTATGTTGTCTTCTTTCTTGTTCAATTGCTTAAAATTTATTCTTCTATTGCGTCGTACGCACTCGCTTTAGTTGCTGAAAATGAATCGATGATCCACTGACCATTTTGATCCAGTGATGAAGTAGCTGTTGGCAACATTCTCCACATCAGGTAAAGTGTATTTCCCGAAATAGCTGTCAAATCAATGTTGATATTGTAATACTGCTCAGGACCATTTCCACCATTCCAATTGACTTCTAGCCAAGCTCCATCAGTATCCTGAATTGCAGTCCAATCTGCATCTACAAAAGAACCTGCTGCGACATTCGTGGTATCTTCACCCATGTAAAGGGCGCGATCGTAGTTATCTGTGAAAGCCCCACCATACCCAATCATCTCTGCGAAATTGATTTTGAGACCAAAAACATCCGTCAGGTCGATTTTTCGGATCAGTCCAGCATCCGTGTCTTTTGGGTTGAACATTCTGAAACCTGCAAATCCTCCTGCACCCACGTCATGGGCTTTTTTCCATCCACCTGTGCTGCCACTAAAAACATATCCAGACCACAATCCAGGGTATGCATCTTGAGGAATGAAGTTTTTAGTTTCTTCATCATTAAAGTCCTCAGTGATGAATGGTTCTGTTTCCCAAAGAGCTTCTACTTTGATGGTAAAAAGACTATCAAATGAAGCTGAAACCCCGCCACTATTGGTAGCGGTAACTCCTATAACATGCTCTCCTTCAGGCAAGTTTGCTCCTTTCTCGATGCTAAGAGCCCCACTAGCATCTAATGAGAAACTAGTTGCAAAAGGCTGTAAAGTGTCCGGTAAAATGGCAACAAAACCTCCATCTGCTTCCATACCACTCAATGCAGGAGCACTAGATGTATAGGCAGTCCATGGTGAGAGCGTCACTTTTGAGAGTGCGGTAGTTCCATCTTGTTGGAAATACTCAATAGTTGGAGCTTCTCCTACGTTTACTACTAAAACATCATCATAAACCTTGGCTCCCAGATTAGTGGTTACCTTAATTGAAAAAGTAGTTGTTTTATCTAATACTGATCCTGTTTTGCTTATTTCACCTGTAAGACCATCGATAGCAAAACCGTCCTTAGCTTCAGTAAAAGCGTATTTCACTTCTGTAACCTCTCCACCAGAATTATCAGTAATGCTCAGCTGGGCTATTGTGCCCACTTGCAAAGCTCCTGCATCTACCACGGCATTGTCTATACTAAGTGTTACTGGTACCTCTTTCACATCCATCGTGAATGCCTCTTTGAAAATGACGATTCCGGAAGTAGATACTAAACCAACATTCATCACATACTGCCCTGGTGTTAGTTCACCTCCATTATTGTAGCGGATAACCCCAGAATTACGATCAATATTGAATTTATTTCTCTGAAAAGTAACCCCTGAAAGCTCTACGATAGAGTCCAAAACGAATGAGTATTTTCCGCTATAGTTGACCGTAGGTGTATCAGTGGTAATTAAATCCAGGTAAGGATAAGTTTCTAAATCTGTATAAATCAATGTACTATCATTGTCCTCCAACACAGATGGTACGTATCTTTCAAATTCCTCACTTTCTTCACAGGAAAATAGCGTAACTATTGCTCCTAAGATCAAGAGGGCTATATAAATGGGATTTAAGGTCTTCATGATTAATTAATATTTTGGTTTGCATTCACCTCAGCATCCGGTATTGGAAGTTCCATTACCTTGTCTTTTTCTCCTGAAAAGGTCACGTCCACTGAGGCGTCAAAAATTGGATTGTTGTTGTGAAAGTCGATGATGTGTGTTTTCATCCAATCAAATCCTCTTCTTCGCACATTTATGCAGTCAAACCCTTCACCAAGTAATTCAAACTGATATTCTCTCATTACGGCTGTTCGGAAATCATCCTGGGTACCATAGTATGCGGCCTGAGGTGATAAACCCACTCTATTAAGAACCTCGGTTACATAGTCGAGCTGCTCACCATTCTGTAGTTCATTAGAAATCTCAGCCAGCATCAGTAGCAGATCAGCATATCTGAAGATGATCATATTCTGATTTCCGACCTGAGAGGTATTGGACACGTCCTTTTCTGCGAGTTTGAAGAAAAATGGGTGTGCATTTCCAAAATTGTTTCTGCTTGAATTTACCGGCCATTTATTGGTAATATTTCCATTGTTTTGCTGTGTCCAGCTTGAAAGATAAGTGGCCGCAATTCTCTGATCACCAGGATAAGTATCAGCATGCAGGTTATAGAAATCAGCGTTAACCTGCAGCCATCCAAATGTGTTGGCCTTGGTATAATTGTTTGGTGTGAAGGCTCTCACCCAATCATGAGATGCACCATCACTGGATTGCAATTCGAAAATACTTTCGCTCGTGCCGTCACTTGTTTCTTCATTGAACAATTCCGCATAATCTTCTACCAGGGTATAATGGCCGTAAACTTTGATAGCTTCATCATATGCTGCCTGCCAATAGTTAGTACTGCCGTCCTGAACGTCTTCAGACTCAGTTGCCAGACTCATATACACTTTAGCTTTGAGCATATTCACAGCGTAGACCTGTGGAAAAGAAGTACCAGCAGAACCGTTAATTAAGGAGTCTGCCATATTACAATCCAAAAGGATTTGATCATAAATCTCCTTCTGAGTGGATACTGCCAGGTTGGTATTGTCAGGTGTGGAAGGTTCTAATCTCAATGGAACTTCTCCCCAAATACTCACTAACATGTAATAGCTGAATGCCCTGACGAAATATGCATGTCCTACTACATCGTTGATGACCAATTCGTCATCAGTACTCGGGTCTGCTGTAGGTATGGCAGAATAAATGGCTCCATTAGCACGCGCTACTGCTCTATAGATCTGGGTCCAAACTCGTCCATTATTTAGTTCACCACTAGCAGCGGCCATGGTGGCCAAAGTGGAATTGAACTGTGTATTGACATTGTTTCCACCTCTTCTGGAGACCATCATGCCTGAGTAAAGTCCATTGAAGAAGTAGTAAACATTGGAATACATTTCGTATCCTGCCAGCCCATCATATATGCCATTGAGAGCCGCTTTTGCATTTTCAGCATCTGCATATACATTTTGATCTGACAGAAATGGTGGTTCTTCCTCCAGGCTACAACTGGTCATCAGAAGTCCTGATAATACTATTATGCTTAATATCTTTTTCATCATTATTGTCATTAAAAGGTAATATTGGCTCCTAGTGTGATACTCATGGTATTTGGTACGCCTGTCCAGTCAACACCAATTATATTTCCATTGTATAGAAAAGAGCTGATTTCGGGATCGTATCCCCGGTATGATGTGAGTGTCAGAAGGTTTCTTCCTGCTGCATAAAAATTCAGTGAAGAAATTCCTTTTACGGACTCCACAGGGACGTCATAATTGAGCGTGACATTACCGAGCCTCACGAAGCTACCGTCTTCAATAATCCTATCGGTGACCGCCGAAGCACTGTTTTCGCCCGTGTACCCAATTCTTGGATAAAGATTGGTCTCCCGCTCTGGTCTCCATGCTCCGTGATATGCCGCCGGGATGATATTGGTTTGGTTCGCATCTGCTGTACCCAGGCGCACAAATGTTCCGTTTGCTATTTCATTCCCTTGTACTCCGTTAATCAGGATATTCAAAGAGAATCTTTTGTATCGGGCAGATAGGTTGATTCCATAAACGAAATCCGGGTTTGGATCACCAATGATAGTGCGATCATTTGTGTCAATGACATTGTCGCCATTTTGATCGATAATTTTAATATCTCCAGGTTGGGCACCATCCACCGTGATTTCATCTGTTGATTGATAAATGCCGTCCGTTTCATACCCTACGAATAATCCCACAGGTTCGCCTTCCATGAACACATTGGCCGGAGATTTGAAGTAAGTACCTGTAGAAACATTGTCGCCGTAGTAAAATGATCTTTGCTCCTCTACTCCGTTGATATAAATGTTGCTCTCCGGGATTCCCAGCGATTGGATTTTATTCCTATTGAAAGCGATATTACCACCAATATTCAACCCTAAATCTCCTTTATCTATTAGTACGCCATTGATCAAGAACTCCAGTCCTGAGTTTTGAATTTCACCCCTGTTTGAGCTAATGGTCTCGAAACCATTTGACGGGCCAATCGCTGCATACTGTAGCAGGTCTTTGGTTGTTTTGATGTAATAATCCGCAGTACCTGTGATTCTATTGTCCCAAACTCCAAAATCAATTCCGGCATTGAGCTGTTCTGTGGTTTCCCAAATTAAAGATTGGTTGGGAATGTTGAGCGGCACGAATGCTACTGTGGTACCATTACCCAGTGTAGCGTAGAGTTCTCCGCCGTAATTAGCCAAAGTCTGGAATGGCTGTATACCGTGGTTACCGATCTGGCCCCAGCCCGTTCTTACCTTCAGCTCGTCGAACAGATTCAAACCCTGAACAAAGGACTCTTCTGCTGCATTCCATGCCAGAGCAAAAGATGGAAAGAAGCTCCATTTATTATCTCCTTTGAACTTAGATACACCATCGTATCTAAATGAACTTGTGAGTACGTATTTGTTTTTGAAAGTGTAATTCACCCTACCCAAATAGGAAATAATGTTTGTTGGCGAATATCTGATTTCGAGGGGACGCGTAACGTTCTGCCCAAAGAATGGTTGATCTACCGTAAATGACTTAGTCACAAAATCCTGAACTTCATATATGGAATTCGCCACATCACGACCATCTATGGTATTACCTAAAACGACCTGAATTCGATGAGTTTTACCATTTTTTGAGTATCTGAGTAAGTTGTTGATCTGGTAAGACTTAGCTTCCAGATCAGACAATGATAGTGATCCATTGGCTGTACCTCCTTGCCAGGTGGTAACACCATACCATCTGTTTCGCTCTTTTAATCGAATATTTCCACCGGCGTTGATTTCATATTTTAACCCCTTGATTGGCAGATCATAAGTAAGACCAAGACGGCCCACAAAACGTGACTCCTTAGTGGCATCTTCAAAATCATTGACGAAAGAATAGGGACTGGATATTTCATTGTCAATCACATATTGCTCGAAATCTCCATAGTAAAGAGGTCTGGTGAGAATGATATTGTTGACAAAACTTCTATTAGATCCCCCAGCTCTGTCTCCATCTTGAGCAAAATTTCCTTCTCCATAAAATGCATTGAACCTGGCATCTACCTTCAATTTCTCTGCAACATTCTGTGTGAGGTTGATTCTCAGGTCTGCAGTCTGATAAATAGAACTCTCTACTATTCCTCCTTGCTTATTATATCCACCAGATATATAGTATGAACCACGATCCGACCCACCGGAGATAGAAATACCGGCATTCAAATCAGTGGCCTGCTGAAGCAAATCATCCTGCCAGTTGACTTGCTGAACGGCAGTGTCTGCGACACTCGCACCATACGTACCATAGTTAATTGGGAAAACCTCGTCACCATCTATATGATAAGTCACATTGTCACCATTGATAATATTTGACTCATTTTGATATTGTGCATAATCTACCCCATTGAGAACATCAATCTTCTTACGCACGCTCGTCACTGATGTGGTCACATAACCATTGACCTTGGCACTGCCTTTAGATCCTTTTTTAGTGGTGATCAATATGACTCCATTCGCTCCTCGTGAGCCATAGATTGCCGTAGCTGAGGCATCCTTCAGTACTTCTATACTTTCGATATCCCTGGGGTTGATTCCATTCAGACCATTTTGATTGACTTGCATGGCATTTCCATCAGAACTAGCCGACGCAGCATCTTCACCAGCAGATGAAATAATAATTCCATCCACCACATATAGAGGTTCGTTATTGCCTCTCAAACTATTCGTCCCTCTGATTCGCACACTCACTCCAGCTCCCGGCTGACCCCCACCTGTCACCTGCACACCTGCGGCTCTCCCTTGCAGCAACTGGTCTATAGTAGAAGACTGGCGAGCTACATTTTCTTCCACTTTTATACTCGCTACGGCACCAGTCAGATCACTCTTACGCACTGATCCGTATCCTACCACAACTACTTCTTCCAGTTCCTTCACATCTTGCTCCAGTATGATATTAATCTTGCTCTGTCCATTGACAGATACTTCTGCTGTAATGAACCCGATAAAAGAGATAGAGAGCAGCGCATCTTTATTGGCTACTTTTAAAGAATACTTTCCATCTATATCAGTAACTGTACCATTAGAAGTACCAGATTCCATAACTGTAGCACCTGGTATACTGACACCTTCTGCGTCTTTTACTATCCCAGATACACTGTGTTGTGCCCAACCCATAGCCGACACAATCATTAGATAACTTAATATGATATACTTCTTCATCATTTGATTTTGAAAAAAGGTTTGACTTGTCTTCAGCTCCGAAGTTCATCTAAGTAAGAAGAAATCGGGTTGAAATCCTGTTTTTTAGGGTTTGAATATGAGCAAACAAGCTTTAATATACTTTAAAGGCAGTTTTTTCCTTCCAATAAGAATTAGATTATTAGCACTGTTAACAGAAAACAAACCTTGTTTTAGTGGGAATTTGGGTATTGGGTTTTTAGGGAATTAGGTTATTGAGGAATTGGGTTGATAAAGTAGAGGGTGAAATGAGGAGTGAGGAAAAATAAAGCTATGTAAGGTGAGGTAATCAATTAACAGTCCAATTCTCAATCGTTATACCGTCCAACCTTTCAAAGTGCTTGGTGTTATTTGTAACAAGTATCAGCTCATTCGCAACCGCAGATGCACCAATTAATAAATCAAAATCATCAACAATTCTCCCCTCTTTCTTTAAACGAGCCTTCTCATTTGCATAAATATCCAAAGCATCAAAAATTGGAAGAATCTGGACTCCAGATAAAAAATTAATCAATACAGCTCGGTTCTTTATTGGATTAGCACTTTGAGCTACGCCATATTTTAATTCTGCTAATGTTATCTCCGAAATGAATAATGTGTCAGGATCAATAGCATCAAATTTGCCAGAGAGAGCAAACATTCCCTTCATGTAGTAAATTCAAATATTGGTATCAAGCAGATATTTCAAAAGTTCTCTATATCTCTGTTGATTCTTCTACTTATTCGAATTGAATTGATTAGTTCCTCCGCAGATTCGTCAGAATGCCATGCTCCAAAAGCCAATTTTATTGTGGATTTTGATGGATTCTCTGATTTCACGGACTCTTTCAATCGATCTATTAATTCCATCTTTAATGTTGGATTTAAGTGATTCAAAAGGCCGAAATAATTATCTAATATCTTCTCATCAACTGTATTCATTATTTAAAGATAAGTAATTATTGGACATCATTTTGTGTCTTTGAAGATTAGGAGTCCTTAAAAACCACTCAGAATTCAGCAATCACATGAATTCAGGATCAACAGTTTTACTTCTGATAGAAGCAAACTCATCTGACTTACCTGTTAGTTCTTCTTCCAGATCATAATCATCTTGCAATCCAAGCCAAAACTTGGGAGACATACCAAAATACTTGCTCAATCTGAGTGCTGTATCTGCCGTAATTCGGCGCTTCTTTTTAATGATTTCGCTTATTCGTGTTTGAGGAATATGAAGATCATTAGCCAGACGATACGCTGAAATTCCCATAGGTTTTAAGAACTCTTCAGAGAGTACTTCACCGGGATGTATATTAGGTAACTTTTCCATATTCTAATAAATCAATAAAGATCGAATATTTCAAACCACTGTCATCCGACTAAAAATTGAATTCCATAAAAAACATCATTTGTGGTACATAGGAGCGCATTTTTTTTCATTTCTCAAAAACTCCCCCTGCAAAGCACGCAGACAATCATTGATCGGCTTTCTCCTTACTTTTTTCCTTGATGAAAAAAGTAACAAAAAAATCAAGAAAATTTTAAAGCCTTTACCCTAGGCCTCCCCCACCGCTCCAAATTTTCCTCCCCAACCCTCCTGCATGATAAATGGAAAAGCTGACAAGTTTATTTTTCTCGGACATCAGTAATTTCAAACCTCATCTAACAGTTTTTAAACCTCGCTCTCCCGTCCGATATCTTACTTAGCCGTGTAACTAACTATTGAAGACTAAGATGACCAAACACTATTTCATTTCTCCGATTCTATTACTTATCATCAGCTTGTCGAGCATAGCGCAGACTACTCTCACAGATGCAGAGGCACAGCTATATCAGGAGATCCTTGGAATCACCCTTACTGAATCTGAAAAATCCCAAATCGCCGAAATCGTGAAGCCTTCTGAGAATCCTCAGTGGAGAATAGATGCAGAAAATCGAATCGCACAATATAGAAAAGCAAACCTTGAAATTACCATAGTTGACGACTCTGGCACACC
This sequence comes from Bacteroidia bacterium, assembly GCA_030425425.1. Taxonomy (GTDB): domain Bacteria; phylum Bacteroidota; class Bacteroidia; order Cytophagales; family Cyclobacteriaceae; genus Marinoscillum. Next base: position 94,305 of record JAUIAO010000005.1, on the reverse strand, counting down.
AATCCCAGATGCTACAGTGAACGTTCGGCTAACCAACCCGAATTTTCATTATGGTGTGGTGGTAAGAGCCGAAGACCTGGTAGATGGCAAAAACTATCTGTCAGACGCAGGTTCCACCTCCGAAGATTGGAAGAAACTTGTTTTAGGATTGTCAAACGCCATTGGAGCAGGAAACAATTTCAAGCCTAAACTCACAGGACTTCATGAGTACTTGCCAGCATTTGTGGATTGGACTGCACAAAACAATCTCTATCTAAGAGGGCACCTTTTAATCTGGCCGGGAAGCAAGGGAATCCCGGAAATGGACGCAGAGGGTAGTGTGATCAATGAAACCTATGGCCGACATCTGTCGAATGGAGGGAACTCTTCACTTGCCGGAATGTCTGGATACGAAAACATAGTGAGCTATGACGTGGAGCAGGCGGTACTCACCTACAAAGCAAGTGCGCGAACACAAGCGGATAAAGATGCGCTGAAAGCCGTAGTAGATGCAGAAATCGCTCAATGGGCGGGACTGTGGAATGTAGGTGAATGGGATGTAATCAATGAAACACTCAGCAGCTACCTGCTCATGGAAATACTGGGATATGACCAGATGGCCAAGTGGTTTAATATTGCGGAAAACAATATGGTCAATCCAGATTGTAAACTCGTGATCAATGACTACACCATCGTCAGTGCTCCGGAAGACCTGCCCACTACCCCAAACTGGATGCAATATGAAGATCGGAAAACAGATTATTTCGCCAATATCCAGCGCATCATTGATGATGGTGGTCGTGTGGACAAGATTGGTTTTCAGAATAGATACAAATGGGGCATACCAAACGGAGAAACTACCTACAACAGGCTGGTGGATTTTGGTAATGAATTCGGACTGGAAATGGTGGGTACAGAATTCGAGGTAGTAGATGACCCGGAGGATACCCGCTTGCCTTATGACTATAATGAAACAGAGCGAGCCAAAATCACTGAGGAAACACTACTCGCTTACCTGAGTCACCCGCTTACCACGGGACTTTTCAACTGGACATTTATGGAAGCAACAGATGACAAATCGCTCACCTATTATGATGGAACAGTAAAGCTCAATGGATTGGTGTGGTTTTACCTGTTTCAAATCAAATACAGAACTAATGAAGAACTGCTCACAAGCTCAGCTGGCCTAGCCAATTTCAATGCCTTCAAAGGAGCGTATGAAGTGACTGTTTCTTATGATGGAAACGATTATGTGGAGGAATTGCAACTTGGTGATGATCTCAGTCATCAGATTGCGCTGAATGATGTGCATATAGAAGTAGATCCGCCGGTCATTACAAGCGTGGGGCTTATTCCAATACCACTTACGGACAACCAACTTAATATTCAACTGGACAACACCTATAACCAGGTGAGGATACAACTGGTAGCGATAGACGGTTCCGTGGTTTTTAATCAGGATTATTTCAGTGTTTCGGAGATTGCCATCACTCCTACGCTCAGCACAGGAATTTATGTACTTCGCATTCAGGCTGATAATGTAATTCTGGAAGGAAAAGTGGTAGTAGAATAAGGGTATGTGAGCCACATACCTTGGGGTAATAAAATCGAACCACAGATAGAGCAGAGAAAACGGAGACTTTCAGGGCCTTTGTTTTCTCTGCTTTTTTCGTCATCGATTATTCGTCAAAACTTATGATAGATTAAGGTATTTGGGTAACATAACTTGGGGAAAGCTCACCTTGCCTGAAACCATCTTTCGGTTTAAAAAGAAGCTGAAGAAAAGAAGCTCGAAAAAAGAAAGAATGGTGGGTTTTTGTTAAATTGAACCTCATCTCTCCCCCAATATATTATTCATGGAAGTGTTTGTTGGCGGTAGTTTATTCTTTGCATGTCATGATTATGTCTCCGTTGTTGTAGCAGCCCTTTGGTAATTTGGCGAAGAATTGATCATAAAGCATCTTGAGATTCAGTTGCTTTTGGGTTTGTTGAACGAAATTTTTGACCAAAACTGCTTCTGGAAGTTCTGGCTGAATATCAGGTGTCCAGTAAGTTCTAAAGTGATACTCAGATGTTGTGGAATACTCGATTGTGTAAGTTATTCCGTCAAATCCTTGTGCCCATCCTTCAATATCTTCTTCTGAAGGTAGTTCGAGGATTTTTGATGACTTAATTAGTTCTTGAAATTGTGACAATATTGGCTCCACTATTTTGGCTGTTTCAGAATGGAGTTTACCTTTCTTTTGATAATTCTTTTCGTCGTATTCGCGTTCGAAGGTCACAACTTTTCCACCGTTCTGAGAGAGATCAATTACCTGATTGTCAGTCCAGAGTCGAAATCTAAATCCATCTGTGTTAAGCAGGTCATCGAGTTTAAGTTCGTAAATAAGTTCTGTCTTCCAGCCGTACCATAAAGTTGTATCGCCATCATTATAAGTAGGAATACTAGCCTTTTTGGGTTGTGAACTACACGACCATGAGGTTAAAATGAGTAAAGCTATGATTGAGGTTCGCATACTTACAGATAACGTCTAGATATACGGCGTATGTCTGCCGCTACTAGATCACACTAATGTAACAAATCTGCCCAACCACCACAACAGTATCCACGAAGAACTGCGTTGCGAAAGAGATCGACCAGAAGCACCGACCTGACCAAAAGCCCAAACGCATCAGAATGGGCAGTGAGCGGCCACCTTGCCGATGAAGTCTGCCAAAATCTACCAAAGCGCATAGTAGCTGGCGCTTGTTGTGGCTCGTTTTTACCCGATTGTCAAGTTCACTCGTTTGCCAAGGCCAATTTCCAGCAGTTTGTAGAGTGTTGAAAGTTGGATATCACTGCGGCCATTCTCAATCCTCGAAATGAAGCTTTTCTTCGTTCCAGTTCGTTCGGCTAGTTGTTCCTGGGTCATACGTGCTTCCTTGCGAGCGTCACGAATGATTTCACCAATAGCAAATGCCTTAGCCTTAATCTCAAAGTTCGCTCGTTCGGCTGTTCCTATCTGTCCATACCGACCGTCTAGGTGGTCATCAAATGTTGTTAAATATTCATTCATTTTGATCTTCTTTTTAGTTCATAATACTCATCCTTAATCCTCAAAGCTTTATCAATTTCCTTCTGTGGAGTTTTTTGAGATTTCTTTTGAAATCCGTTGAATAGAACCACCAGATTACCTTCATCAAAGCAACAAAAAATTCGATAAATGTTACTTTGATATTCTATCCGGATCTCGAACAAGCCATCTGTTCCAGTCATATGTTGGAAAAACTTCTTCGGTATCCGTTCAGCAATTCGCACCATGAACAGCACTTGATCAATCTTGTCCTTCAGTTTGTCACTTAGGGGTTCGAAAAAGTCCTTGAAGTAGTTTTTGAAGAAGACAAGTTGTCTTTGTTGTTCGATTCCTCAAAGTTAACTAATAATGGAACAAAAAAGTTGCGCAATTTAGAAGATTTCCGGTTTGTAGAGATGAGCCACAACGACCAGCTAAAATCCGTAGGCTGGACATTTGTAAATATCGGGAAAGTATCTTATTCCACAAACCTCTGCAAGTACCTCAGTAAGCCTATGGATTTTTAGCATCTGTTAGGTTTTCGTGAATTATTCCGCCCAGTTTTCTGCGTTCCCGTTAGTTCATTCGGCCCAGCGGTGGTAGCAGCCATACTCTTTGGCAGGTTTTGGTTATGGGTTGGTATTGAGCGACCTGGCAATGTGTATGGACGTTGGGTTGGCTAATTAATCAAAATCTCAATTTTTGTTCATTAGATCAACAAAGTAGTGCCATAGAGCAATCTTGTCTTTCGAAGATTCTCGCTTATTTAACGAATACAACTTTTCTACAGAAGTTAGAGAGGCTATTGTAGTCAACTTCTCTTCATCGTCAGTCCAGTCTATGGTTTTATCTGTGTTGTTTTTAGATAGATCATCAATCCAATTATTCACATTTGATATCCATTCTGCAGAAGTTCTGCTTTGAACATATCCGAACATTCCACAAACTTTCAGATGTGAAGAATGGTCGCTCCTTTTGAAGCGTTCAATACCTCCTCGGATTCCAGAAACATACTCTTTATTGTTTGATGTTTCAGAAAACCTTTTGGCTTCAAATTCAAAAATTGGGACCGGCTTTCTGTCTCTTGTTCTTACAAAAATTCCAATGTCAGTTTCCTTTGTTGATTCTTTTTGTGTTGGGTTCTTGCTAAATCGAAAAGGAAAGAATCCTCCTGATTCGTCTTTGCACAATTCAAAGTGATGTACAAGCAGATCGCTGATTCTGTTTTCCTTATCAGATTCTTTTAGAGTTCGATAATATCCTGCAAACCCCGGAACGTGATTGTCAACGAAAGACAAGATAAGGCTTACTTCCATATCTTGTTTTGCACTTAAATCCGTTGATTTAGGTGGTTGGGAGGATGGAACAGAATCTCTAAGCATTAATGTGACGAGATTTAAAGTACTCAGCAAAAGTTTCGTCAGCATCCCTTAATGCTATTGAAGGCAACCAATAGCGAAGCTGTTTTGGTTTTACCAGTATTATAGAGTCCTGTCCATATACTTTTGCAATCTTTTGAATGTAGTAGCTATCTGTTATTTCATGCCATGAAGGAATAACCGATTCTATGTATTTCTCAATATCATGAGCTTCTTCAGTACGGGGAGTAAGTTCTGACGGAGAATACTCAAAATGTAGGGCAAGAAACTTTCCTGAATCTATGATCTTGAATAATTGAAAGCTCTTTGATTCCTCATATGTGCTATTTAGAGTTTTACAGAAAACGTTTGAAAACGAAAGCAATTGACTATTGGAAACATTCTTTTCGAGAAAAGTTCTATCTGATTGTATATTGTGAATATCAGCAACAAGAAGTCTTTCCGCTTCTGAAAATATTGGAGGTTTTTCAGAGTAGGGAATTCTTAAAATATCTTCATTATAGATTGCTGTAGCTCTGTTAATCAAGAGTTGAGAGCTAGTTACTATAGTGTAAAAACGGATGATTTCTGAGTTATCCTTAAGATATTGATGTAATTCAATTAATTCACCTTTATCTTGATCGTTAGCATGAATTCCAAATATCTTATCTCGATAAGAAACTTTTTCATGAACAATTTGAGTTGGCATATTTTTTTTGCCAATATTCTTTTTGATTAAAAGTAAAGGAGGTTCAAACAATTCTGCTTCACGTCCCCATTGAAAATATTTTTCTCTTAACTTAATCGTCTTATAGTTACCTTTTTCTCTGAAGGTTTTTGTTTCTATACAATTACTGTCGTATAGATTCGGATATTCTCTATAACCGCCTTTTTTTTTCTCAAAATCGGATGGAACTAATTCTGAATCCGGTTTACCCTTAATAAACCCATCTCCAAATACCCAATTGTTTTCTTTTCTCTTCTTCTTTAGAAATGATTTCAAGTTTCCTGCATTAGTCAGTTTTTCGACTAATTGGATTAGTCTTCCTCCACCAAACAGATTGGACTTCCAAATAAACTGACTATTCAGAAGGTCAGTTTTAGAAACAAAGTGAAAGTCATAATAATCAAATTCCAGAAATAACCGATTATTATTTGAAAAGGTACGATTTGCAATGAGGTGCAATACATCTCCATTGTCCGGTGAAGAATTTTCAATAAAAACGGCAGCTGTTGCCACATTTTTTCTTCCCCATAGCTTGTCTGCCAATTTGGTAAAGTCTATTACTTGCAGGAGATTGTGTTGGTTAAATATATCCCGCTTAAAGCCTAAGTCTTTCTGATAAAGCAATGGTCCCGATGGTTCAATTAGGCACAATAACCCTTCTGGTTTCAGAAGCTTTAAGGATTGAGCTAGAAAGTGCAGTGCTGGATTTTCATCTGGTATGCCTATTTCACTTTCATAGCCAATTCTTTCCTTTAATTCTTTGAAGTGTTTTTTCCTACTAGGCTCTTTCCCATTTACCGCTGGTAGGTTAAATGGTGGATTTCCAATCACCAGGTCAAAATTGGCATTTGGCTTGGTCATGATAAACTCAAAGAAATCCTGAGTAATGATATTCTCGCTAAGATCCGGGAATTTCAGTTTACCCCAGGTTGGAGGATCTAAGTCAACCTCATCCAAAATGGCTAGAGCCAAGCTAAATATGGATAGTCGAATAGCATCAGGCTCGATATCTACACCATGTATGTTTTTGAGTAAAAGCTCTTTTAAAACGGGTAGTGATGGCTTGACGAGTTTGCCAGTCTTTTTCCATTCTTCGTATCGCCACCATTGGACAATTCTCTTGTATGTTTTAACTAAAAAAATTCCTGAACCACAACTGACATCAATTATTTTAAAGTCTTTTTGTGGACTTTTTAGAGGCATGCACTCATCCACTAATGTACTGACAATCATTTCGGGAGTATAGACTATATCCTTACTATCGGTTAGCAGCTCTTCGTAAACAGAACTGATGACCTCCACAGGTAAATGATTGAATGAATACAATCGCCACAAGACATATTGATTACCCTTGATGTTTCCATCAAGATAATCTGCAAGGTTCCGAATTTCTGTTTGTTGAATAGCCTTTCTTGCTTCGGTTTCTGATTCTTTATCCCATTCGAATATTTTACCATTAAAGTCCTTAGCAAGTTGATCAAGCAAGTTTAATAGCTTTCCTTCACGGATTGTTTCACAAAAATTTGAGCATTGAAAGTTCTTCTTGAAATAAGTCCCGGCAAAATAGCCACTGGCACTTGTTTCGTCTCGTTCTTCGAGGTACTTGATAAGAAGGCTTTGAACTAACAGTTTTAAAGCAACGTGTCTATCCAGATCAGACTCATCAGTGAATTTTTTAAAGATTTCTTTTAAACCTCTGATTAAATCTTTTGTGGCAGATTGCTCGAATTGAAAATGGTTCTTTTCATTTTGTTCATCCCAGAAAATTCCAGTTTCAAAATCTCTGGCATTGTAATACTTAATAGCCTTCCCCGTCAAAGTCAGAATTTCCTTAGCATAGCTATCAGCGTCCTCTTTTGGCCTTTTTCTGGAATCAAAGATGCTAACTGATGACTTTTCAATGATAAGGTATGCGGGTACCTGATATCCATTCCACATTTGGATATGGATATGGTTTTTTTCTTCGTTTGTGCGATTCCTGTCAGTGTGATCAAAAAGGTACAATTGAGGGATAAATCCGCGACCATCCTCAAAAAACCTGAAGAAAACAGCATCAGCTTGAAATTTTATCTTAGCTGTTTCAACTGCAAAAAGAATATCAGGAGAGGTCCATTCAGGGTTTAACCGTTCAAAACTATCAGTAAACAAAACACCACTTTTCTTCTCCACATTGTCCAATAGGGAGAAATTTAAGTCAGTGATATGTTTTTCAAATAGTTGCGTCGACATAGAGAAAGTTTAGAAAACCTCTTGAGACAAAAATACATTTTTATTGACCAGTTCCTTAAGAAATTGAACCGTAATCCGTAGTATAATTGTTGATGAGGGAATGCGTCTTGGGAGGGGAATTTCAGCTCTTTTGGTTTTTTCGGGAGTGCATGTTTACTTGCTCCAGCACCAAATATGTAAGTTACTTTGTTCATGTAGCAGAAGTGGCAACTAACGTTAATAATATGGGGCGTTTGGCACTTCAAAGCTCTAAAGTATCAAACCGCTATATATTTTATTAAATGTTAACATGCTCAATATTAGCTCTATACGCCAAATGACCTATATTTATTGTTAGCACCAGTTTTTATTTTAGTAATGTCCTTAAATCCCAATTTTTGTCGTTGTATCCACCATCAATGCCTTCACCAACTTGCACAATTATATCTTTGGGAGATGCGTCATGAAAATTCTTTGTATCAAGTGATGCTCCGTTGGTTAAAAGTAATTTAATAATATCAAATGATTCTTTTTTACCTCTATAATTCATTACAGCTTTCCATAAAGGAGTATTACCATTAGAATCCTGAATCTCAATATTTGCATCTTTCTCTAATAAAATTTTTGCAATTTCATAATTGTCATGTTCAACAGCCATGTGTAAAGCTGAATATTGTGAACCTCTTTTATTCATTTGATGGTTTACATCTATGCCACAATCGAGTAAAAAATCAATCATGTCTTCAGGTTTAAATTTAAGGTCGTATGCATAACCACAATAAGCAATTAGAATATTGTTTTTATCGTATTTATCAGTTGTTAAAAAATCAACTCCATTTTTTCTTGCCTTTTTTAATCCTCTTATGCTCTCGTTAAATATTAACTTAATTAGCTCTTGAAAATCCATGTCATATGATTATTTATTCTCTCTTAAATCTTCAATTTCCGTAAAAATCATAAATGAAAACAAATCTCCAGTTGGCACTCTGTAAGCTCCTTTCGCCTGCAATATATATGCTGAAATTGCTGTCATTTCCCAACCATCATATTCATCTCCATACCATTTACTTTTAGTCAGCCTTTCATACCCCTTACTTTCCCCAAATTCTCGTACCTCACTTATGTTGCATTTTACATTGTCAAGAGTATTTGGATTATCCCAAGACCATAACCAAGTATTTGAAATATTAGAAATCGAACCAACATCTACATATTTTATACGAAGTTTTACTATCCCAGAATCTGAAAACTCCAATAGCCCAGTTTCTTGGTTGTAATCCCATCTCTCATAATTTCCCATTCCAAATTTTGTGTTACAAATCTCTTGTTGTTCAGTCAAGTAGTTATATGATGTGGTAAGAAAATCACGAAATTCTTCTGTAATCTCAGGCTTTGTTAATTCATCTTTCTGTTTCTTAAAACTCGAGAATAGTCCCATTGTAATCAATATTATCAGCGTTATTTTAATTGCAGGATGTCTCATAAAATTGGTGCTAACATCCGATATCATCAATGCACTATATCCAGTATTAACTTTTTCAACCTAAATAATTGATTTTCAATACCATAATCGTTTGTAACCGATTATAACCGGCTAACGACGGATAATTATGCACCTGCATGCTATCTGATGCTTTTAATTTTCTCATCAAGTTACTCACCACTTTCCTTTTCTACAAATAACGTAATCAATAACCTATCACTTGCTCTCAGGCTCCTCACCCCTGCTTCTTGGCTTCTTCTTTTTTCTCTGCCACGAATGTGGAAGGACTCTGCCCGTAGTATTTCTTAAAAAGTGTACTGAAGTATTTGGCATCTGAGAAGCCAGTGCTGTAAGCCACTTCACTGATATTATTCGATGGGTTCAAGAGCATTTTTCTCGCCTTCTTCAGCCTGATGGTTCTGATAAACTCCGCAGGTGAAAGATCTACAAGTGCTTTGAGCTTATGGTAGAAAGAGGTTCTGCTCATCCCCAAAGTCTGGCATAGGTAATTAACAGAAAGATCAGGATCACTGATATTGTCTTCGACCATTTTAGTGATATCATCCAAAAACTGCTGATCCAGTTCGTTAGAAAGATCTTGGTACTGGTATTCCTCCTCAGTATGTACAAACTTCTGTTTGAAAGCCGCACGTGTCTGCAGTAGATTTTCAATTTTGGATGAAAGTATATCAAAATCAAAAGGCTTGATGATGTAATCATCCGCACCACTTTCCAGTCCTTGTTGTACAGCTTCTTTGGATTCCATTCCAGTCAACAATATCACCGGAATATGACTGGTAGCCACATTCGTTTTGACATTCATACAGAGCTGACGTCCATTCATTTTAGGCATCATCACATCGCTAATGATGAGGTCCGGCAAGTCTTGTGCAATCATTTCCAGCGCATCTTCTCCATTGCCGGCAGTCTTGATCTGATATTTATGCTCAAATTTGTGCTTTTGATAATTCCTCAGATCAGGATCATCCTCCACGATCAGAATCTTCAATTTGGATGCAGCAGCTGACTCCTGCTCTACTACTTCCACTTCTTTTTCAGGTTCGATTTTGATGGTGGTTGGCGTAAATTTGTCCAGCGGCATAGTCACCGCAAACTCTGTACCCTGTTCATCCGAAGAAACCAGCTTCACAGTGCCTCCAAGCGTTTTTGCCAAATCACTTGCCAATACCAACCCTACTCCACTGCCAGTGCTACCGGAATTTCGAGCGGTCTGGGTTCTGTAAAAGAGGGTAAAAATCTTTTTTTGGTCCTTTTTAGGAATACCGATTCCGGTATCCAACACAGAAAGATTCCACTTTTTTTCCGTCCAGTTCAGGTTGAGCGATACTTTACCACCATCATTGGTGTACTTGATCGCATTTGAAATCAGGTTACTAATGATTTTGTCCAGAATCTTCTCATCACAATTAATGATCAACTCCTCTTGCTGATAATCAAAAGTCAGCTGAATATGCTTTTTGTCCGCCAGTACTTTGAAGGCAAATACCTTGTGTTGAATGAAATCCACCAAATTGATCGAAGCAATTTCCAGACTACCCTTTCGGATGTTGATCCTTCTAAAATCCAAAAACTGCATCATTTGCTTATGCAACTTATCGGCACTGTTGAGTGCCACTTCAAGGCTTTCTTTGGTTTCATTATCTGTAGATTCTTTTTTGATCAAATCTGTCAGTGGAGCACGAATGAGGGTCAGTGGGGTTTTGATTTCGTGTGCCATTTCGATCAGGAAATGCAATCGCTCAGCCGCATTTTTGGTCTCCATTCTCAAGCGATTGGAATAAAGTAATAACGCTACCAGTCCCATGATGAATAACATATAAATCACGAAAGCAAAAGGTGTTTTCCAGAATGGCTGGTCTATCATGAGCTTCAAGCTAGCCTCAGGTGAGAGCACCTGGCCCAGCTGGTCTACCAGACGAACCCGAAAAGTGTATTCTCCAGGATTGAGGTTCGTGTAAGTGGCACGATCCAGATTTTCCCCAGCCACCCAATCATCATCAAACCCTTCCAGTTTCCAGGAGTATTTGCCAAGATCGGGATGCATAAAATCAATACTCGCAAAACCGATCGAAAAAGAATTCTGATTGTACGCCAGATCAAGCTCGTCCGTCTCATTCAATGGGTTTTCCAAAATTGATTGCTCACCAGCTACGATGCGCTCATGATTCAGATAAAAGTCAGTGAATAGAAGCTTTTTATCTATTGAAGTATTTTCAATATTGGCTGGATTAAATACAATAACTCCGTTGTTGGTCCCGAAATACAATTTTCCATCCTGAGATTTTAAAGCCGCATTCCGATTGAAGTCGGTAGAAATCAGGCCGTCAGACTTATAGAAATTCACAATCTCACCGTTAGAAACCTTACTCAACCCCACTGCTGTAGCCACCCAAATATTGTTTTCTGTATCACATTGCAGGTCGAAAATATTGTCAGAAGCCATCCCTTCCTGAATCCCAAATTTTTTGGCGCTCCCATTCTCAAAATCCAGTTGGTACAAGCCTTTATCCAGAGTTCCTACCCACAGTTTCCGATCTAGGTCCATCTGCAGCGAAACTGGTATTTTATCTTCCAGTACTTCTTTAAATGTACTCTGACTGATCCAGTCGAGCGTTTCACGCTCCAGATCCATCATGGCCAATCCATCTCTGCTACTGATCAATACGCGTGTATGCGCATAAGCTTCTATGTCCAGCGGCTCTGTGATATTGAATTCCTTCGTTTCTCCATCTGGATATACCACGAACAACCCAGAGTTGATACCACCTAACAATAATTCACCATGAGGATTCGCAAAAACTCTTTTTACACGGAAGTTTTCTGGCAAATCAGGCAAATCAGATCTGACCTTGAACTGATTGTTTGATATACCAATATGAGTCAATGAATAAATAAACGAAGCGGCCCATAGGTCTCCATCCGAGCCCACAGACTGTGAAAAGACCACCGCACTTTTTGCAGACTGTTCATTGCCATCTATGCTGAGGTGCTTCCAGCTATCATTTTCTGTATCCAGAAAACTGATACCCTTATCCGTTCCAAAACTCAAAAGACCATCCCCAGGCTCAGCAATGGATGGGACTACATCATTTTTCAAGGAATTAGATTCACCACGAATGTGTTTATAATATCCGAACTGCTGACGATGTGGGTTGTAAATATTCAATCCTCCGCGATAGGTAGAGACCAACATGATCCCCTGTGAATTGAGAAAAATATCATAAATCGCATTGCTGCTCAGGGCATTCAAATGATCTTCATTGTAGCTAAAACGATTCACTACTTGCTCATTGAAGGTATCGTACTGGATGATACCACCTCCATCCGTGCCGATCATGATGGTACCACCCACAAAATCCACAATACTCCTCACCGGCACATCTATCGGAGGGGCCGAAATTTCGACTTTCTGGATTTCATTATGAGCCACATTGTATGAATAGATTCCGTCTTTTTCCAGTCCAATCCAAAGTTTGGATTCAGAACTCTGAAAATAAAGTGACTCCACTTTCTGGTCTTTGTCGAACCATGTTCCATGAGAATCTTTAGAAATGTCTTTCACCTGATCAAGTGTAGAATTGACTTGAAAAACTCCATTGCGCGTACCAATGAAATACCTACCATCATTGGACTTGATAATAGAAGACACATTAGATTCTATCCCGGGGACATGCTGGAGTTTCTCCTCTTCTGGATCATAAACAAAGAGACCATTGTACGAACCAATCATGAATCTGCCACGATCTACTAAAAAATCACCTACATAAATATTGCCCTCAGGATTGACTGCCGAATCAAATACAAATCGATCCAGTGCCGGATCATAATGAAAAAGCAAGCCATTGTTTGAAATCAGCCAAATAGTATTGTCAGCATCAATATCCAGAAAAAGTGATACGAATGTCCTTTTTTTGATATCCTCGATTTTATCAAGGGTATAGGTCTTTAGTTCTTTGCCATCAAACCTCACCACTCCGTTTTCAGTAGCTACCCACACGAAACCTTCCCGGCTTTCTCTCGCCATAAAAACCTTATTACTGGGCAACCCTTCTTCTATCCCATACTGACTGAAATTGAAAGACTGGGCTCCAGCCAATAAAAAACAATGAATGAGAGTGAGAACAAGAAAGTATTTGAACCAGTTGGGGATGACCATGCTTGTTGAATTTTAGTAAATCTAAAAAAACAGCATCTCAAATGGTAAATCCACAAATTGAAAAACAATTTTCGAACCTGATTTAACAGAATTCAAACGACCTGAGAGGTCAGAAGAGTGTCCATCTTAGCCAGCAAACCTCCGTTTGTGTTTTCTACCATCGGAAGCTATCAATTATAATCAGACTTAAGATGTGCATTATTTTATCACTCAAATACAGATCAATTGATGATCTTTTCTTTGATGATTTTGCCTCTTTCATCAGCTTCTATGTCATACAGATGATCATGGGTCAGGACTTCCATTTCGTAAAATGCTCCTGATTTCTTTTCTTCCATCACTACATTCTCAATCTGATAATTGGAGAATGTATCATGCAAAGTCATCTTCACATAAAAAGGAACTCCCGATTTCAGGATTCTGTGATCTGTTTCTATCCATTCGCCATCAGCCTTGAATTTGGCAACATAGGATCTGTCAAATTTCTTGAAGGAGGCCTGCCAGTCCGCATTCACATCCAAATCCCACACCACCTCTGTGGCATCAGGAAACTTGGATTCAAAGGATTGGAGAATGGGTTTAGGTACAAATTCATTCTGCACTTTCTGAGAGCAGGCAAATAGCATAGCGGTGATAAAAAATAAAATGATTGTTGTTAGATTTTTCATAATTGAAGCATTTAGGTGGAAAAAAAATGTCACTTCATTTTCGGAATGATATTAGAATGAATGCTTTGTGTCGCTATTCAATGTCTATTCCTTTTCTAAGTAAATCTTCAATTCGGGAGAAATTCTGGATTTTTAGACAGAATTGGAAAAATCTTGATTGGTGAGGGAAAATCTGTTTCTGAACTGAACGTGGAAATGGTGTAATGGCTGACTATTCGATCAATATGAGTGGTAGTGCAACTCGCTCATTGAACCTCGTTTGCCGGTGATAACACCAAAAAATGCAAAGGGGAGCTTATTCATAGAAAAACCTTCACATCACTGCAAAAAGCTTTCCTTGATTCATACATACAACCACCATGCAGAGTATGGCGGGAACGGGTGGGTGTGGTGGATTTACTTGTCTCCGTAGTGTGACCAAGCACTCACTACGTAAACAGTTACTATTTCCTCCTTGATGGAATAAACCAATCGATGTTTTCTGTTAATCCTTCTTGAGTATAAACCTGCCAAATCATGTTTTAACTTTTCAGGTTGCCCTGTACCTGTTAAAGGATGTTTTCGTAGTTCATTGAATAAACGCTGCAACTTTTTCAAAACGGATTGATCACCAGCCTTTATATGTTTCTCGATATCTTCCAAGGCATGTTCCGAGAACTCTAAAACATAACTCATAGACCTAACAAATCATTAATCTCTTCAGGAGTGGTTACCTTTTTGGCTTTCCCTGTTTCAATTTGATTTATGCTTTCTTTAATTCGCTTTACCATTTCTGCATTGAAGTATAAATCATCTTCTCCAACAGGAGTCAAAGCATAAGATTTATTCTTTCCTCTCTGAACAATAATCTGTTCTCCCTGATCTGCTCTTTCAAAATACATCTTTTGATTCTGTCTAAATTCTCTACTACTTATCACTAACATAGTTTTATATTTTATGTACCAATACGGTACAAATATAAAAGGTATTGCCTTATACTGTTTCATCCAAGTGGATGATATTGCTACAGTTCTTTTTTCAGTCCTTGCATATTCCTCCTCACTTCTGTCGATGTTATCTCCGACAGGAATACATGCAATGGCAATCGTAATTCATTCATTTCAGAGTTTTTTCTAAGATTATTCTAGGTGGTAGTGCAACTCGCTCAATGCATCTCGTTTGCCGGTGATAGCACCAGCAGAGGCACGGATAAAATGGTGGAATGTTGAACCAAAAATGTACAAGCAAACATCTCTGATGTGCAACCATAAACCAAAAAGGTGCAAAAAAGCACCAAAAAACCTCAACATCGGACTTCCGATGTGCATACAAGCGCCATAAAGGCTCATTGCGCCACCTCTAAACCTAAACGATGAACCAGAAAGGTGCTCACGATCACCTCGGAAGTGGGTTACCCCACTTCGGAAGTACCCCCTCACACATCGGAACTCGCTCATTGCATCTCGTTTGCCGGTGATAACAGCGGTAAAGGCAAAGTCAGCCATTTATTATTTCATTATTATCTACTTATTCAATTAATTACAACTGCGCTTTTATTGAAGAATTTTTATGAATGATAATTATTTACTTCTGTTATTTGTGATAATCATTGGTGTGGCTCTATTTCATTATGTTAAAGAAGGATATAAAGAGAAGGACAGGCTAAGGAAATTTAATAATGAAAGTTTAGAAAAATTTGCAAGTGAAATAGAACATTATCGAGATATTTTTCTTGAGAGTGGCCTTCCTCAAATTGAAACCGACATCAGATTAGGACAAAAAGAAGTGTTACACTCTATTCTTAAGGAAACAGAATGGTATGAACAAAAACCAACTGGTGAAATGAAACCGTTCGAAGTTGGTGATTTATATATTACTAACAATAGAATTATATTCCGGGGAAAAACAGGAAATAAACAGATTTTGATAAATAAGATTCTTAATATCATCCAATCAACTGATGGAATGGAAATTGAAAAAGAAACCGGTAAGAAATTATTAATTGCTCATAGTTTCACACCAAAGGAGTTTACCATCATTGAACATTTATTGAAGAAGAATTGAGTTTAAGTAAAATCCCTCTCCCCATGCTGGTGCGAGTATTTTGCTCGTACCTTTTAATCAAGAAAATCTATTTTAATTAAACCATTACTGCCGCTATAGTCAAGAGCGCTGCTATACTTCCAATGCGTTGCTTCACACACAAAACCAGCCTCCACCGGATTCATATGCACATAAGTACCTTTTTGATCTATTACATGATTACTCAAAAGTTCAATAGGTTGGTTATTTTGTTGCCAAAATTGTCTATTTGTCACATTACTGTTTTTTGAACCAGCTCTCTCCATCATCCAAAGCATCCACTCTTTCCGACTTTCTTGTGGATTACCTGCAATCAAAGACTGCATTTTTTTGGAGGTAAAAGTTTTAAATGATTTCAAGAGCTCTCCATGATTTCCTTTTGTTGCACTAAAAATCAAATGAACATGACTCGGCATAAAACAATATGCATGAATCAACATTCCCAACTCATTCTTACAATACTTCAAACTTTCTAGCAACACATCAAAATACCTATCCCTAACAAATACATCCAGCCAATAAACAGTTGCGAAACTCACAAAATAAATGCCCTCAGGGTTATGGAACTTGTACTTTCGACTCATTTAACAATGATAATGGAGATTGAAATATAAAGCATATAACGCTCATTAAATAATCTAACATTCCAAATTTATAGGCACGAGCCTATGCGGCCCAGCAAAATGCTCGCGCCAGCACTAGCTGACATACTCAGACTAACTTGGGGATAACACCAGCAATGGCAAAAGATTAATAATTCAAATCGCATGCAAAATCAAGCAAACGAGTGTCTTGAGGAATAAAGAATTCTGAAACAGATATATAATTATTATCTATTATGTATTTAAATCCAACAATTCCATTATTATCTACCTTGTACAAAAAGACTCTTGATTCAAGAGATTTATCAGGATAGGGATCAAGTTGTTTAGAAACTTGTACCATTGTACTGGAATCTGATTCGTTTGTTAGCTCCTTTAATGAAGCCATTAGGTCTTCAGGCGGGATACCAAATTCGAAAACCGACTCATATAATGAAAAATAGCCTTCTATTTTTATTTGATGAACAAGATAAACCAAACTATATGCTTTCTTTAAGGCCATAACACGTTCATGTTCATTTTGACCTTCAAATAAGAGAAAGGATGGTTCATTGTTGAATATCTCATTGAAATAAGATGTTACCGGCAACTCATATTTCAAAATCTCCAATCCTAATTTCTTTTTCTGAAGAATATCATTATCCCTAAAATATAGACTGTCTTTTAAATTTTTGAAATATACCAAATCTGACAATCCAACATAGTAGATATGACCTTTAACACCACGAATGACTGAAAAAGAAAAATCATTCCCTGGGCAATAAAAATACTTAATCAGCAATCCGTCATAAATCACATCATAAGATGAATCAACTAATTGATCAATATTCTTTAAATATTCTTTAAAAAGATTATTCGCATACTCAGTGAAAAAATTGGACTCATTCTTAGAATAATTGTCCCAAACAATTCTTTTTACTTCATTGAAGTCAATACTAGTAATATCGTTCTCTGATTGCTTATGCTGACAATTATGAAAAAAGATCATCAACCATGCAATAATCAATATTCTTTTCAAAAGAATTAATCCATTCATCTTAATCTGTATCAAAACATATCAGATCATACGACCTGACTCCATCAAATAAAAATAGCGTATATGATGACCATTTACGCTATTTATCAATTTCATTTATTTCGTCTATTCTTATTCCCCTCCTTCTTCCGGCATTAGCACCAGCTGAATGTAGTTCTCTCCACTCATAAATTTCTGTGCTGCAGCTTTTACATCATCTACTGTGATGGAATTCACTCTCTCGTCAAATGAGTAGAACTTGTCCAGGTCTGCTCCTACTGAATCGTAAAAACGGATGCTATTGAGCCAGAATCCATTCTTTTCCAAACCTTCTTTTCTGTTTTGTTTGTGTGCCTGTAGCACTTCATCCAGTTCTTCCTGTGTCGGGCCTTCCGTTTTCATTTTCTCCACCTCTGCCAGCACATCGGCTATCAGCGATTCTGTGTTTTCTGGTCCACAAGGGAAGCTAATAGAAACCGAATATGACTCATACGGATTCTTTTCCATGCTACCATTGGCACCCACTCCATAAACCCCACTCTTTTCTTCACGGATCACATCGATCAGCCTGTTGGAGAGGATATCTCCCAATGTAGAAAGGTGATATCGTGCTTCGAAATCATAGTCTGCAGTACCTTCATAGTAAATCCTCACTGAGCTCTTCGGATCCTTACCTTTGTTGAAAGTCTTGATCACCTTGCCAGAAGGAGGACGTACGCCCACATCTTTATATTCCTCACGATCATCTGTGGCTGGCAGAGAAGCCAAATAAGTCTCAGTGAGTGACTTCAACTGTGCTTCATCAATCGCCCCTACGAACACAAACTTGAAATCACCGGCATTGGCAAACCGCTCCTGGTAAATCTCAAAAGCCCGATCAAAATCCACTTTCTCCAAGTCCTCAACAGTTGGGATTCCTCCACCTCTCAGGTGCCCTTGAGACATCACATTAGCCACCGCATCCTGGAAGAAATAATTTGGATTGGACATGATATTTGGAAGGATCATTTTCATACGATTGATGTACGAGTTGAATGCTCCGGCATCTTTGCGAGGTGCCGTGAAGTGCAGATATATCAACTGAAACAAGGTCTCCAGATCTTCAGGAGAAGCGCTACCATTCATACCTTCCTGTAGCTCACCGATAAACTGGGAAACGTTGACCACTTTGCCTGATAGCATTTTCTCCAAATCGGTAGGTGAAAACTCACCCACTCCACCCTGCGAAACGGCGGTAGAAGCATTGCCAGCCGAGTGATAATCTTCATCAGAGTACAGTGAAGTTCCGCCCCAGCTATATCCTGCCATCAGGATCTGATCATTTTTAAAATCCGTTTTTTTCCAGGCCACTTTCATACCATTAGAAAGCGTCCACTCTGTAAGATCCACCGTTTCATTTTTGGTAGTAGAGACTACTGATCCGGCTTTGGGCTTGCTGGCCATCAGGTCTGCACCTGACACGCCATCATCGTATGGCTCTATATCCGCTTGCTCTACGTCTTTCAAAACAGCCAATATCTCTTGCTCTGTAGGCATGACTACACCTTCTTTTTCCGGCCCGGTGACAATAACCACTCTGTTTTCGTCTGAGATCCATGCTTTTGCCAATGAATTGACTTCTTCAAGAGTGATCTGAGGTACAATCTTTTGCACAAATGCCGTTTCGAAATCAATGCCCGGAATCGGTTCTTCTTCCAGAAAATTGCCCATGTATTCACGCACATATCTACCAGACTCAGTTTTGTCTTTTTCCTTGAGTGCGCGCTCATATCCTTTGATCAATGATGCCTTTGCTCTCTCCAACTCTCCTTCCGTAAAACCAAAACGTTTTACTCGCTCATTTTCTGTCGCTACTGCATTCAGGCCTTGCAACACGCCATCTTCACCCACCGTAGCGCTAGCGTAATAAACACTCTTGGTCAGCACCATCTCACCGTAGCCTACACCTGCTCCGATAAATGGAGGATTCTCTTGTCTTCTCAGTTCATCCAAACGTTGATTGATCATGTCACCATAAATGGAATAGATCAAATCGCGTTTATAATCTTCAAACTTGATCGTAGATTCTGCATCATGCTTGTAATACATACTCACTCTTGTGAATGCTGCTTCTTCATCCTGCGCGATGGAAACATAGGTCTCTTTATGATCAGGCACATCACTGTAGACTCTTGGTCGTTCTTTTTTAGGATTTTTCAGATTACCAAAAACTTTCTTGATCTGTTTTTCCATTTCATCCGGCTCCAGGTCACCCACGGCCACTACCGCCATCAAATCTGGTCTATACCAGTCTTTGTAAAATCTTTTAACTGTCTCATAATCCGCATTTTGAATCACTTCTTCACTGCCTATCGGCAGTCTCACGGCATATTTAGAATCTTTGAAAAGCAATGGAAACCATTCATCTCTCATACGCTGGTCTGCTCCTCTGCCAAGGCGCCATTCCTCCAGCACTACGCCTCTTTCTTTATCGATTTCTTCATTATCAAACGTCACACCACCTGCCCAGTCGCGTAGTACGAGAAGTCCTTTTTCAACGATTTCCGGATCTTCCGTTGGTATTGGCAGCATATACACCGTCTCATCAAAACTGGTATAAGCATTGAGGTCGGCACCAAACTCCACACCGATTGACTGCAAGTAGTTGACCAATTCATTTTTCTCAAAATGCTCTGAGCCATTGAAAGCCATGTGCTCTATGAAATGTGCCAATCCACGTTGATCTTCGTCTTCTAATATAGAACCAGCCTTCACCACCAGTCTAAACTCTATTTTATTTTCAGGTTTGTTGTTTTTTCGGAGGTAATAAGTCAGGCCATTTTTCAGCTGACCAATTTTCACATTTTCATCCACCGGCAGTGGTTCTGTGAGATCGAGGATTGGTTTTTCCTGTGCTGGAAGAAAACCTATTTGAAAAATTAGAAATAAGGAGAATAGTAACTTCTTCATTCTTTTAGGCATATTTTGTTTGAGTAAATATAAACGTTGCCTCAAAGGCAATCAGTATAATGTAAAAAAGCCTCATGGAGATTCCACGAGGCTTCAATATTTTCGTTTGAACGGTAGGTTACGCGCTCTTTACATTCATAGTTTTGACCATATCCACCGGACCAAATTTCTTAGTATCAAGAATAGTTTTCTTTCCTTTGATCAATTGTATTTCCGTATTCGGAAACCCTAATTCACCATGCTTGGTTACTACCTTTCGGAAAAATTTAGAAGCCTGTTCCAACTCTCCCTTATCAAATCCCTCAGTGAAGCTTTGCTGTTTTACCGGGTTTCCAGGAATTACATGGTACATATTGACCACCACAAAATATCGCGGTTTGAATTGCTTGACAAAACTTTTGTAATTCGAATCGATTGACTCTGAAATGCCGGTGATAATCCCAGGAATCGGATTTTTCATATTTTAGAATTTTTACAAGCCCCAATGTTAACGAAATGAAGGAATAATTGAAATTATTTCCTTGAAGATTACCAATTCTTAAAAAAGAAAAGATCGCCTCTATCCTCGAGGCGACCTATCGTCATGTGCAGAAAACTGCTTGTGTAAGCTTAAATGTTAATCTACATTGTCATGCAAAAACTTATTATTTCCCAAAATCTGGCTTTCATCGTTCAAGCTATATTTTGAAATATTCCGGTCTGAACTATGAGGCACCTTAGAGAAGGTGATTTTCTTACGCTCATAAGCCGGCACAGTAAACTTGTCCTTGTAATTCTGAGAAGAGATATCGGTCTTGTTGGTGCCTTCCAGCAACTCTTCTCTTCTTCTTCTTTGCTCCATGAGATGAAGCTTCTTAGAATGAACTTCACCTTCAGTAAGCTTATGGAATGAAAAGAAATCATCTTCCTTTGGCTCTGGTTTCTGTTCCAGCTCATCATCATCCTCGTCATACACTTCATAATCATCCCCCAGATCAAAGTCGAAACCACTGATATCCAGTTTATCCTCTTCTTCTACTTCTCGCTTGATCTCATTTTTCAAAAAATCAAATTGGAAAGAGTCTTCCATTTCATCCTCCTCCTCATTATTTTTTTCTTCGTCCTGGTCCTTTGATTTACCACCAAAAAGCTCAATTTGTCTTGGTGCTTCCAGATCATAAACTTTCTTCTCTACCTGCCTGGTTTCTACTTTCTTTTCAGTTTTAGTGGGAATCTCCTGCACTCCACCGAATCCTGTGGCGATTACGGTCACACGGATTTTATCACCCAGATCCTGGTCCACACCGTGACCAAATATCACCTCAGCATCTTCTCCGGCAAACTCCTGCATATAATCTGTAATGTCTGCCAGTTCGTCCATTTGAAGTTCGGCTTCTTCTCCAGACATGATGGAAAGCAATATCTTGTCTGCTCCATTCACATTCTGATTGTTGAGTAATGGTGAATTGAGTGCTTCTTCAGCAGCTCTTCTGGCTCTGTTTTCACCGTGAGTTTGCGCAGAGCCCATTACAGCAGCTCCTGCATCTTTCATCACAGTTTTCACATCTTCAAAGTCCACATTGACATACCCGGGTACGGTGATGATTTCCGCTATTCCTTTAGCTGCTGTAGTCAACACATTATCTGCCTGTGAAAAAGCTTCCCTGATAGCCAGGTTTCCGAAGATCTCTCTGAGTTTGTCATTCAATATTACCAGTACGGTATCGCAGTATTTTTTCAACTCTGCAATCCCTTCATTGGCGGCCTGAATTTTCTTTTTACCTTCAAAAGAAAATGGAGCTGTCACAATACCGACAGTCAAAATATCCAGTTCTCTGGCTACCTGTGCAATAACTGGTGCGGCACCTGTACCGGTACCACCTCCCATGCCGGCTGTAATAAATACCATTTTGGTATCCTCAGCCATCATTTCTCTAATTTCTTCTTTGGACTCTACCGCCGCATTTTTTCCTTTCTCAGGATTGGCCCCTGCTCCAAGACCTGCGGTTAAGTTGACTCCCAATTGTAGTTTGTTGGGCACCGGACTGCTTTCCAATGCCTGAATATCAGTATTGCTCACCACGAACTCTACATCCTTGATCCCAAGGTTATACATGTGGTTGACCGCATTACTGCCTCCTCCTCCTACACCGACCACTTTAATGATGGATTTGTGGTGTGACGGAATGTCGAATTGATACATATTTTCTGCCATGACGTTTGTAGTTTAAATTACTATTTATGCATTTGTTGTGCCTTTCGGCTCGTTGGTTTCAATTGATTTAATAATCCTTTTCATCATCGATATCATCGATCAGGAGTCCTTTGGTTTTATCCAGAATACTTTGAAAAATACTCGCTCCCTGTCTTATTCTATTTGGTTTTTCTTTTGTGAGTTTTGCCGCACGCTCCATGTACTGATCTTCTCTCATATCCAGAGCTCTAAACCCAGACAGCACCAAACCGATGGTAGTCGCATACATTGGACTCTTCACAGATTCGATCTTGCCTTTGCCCAAATGCTCATTTGGATAACCAATTCTGGTATCCAGCCCTGTCATATATTCAAACAATTGCTTCAAGTTGGTGAGCTGTGACCCACCCCCTGTCAGCACGATACCTGCTGCAAGCTTTTTGTTGTAACCGGAAGTAATGATCTCTGTGTGAACCATCTCAATGATCTCTTCCATTCTAGCCTCAATGATATTAGCGAGATTCTTTACCGATATTTCTTTTGGTGGCCTGTTTCTCAATCCCGGAATTGAAATGATTTCATTTGGATTGGCCTCTTCAGAAATGGCTCTTCCAAACTTTGTTTTCAACAACTCCGCCTGATGCTCCATTACCATGCAGCCCTGCTTAATATCCTGCGTGATGATATTGCCACCGAAAGGAATGACTGCAGTATGGCGAATGATATTGTCATAAAATACCGCTATGTCCGTGGTACCACCTCCTATGTCTACCAAGCAAACACCAGCTTCTTTTTCTTCGTCACTCAATACAGCGAGACTGGATGCCAACGGCTCCAATATCAGATTTTCGATTTCTAAATCTGCTTTCCTCACGCACTTATTGATGTTGTTGATCGCATTTGTTTGCGCAGTGATGATATGGAAATCTGCTTCCATCTTCACACCAGACATTCCAACAGGGTCTTTGATACCATCTTCATAATCAATGATGTAGTCCTGTGGCATCACATGAATGATCTCGCTACCCGGCGGAATCACGATGCGATACATATCATTTGTCAACTTATTAACATCTTCCACAGTGATCTCATCATCAGAATCTCTGGTGATAGAACCATGATGAATGGCACTGCGGATGTGCTGTCCGGCAATCCCTACATTCACCACTCCTATCTCAGTATCTGACTGCTCACAAGCCTCTGCTATCGCTTTCTCAATAGCATTGACTGTTTTGTCAATATTGGTCACAATTCCACGGATCACCCCATCGGAGACCGCTTTACCCATTCCTATTACTTCGAGTTTTCCGTACTCATTTTTGCGACCGACTACAGCGCAAATCTTGGTGGTGCCAATGTCCAGCCCTACGACGATTTTATCTTTCATTTTGTAAGCAGTTTAATTTTTCAGTTAGCCCATAGTTTATAGTCCACAGTCCATAGTTAATATGGTCTATTGACTGGATGCTATGGTCCAACCTTTTATTCACAGACGATTTATTCTTTTTGCTTTTGTCCTCAGTTTTTGGACGAGAGCCCGCAGTATAATCCGTGCTCAGGAAAGCACCAAATTGTTGACTATTGACCGATGACCGAAGACTATTATTCACAGACGATTTGATTTTTAAATTTCAAGTTTACCGCGGTATAGGTATTCCAACCTTTGTTCGGCAAAATCTCTTTATAAAATATTTTCAGTTTCCTAAATTTTGATTCGATATCTTCAGGCATTCCAAATACCACTTCCTGCTTGGAAACCTGTGGTAAGAAGGTGATTTCACCTTTTTTGTCAATTACCAACTGAGCGATCTGTGCACGCCAAAACTCATCCTGCTGCACAAATTGTAACAGCTCCAGGATCTTCTGACCATACTCCAATTCAGTGATGTTTTCCTTCCAGCTAAAACCTCTTTCAATTTCGATGATCGGAACCCTGGCCGTATGTTTCTGGGATGTAGGCAAGAGAAAACCTTCTTCATCTATGTATTGATCCGGACCTTTTGGGTTGAAAATCCTCGCAATTGGCTTTGCTTGCTCTACTTTCACTATCAGGTTGCCTTTGATGTCATGATAAACCTCTGCCTGCTTGATAAATGGATGTGACTCCACCTGCATTTCTAAAGTTTTCAAATCAATCTGGCTAAGCGAAAGGCTCAGCACATAGTCTGTATTGTTGTTGTTGATAAGGTTCAGCACTTCCTGCTTGTCAGTAAAGTAATTACCATCCTGATCCAGAATATTTACCTGCACATCTCGCACTCTCTTCGACCCACTCTTGACCGTGGTGAATCCAATGATCCCAAACAATAAAACAGCTGCAACACTCAAAAACAATATGGTCTTTATCTTAAGCATGTATGTTCAGTTTGTTTAGGTAAAAAGACTTCAACTCAGGGATCTTAGTGTCAATATCTCCAGCACCAATCGTGCACAAAAGCTCTACGTGTTTGGTGCTGATCATGTCCAACAACTCTGCTTTGGAAGTCAATACTTTGGACTCCTTATTGATTTTATCCAGAATGATCTCTGAGGACACTCCAGGGATCGGTTCCTCCCTGGCTGGATAGATATCCAACAAAATGATTTCATCCGCAAGCGCTAAACTCTCTGCAAATCCATCCTGAAAATCATTCGTCCTGCTGAATAAATGCGGCTGAAATATGGCCGTCAGCTTTTTCTGAGGGAACAAAGCTCTGGTCGATTTTAAGAATGCACTGATTTCTGTTGGGTGATGAGCGTAATCATCGATGAATACAAAATCAGGTGTTTTAATGATGTACTCAAATCTTCTCTTCACTCCTTTGTAACTATCTATCGCAGCCTTCACATCTTCTGCACTCATGCCCATATCGAGTCCGACAGTGATTGCCGCAATGGCATTTTCTACATTGTGGAAACCTGGCACATTTAGTCTGATATCTTTAATTTTCTGACCTCTGCCATCATAATTGAAGATGAAAGAGCCATCAACTGCTCTCAACGCATTGGCCTGAATATCCCCATTGTCAATTCCATAAGTGAAATAGTCATTTTCCAAATATTCAGCAATAGAGGAAGCCGCAACATGATGAATCAAAGTCTTGCCTTCTGATCCACTTAGCAACAGAAACTCACCAAATGTCCTTTTGATTTCCGCATCATCTCCATAGATATCGAGATGGTCTGGATCTGCTGAAGTAAGAATTGAATAATTTGGCGAAAGCCTCAAAAACGAACGATCAAACTCGTCTGCTTCTACAACTACAGGTGCTGCCTCATTTCCTACGATCAGATTAGAATCATAATTGGCCATGATTCCTCCAATAAATGCAGAACATCCTTTCTCAGACTGGTTTAGCAAATGAGCAACCATGGAAGAAGTAGTAGTCTTTCCATGTGTACCTCCTACTGCTATGGTATAATGTCCTCTGGAAATAATTCCTAATACTTCAGAACGCTTCTTCACCTCGAATCCAGCAGTCTGGAAATGAGTCAACTCTCCATGATTCTTTGGAATAGCAGGGGTGAAAATGATCAACGTATTTTCAGTGTTGAGAAATTCGGCTGGAATAGCTTCTTTATGATCGTCATAATGAATCCACATACCTTCCTCCTCTAATCTTGAAGTAAGAACGGTCTTCACACGATCATAGCCACCTACACGCACACCTCGCTGGTTGAACCAACGGGCTATGGCGCTCATGCCGATCCCTCCGATCCCTACAAAATAGACGTTATGTATATTTTCCAGCTTCATTTTCAATTAGTCTCCGAAATGAGTTTTACTATTTCGTTTGCTATGTCCATTGCCGCATCAGGATGCGACATGGATTTAATGTTTTTACTCAATTCTGCTTTATGAGCCTCATCCTCTAATAATTCAATGGCGATATCCAGCAATTTCTCTTCTCCTTCATTGTCCTTCACCATCACTGCAGCATCTCGCTCTACCAATGCTTTTGCATTAATTGTCTGGTGATCCTCAGCCACATTAGGGCTAGGCACCAACACACTTGGCTTGCCCGTCAGCATCAACTCTGCTATCGAAAGTGCTCCAGCTCTGGAAATCACCACATCAGCCACTGCATAGGCATAATGCATTTCTCTTACAAAGTCTTTGATGATGATATGCTCAGCCTTTGATGGAATTCTTTGTTTCATTTCTTCGAAATAAAAACCGCCGGTCTGCCAAATCACCTGGTAGCCAGATTTAGCCAAACGCTCATATCCAGCCAGTATAAATTCATTGATCGAGCGTGCACCAAGGCTTCCGCCAATGATCAATAAGGTCTTTTTCTCAGGGTCAAGATTGAAGAAATCAAAGGCTGAAGACTTCAAATTTTCCTTCAAAACAATCGTCTTGCGAACAGGATTTCCTGTTACTGCCAGCTTATCAGCAGGGAAGTACTTTTCCATTCCTCCGTGCGCCACACAAATTTTTTGCACACGTTTGGCTAGCAACTTGTTAGTCAAACCAGCGTAAGAATTTTGTTCCTGAATCAAGCAAGGAACTTTCTTATTTGCAGCCGCATATAACAATGGACCACTCGCATAACCACCTACTCCTACCACCGCATCCGGTTTGAATTTTCTTACCAACCCAAACGCATTCCAAATACTGGAAATTAGCTTGAAAGGAAACAGCAGATTCTGCAAAGACAGACTTCTCTGAATTCCACTGATCCACAGCCCTACAATCTCAAAACCAGCATCAGGCACTTTTTTCATTTCCATTTTGCCTTTAGCTCCAACAAAAAGAATCTCTACATCCTGTAGCATGTCTTGTAGTGCCTGTGCAATAGAAATAGCCGGGTAAATATGCCCGCCGGTGCCTCCACCGCTTATCATGATCCGCAAGGGACGTTGGCTATATGGTTGCTGCTTTTCGATTATGCTGCTTCTTTTATTCTCTCTTTATAATTATTGGCCAGAGGCGAACCGATATCATCGATCTCTCCTCGGCTCACACTCAAAATAATACCCAGTGCCAATCCTGTGAAAAGCTGAGACGTACCTCCCATACTGATCAATGGTAATGGCAAACCAGTGATTGGACCCAGCCCTACAGCCACACCCATATTGACCATGGCCTGCATCACCAGTGCAAATGACAATCCTGCACTGAGCAATCCTCCATAAGCCCTATGGCTCTCTGCTGCTGCTTTCATTCCTCTGTAGAGCAATCCCAGATATAAGAAAATTACAGCCATACCGCCTAAGAGGCCATATTCTTCTATCACTATGGCAAAAACAAAATCTGAATAAGAATGCGGTAAATAGTTCTTCTGATCACTTCTTCCCGGTCCTTTACCTGTAAGTCCACCTGTAGCTATAGCAATAAAAGATTGCTTAGCCTGGAATGGCACTTCGTCTTGCTTAAAGAAACTCTCAATTCTGCTTTTCGCCGTTCCGGATCGTTGACCAAAAGCCAAAGCCGCACTGCCAAAAACAATCCCGATCAAAACCAACATCACCAGGAACTTCACTTTTACACGCCCAATGAATAACATGAGCATGCAAGTCACGAAAAGCAATGCCGCGGTACTCACGTTGGTCATGGCAATCAATCCGCAGATCAAACCAATCCAGAATAGCATAGGAATAAGCGCTTTCTGAAAGTCATCAATACTTTTTTGTCTTTTGCTTAGCATACTGGCCAGGGTAATCACTAAAGCCAGTTTAGCCAAATCAGATGGCTGAAATGCCTGATTGATCAATGGAATAGTTATCCAGCGAGAAGCTTCATTTTTGGTGACCCCAAACTGCCACGTAAATAAGAGCAATGGCACGGCCAGCCAAAGAGCCAATCTGGACAACCGGGAATAATAACGATAATCTATCTTATGCGCCACCCACATAGCAATTAAACTGAGCATGACCAAGGCTGAATGCTTGATGAGATAATGCTCCGTATTGCCTTCCTGCATTTTGTAAGCGAGACTACCAGTAGAGCTATAAACCACCAAAATACTCAGCATCGATAGTAGAAAAACGATGAACCAGATCACCGGATCTCCTTTCAAATTCTTAATTGCCCAATCTTTTACTACATTCATACCTGAGCTTTTTTAAGTTTTTTCAAATCTTTTACTGCCGCACGAAACTGATCTCCACGGTCTTCATAATTCCTGAAAAGATCAAAGCTTGCGCAGGCAGGAGACAGCAACACCACATCTCCTTTTTCTGCCTTGCTTAGCGCTAGTTGCACAGCTTCGCTGATGTGTCTTGTCTCATTTATATCGACCATTCCTCCAAAGAATGAGGTCAGTTTTTCATTATCTACTCCCAGACAGATCAGTGATTTCACTTTCTTCTTCACCAATTCTGCTATCTGGCCATATTCATTTCCTTTATCTATTCCTCCGGCGATCCAGATAATCTTACTCTTATGTCCATCCAGAGCGTAGTACACAGAATCCACATTGGTAGCCTTAGAGTCATTGATAAATTTCACTCCGTCTATGGTGCCGACAGGCTCCAGCCTATGTGGTGCATTGACGAAGGATTTCAAAGCCTTCAGCACAGTTTCTATTGGCACATTCAATGTGAGAGCGCTCAGCACTGCAGACATAGAATTGATCATATTGTGTTTGCCAATGAGTGAAATCTCAGAGACGGGAATCGCGTGATGTTGATTTTTATCATCCCACTGATAATTGAAAATCAAGTGGTCATTCTCCATGTAAGCATTCCATCTGGTATCTCTCGTTGTAGAAACTGCAAAAAGACTCGCCTCAATTCTGCGTTTCGCTACTTCTTCATTTACTGGTTCGCTATCTGCACAATAAATGAATGCCTCTTCATGACTCAGGTTCTCTACAATTCTAAATTTGGAAGCGACATACTTTGAAAAATCATATTCATATCGATCCAAATGATCTGGTGTGATGTTCAGCAGCACGGCCACATCAGGTTTGAACCTTACTATTCCATCCAGCTGGAATGAGCTGACCTCAACCACGTAATAATCGTGCTCTTCCTCCGCTACCAACTTTGCCAGGCTTATGCCAATATTACCACCCAAAGCCACATTCAATCCAGCACTTTTCAGCAAATGATGCGTCAAAAGCGTAGTAGTTGTTTTGCCGTTGGTTCCTGTGATTGCTATCACTTTTGCCCCTTTTGGCAGATATTCATAAGCAAATTCAATCTCCGATATTACCGGAATAGACTTAGCCACCAATGACTTGATCAGTGGGGCTTTATCAGGAATTCCCGGACTTTTCACCACCACATCACTCTTGAGAATACGCGCCATTTCATGGCCGCCTTCCTCGAACTCCACACCATATTGCTCGAGCAATATCTTCCTGTCCTCTGAGATCTGTCCGGCATCAGATACAAAAACATCGTATCCCTGCTTCACTCCCAGCTGAGCTGCTCCTATGCCAGATTCTCCGGCGCCTAATATGGTGAGTTGCTTATTCAATTCTGAAATTCGTCGTGGTTTTGTGTTTTCTTTTGAATGATCTGATCGCATAGCAATGAGTATAAAGACACGATTTCATATCCGCCTTTGACTACACCATTGATCACTTCTATTTTTTGTTTTTTGTTTGCTTCGTCTAGTCGATCCATCAAGAAAATCAACTCGTCTATCTCATCTTCCAATCGATCAATCTGATTGTAAAAAGAAATATTTCCTTTTGCGCCGAGCACCTTTTTTATCAACGAATCCAGCTTTACTGTACACCTGATAATCTTGGTGGAGTAGGCTATAAGGTTCCCTCCAGGAATCAACTCAGCCATTTGAGTGGCTTCCTGCTGGAATTTTTCATTTCTATGTGTTAATTCTTGTAGCGTCATTTTAAGCGATTATCTGAGTTTAAGCGTTGCGAGTGTGATAATGGCCAGCAAGATTCCAGATGTCCAAAATCGGGTAACGATCTTGGCTTCATGCCAACCTTTTTTCTGATAATGGTGGTGTAGCGGAGACATGAGAAATATTCGCTTGCCTTCACCGAATTTTTTTCGTGTGTATTTGAAATAAGAGACTTGCAGAATGACGGAAACATTCTCGATCAAGAAGATTCCACAAAGCACAGGGATCAATAATTCTTTTCTGATAACTAATGCAAAAACTGCAATTACTGCTCCGATGCTCAGGCTGCCCGTATCGCCCATAAAGACTTGAGCCGGATAGCTGTTGTACCAGAGAAAACCGATGCATGCTCCTACGAAAGCTGCCCCGAAAATGACCAGTTCACCTGAATTGGGTATGAATGCGATGTTCAAATAATCTGCAAAAATCGCGTTTCCAGACAGGTATGCAAGTATTGCCAAAGTCAAACCGATGATAGCAGAAGTACCTGCGGCCAATCCGTCCAACCCATCCGTGATATTCGCTCCATTAGATACAGCAGTAATGATAAATATGACAATCAATACATAAATCAACCAGGTATAGTCCTCCAGAAACATCGGCAAAAGCCAATCATACTGAAACTCATTGTTCTTAATGAATGGAAGTGTGGTCACAATGGAACCACTATCCGACATCCCAATACCCCCCAATTCGGGAATCGCGACATCAGGATGCATGACCATCACTAAACCAACTAGCAAGCCCACACCTACCTGACCAATTACTTTGAAATTTCCTTTTAGTCCTTCTTTACTTTGTTTCTTGATTTTCAAATAATCATCAGAAAAACCAACCAATCCCATCCAGAGAGCTGTAATCAGCAACAACTGAACATATACATTTCCCAGCTCTGCGAAAAGCAACGTTGGGATGATAATAGCAGCAATGATGATAATCCCTCCCATAGTCGGAGTTCCTTCTTTTTCCTTCTGACCATCAAGCCCAAGATCTCGTACGGTTTCACCTAATTGATATCGCCTAAGTGCATTGATCAGACGCTTACCAAATACAATAGTGATCAAAAGAGATACTGCTGCAGCCATACCAGCTCTGAAGGAGATAAATCGAAATACTCCCGCTCCCATCAGGTCAAATTGTTTATCCAAAAAGTCAAACAAATAGTATAGCATGCTCTTAGTTATTTAGCATTTCGTTGAGTACTTCTTTATCATCAAAGTGATTTCTCACTCCATTTACCTCCTGATATGTTTCATGACCTTTCCCAGCCACCAATATGATATCACCGGCTTCCGCCAGATTACATGCCGTTCTGATTGCCTCTCTCCTGTCTGATATCATCATAGTATGTCTCTGCGCCACCTTCGGAATTCCCACCATCATATCATTGAGAATATCCTGAGGTTCTTCATTTCTTGGATTATCAGATGTCAAAATCACCTTATCACTATAATCTGCAGCGATTCGCGCCATCTCAGGTCGCTTGGTTTTATCCCTGTTACCACCTGCACCCACTACGGTAATTACTTTCTCCTGTCGCGTTCTGAGACTGTCAATCGTCTTCAATACATTTTCCAATGCATCAGGTGTATGTGCGTAATCCACAATGGCTAGCACGTCCTGAGTATTCATTACCTGCTCGAACCGTCCACGCGCCCCATCCATTTGAGAAAGTGTAGTCAAGACATCTTCCTTTTCCTCCTCTAGCAAAACAGCTGTTGCATAAACCGCCAGCAAGTTGTAAGCATTAAAATCTCCAATCAAACGAAACCATGCATTGATTCCATCAATGTCCAATTCCAAGCCCTGAAGTGTATTGTGCAGCACCTTAGCTTTGAAATCTGCCATAGACTTTAGACCATAAGTATTCTTATCTCCTTTGGTATTCTGCAACATGATCATTCCACGACGATCATCTACATTTACCAAGGCAAATGCTTCTTTTGGTAAGCCATCAAACAATAGTTTTTTAGCTCTGATATACTCATCGAAGGTTTTGTGATAATCCAGGTGGTCATGAGAAATATTGGTAAATACTCCACCAGCAAATTGAATCCCTGAAGTTCGGTTTTGAACCAGAGCATGTGAGCTCACCTCCATGAAACAATGAGTACAACCTTCAGCCACCATTTGCGACATCAGCTCATTCAGCTGCAAGGCATCTGGAGTTGTGAATTTGGTTGGTAGGACTTTATCCTGGATTTTATTCTCCACAGTAGATAGTAAGCCTACTTTGTAGCCGAGTTGTCTAAACAACTGGAATAACAACGTAGCTGTAGTAGTTTTTCCATTGGTACCAGTAATCCCAACCAACTTCAGTTTTTTCGATGGGTGATCATAGAAGTTTGCCGCCACTATTCCCATGGCGGCAGCACTATTATTCACCTGTATATAAGTCGTTTCAGCAGCCATATTGGTCGGCACTGTTTCGCAAATGATTGCTACCGCACCTTTTTCAATAGCTGCATCGATATAGTCATGTCCATCCACATTCAACCCACCCATTGCAATGAACAAACAGCCATCGTCTACTTTTCTGGAATCAAATGCCATAGAAGTCACCTTCCGGTCACGATCTCCGTGGATCTCAACCAGTGAAACGCCAAACAATATGTCTTTCAGCAACTTCATCAGCTTAGTTCTATTTTTATGGTAGTTCCTTTCGGGAATTTGCTCCCCGGAAGTAATGACTGAGTTTCTACTCTTCCTCTTCCGCTCACGGTCACTTCCAATCCCACATTCTCCAATACATAAATGGCATCTCTCAGAGTCATTCCTCGTACATCAGGGATGCGTTCTGCCTTTATGCCATTGTCTTTCCAGAAAATGGAATTATTCACCACATCAGTTTTCACCCAATCTGAGGATGTTTCTGAGTGATTCGAAATTCCCAGTTCATTCGATATCATGGACAAATCATATTGATTTCCATTTCTGATCACAGGAAAAACACCAGCATATAATGCTCGCTGATCTGGCAACTCCTGATGCAACTCCGTATTTAGCGCGTAGATTTTATCTGCAATTTCTTTGAACACCGGGGCAGCTACGTCACTACCATAAATACGATAGCCTTTAGGTTCGTCTATTACTACAATACAACTATACTGTGGATCTTCAGCTGGGAAGTAACCGGCAAATGAGGTGTAATATGCGTTGGTATATCTCCCATTTTCCACCTTCTTGGCAGTGCCTGTTTTACCAGCGATTTTGTACTTGTCATTCCTGATGTTTCTAGCTGTACCGCGTTCCACCACGCCTTCCAGCATGAGTTTCACATCTCTCAATGTCTCTTTGGAGCATATCTTCGGATTCAATACTTTGGACTCAAACTTCTCGATAGTCTTATTAGCTTTCTTTACAGACTTCACGATCAAAGGCTGAATCATTTTACCATTATTGGCCACAGCATTGTATAGAGCTAGCGTCTGCAATGGTGTCATTCGTAATTCATATCCATGAGAAATCCATGGCAATGATAATCCACTCCAGGTGCTATCCGTTGGATCTTTGATATATGGCACACCCTCTCCAACCATCTGAAAACCAAGTGGTTGATCCAAACCAATACTCTTTAGATAATCTGTGTATTTCGAAGGATTGCTACCAAAATGCTCGGTGATCAACTTCGCCACGCCAATATTGGAACTCTTTTCAAATACTTCTTTGACGGTAAGCTTGCCATAGCCTCCCGGCTTATGATCG
This sequence comes from Bacteroidia bacterium, assembly GCA_030425425.1. Classification (GTDB taxonomy): domain Bacteria; phylum Bacteroidota; class Bacteroidia; order Cytophagales; family Cyclobacteriaceae; genus Marinoscillum. The sequence goes on along the minus strand of JAUIAO010000005.1, from coordinate 60,346 downwards.
CGCATCGTTTCATCGAAAAACTTCATCTCACCATTTCCGGTATCCACAGAATCAGTAAGATTGATGTTAGAGTCTTCCAACAGAGCAATCATACTAGCCAGCTTGAAGGTAGAACCAGGCTCCCTGGCTCCCTGACTCCCTACTGCATAATTGTATCGTTCATAATATTCCCCATTACTATTTCTACTGAGGTTAGATATAGCTTTGATTTCACCTGTTTTCACTTCCATCAATACCGCTACACCATAGTCTGCCTGGTGGCTTTCCAAATGCTTCAGCAGTGCAGATTCAGTCACATCCTGAAGATCCACATTGATGGTAGTCTGTATGTCATAACCGTCCTTTGGTCTCACCTCCGAGCCATCGTAAACTGGCCTCCAGTCGCCTCCAGTCATTTTCTGGAACAGCGCTTCTCCATCTATTCCTGCCAACTGACGATTGAAGCTGTACTCTAATCCTACCACTCCTTTATCATCCGCACTCACGGTTCCTATTGTTCGATAACCCAAATGCGAAAAAGGCAGAATGCGTTTTTCTACCTTTTCAAAGATTATCCCCCCTCTAAGTCGTCCTTCTCTGAAAAGTGGCCAGCGCTCCATTACCTTCTTATCCTGATATCCAATCTCCTTTCGGTTGAGGATAATGTATCTCCTTTCGTTTTTTCGTGCCCTGTCTAGCTTAGTCCGATACTGCTTCTGACTCATATCACCATAAAACCTTGAGAGCAAATAACTCAATGAATCAATATGAGAATTGTATAAAGCATCATGCGGTAGAAATGGATCAAATGCTACCCGGTATACAGGCAATGAAGTAGCTAGTAAGCTTCCGTCATCAGCATAAATGTTACCACGAGTAGCCTTTACCTTTTGCACCTGTAATCCCATGGTCTCAGCATAACTTCTCCACTCCTCACCCTCAGCATACTGAATGGTGATAATGCGAAAAAGTATCCCTGCAGAAAACAAGAATACGATCATGAAGGCAATCCTTACTCTGAGCAATATGGATCTTTTGATGCTCATTCCTGATTCACAATGATTTTATAGGGTGATTCCTTACTTTCTACCAGACCAAGCTTTGCAGCTTTTTTAGCTACTTCTGATTGCTTGCTGGCATATTTATACTCTGCTTTTAATGTGGTAAAATCAGCTCTCATATCTTCTACCTGAGTTTCCAAACGGCTGATGGTTCTAATTCTTTTTTCTGCGTGATGTCTGCTTCCTATGTAGATCACTGACAGCAGGCAAACGAATATGATCTGAGGCAGAAACCGAACGTGGATCGCTTGGGCCAGCGACTCGTCCATAGGAAATACCTTATCCAGCAAGCTGAAAAAACTTCCACTTGCTGACTTCTTTCCGGGTAGTTTGTAGGTATTTGATGCCATTTATTTTTAGTTATTGGGTTATTTGTTAATGAGTTATTGGGGTGATTTATTCAATTCACAAAACCAATAACCAGTAACTAATAACTAAACTCTTATTCCTATTCTCAATTTGGCGCTACGCGCTCTGTTATTCACTTTTATTTCCTCCTCATCAGGTATAATTGGCTTTCTGGTCTGTGGATCAAATGGTCTGATCACATTTCCATAAAAGTCCTTCTCCTGCTTTCCTTTCAGATTACCTGTGTTGATGTAGTTCTTCACTGGTCTGTCCTCTAATGAATGGTAGCTCATCACCACCAACTTTCCTCCTGGTTTAATTACCTCTGCTGTTTGCTCCAAAAACTCGTACAAAGCCCCCATCTCATCGTTTACCTCTATTCTGATTGCCTGAAACAGCTGCGCGAGGTATTTCATTTCTCTTCCTCGTGGTGCTACTTTCCATGCAATCTCTTTCAGCTGTTCATTTCTGGTGATTGCTTTAATTCCTCGTTCGCGAATGATGGCTGCTGCCAGTGTTCTGGCATTTTTGATCTCGCCGTATGCACTCAGCACATGGATCAGTTGATCTTGCTCATATTCATTGACGACCTCTTTTGCCGTAAATCCAGCATTCTGATCCATTCGCATATCCAGCTCTCCATCGAATCTGGTGGAGAATCCCCGAGCTCCTTCATCTAACTGATGAGAAGAAACTCCCAGATCAGCCAGAATACCGTCTACCTGACGAACACCATAAAACCGCAATTGGCGTTTCAGGTGTCTGAAATTGGATTCAATAAATGTGAAAGAACTTTCCTGCTGATATTTTTCAGCATTGGCCTTTGCATCAGCATCCTGATCAAAAGCATAGAGCATTCCCTCGTCGAGTCTGCTCAATATTTTCTGGGAGTGTCCGCCACCTCCAAACGTGACGTCCACATAAACCCCTGCTGGCTGGATCTCAAGTGCATCTATGCACTGCTCCAACATTACCGGTGTATGATACCCACTCATTTAGTTTGCCAGATATTTCTGTGCCAATGCTGAGTATTCTTCCGGGTCGGTTATCTGATTCTCCTCTATTAATTGAGGATTCCACATTTCAAGATGACTGCCCATGCCTATCATTTTCACTTCCTTTTCCAGGTGAGCATGAGCGAGCACCGCTTTTGGCAGCAGTATCCTTCCTGCACTATCCAACTCCACCTGCGTGATGCTCATAAAGAATTGGCGTTTCAATTTTCTCTGCTCTGGGTCGAAATCACTAAGCGCACTGAACCTAGCCTGTATCTTTTTGTATTCTAATACCGGATACAGTAACAAATTCTGCTCAAAACCCTTTTGGATGTAGAGCTCGTGCTTTGAAGCTTCGGGTAGGCTATTCTTAACCTTTGCAGGTAGAACTAACCTACCCTTAGCGTCCAATTTGCACTCATACTCGCTTGTAAAAAAAGCCATGTTTGAGTTCGCTCCGACTTTACGAAGCATAGAAAAATATAAACCACCGTAACAAATGTAGAGAAAAAGGAAACAAAATCAACCACTTTCACCCACTTTGCCACACAAAAGTGAAAAAATTATTTCCTGGACTGTAAAAGGCGATTTTTTAGCCTAATTGAACCAAAAAGAGCATAACTCACTGAGGATAAGGAGCTAAAATTCAGATGTTTGAATAAAAGATTTTAAGAATTTAGTGGTTTTACTCTCTCAATGCGAAGATAGTGGGACGATGTGGGAGAATATTGGATTTTATGAAAAATATGGGGGAATGTGGGGCAATTAGCGAAACACTATCAATCAATCCGAATATCTCACTGTCTGGCCTTCGCTAAAGTCATGATCGGAAGATTTTGCTAACCGTGGCACAAAGTGGGGATTAGATAGATAGCCTTTTATTCCATTTTAAGATCATTCTGACTTTTAAACTAAGTTCATACCTGAATCATACTGATCTAATTTGGAGATTCAATTGATAAAAAATGAATAAGCAGATCTTCCTATTTCAAAATCATATCGCAAAAATTCATACACCGATATACTAAGTATTTGAATTGCTCTTAATTCACATCCTTTACCATATAAACGATGTGAAATCAGAATATCTAAGATTTTTATGCTTAGATTAGAAATTTAAAAGGTAAGATTTCCAACCAGCAATGCGATAACATCAAGACGTATCAATTAGAAGATGATGTGGATAGTATTCATTAAATCACTTATTTATTAGATCATTTTAGGAAATTATTACTAGAATTATAAATGGCTAGAATTATACTTATCAGTCTTTTGCTCACCAGCGTATTTATCGCAAATGGGCAAGATGATCTGCTCTCAATGCTGGAAGAGGAAATCGCAGATGAAACTTTCCCCGTAGAGGCCACCTTCAAGGGCACTCGCCTGATCAATGGACATTCGATAGAGACGAGAAAGAAAAATAACTTTGATTTCTTAATCTCACATAGATTCGGACTGATCAGTGGAGGTGCTTATGAGCTGTTTGGCTTAGATCAATCCAATGTCAGGATAGGATTCGACTATGGATTAACTGATTATTTCAATATCGGAATCGGCAGAAATTCCTTTGAAAAAACCTATGATAGCTACTTGAAGTACCGAATACTGAGACAAACATCTGGAAAAAAATCGATGCCCGTTTCTGTTACGATCTTTCTTTCCACAGCGGTAGAAACATTAAAAAACAATAACAAATCTGTCATCGCAGATATGAGCTATGCCAATCAAATTTTAATAGCTCGAAAGTTCACCCCGGCCCTTTCATTACAAATCATGCCAACATATGTTCATTTTAACAAAATTGAAGCAACCCAATTGAGAAATGATATTTGGTCATTGGGAGCAGGAGGACGACTGAAACTTACACAACGAATCTCTCTCAATGCTGAATACTATTACCAAAAAGCCCCTTTGTCAGACAATACATTCAATTCTCTAGCTATTGGTTTTGACATAGAAACCGGAGGCCATGTATTTCAGCTACAGTTTACGAATAGTCAGTCGATGATAGAAAAAGGCTTCATTACGGAGACTTACAACGATTTTTTCAAAGGTGACATTCATTTTGGGTTTAATATTTCAAGAACTTTTCAACTAGCAAAAGAATAATTATCGTGAGAAAGAATTTGCTTGCTTTGGTCTTTTTAGTTGGGGGAATTACATCAACTTACTCTCAAAAGTGGAAGGTTAGTTCGGCGGAGGTCGAATTTCGATCAGAGGCTCCTCTGGAGCTAATCATTGCCTCCACCCAAAACGTAAAAGGAGTCCTGGACTTTGATAAAAGACAATTTGCCTTTATCATACCTGTTTCTTCCTTTGACGGATTCAATAGCCCGCTGCAAAGAGAGCATTTCAATGAAAATTATTTAGAAACTGGAAAGTATCCGAATGCTAAGTTTTATGGAAATATAGTTGGGGAGTTTGATGCTAATTCTAACGGCGATTATGAAGTAAAAGCCATCGGTACTTTTGACATTCACGGTGTAATTCAAAACAGAGAAATCAAATCAATCATTTCTGTGACTAGCAAAGGAATCAACATTAGCTCTAGTTTCTTAATTCCTCTGGAAGACCACAACATTAAAATACCCACGATAGTCTATCAAAAAATCGCTGAAGTTATTAAAGTAGAAATGCGTGCCGAATTAACTCCTATATAAATTATTGAAATGAAACCAAACCAAGCAAAAACATCAACCAAAGCCTCTATAAGATGGTTTGACTACATTTTTGTATTCATTGTAATTTTCGCAAGTCTATACCTCACATTCCAGTTGAAGGACTACAATGAATATCTAAATAACCGTAAGAAAGAGGAAGTATACCTTGCAAGACTTTATGAAGACTTCAATAAAGATATCGAGCAACTTCAACGCAGAATAAAGATTTATGATGAAAAAATTAAAAATATCGATAAGCTGAAGTCGCTATTGAACAATTATGAGGCAAATCAGGACAGTATTAAAATATTATACAACCAGTATTTAGATTATACCTTTTTGTACAATCCGGTCAACAACACCTTCGAATATTTAAAAACTGGAGGAGACCTCAAGCTGATAGAAAATGAGAAATTTAAAGTCTTACTTTCAGAACTGGATAAGTCGTATAAATCAGTAATTAATGCCGGACAAATTCTTGAAGATTTTCGAGAAGGGGCCATATGGAACAACTTATTTATAGAATATATAGACCTTGAAACGTTTGATAAAATTTCGTCAGATCCATCACTAAATATCAAATTCAAGAATCTGGTTACAATCTATTCCAAGCACTCAGTTACGTACTTTTTGTTTTTGCAGGGAACTTTGAAGAAAACCATAGAAGCTAAAGAACTGCTGGAAACAGAACTGTCCTCAAGAAATATATCCTATCAGAAAGATGAGTTAGATGATGAACTTGAGGAATTGCTCCCTGATCTTTAATAGATATTAAGTTTCCGAACCCCATGGGATGTGTTATGACTTTCGGTTTATGATTTCTGCTCTTAATTTGATCTATATGGGATTGTGAAGTTTCTCTATATGTTCAGAACTTTTTGTGGTTTGTTGGGAAAAGCGGCATTAATCCACCAGATATCTAATCAGAAAGGCAAAACCGAGATTGGTTAATCCCAGAATGGGAAAAGAAAAAGCCTGAGACATACCATCGGCAATTAGAGACGGACTGATATCTCCTGCTGCAGCTATAGCCTCCATTGCTTCGCGATAAGACTGAAAGTATGCGATAGCACCAACAACCACATTAAGCGCACCAAGCCAAATGGTTTTTGATTTTTTGACCTCTAGTCCTTTATACCTGGCCTGATAAACCTGTAATACACCGACGAATACAGTATAGCCTAAAATAACATACTGCATCGTAGCAAAACCGATTGGAAGGATGGGTGGGAAGGTCATAGTCTATTAATGGTATTCTGGGTAATACTCATTTGGTATAAAAAACCTATCTAAATGAGGGTATTGCTCAATTTCCACGAATTTATCCGAATCAGGATTATTATCATCAGCAAATAGCTGATACTTAACATCTGATTTTTTTCTCAAATTGAATTGTTCAAACAAAAACTGGCCATCAAGTTCCTTATTTTGAAAGTAAATTTTACTAAGCTTTCCTCGTTTAAATAAATAATTAAAGATTTTTGAATCTACCTCCCGGTTAAAAAATGGAAAAGAATATCCGATGACCACCAATATTTCTGTTTGTCTCAAATGGTCTTCTACCAACTCCCAATTCAGATCTGATTCCCAGGCAAATTTTAAAAAAGGATTATAACCCCTACCACTGACTAGATCCGACCATCGTGAAATCACATCACTAAATGAACTTAATTTAGCTTTATCTGAACCTAGGACCAATTCTCGATCTTTAGATACTCCTGCTATTCCGTTTAAATGAAATAAATGTGTATTTGGATGCTTTTTTCCAGATGGATAGTAATTCAATAAACCTGGAAATATGCTATTGCACGTCATTTCGAGCTGAAAGTCATAATTCCAACTGAGAACCTTTACATTCGAGGGCCACTTTGCTTCATTCATTAGACTGACAACAAAATTGTTATAACGGGGGTCTAGATTAAACTTTTTGTTGATGGGAGACCTAAAATCTATCCCTCCAAAACCTGGATAATTCACAATTATTCCTAAATCTTGTTCGTTATCTGGATTAAGATATAGATTGACAAATTGCTCTAACATAAAAAACATTGTGAGCACGTTTTTTAATTTATGATAATCCCTTTCATTTCCAGTAAGCTTGAGATATTTGGCATAAGTATCAATACTAGTATAATAGCGTAAATGAGGTTTTACTGAATTCAATCCAGCAATATACCCTTGCATTAAATCAATATCATTTTAAAAAAACTCCTGTAGAAATTGCAAATGAAATTCCATTCTCTCTTCCAATTCTGTAACTATTGGAATCGCATGATAACTAGCTCCTGCTCCAAGTAAGTAGGTTATATTAGGCATGTTATTAAGTTTAAATAATCATATGTTTAAAGTTACCATCCAAAACGGTTTATTTCATTTTAAAAACCAAATAGTTATCCCCGACTCTCATTCATATTTTCGCCAGTTCTTACCATCGTGAATGCTTCCCCAGCAATCTTCCCCGGCGCAGAAGTCACCAAATGGGCAGGTTGTGGTATCATGATTACAGAATGCAATTTCCGCTGGGCCATGTTCCGAATTCAGAAAATTCGATTCTTCTACTCTGAGTGCCTTGATCAACCATTTGTATTCATATTCAAAAGGCAGCTCAAAAGGAATCATCAAATCATAGTCATACTCTTCAAAAAGCTGCCTGAGCATAGCGCAAATTTCTTTTAGCTGCTCACCGTTCCATTTTTCTGCTGGAGGAAAAGCATCAGGATCAAGCTGCATCCACTGATATATCGGACGCATTTCGAAGAATGGAATAGGCCTTAGGTTTTCCGGTATGTTATCTAACACCGATCCGGCATTGTAATCAATCTGATAAGTATTTTGAAAGCGGTTGTTATAAGACTCCCTGATATCGTCCTTCAGCTGTTCAAAATATAGTTGCATCGAATTTGTCATTTTTTTTGTTAGTGTCACGGTTCGACAAGCTCACCATGACAAGCTCACCATGACAAGCTCACCGTGACATACTCACCGTGACATACTCATGAATGTTACTCTGAGCAATTCCTCGATTGCGAGGAATTAGTCGAAGAAGACAACCCCGGCAAGTCCTCCTCCCTCCCATTGATCAGTGCTTCCTTCTTAGCCCTACGCCAGCCCTTCAGTTGCTTCTCCCGCGCAATGGCATCCAATACATATTGATAATGCTCCTGATAAACCAACTTCACCGGCCTGCGGGTATGGGTATAGGATTTTTCACTGTAGCCATTCTGATGCTCTGCAAATCGCCGATCAATGTTATTGGTCACTCCTACATAATAGGAACCATCAGAACACTCAAGTATGTAAACGGTGTATTTCATAGTCAGCCTTCGACTGTTACGCTTCGCTTCACGCTCAGTCTGACAATTTAATTTATGTGGTTAATCTTCGCTTCAACCTCAGTGTGACAATTGGTTTGTTTTTGCTTTGCTTATTGCTTCATGCACAGTCTGAGCTTTCTGTCACACTTCGACAGGCTCAGTGTGACAGATACCAATGCCTAGTGGGGTGTCAAGCCGAGCCTGTCGAGGCTCACCCCACTATCACCCTTGCCCTCTCGTATCCTTCATAGAAAGTAGGATCGGTCAGCTTGAAGCGGAGCATGCTTTTGTCCAGTTTGGTCTGGATCATTTCATATGTGCCACTCACCAGTTCGCTAATGGATTTGTTTCTTAAGGCAATATTGATCTGCAACCGGCGAGGATCACCCAGCAGCTCGCTGTAGTCATCCAGAGTAGTTTCCAGCTCAGTGATTTGCTCATCAGTTACTCCCTGGTCTGATAATCTGAATTCCTGATCAAAACCCTCCACTTTCTCTTTTCGCAATTCTTCACGCGCAGTATTGATCAGTTGATCTACAGGTTGACGAAACTCCGCATCTGGCAGCCTAAACACACTGGCTCTGGTAAATCCAGCAACTTCCTCTAATACTTTATCCTCCATTTCTGCTGCGTAGGCCGCCATAGCACCGGCAAGGATGGCTGCTTTGAGGGCTGCTACCTCCTTCGTTTCATTTTTCAACGCTGTGATTGGTTTGCTGCTTGGTACTGTCTCTTTCTGCTTTTCGGCAATGGCCTGCAGGTTCTCATCCAGCTCATTTTTGTAGCGAACTATTGCTTTAATGGAGCTCCATTTTTCACTATGATCGTCCAGAAATTTCTTGGTGACTTTCATCGTGTTGATCTGTGTTTCTTCTCTTGATGTCATGATTTAACAGTTTATAGATTTATGAGTATAAAGTAATTTGATCGTGAATGAATAATGTACTGCCGCAGTATGCTCTGCAGCATTGCAGCAGGCTCTGCACAGTTGCAGTGAGCTTCGCAGAGATGAAACCAGCTTTGCGAGTTTGCAGAGTATTCTGTAGTGCTGTAGGTACACTTTGCACAAATGCAAAGCCTATTGCAGATCTACAAATGGGCTCTGCATGGTCGAAGACACTTTCGCAGTGGTGAAGTCTGATTTTGCAGTCCTGCCCCTTGTAATGCAAAACAGCACTACATATTATAAAGGTGAAATGCTTAAAACTCGTACTGAAATCCTCCCTGCTCCATCGAAGTAGATTTCGCAATAAAGGAACACATTTTCCTATACCGGATATATTCATTGGAAAGAATAAACCAGAAACCTCTCTGCCCAGAGTAAAGTGGTTTTTCAGGATTTTTATTCGATCAAGAAATTCGGAAATCAGTCGGTTCATTGAATTAGACAAAAAGCTCGTTCAATTAAGCACAGATAACCCATTCCGTCAATACCCACTTTTAGGTATTTTATCTACCTGTTTTAGGGTAGAAAATCAGAAGGTTTGGTATGATTCACAGACTGAATATCAATATTCTAATCCGTTATATTCTCCGAGTTGTACATTCATCATCATTTCCTCTCTGAATCCTTTCAAATACACAGTCAATCATTAATCTCATGATTCACCTCATACTTGTAACACTAGGCCTAAAAAAATCAACTAATAAACTAAATGAATAAGTCAATGAGATTGCCAGGAAATTGATAGAGTTTGCTTTGCAAACCCAATGTCTCTCGACCCAATGTGTCGGAGAAATTAGACCCGCTAGTGGTACTTAAGAAGTAACTATCGTTATCTCACACGATATTAAAAATTAATAATAACGACTCTTTATTAGGAATACATATAAGTCCGGGGGATTTGTCAAACAATTTCCATAATCACTCCATCAATATACCCTTTAATTCAGCGACAGAAATTTCCTGAAAAGGTGCAAAATCTTCTGTGTTCATATAATCCGTCAGGCCTTTTCTCAATTGCCTTGCCACTGGTCTATTCTCTAAATCATCGCTAAGATCGATCGAACTAAACAAAAGAGTTCCTTCACCAACTTTGGCCTCAAAGACATTTCCCAGGTTCCTGTTAGTCACAAAGTTATCAATCACCCTTACAATTGGCGTAACATCCATAGAATCCAACACCACAGAGGTCGAACGAATACAAAGATCCCACCATTGCCAGTTTGAATGAGCATCTGTGGGAAACCCACCAAGTGCGGCGTGATTTGGATCGCATAAAATCCCCATAGTAGACGGTTGATCAGGAAAATGTACCGGGCTCCAAAATACAGGGACAAACCGACCTTCTACCCCAATGATTTGATCAACTTGAGGATTCAGAAGCACCTTCTCACCCTGTGCCAGTAATTTTTCAGCTTCCTCGAAAGACCTGGTATATTTAACCCCGTGATCATTTATATCTATTTTAGGATAAACCCAAATTGGCCATTCGTTTTGATAACAGCTCCCTTCTATCTCTACTTTCACTTTGAGCTTTTTGGCTGCATCCACCACTAGTACTTTGCTGATTTTACCTACAATGTTTTCATTACCAATCTCGATCAAGTCTCCATTGATTGAACCCACAGCCAGTGATTTTTCTTCATCGCTGATCGACCAGCGAAGTGAATAACCCTGAATAGGCTCATTGAAATTTGCAATCCGAATGTCAGCCTCGAAATTTTCTCCAGATTGATAAACCGCTTTCTCAAAATCTAGCAATGGAACAACCGGAGCATTGAACATGGTAAACTCCGTACTATCAATGGCTCCTTTAGATTCCCAGAACACATTCAACAAGCCTACCAGGGCTGTCCCCTGCCCCGGAAAATCTTGCAATTGAAGCAATTGAAAACCATCAAATCCTGGAGTTTTAAGTGCTCTTTCAATTTCTTCTTTATATAAAAGTGCTGCCAGTTTGCCAGATGCTTGAGTAAAATCTGGTGCGTATTGGAGCAGGCCTTTCTCTTTCAGGTCATTACGAATCGCGATGAAATTGAGAGGCTCTAATACACCCTTATATTTAGGGATTTCTGAAAGGTCTGGATAGACCGAATATTGCCCTATTTCATGCGAAATAACAGGCATATCGATATGTTCCATTTCATTTTGATAGTTTTTATCAAAATGTGGCGATTCTGAATTAAAGAATCCCTGCCCACGTATCCAGCCATTTTCAGTCCATTGGGTTACGAAGAAATCATCTTCTTTCTGTGGTACAGATCCTGCTCCTTCCTGAAAAGAAAATGTGGTAGTCATGTACAATCTACGTTGATCAGATGATTTGAGATCAGCCACAAGCATGTTGAGAAAATCAAAGTCACCTTCCAACTCATTTCCCAGAGACATTAAGACGAAGGACGGGTGATTACCATATTCCTGAAGAATACGATGAGCTTCACTGATCAGAAAATCGTTGGTTGTGGTATCTTGACCAACTTTCAAACTCCAGTGAGGCAATTCGGCTTGTAAATAAAAACCAATCTCATCGGCAGCCTCAAAAGCGGCTTCCGGTGGACACCATGAATGAAAACGGATATGGTTGAGTCCGTAAGATTTAGCTGCTTTGATGATCTTCATCCATGAAGCTTTGTCTGTATACGGATGGCCAGTTAGTGGAAACACCGCACACTCTAAGGTACCACGAAGATATATTCTGTTGCCATTGAGTTTGAGCACATCTTTCTCTGACTTTATTTCCCTCAGTCCAAAAACTTCCGAAAGCGTATTCGTTTCCTGACCTGAAATTTGGACAGTATATAAATTAGGGTCAAATTCATCCCACGCTCGCACTGTTTCTGGCAGATCGATCACTCCCTGCAACTTCCCTCCGGTCACATCTGTGCTCAAAAGTCCATTAGAAACGAGGTTAGTACCCTGTCTTATTTTATAGGAGAGCTCAATACCTCCCTCTGGTGCGTTTATTGACACCTCAAAACGTAGAGTCCGATTTTCAAAGTGAGGATAGAGCTGCAGATTACTCAACTCGAGTTTTTCTTGTTTTCGAATGAAAAAATCACCTAGTATTCCATTCCATTTGATCTGAGTGTGATTGGTATAGGCATGTGCCATATCCTTGGATGTACGCTCAGGGTAACGACCTCCTGCGACATTGATTAGCGGATATTTATTTGAGTTATCAATGCAAATGGTCAGAATATTCTTACCTGGTTTAAGAAATGTTCCTATTTGGTATCGATGTGGAGCTGTGAGGCTATTATCTTTTCCTACGGCCATTCCATTGACCCAAACAGAAGACTCCCAAATCACACGCTCTAAAACCATCTCTACTCCATTTTCAGCCCATTCTTGTGGCACAGATATTTCCTTCTGATACCACGCTTTGCCGATATACTGTTGCTTTCTGGCAAGATGAGAAAGCACGAAATTGTTCAGAGCTGGTTCAAGATTGTTGGGCCTTCCCAGTCCAGCCTCGTCGAGTGTTCCCGGTAACGTCATTGGAGAACCATCAATTGCCCTTTCATACCACTTTTCAGCAACTCCCTCATCCAGCGAATCAAGAACTACTTTCCAATCTCCGGCCAGAGAAATGATATCATTGGTGGTTTGATGACAAGACTGCATACCAAGTATGACTGCAGATATGACTAGGATTGCAAGAAGGTTGCGCTTCATAAATATCGACTTATAGATTGCCTTAAACTTTATTGGTTTCAATTGAATTCATTAATTCCTTTGCCCCGACATGCATGGCATTCATCTCAAGGATTTCTTCGGAGAGATCAATGGCTTGCTGATATTGACCTAGTCCCTTGTTGGCCAATGCCAACAAATATTTTGCTTCTATATCGCTGCGTTTCTGAATATCATCTTCAAATACAAGCATTAAAGGAAGAGATGTAGCGAAATAATCAATACTTGCTTTTTCGGCTAATTTGTTTTTCGCATACTTGGCTATACCGTGCAGCAGAGCGTTAGCATCATCTTGTTTTCCAAGTTCTACCAATGAAAGCGCTTTGTAATAAGACAACTCTGAATATGAACTCACGGCCATATCTATAAAATCACCTTCTTCACTGGCACTTTGATTGAAGTAGTTTTTCGCCTCCTTCTTCAGTCCTTTCTGTTTGCAGGACATTCCTTTCCAATAATTAATATGAGCTTTGGCCTGAAGTGGATGATATTTTTCTCCAAGGTTATCCGGTGTATCAATTGATTTCTCAAAACACTCAAGAGCCAAATCACCATTGCCATCAGCCAATGCACGCTGACCCAGCTTCAGCCACGCGAAAGAATATTGCTTCAAAACCTGACCTTCTCCTCCCTCCCAGGGATGAAAATTTCGATGTGTAAGTAGCTCAATTACTTTTTCATATTCGCCTATAAAATTGTATAGAGCCGCTTTTTCCACACTAAAATCATCTCTGATAAACACTTTATCGCCTAGATTATTTATGTCTCTGAGCCTTTCCAGAGGATCGTCATTCAGCTTTTTTCGCAATTGATCGTACTCAAACTGGATTCGCATGTCTTCACGAGACAATGTCACAGCCTTTTGGAATGACTCCCTGGCCTTTTCCCCATCTCCACTGGCATTCCAATAGGCGATTCCCAGATTCCTGTAAAGCGTGGCATATTGGCATCCATCAAAAGCAGCTTGAGCCCAGGCAGTGATGGCATCCTCATGTCGTTTCAGGTTGAAATAGTAATTACCAAGACCATATGCAGCCAAACCACCGGACGTTTTGTTATTTGCCCACTCCAGCACCAATTGTTCATTTAACCTCGACGGAAAGAAGTAATCAAAATCTTCTTGGCCTGCAATCTCCAACCATTTACTTGATTCATCCAAATTGTGAATTTGAGCATATAAACTTGCCAATATAAACTTCGGCATTGCAGATTTACTCATCGGATTAGGGACTGCACAATCTGGAATATCATGACTCAGATGTAGATGAATTAGGTTAATGGCTGCTTGATAAAAACCGGCTTCCTCATATTCAAAGGCTATGTCTATAACAGTCTGAGCATCATTTCTACTAGAAGCTAAAAACTCTTCGTAATCTCCAGTAATGGCAGCTTTCTCATAGTTAGCCCATTGGTCAAGAGCATCGGACTCTGATAGTTCATTTAATAAAACAAGAGCATTTTCATTATTTCCAAGATGATTGTTGATCACTGCTTTCAGAATGATCGCACTATTGTTTTGACGATTGGTATCCAGTGATGCTTCCAAATGCTCGAGGGCCGTATAATAGTCGCCCTTTTTACAATCCAATTTGGCCAACATAAAATAGGCAGAGGCTCGCCACTCATAGTTCCAGGTGGATTTATAAAAGGCTTGATAGGCTTCAGAAAGGGAGCTCGTAAAGAAACATGAAAGCCCTAAGTAATAATGAGCTTCACCCGATGAAGGATTAGGGTGGTAAGTTGTTAGAACATCTATCCCTTTTCTAAGATATGCTTTCGCTTCCTCCAATTTCCCCGATTTGAAACGAGCTTTTCCAAGCGAAATATTTGCTTTATAATTTTTAGGATCTTTGGCAATTGCTTCCTGCCAATAAGGTTCAGGATATCTGGTAGGGTGACGATACAATTCCAAATGCTCCCCGATCATTTCTAACTGTATAGAACTGTCTACATCATGTGGCTGCTTCGGCTCAAAGGCCACTTTCCTATTTCGGGTCTCGTCCATCTCCACATGCTGATAGCTAATCAAAGTCAAACCCCGCTGATTCGTTACAGATATTGAGATTTCATTTTCTTCACCTGTCTGGAAAGTATGATCTTTGTCTATCCATGGAGTGTCTGGAGTCACGGAGATATTTTCCAGCACTTCCCTACTATCACCTATTTGAATGATAATAGTGAGCCTCTCGAAAGCCTGACTTGCCGCTACTCCTATGTCAAGCCGATTTCCCTTCTGCAAGACTAGTCTTATGGCCAGTTCTTTATTGGCATTTTGTACTGGTCCCAGTTTTTTAAAACTCCACCAATACTGTGAAAATGTCTTAGTTTCGAATGGTAGCAGATAAGAAAAATCAGGTTGATTATCGGTATAAACTCCTGCCATTAATTCGAAATACGGTCCTCCATCATCTGTCAGCTCTCTGTCCCAAGCTTGACCAAATCTATCGCTCCCCCAGGTCCATTGCTTTTTACCCGGAGCTATGTGTCTGTTAGCTACATGTATGAAACCACCGTCTGCCTTGAAATCATACCCCCCGAAAAAGTCATATCGCGTATCGCAAACCATATAGCTGGTTGGTACGGTGATGTTTTCATATTTACGCAGGTCATTTTTCCCCGGCCTCTGATGATATGGAATTCCGTAATAATGGTTCTCAGCTTTGGGAAAACTACTCATGGCCCTCACGGCGTGATCAGCTACATAGTGTACATCCGGCGGGAAGAAACTTTGATACTGGTCATGAACCCTCACGGCTACATTGGCCCACCACAAAAAGGTTTGAGTAATTGGTGTTCGGTTGAATAACCTTGCCCTGAGTTCGATCAATGAGCTATTTGGCCGAACTCGAATGCCGTGCATTCCTTTAAGGCGATACATCGGATCATATTCAGACATCCAAAGTGTTTTGGCTCCATCAGCTTCCTCCTCGATATAAAAGTCGGTGGGCAAATAGGTGCCAGGTCTATGGTGTTGTGGCCAGTTGAATTCTACTCCACCGCTAATCCATGGGCCGGCAAGTCCAACGAGTGCCGGCTTGATCACTTCCTGCTTGTAGAAAAAGTCATAATTGTTATTTGTCTTGTCCTGACCTTCAAAAATCCGCCCTCCTATCTCAGGCAACATCGATAATCGTATGTAATCATTTTCCAATACAACCTCATCGTATTTCTGATCTATCGCATGATCGTATACCTTGTCAATGAACGGAACTGGATAAACTTTTCCCGACGATCCTTGATACACTCGTTTCTCGAAAAAAACCGGATTAATTTCGGATTTGCCCAACAAATAGGTAGGAATTATCCTTTTTGTATATTTTGACTTAACAATATTTTTCACCGTTTTAATAGTTTTATTGAAAGTCTACAGACTAGCTGAAGACACTCATTTACAATGTTTTTTGTTTTGGATTGGCACTTACACCAAGCTCCATTTCTATCTCCTCCAATGATTTACCTTTGGTTTCCGGAAGTTTTGCACGTACGAAAAGAAAACCAAGCACGCTGATCCCGCTATATACCCAAAATGTACCATAAGAATCCAACCAATTGTTTAATATAGGAAAGGAGAAAGTGAGTATAAATGATGCAATCCAAAGAGAAAATGTAGCTACTGATACCGCTACTCCCCTAACACGATTTGGAAATATTTCTGAAATAACCACCCAGGTAACGGGAGCCAGTGACATAGCATAAATAGCAATGGCAGTTACCACCAATATGAGAATTGGCAATCCTGACCATCCCGCATAGTAACTAGTACCCAGTATCATGTAGATTATCGCCAAACCACCAGAGCCAAGGAGCATGAGTTTTCTTCTTCCTAAATTGTCCACAGCTCGCATCGCCACCAGTGTAAACACCAAATTGACACTTCCTGTAATGACAATATTGAAAAGCATGTCGCTCACGCTATAGCCTGCAGAAGTAAATACCTCCTCTGCGTAGTTGAAAATGATATTAATTCCACACCATTGCTGAAAAATCGCCAGAACAATCCCAATCAACATGACAGGCCTCATTTTGCCTTTTACCAATTCTCCCCAATGTACCTTTTGATCATTCTGCTGCAAACTTTGCTCTATACCTGTAATCTCCTGTTGTGCATAAATTTCACCACCAATTCGTGCGAGTATTTCCTGAGCCTTGTCCACTTTATTGGCTTTTGCGAGGAACCGAGGGCTTTTAGGTACTAAAAACATAAGGAAGAAAAATGCCCCGGCAGGTATCAGCTCAGCCCAAAACATCCATCGCCAACCAGATGTGCCATTCCATGAGTTTAATATGGCACTTTCTGTAGCCCCTTCAGGTATAGGCTCTGCGATGAAATAATTACAAATCTGAGCAGCTAGAATACCGATTACGATGGTCAGTTGATTGAGAGCCACTAACCTTCCGCGGTATATTGCTGGAGAAATTTCCGCTATGTAAAGTGGAGACAATGCAGAGGCCATGCCTATTCCTATACCGCCAATTACACGATATATTATGAAAAAAGAATAATCATCAGTGGCACCACTCCCATATGCCGAAATGGTGAATAATACTGCCGCCAGAATCAATGGTTGCTTACGTCCATATTTATCAGATAGAATTCCTGATATCATAGCACCTCCTATGCAACCTACTAATGCACTGCTCATCGCCCAGCCCTGGAGAGTGGGATCTCCTTTAATACTAAAAAATAATTCATAAAACGGCTTAGCTCCACCTATAACTACCCAGTCAAATCCAAATAAGAATCCTCCGAGTGCTGAAGTGAGTGCCAGCCCAAGCAAATAAGTAAAATTGTACTGATGCTTCTGTGACATAGATTTCTAATTACCGAGAATTGTTAAAATTGATCTTGAGGGTAAAATAACCTTCTTATTACCATTCCGAACCTCGTCCAGGTCGTGCCATTTATCCGTCAAATACATTGAATGAACCTTAAACCCTTCAGGCAATGTTAGTTTCTGCTTTTCTTTCGTCTGATTAGTGAAAATCATGACTTTTTGACCCGTACTGTCTGCATATGCCGAGGCTGTGATCTCACCAGATACCTTATCAATGCTTGTATGGATTCTGACCATTCCTGACCGAACAAATCGTGAATAATTGCCCAAGGCCCAGAGCAGTTTACTTTCATGAAAATTTCCATCATATTTCATTTTCTCCAGGTCGAATAGATCATCAGGGTTTCCGGTATCCAGATAAATTAAACCGTCTTTAAAATCTGAATTGGACAATGCTGTCCACCATTGCCAACCTCTCGACTGGGCTATTGTAATATCAGAATGAATGAGCCGTGCAACAAAAAGTGCCGTATTCATGCCCAAATCGCGTTTATGTCCAGAACCAATTTCTGGAGATTCTTCGAGGATGCAATACTCCGTTTGTGAAAACCCTAATCCAGGGTACTCTTTCAGTTTTGAGTTTAAATCCCGACGAACCTGATACTGAACAGAAGGAGGCCAGGAAGTAAAATAGCTATGTCCGGTAATGATCGTAAGCACATTTGACAAGTCCCCAAGATACAGAGCCGATTCTGGATTAAAGAAAACATCTATTTGGTCTCCCTGAGCTGCTGCGCCGTGCCTCTCATAAAGGAATTGATATTTAGCCGCCTCACCAAGCAACAGATTAGTTGTCAACTTAGAGTGTTTAAGTTCTTCTGACAGGTATTTAGTAAATAAATAAATATCTTCATTAGTTGCAGCCGTACCCTCCTGGCTCGCTTTGGACCAATCCCACTGAGGTTCATTGAATGGACTCAGATAATCAAAAGCTATCCCTTCATTCTTATAATACTCCAATACTTTTATCAGATATTCTGCATAATCATCCAATTTTCCTGGTTGTACATTAATCCGCGGATCATTTTTGATAGAAAATCCCTTGCCATTAATAGACATAAAAACAGGTGGTGCAATAGAAAAACCAATAAATTTATCAACTCCGAATTCCTTAGCGGCTCTAAGAAACCAGTCTTGTCCTCCATTTTTAGACCAATCGTATGTGCCATCTGAATTCAGAAAGCATTCTGACCGTCTCCACTCATTCTGGATGCCCGAGCTGTCGCCCAACTCAGCACTTCCTGTACCAATGTAGTATCTCCAAATAGAAAGCCCGATTCCTTTCGGGTTCCCACTTTTATCCAGTTCAGAGCTAAATAGAAGTTCAGCTATTTGTTCACGTTTTTCTATTGGCCAGTACTTTCCTACAAACTGGGTACGCCATGCATCAGATGCTCCAAATCCATCTATAATTTGATACCTTATTTTTTCATCAATCGTAATGGATTGACTCCTCGCGAAGGAAAACAATAAGTAGTTCAATATGATGAATAATACGGTCTTCAATTTAAGGCTGGTTGATCGTACCCACTACGGTAATAATTGATTTGGCTTTTATATTTAGATCCTCAATACTTACTGATTTTGGAAGAAGATTACGCGTCTGATCTGTGGTATAGGTCGTGACTATATCATCCGTGAAACGGACTCCTCCTTCTGCGGCGTAATTCGTAATTGGCACATCAACATCTTTAGATGAGTAGTTTACAAAAACAAGAACCACCTCCCGATGATCAGGAGACATATAGCCCGTCACCATTAAGTTTTCAGCTTGCAGTTCTACCGTGCTAAACAGATTGTTTTCCACCTCAATCCTTTGATATCCAGGTCGTACAAACCTACTGAAATTACCAAACGCCCATAAATTTTTAGTCTCTTCAATAGTCCCCGAACTATTGTCACGGTTTTCACTATCAGGGTACCAATTGAGCAATCCAAACCTAAATTTATGATCAGCCCACTTAGGATAACTCAGTGAAGTCCAGAATGACCATCCAGTAGCATTTGCAATGGAAATATCCCAATGCATAATTCTGGTAAGCCATAACGCATAATCGATATCTTTTAGCTGAGCCTCTGATCTACCTTCCAGATAATCCCCTCCCAATATGCTATATTCTGTTTGCCAAAAATCTACATCATAAGAATCGAGACGAGATCTCAGTTTTACGCGGTTTTCAATCCCCGTGGCTATGCTACTATTAGACCAATAGCTATGTCCGGCTACTAACCTATCTACACTCGTATCATCGCCCACATAGCTACTAGAAGAAGGATCCCAAAATGCCTTTACCTGATCGGAAGTCGGCGGATTGCTACCATCACGGGAATGAAGGAACTCAAGATCTCCTGCTTCTGGGTGTACTAATAGAGTACCAAACAAATGCAAAACCCTTTATACTGTATGTATGAGGGGTTTTTTATTGCCTCGACTTTTCAAATCTTGCATACTTTTTCATAATATTGGTGAACAGATCGGTTAACAACAAAAGTGTTAACCGATATTGCTTTATTTATCTTTAAATGATGTTTTTTAGTGTTTTTTATGTATATTTAATAAGGGAATCGATCCCTGACTCCCTTCACATTATATCATAATAGCACATAACAAATCATTATTCATTATGAATCATTCTTTTAGCATTCTCTTTTGGCTTCTCAATAATCGGATTAGTAAAAAAACAGGTGAAGCTCCTATCATGATCAGAATAACGGTAGATGGAAAACGTGCTGAGATTTCCAGTGGAAAGAAATTATTGCCAGAAAAATGGAATGTCAATTCTGGTAAGATGAAGGGTAATTCAGAGGAAGCTCGAATGTTCAACAGAAAACTTGCTGAGATTAAATTGAAAATTGAGCGTATCTATGATGATTTGGAGAAAAATAGGCAATTCATTTCAGCCCAGGTATTAAAAAGCTTGTACAATGGAGAAGGAACAAAACAACATTCACTCCTGGAATTATTTCGATATCATAACAACCAAATCAAAAGTCAGATTGGTAATGGTTATGCTGAAAGAACCCTTAAGAGATATGAAACTACTCTGAATCACACAGAAAAATTCCTTAGTCATAAGTACCGACGAAATGACATCAACCTGAATGAATTGAAATATGAGTTCATCACAGAGTTTGAATTCTATCTGAAATCAGAAAAGAAAATAAGTCACAATACCACTATGAAATACCTGAGGTACTTTAAGAAAATTGTGCTTATTGCTGTGAAGAATGACTGGATTCACAGTGATCCTTTTGCTCGTTATGAGATGCATTATAACGAAGTGAAAAAAGGATATCTAACCAAAGACGAACTACAAAGACTTTACAAAAAGGATATTCAAGTTGAACGCCTTGATCATGTAAGAGATGTCTTTCTGTTCTGCTGCTATACAGGACTCTCATATGTTGATGTGAAGAAGCTTACCATTGACAATATTTCCAAGGGGTTGGATGGTGAATATTGGATCTTTGTGGATAGAACAAAGACCGGAGCTAGCTCCAACGTTCCTCTATTGCCGATTGCCAAAGAAATCATTGAGAAATATTCACACTATTCTGAGCTTAGCGAGGATGGGTCTTTACTTCCCGTTTACACGAATCAAAATATGAATGCGTATCTTAAAGAGTTGGCAACAATTTGTGAGATAAACAAGAAAATCACTTTCCACATGGCAAGACATACCTTCGCAACAACAGTGACTCTTTCCAATGGTGTTGCCATAGAAACAGTAGGATCAATGCTTGGACATAAAAATCTAAAGACCACACAGATTTATGCCAAAGTGGTACAGGAGAAGGTAAGCCAGGACATGAAGAAACTGAAGGAAACTCTGGCGAGCTCTGACTTCATGAAAGCATCTAATCAATACTAATTTCACCTTTTTAAGATTCTCCGAGTTAATTTTCTTACGGCTCGGAGGGATTCGAACTCCCATGAAATATCATTGTATATCAATTAGTTATAACAATAGAAAATATAAACGCACCTAATCACGCACCTTGCTTATTCGTCCTATTTGAAAGATGTGGGGATTCGAACCTTAATGAATATCTTTCAAATTTGATATTTGTTAGCTTCAGAAATTATGTATCAAAATGAACTAATCTGACCAATCAATTCATCAGAATAAACAGGAATTGCACCTCTTTGAGATGCCACATATCCACCTACTTTATTGGCAATGGTTGCCGCCTTAATGACATCATTAGTTTCAGTATAATTAGTCAAAAAAGCGGCGCTAAATGAATCGCCTGCTCCAACAGCATCGACTACTTTCACTACTTCAGTAGGTATATGGTGAAGCTTTCCATGTTCGTATATATAAGATCCTTCAGCACCAGCTGTCGTGATGATGATCTTTACATTCGGATAATTTTCAGTTACCAAGATTGAAAATCTTTCAAAATCATCTGCTTTTAGCTCAGGAATTAGCTCTTGAACTGTAGTGATTTCTTCATCTCCAATTTTAAGAATTGTACAGTATTTTAATGATGTTTCAATGGTTTCAGCAGAATAGCAATCCCTTCTCAGATTGACATCAAAAAACACTTCTTCAAATTCAAACTCCTCTAATATATGATATAGAGCTTCCCTTGAACTATCACTCCTTTGAATTAAACTTCCGAAATAAAAGTAACTGTACTCATGAATTAAGTACTTATTAATACGTCCAAAATCTATATAGTCAAAAGCTCTTGGTCGTAAAATCTCGTACTCTGGCTGTCCATCTTTGATCTCAACATTTACAACCCCTGTTTTTTTATTTCTGCGTAAAATTAGAGACGTAGAAACGCCTAGTTCATCGACTTTCTTAAGTGCATTTTCACCTAGTTCGTCATTTCCAACACATGAAACAATCCCTGAATGCATTCCGCATTTTTTGGCGTGAGCCACAAAATTGAGCGGAGCCCCACCCAAATGATACTTACCATCGATCTTATCCCACAGGATTTCACCAAATGCTAAAACCTTTTTCATGATAGAATTAGTAAAAAACTCGGGACATTGCCCCGAGCATTATGAAGAAAAAACTACAATTTAATTCTGAAATATTTAGTATCCTGTGGTTTAACCCCAGATAAAGTAAGTTCATTATATGGAGAAATTGGGAAAATCAAATCCGTTATTACTATTTCTCCTCCATTGATGAATATTTCGATAGATGATGTGTCTACAAATAACTCAACTTTTAATCTATCGCTCATTGTCTTTGGTGCAAAATGGATAGCTGCAAAATCAGGATGAAAAGAATCAATTCCAGCGTTTGTCCTATCCAGATAAAATTGTTCCCCATTAAAACCGACTTTTAAGACATCATCAGAGGAACTGTTGAAAGTCAACTCAAAGGGTTGAACTGTTTCAACATCCATACTTAAACCAAAAGTTATATCCTCCAATACATATTTATCTTGTGTCAGATTTTCACCCACTTCTATTTTGGCATTAAACTCCAGAACAGGATAGCTATACAACCTTCCATTTTTCAAGGTTAATTCACGTGGCAATGTCATGGCGCTTCTCCACTTATAAGTCGGAACCACTTGTGAATACTGCCAGTTACTCATCCAACCCAAGAACAGTCTTCTACCGTCATTTTCTGGCACATTGGACCAAGTGACTCCCGCATAATTATCAGCACCATAATCTATCCATCGCGTCAAGCTGTCTTCAGGTGTGAAGCTTTTGCCATTGAATCCTCCAATAAAATACTGTGTTGCCGATCCTCCTTGAGGGCCTCCTGGATTTATACTCACCAACATTACCCATCTTTTTACACCCTTATTATCGGTAAGCTGAAATAAATCAGGACACTCCCAAACACCACCATGTGCACCAATATTTTGTCCAAATTCACTTTCTTTCTGCCATTTGATTAAATCATCCGATGAATAAATTTCAACATGATCTTTTACAGCCAGTATCATTATCCATTTATTAAATTCTTCGAACCATGAAACTTTCGGATCTCGAAAATCACGGATTCCCGGATTGGATAGTACTGGATTATTTTCATACTTTGTCCAGGTACGACCTTTATCAAGACTAAAAGCGATTCCTTGTGTCTGAAAATCGATATTACCTTTCTTTTCGCCTATAGGATCATGATAAGTAAAAATGGCGACCATTGGTGGATTTTCTTCACTACCAAGTCCACTTGAATTTTTCCAATCAATAACTGCACTGCCACTGAAAATATACCCGAGAGAATCCGGATAAAGTGCGATGGGTAAGTGTTCCCAATTGATCATATTAGTAGAAACTGCATGCCCCCAATGCATTGGCCCCCAGACATTACTATCCGGATAGTGCTGGTAAAAGAGATGATATTCACCCTCATAATAAACCATGCCATTTGGATCATTCATCCATTGACCAGGAGGGGTAAAGTGATATTGTGGCCTGTATTTTTCATCGAATCCTCCATCTGAATCACCTACATCTCTGGACTTGAACTGACATGAAGAAAGCATTCCTATAAAAGCAAGTAGTGTTATTAATTTTGTGTTCATGCTAAATTTGATTCAATAGTTTAATCTGGTTCTATATAGTTATTGAATAATGAGTTTTTTCTCGAAGGAGCCTTTTGCTCCGGTAAATTTGAGAATGTAAATACCAGGCGGTTGATCAACTTCGAATGTCTTTCTACTGCCCGCATTAAGATCATTTTCCATTACTTTTTTCCCTCCAATCGTCAAAAGTTGTATCACATAATCCTGATTTGAACCAATATTATCTAAAGTCAGGGTCTGGCCCATTCTAATTGGATTAGGATAGATTATTGTATCCTTCAACTCATTCACATTAAGAACAACCGGTTCCACGCCCCAGATTGACTTCAGTTCCCAGGCCTGCAAACTTTTCAAGATAAATGAACCATGGTTCGAATAGATTTCTATACCCCTTGAAGCTTCATTAGGAAAAATCAACTCAGAGAAAACGAACGTTCCATCATTTACAAAAACCTCGACAGAAAGTTGATCTATAAACACATGAAAGGTAATCAGGCTGTCTTCCGAAATAACAATTGGCGCAATTGACTTTTCACTGAAACCTGAAGGAGGTACTATGCCGTTTGCAGCAGTTCGATCTACATACACCTGTGAATTCGCCAAATCTAAGCCTATTTTGAGGCCCAAATAGCCATTAGCCACCAACTTCAGACCTAAATCAACATCAGATTCTTTATCATACTCGAAAACTGCTTTGAGTTCATACGTATTTCTCCTTGGCTGAAAATCTGTGATTTGCATTGTACCGTCCAACTCGATATTTGAAACCTCACTTGCCTCTAGTCTAAGCTTTTGAAGTTCAGGAATCGGTCTTTGTTTAAGAATGTAACCTTGTTCATCTGAAGAATGTAAACTTAGCTCCCTTGGCAGGGAGTGACATGTACTATTGCCCCAATCCGTCTTGATTTTATTGGCATAGGTCCAGTTATTCATCCAGGCAATTTGAACAACACGTTCATCCCCATCCTGATCAAAATTTCTGAAGGTCTTTGCCGCATAATAATCATGGCCCCACTCTTGCCAATAAGCATGTTCGCGCTCTGTTTTCCGATTAATGTTTGAAAACTCAATGTTATCGACATTGATATGTCCCCATCCTCCAGTCTCAGAATCCCTGATTACTATTTTCGCAGTTTTGGATTGATAGGCACGTACATCCCAGGACATAAGGCGTAGTTGCTCAGAGTTATTACCTGTTGTTCGTTTTACGGTATTTCCATCAACTAAGAGCACTAATTCTGTACCATTGGTATGATTACCACCACTAATCAAAAAATTGATATAAGGATATTCGATGGTAAATTCAGGAGAGGTTAGTGTTCCGGTAGAGACATCTCCTCCCAAATAGCTATTGACCAGGTGGTCGCCGAAATACCCACTTACCGGCATTTGATCTGGTAATTTCCCAGAAGCAGGCTCTGAACCAAAAGCCTCGCCTTGAATATTCCAACTTCCATATCCATTTTCGAAATCTTCGAAGATGATACCGTCTGTTGCATATCCTTCACTTAAGTACTTAGCTGTTATTTCGTCTGCAGTGAACCTGATACCATCAAAATCACCGACATAATACTGCGTTTTATTGGGCCCCATACCACAAATCAATACCCATTTGAGATTCCCCTGATCACCATCCAAGGGTAGCTGAATAAGGTCTGGCACTTCCCATACCTCTTTTCTGGCTCCCATTGGACCGAATGTGCTTAAATAGGTCCAGCTTTTTAAGTCATCAGAAGAGTAGAATTCTATGGTTCTATCCAAAGATTTGGTAATCAACATTACCCACTTTTGTGTAGGCTCGTGCCAAAAAACCTGTGGGTCTCGAAATTCAGTGCTGTTTACATCCAATACGGGGTTCCCTGGATAGTAATCGAATTTATTGTAGTCGGTGCTATAGCTGATTCCCTGGCTCTGATTCCCAGTACTATGATTGTGCATGGTGTAAACTGCAACCATGGCTGTGTCGTTCGAGTTAAACCCTGCTGTATTTTCAGGATCTACAACTACTGATCCAGTGAAGTAGGCAAATGAACCATCATCACCTCTCATAGCCCAGCCAAGTTCATCCCAGTAGACTAAATCTTGAGATATGGCTTGCCCCCACCAGAAAAGTCTATAATTATTGTCGTATTTAATCGCTCCGGTCGGATCACCAATCCATCCTGATTTCGGTGAAAAGTGAAATTGAGGACGAAAAGGCTCTGAATACACCTGGCACCAGGCACTTTCTATCACAAAACATAAAGCAACTATTAGGTAAAAAGGCTTCATTTTATTAGAATCTTTGATTTATAGTGGTCGTTTAACGTTGATACCATTAGCAAGTAGAGTCCCGATTCTATTCCGCGAATGGCTATTGAATCATTCTCTAAGCTCATTTTGGCAGAGGACATTTGCCGGCCTCCCATATCGAATAATTGTATTGAGTCAATGTTACCTCGAACTCCTAAAAGTTTGAATTGCTCGCCCGGTGAAACCGGATTAGGGCTAATGCGCATAGACATTGTTTCGGCCTCAGGTGTATTTAATATCAGGTTGGAGATTCCCTGCAATTCCCATATTGAAGCCTGGACAATCTTTGGATCACCATTCGTCACTTTCGCGCTTATTAAATCTGTCTGATCTACAGGAAAAACCCGAAATGTAATAGTCTCAACTCCATCATTAACAAAGACTTCTATAGAAGAGCGGTCAACAAACAGGTGTAACTTTAACACACCGTCCACAGGTGAAACGGATAACTCATACACTCCTGGAAAACTTTGGTTAAAATCAGTAAACCCGGAATTTCGCCTATCAATAGTTAGGATCTCCTTTTCGGAATTGTAGCGAATGATAGAGGACAGGCTTAGTCGTTTGAGAAGATTTAATTCAAACTCATCACTAGAACTTACAGCGATTTCCAATTCCATTTCATATGATTGGTTTGGAAGCACTAAGTTGTTAAGCCCATTTTCAAAATCTATAAAAGATGCAACCGACAAGTTCATATTTTCTTCTCCTCTCAAAGATTTCAATTCCTCGATAGGTTGTTGTTTTAATCTCGGTATACCATCCCTCGTATAAACCTCAAGTGTTCGTGGAATAGTCATAGCGCCACGCCAACTAGAGGTAGGTATGTCACCAGCATATGACCAATTGTTCATCCACCCCATCCAAATACGCCTGTTGTCATTTTCAGGCATGTTTTCAAACGACCTGCCAGCATAATTGTCCGTACCCATGTCTGCCCAAAGCCCTTCGATGCGATCATCAACTACGGGTGCATCGGAAAAATAAATGTGATCAATGTTTATATGACCCCAACCGTCGGAATGCATATCAATAATTTCCAGAGTGGCTTGCTTATCTTTCCATTGCTCTACATTCCAGGAATTCCATGTAAGCACCTCGGCATTTTTACCTGTTGCAAAAAGGACGCTTTCACCATCCACGATTAAGCTGATTCCTGTTTTATCTGGGTGATTACCTCCACCTATAAGAAAGCTGATGTAATTATTTTCAATCGTAAACACAGAAGATGTGAGTGAACCGGTGGTTACATCACCATTCAGGAAGGAATTAACCAGACCATTGCCTAAAAATCCAGTAACCTCTTGTTGGCCCTCCAGGGTACCTGAAGCAGGTGACTGACCAAAAGCATCTCCCGAGATTGTCCATCCATCATAATCTCCGCTTTCAAAATCTTCAAAGACCACTCCAACTGGAAGCTCGACATTTTTAGTCAGTAGCTCCTGAATGGAAGAGTGCAAGGAAAAAAACTCACCATCAAAATCTCCAACAAAGTACTGAGTAGCTGAGCCTCCTTGTGGACCTCCGGGGTTTATGCTCACCAAAAGCACCCAATACTCGTTTCCAAACTGATCCTTTCGAGCAAACATGTCGGGGCATTCCCAGACACCTCCATGCGCTCCAATATTTTGACCAAAAGAGCTTAAGTAAGTCCACTCTTTGAGGTCAGGACTACCATAAAATTCGATTCGGTTTGAAGCAGCCAGTGCCATAATCCACCTGGATGTTTGCTCATGCCAAAACACCATGGGATCACGAAAATCGGGAGTTCCCTGATTAGGTAAAACGGGATTATCGGCATATTTTGTCCAGGACCTTCCTTGATCCAGACTATAGGCTATGCTCTGCTGCTGTTGATTTCCGGCAGATGTGTAAACTGCGATCATGGCATTCTCACCAAAACCAGCTGTATTGTTCTTATCAACTACAGCACCACCTGAAAATATGTCACCTAAATTATCAGGCGTCAATGCTACTGGCAATTCTTCCCAATGGACCATATCTTCGGAAACAGCATGACCCCATGACATATTACCCCATTGAGTTCCATAAGGATTGTATTGGTACATCAGATGGTATTCACCATTTAAAAAAAACATCCCACATGGGTCATTGATCCAATTAATATCAGGGGTAAAGTGATATCGGGGACGAAAATCTTCGGTTGACTGGGCATGAACTACTCTGCTTAAAATACTTCCAAAAAGTAGCATGATTAAAAATGAAGTCCTCATCAAAACCTGATGTTTAAGTTAGAATTTATTACCATTAACTAATGTTATAGAGGGCTACCTTTAGATTATTTTGGAATGTTTTCATCATTTAAAGATTAGAGAAAAATTACATCCATGCAGTGCATGGATGCAATTTGATAAGTATGAAGAGAATTTTTAGTTTGCTGATAAGTAATTGATAATATTGAAAGCCATCGTTTCGACATTGTCTTGATACGGGTTCACACCTTCAGGGTTGATGGTAGCCTCAGCTCCCCTCTCTCCATTGGCATTCACGTTCCATTCAACACCGCCGATCCCTATGGAAATGACCCGTCCTTTATATTCGTCGGTAGGAAGGTATTCGAATACACCACCATTCCAGTAGTCTAAAATACCATCCCATGATCCAATCCAAACAAGGTTATTTTCTGTAGTGTATTTTGTGAAAACTTCCTCAGCATCATTTGGCAGGCCATACCTTCCGGGTATTGAATTCTGCATAGCATTGCGGTCTTCTCTCCATCCCGCGCCGATGGTAGGGATCGCCTTTTGGCCATTATCGTATGTAAGAATTTCTATTCCGCTAAACATCGGGTGAGAACTATTATCGTGCTTAAGCCCCATATTGATCCCGATAGACCAAGTATCTCCATTTTCAAAGCCTGTGCCTCCTCCAATCATTTTCTCAGGAAAACCGTTTACCACTGTCATTCTTCCCAAATCAAAAATGTAGTGGGCTGCATGTTGGTGCAGGTATAAATTTCCACCGTTTTTGTACCAATTAGTTATAGCTCCCAATACGTCTGTGTCCAATGCTATTTCAGGAAACCAATTGGAATTATCCTCAGGGTGTCCATCTAAAACCCAGAACAATGTAGTGATGTCATCAAGTACTGTAGGATCTGCTTTTATATCATCAAAGCTCACAAACTTGGTTTCGGTCTCATCAAAAGCATCAAAAAACCACGCTGCTGCAGCTGCCTCATCATCATCAACGATGCTCTCTCTATTTGGTTCATAACTTAAGAATCCAGTGACACATGCAGTAACTCCCGCAGAAACCTTATAAACAATTGAATCATTGCCCTTTTTTACTGTGTAGACTACTGTATTAGTAAAATCTTGTTCAGTTCCAGAGGCAGGAGTAATTGTGGCTCCTTCTGTTATGGTAAATTCAGGAGCAAGAGATGTCAAATCTGTCCCACATGGAAATGACATACTAATTGTACCGAACCATTCGTCAATTTCAACGGATTCAATTCCCTCAAGTGAAACCTCAGTAATAAATAAAGTTTGCTTTGATATAGTAATCTCGTCTGAACTACATCCTTGCATTATAAAAGCCCCTAATACCAGCAAGGATAGCACTAAAGAGGATATAATTTTTTGTTTCATTTTCTTGTGTTTTTAGATAATTCAGGGTTTCAAACTACCAATTTGAAACCCGATTAAATATGATCAATTGGCTGATAAATAATTGATGATGTTCTCGGCCATAATCTCAATGTTATCCTGATATGGGTTCACACCTTCAGGATTGATAGTCGCATTCGCTCCCCTCTCTCCATTGGCATTCACGTTCCATTCAACACCACCAATACCTATAGAAATGACTCGTCCTTTGTATTCATCAGTAGGTAGATATTCGAATACACCACCATTCCAATAGTCTAAAATTCCGTCCCACGACCCGATCCAAACAAGATTGTTTTCTGAAGTGTACTTAGTGAAAACTTCCTCAGCATCGTTTGGCAAACTGTATCTTCCTGGTATAGAATTCTGCATAGCATTGCGGTCTTCTCGCCACCCAGGTCCAATAGTTGGTATCGCCTTTTGACCATTGTCGTAAGTAAGTATATTAATTCCGCTAAACATCGGGTGAGAACTATTATCGTGCTTAAGCCCCATATTGATTCCAATCGACCAAGTATCGCCATTCTCAAAACCTGCTCCTCCCCCGATCATTTTTTCAGGAAAATTGTTTACTAGAGTCATTCTTCCCAGATCAAAAATGTAGTGAGCTGCATGCTGATGCAGATATAAATTACCTCCGTTTTTGTACCAAGTTGTGATGCTACTCAACACATCTGTATCCAGTGCAATATCAGGAAACCAATTAGAATTATTCTCTGGATGCCCGTCTAGAATCCAGAACAATGTAGTGATATCATCAAGTACTGTAGGATCCGCTTTAATATCATCAAAGCTCACAAACTTGGTGATGGACTCATCAAAAGTGTCGAAGAACCATGCCGCTGCTGCAGCCTCATCATCGTCAACAATAGTCTCAACAGTTGATGCATAACTCAAAAAACCGGTAATGCATCTGATATCTGCTGATATGGTGTACTTCTTAAATAAGTTGCCATTGATTACTGTTAATTCTTTGGGACTTGAGAGATCAAGAGTACTTCCAGATTCGGGAGTAACAGATGCTCCCTCGGAAACCGAAAAGGTAGATGAAACACTTGTAACATCTGTATCGCAAGGATACACTAAAGTAATTTTCCCGGTTTCTTCATTGATGATCACATTATCAGCTCCTGTTCCGGTTACATTCGTAATGGAAACTTCGATTTCACCTCCTATATTGATCGATAGATCATCGAAGTTATCATTATTGTCCGTGCACCCTGCAATGGATATTGCAAAGCCTATTAATAAGTAATTTAGATTTTTCATTGCTCTCAATAATTAGGATTTTGTTCATAAAGGAAGCCACTAGAGATTACCTGTTGTTGTGGAATCGGCATATACTCATGCTTTCCGGCTGTAAATTCATAGTCAATCAAATAAGGTGTTCGCGTTACTTCTACGACCTGATAAGCATCCAGAGTTTCTTTAGCAATTCCCCAGCGTACCAGATCAAAGAATCTCCAACCTTCCAGCCCTAACTCAAGCCTTCGTTCCCATCTCAGTTTTTCACGAGCTTCGTCCTGGCTACCCAATGTTGTATATTCACCAACGTTATATATTGATGCACCATTTAAACGTGCTGTGCTTGAAGCAGCTCGAGCCCGTATTTCATTGATTATTGGAAGTGCTTCTGAAATTCTGTTAAGTTCAATTAAAGCTTCTGCCTTCCAGAGTAAAAGATCAGCATAGCGAATGATCGTAGTATTTCTGGAGCTTATTGTAAAAGGACCATTAGCTGCTCTACATTCACAATCCGGCTCATCCAGCTCCTTCATGGATACGTTATTACCATAAGTTCCTGGGTTTCTTGCCCAGGCATCACCAGGGTGTACAAATGAAGGGTCATACTTAAATGGTTTACCTTCCATAGATACTGTATGGTCAAGGCGCGGATCCACTGCATCACTTGCAACATCGTATACATTGTTATTGTAAGTATCAAACTGTGGCAACCCGTTGGCATCCGTTTTGAATGCATTCACAAAATTTTGAGTTGGAACATGAAACCCACAGCAACCCCAAGCAGGATCCTGAGGGTAATTCAAAGCTGTTGGCCAAGAGCCTCTGCCATCAGGGCTTCCATCGTCAATAGAGCGTTGAATTGCAAAAATTACTTCCTTATTGAATTCAAATTCGCTGAGGAAGTTCATCGCATAATCAGGATTCAAAGCATACTGTCCAGAATTAATTACATCGTCACACAAAGAAACTACCTCTTCCATCATGTCCTGGTGTATCTCAATCACACTATGATCTGTCTCACTTTGCTCGTAAGCCTGATATAGTTTCACTTTTGCTAAGAAGGCTTTGGCAGCAAACTTATTGATCCTTCCAATTTGATCCTGAGTTTCCGGTAACACCTCTGCAGCATATGCTAAATCATCAGCAATTTTGGACCAAAGCTGCTGGTCTGTTAGGTCTACATTTGAAACAGCTGTAGGATCTTCCGTAAACTCATCAATAAACGGCACGCGCTTCCAGTGAATTTTGGCATCAAAATAGAAAAACGCTCGAACGAACCTCATCTCTCCGATTCTCTGATCACGCAAGGGCACTTCCTCCAAAGTCACATTATTCAACACCTTCAATGCACTGTTTGCCCTGGAGATACCAATAAAGTCTCTAGTCCATCGGATATTGAATAAATCCAGTAGATCTGGTGGAAGAGAGCTCATATCTGCTATAATGGGTTTAAATACCGAAAGCACATGAAAACCGAAAATATCAGCAGCTCCATTTCCACCTTTGTGTGCATCACCTGCTCTCAAATTGCCAGTAGGCCAAAGTAGATTTGGTGCTACATAGTGGTCATTTCCCAAAGAAGAATAAGCGGCTATGACAAGTTTGTCAACATTCTCTGCCGTGGCTACCTGGCTTTCACTAAGTGTGGACTGAGGTTCTACATCCAGGAAATCATTACATCCTGCGATTAAAATTAATGTGAAAATCGCAATGAATTTATTAAGATATTTTTTCATCTCTATTCAGTTTTCTTGATCAAAATGTTAGATTAACTCCTACAGAATACCTTCTTGGCACTGGGAATCCCGCACCTGGAGTCTCCGGATCCTGCATATTGGTATCATTAGGCTTGAAGGTTAAAAGGTTTTGTCCGGCAATGTAAATTCGAGCATTTGAAAGCCCGGCCTTTGAGATCAATGACCTAGGGGGAGTATATCCAATTGAAAGATTTCTCAGCTTCGTATAAGATTGATTTTCATATCTAAATGTTGACACCCTCCACTCATTGTTGTTATCAACTGTTGAAAGAGCGGGAACATCAGTATTCGGGTTCTCACGAGTCCAGGCATTAAGAGTTCGCGTTCCATAGTTAGATCCAGCATTGATAGATGTGAAATCTGAAAAAAGCTTCCATCCATTTACCGCCTCAGAACCTGATATTCCCTGAAAGAATACATTTAAATCAAATGGGCCATACGCAAGATCTAAATTTAAGCCAAACAATAAATCAGGAGAGGTAACTGTAAAAAACATCTGATCTTGATCATTGATTACTCCATCTTCATTCAAATCTTTGAACTTGATTCTTCCCGGAGCAGCTCCTGATTGTGTCGCATGCGCTTCCACTTCTCTTGGGTTCTGAAACAATCCATCAGCGACGTAACCGTATACCGAATTAACATTGCGTCCAATAATAGTTTGGTCAGCTCCATTGCCACCGAATTGATTCTGGATGTGGAGTGGTAAATCTTTCACCTTATTATCCAGTGTTGCAAGGTTTCCGCTAATATTGAAAAAAACTGGTTTGCCACCTGCATTGAAGTTGCCTTCATAACCAAGAATAACCTCAAGACCTCTGTTTTCAACCGTTCCTGCATTCACAAAACGATTTGCTCCTTCACCCTCAGTTGCTACCGGTTGAGTGGCAGTAAGTATATCACGTGTTTCCTTGACGTAGTAGTCCACGGAACCAGAAATCTTATTATCAAATAATCCAAAATCAATTCCTACATCTACTGTCTCAGAAGTTTCCCACTTCAAATCCGGGTTGGCTGTTTGAGATTTAGCAAATCCTGATGGTAATTGCCCCGAATTATTACCATTAATATCATAAGCAGTACCATTATCCTGATCAAAAGTGAAAAGGGATCTGGTAGCATATCTTGGTTCAAAAATAGCATATTGAGCTCTTGGATCAATCTCTTGATTTCCTGTTAGTCCCCAGCTTCCTCGAACCTTAAGCTCAGAAAGTAGATTATTTCCATTCAGAAAACCTTCCTCACTTACTCTCCATCCAACGGATGCAGCTGGGAAATTTCCCCACCTGTTATTTGCACCAAATCTGGACGAGCCATCACGTCTGATTGTCAATGATGCCAAGTACTTGTCTTTATATCCATAATCAGCTTTGGCAAAGAATGATTGAAGTGTCCATTGTGTCCCTGATCCTCCATTCTGGATGTTTTCTGTACCCTGGTTCAGGTAAGCAAAATCCAGATTTTGGGATTCAAATCCTCTACGAGCAGCAGAAAATTCTTCTTGTTTATAAGAAATGGTTTCTGAACCCACCAAAACAGTAAGGCTATGATCACCAGAATTGATCGCATAAGCTGCAGTGTTTGACCATACATAGTTTCCATATCTGTTATGAACATTGACCAGTTGATCCTGAAAATTGAGGTTTCCGGGAGAGTATGCTTTGGTAAAATCTCGTCGATAAAAAAGATTGAAGTCAATTCCGAAGCTTGATCTAATGTTTAGATTCTCAATTGGAGAAGCCTCTATAAATACATTTCCCAAGAACCTATTGAACTGATATTTATTATCCTTATTCTCAGTAATTAAACGAACAGGATTGTCTCTATCTGTAATACCACCCGTTGGGCCTCCCCAGTCTGACCCATCTTCTGTGCGAATAGGGACTATACTCTGTTGTTCAAAAGATAGCCCAATCGCCTGTCCTGCCAAATCATTCACCTTATTAGCTGCCTGATTGGTAGCAGTGAAATTTTGCCCCACCTTTAGCTTATTTTTAATAATATTATGAGTTGAATTTAACTTGAAAGTATATCGCTCAAAATTCGAGTTCTTAATAATTCCATCGTGATTATAGTATCCAAGGGACATATAATAGTTGCCATTCTTGCTTCCGTTAGACACTGAAATGTTATGATCCTGAATAACAGAAGATTCTGTGATCTCATCAAACCAGTTAGTATTCGCTGGTCGCATTTCTCTGGCTCCATCAATATACTCTGGTAAGAGAATTTGATTTAGTTGAGGATTATCGAAATCACCATTCCAGTTATAGGTATAAAGTGGAGAAACAGAATTTGGATCTATTCCATCATTTACAGCAGCCCTCCATACCACTTTTGCGCGTTGCTCTGTATTTAAAGGCCCTACGTCAAATTTGAAGTTCTCCACAGAGACACTGCTATTTACATTCACCTTTAGGTTATCTGTTCCTTTCTTGGTCGTGATGATGATCACACCGTTTGCAGCACGTGATCCATAGATACTTGCTGCGGATGCATCTTTCAAAACCTGAATTGACTCAATGTCATTCTGGTTCAGCTCATGCATTCCTGATTTAGTAGGAATACCATCAATAACATAGAGAGGATCATTATTCCCCAATCGTCCTAGCCCTTCACCTCTAATGCGAACAGTTGCACCAGATGCAGGATTACCATCTGTATAGACTTGCACTCCTGCCACTCTTCCCTGAACATTTTTCATAACATTTCCACCAGGAAAGTCTTTGACGTTCTCGATATTGACCGTTTCCACAGCACCAGTGAGATCCTTTACCTTTTTGGAATCATAACCAACAACAATAACTTCATCGAGCTCAGATAAATTGATCTCAAAGTTTACATTGATCGTTGTTTGGTTACCAACATTTCGTCTCACAGTCTGATATCCTATAAAGGAAAAGACTAAAAAATCCTCTGCATTTGCATTGATAGAATAGTTACCATCAACATCTGTGATAGTCCCTGAAGAAGACCCCTCAACCTGAATAGTTACCCCCGGCAAAGTCTCACCAGTGGAGGAATCCACAACCTTACCACTTACTTTTTGTCCCTGTCCAAATGAAAGGAGAGGAAGGGTAAGAATTATTAATAAAAGATTCAAACATTTTTTCATCATAATAGTATTAGTTGCTGTTCATAAATTATTAGTTTGATTAATTAAGTTTAGAGGTGGTAAGGTTTCCCTTACCTTGATTTGTTCATTTTAAATTAACTGGTGGTCAATGATGTTTTTTGATCATCTTTTAGTTTTTTAGATTCTAATTGACCTTCGATTTCTTCAAGTGATGCGCCCTTAGTTTCTGGCATCATAAAAGCAACGAATAGTAGTTGTAGAATACTACATCCGGCAAAGAGTACAAAGACTTGCCACGCTGGCATTGAATTGATCAGCACTGCTCCGAAGAGTGTGATGAGTGCCGCAAAAACCCAGTGAGTTCCAGCTCCCCAGGACTGACCATAAGCTCTTACCCTGTTAGGGAAAATTTCGGATATGAATACCCATATAACTGCCCCCTGACCAATAGCATGAGATGCAATAAAGATTAATATAAATGTAAGTTTGAACGTAGCATGAGCTTCAGTATAAAATCCAAAGGCAGTCATGCTCAGGCTTATTATATAACCAAAAGATCCGATGTACATCAATTGCTTTCTACCAAGCTTGTCAATAAGTACAAGACCAAGCATTGTAAAAACCAAATTCACAAGCCCAATGGAAATTGAACTCAGTAATGAATCATCTGCCGCAAAACCTGCTTTCTCTAAAATTTCAGGAGCATAATATAGAATGAAATTGATGCCTGATAATTGATTGAAAGCAGCTATTAAGAAGGCTAGTATAAGAGGAATTCTGAATTTTGATGAAAATAGATTGGTTGAGAGACTCTGATTCTCTGAACTATTCACCTTAAGCAGGTTCAGTAAATTTTGAGATTCCTGCTCTGTTGAAGTCAATCTGAGGACTTTTAAAGCTTCTTCCTCATCACCCTTATGAAGCAATAGCCATCTTGGACTTTTCGGCACACCTAATACCAATACAATATAGATCATAGCAGGAATAGCTTCTACTCCTAGCATCCAGCGCCAATCGTTTGCTCCATCAAATCCTGCTAAGAGATAGTTAGAAATAAATGCAATAAGGATACCTAAAACAATATTGAACTGATAAAGTGCTACAAGTCTACCCCGATTTTTAGGAGAAGAAATTTCTGATGTATACGTAGGAGCAGCTATTGAGGAAGCTCCAACTCCCAAACCACCTAGGAATCTAAAAAAGGAGAACAGGTAAGGATCAGTGGCAAGAGCTGAGCCTAAAGCCGAAATCAAGTAAAATACCCCTATCCAGTATAATGTAGTTCTTCGACCAAATTTATCTGTTGGAATCCCCCCGAATAAAGCCCCGATCACTGTTCCCCATAGAGCCATGGACATAATGAAAGTTCCATGAAACCAATCTGAAGTTTGCCATAAATTCTTAAGAGGAAGGTTAGCTCCGGAAATTACAACTGTATCAAAACCGAATAAGAAACCAGCTAAGCCAACTACTATAGAGTAGTAAAGAATTCTTTTGTTCATAACTTGAAATTTCCTTCCAAGCTATTGCTCAATCTGATTAACCAATTTCGTTACAGTATCTTTATTTTACAAATTCTTAAATTTTCCGATTTTTTGTGAATTAAATGCATTTTTTAAGTGATATAAATCAATAATAATAGAAATTTTCAAATCGAGAACTTTCAATTTTGTATCAATTATTAAAAATTGTATCAATCTAACTCTGTTTATATTCTGATGGGGTGATGCCGAATTGATTCTTAAATGCGGTAGAAAAGTAAGGTGCAGATGAGTATCCAACTGAGTGAGCAATTTCGGATATACTTTTTTCAGTAGTAGTAAGTAGATGCTTGGCGGTCTTTAATCGTACGTTATTTATGTAATCATTTACACTATAACCTAACACAGCCTTTACCTTTCTATACAATTGAATGCGAGAAAGCGCCATGTGATCACAGATATCATTCACCCCAAATGCAGAATTCGAAATATTATCCTCTACTAGTGATGTAAACTGATTGATAAACTTCTTGTCAATTTTAGAAGCAGATGCATTATTCGCTTCTATCGGCAACTCACTTACATAATGTTCTCGTAGTTTTTGATGGTTGATCAATAAGGTATTTACTCGTTCAGCAAGTAGATTGAAATTGAATGGTTTAGTGATATAATCGTCTGCTCCAAGCTTTATTCCCATGATCCGTTCGTCTATATCTGCCTTTGCTGTAAGGACTATTATTGGAATATGTGAAGAACGTATATCTGACTTGAGGGTTCTTATTATATCATAACCACTTTCTTTCTTTAGCATCAAGTCACAAATAATAATGTCCGGTATTTCATCATGAGCTTTAGTTATACCTGACTTAACAGACTCTGCTTCGAAAATATTATAGCTGCTGCTAAACCTTTGTACCAGGTAGTTTCGAAGCTCAATGTTATCTTCAATGATCAATATGGTTTGATCTTTCAGCTCTTTAGTAATTGGCATTTCATTTTCTAAAACAGGATCAACAGTAAAGCCAAGTAATGTGGAATCATCTATAACATGTTCTTCAAGAGAGGCGGCAACTTGAGAATTGCTGAAATGCTCTCTTCCCGTTTTTAATCTTAGCTCGAAGCGAGTGCCCTTCCCTTCCACACTATGAACAGAAATATCACCTTGATGCAAATGCATTATTTCTTTCGACAATGCAAGACCAATGCCTGTGCCTAATGACCGGTTCTGTTCTCCCTGATAAAATCTACTGAAGATATTTTCCAAATCTGTGTTAGACATTCCTGTCCCCGAGTCTTCAACTATAATGACCACATAACCATCCAGATGATTATGTTCCATCTTCACATTTATCTTTCCTCCCTTTAATGTAAATTTTAGAGCATTTGAAAGTAGGTTAAATAGAACCTTGTCAAGCATATTTCGATCATACCAAACTGGAACCAAGTCCTTTTCATGCGTGAAAGACAATTTAATTCCTTTAATATTTGCCGCCTTTTGAAATGCATCAACTACTTCTCCTACAAATGAGACCAGGTCAGATTCGGTAGCTCTTATCTTCATTTTCCCGACATCCACCTTTCTAAAATCCATGATTTGATTAACCAACCTTAACAGTCTTAGCGCATTTGATTTGATCATAGTATGTTCCTTACGAACATGAGATAAATCTTTACGTTCCAAAAGTTCATCAAGAGGCGAAATCATTAAAGTCAATGGAGTCCTAAATTCATGTGAAATATTGGTAAAAAAAGTTAGCTTCTGTTGGTTTGCTTCTTCTGCCTGATTAGCATAAGTCACTATCTTCTCATTAATGATTTCTAATTCTTTATTGGTCTTTCTCTTATCCACCAAAGCTTTAAATGCGTAAGCTCCCAAAATAATGGCTGTGAACATGACCGCAGCAAACAGGTATGTAAGTATTCTTTGGGTTTTAAAAACATTCGTTATGATAATTAGCTGCTTACCCAACTCATGAATATTCTTCTGTGTCTCGATCAATTTATTGGACTGAAGCTGCATGAGCTTTACATTGTTCTTGTCAATAACTATAGACGGTAGAATATTTTCCTTTTGGAATTGCTTATTGTTTAAAATCGCCGATGCTAAATCTATAGCTACATCACCACCAGTTGGATATACAAAGGATGCCTTTAAAATTCCAAGATCTACATATTCTAACCCTGCATTTGGACCAGGTAGTCCGTCTATTCCTATAAAACTTATGCTATCTGCAAGCCCCAAAGAGTCAGCTACCACATAAGCATAGTGAGCGGTCACATCTGTGGGAGCAAAAACAACATCGTAGTGTTTTTTTTGTATAAGCTCCTTATAAGTATCAACACCCCTGAACCAAGCAATACATGTGTCGACCTTTATATAAGGATATTCTCTAACCTGTTTATTAAATCCTTGGTGCCTCTCGGCAAATGCAGTTATACTTTGTGATTCATACAGTTCAAGCACTCTGCCTTCTGTACCTAATAGCCCTCTAATATATCTGGCAACTTCGCTTCCAATGCTCTCGTTATCAGCCCCTACATAAGCTGTGAATTGGTCAGAATTAATCCTTCTATCAAGTAGAATAACGGGGATTTCCTTCTTATAAACAGCCTCTATAATTGGCTTGAGAGGCTCGGATTCTGCAGGAGAAACTATCAGCAAATCAATATCCTCTTCTATTAATTCATTTATCTGCTTAACCTGAGTTTCTGCATCATCCTTAGCATCTTTTAGGATCAATTCAATGTCATCATGAAACAACAATTGTCTTTGCATTTCATCATACATGGCCTCTCTCCAGGCATCTCCCATTAATGGTTGCGAAAATCCCACTTTGAATTTTTCAGATTCAGATGATCCACAAGAGGAAAAAACCAATACAAGGACTAGAAGAATCCATAATCTTGTCATATCTAACAGCGAGTATTTAAAACAGAAAGGATTGATTCAACGACAAATAACATAATTATTAAGCAATTTTGATGGGATTTGAATAGATAGAAATCCTAATTTTACCGAGACTTATTCATAGTTTATTATTTCGTTTCGCTTTGTATGCATTAAATAAGAGTATTACCGTGGTTTTCTTAAAAGGTTTTTTGAGTTGGTAATTTTCAAATTCACTACATTCTATTTATTACTTTCTGCTGGTGATAAATGAAACAAAATCCATGGATTACTGTCTCAGACCCTTTATTTTAGAATGGCATCTATACATACACACCAAAAATTGCCAATATACTGCAGA
This sequence comes from Bacteroidia bacterium, assembly GCA_030425425.1. Taxonomy (GTDB): domain Bacteria; phylum Bacteroidota; class Bacteroidia; order Cytophagales; family Cyclobacteriaceae; genus Marinoscillum. Next base: position 19,280 of record JAUIAO010000005.1, on the reverse strand, counting down.
AAGAGGGAAAATTCCCTTATCATTCAATGTCATTTAATTTACCTTCCACTATCTCCCAATATTTTTTAATTCTAGAAGTTCACATTTAAACACATTTGAATATAATTGCGATTCATTTTGAACTAACCGCTATCAGTAAATGAAATATGAGCTTGAAACCCTCGATCAGCTTATATCAGAATTGGAAGAGTACTCTTCAATGGTCGAGGTAAATCATAACTTCTTCGATAATTTAATTGATCGTTTTGAACTGGAAATTCAAAGGATAAAAAAAGACTTTCTTAGAATCGCATTCAGTGATTTAGATGATATTAAAATAGCCAGACACTTTAGAGATCATCAAAAGCAACTTGTTAAAAAGTTAAATGCTATCCATGTTCATCTGGAAAGTGAATCTCAAATTAATAATGAGTTATTCATTAATATTCTATCTCACACAAGCCAGCTTTTGAACGAATTGATCAATTTTCTTGAGGATAATTTCGACCATCACTTGGATCAAGATTGCTACGCACGCGCTACTCATTGTTTATCAGTTTGTGCCATGATTAAGGAGTGGTTTCCTTTGATTGAGTCCAATTTATTAAACTTCGAATTGGATAAGGATTTACGAGAGATCCTATTACATCCACTGATTCGGTTATCTGCTAATTCAAAATACACTCAACGGCAATTGGAATATTTCGTCACTTTTGCCCGTTGCCTTGAGAGCATGAAGCCAGACCCATCAGAGGATAATATGGTTACCCTCATGGCCAATCTAATCAGGCTGAATTTCAATTCTTACAAACTCTTCTCACATTTCATTTCTTATATCAAGGAAGATTACCAGACTTTGGATTCCCTTTCTGAACAACTTCAAAGGTTAGCTTGGTATTCAAAGACTGTATGTCAAATGTTTTCAGATCCAACATTGCAGTTCGTGCCTTCTAGACAATCTCTGAAAGATTCTCTTTTCGAATGGATAGAAAAAGAATACGCATATCTTGGAAGGACAGGTCAAACTTCCTTAAATCTTCTGTCAGATTTAAGGAATGAGGTACCAATTGCTGCTAAAGTCAATGTGAGCCTTTCGGTGGCGAAGCTCGCTCTTTTTGTGCGTTTGTTGATAGATGCCAAAGTGATTCAAAACAGTAATAAGACCGAGGTACTGCAGATAATATCACAATTTGTATGCTCCAAAAATGCTGAGAATATCACCATTGATAGCTTCCGCAAACACTTTTACAACACTTCTCCAGGCACTAAGGCAGCTCTTGAGGAGGTGTTAGAAAACCTATTGAATGAGCTAAGAAAACGCTAATCGTCTATCAAATCACCTAAACCATTTTCCATAAGGAAGTTTAAATATTCTGCAACCATCCTTATATCGAATCTTGGGTACTTCCGGAGATCATCAATCCGGTATTCAGTAAACTCCTGAAGATTCTTAAATCCATTGATTCTGGCCATTTCTTTGAACTCTGGACTAAGGTTTAGTTCATGGATGGGAGTTTGGAGAATTTGATGTTGGTGATAATCCATATACTTAAAGTTAATATAGATATCCACCAAAAAAAGAGCGTGGACATCAATTTACCGGCTTCTGAGGTACTGGCATACCCACACACACGAATAAACTGAGCCCACGCCAAGCGTGAGCGTTCAGTCTATTTTCTGTAGTGTGCTTTAGAAAAGTGCCAGTTTTCAGAAACTCAGAAAATAGCTTTACGCTATATTATTTTCAATATGTCATTTTCTGATTCAAATGTAAGTAAATGCTGGTAAGACTCAGCATTTCAATTCATTTTGAACCTCCTCTCAAAAATTTTTCAAATTTTTTCTCACTGATTATCAAGCACATAGAAGGGGTTACGTAACCCCTGTAACTGTTTTTTTATTTCCAGAATTATTTGGTTTGCTGCATTAACAATCAAAACCAAGTACAATGGCAGCAACAATTATTACAACTGAAGACTTGATGGACTTCAAAATCGAATTGATCAGTGAATTCAAAAAACTCCTGGAGGAACAAACAGGTGGAACTACCAAGAAATGGCTCAGATCTCCGGAGGTGCGAAAGCTCCTGGGCATCTCACCCGGTACTTTACAAAACCTTCGAATCAATGGCACCTTGCCATTTACCAAAATAGGAGGGGTGATCTACTACGATTCCCAGGACATCAATGAAATGCTATCAAACAATCGGGTGGACAATAGCTATTAATTCAAGTATGAATTACATCCATCACATGAATGAATGGTATGCAAAAGCGTATGAAGATGACAGGCTGAATACAACGCATTTCGCGCTGTATTTGGCTTTGTTTCAGTTCTGGAATTTGAACCACTTCCAGAATCCCATTACCTTGATTCGGATGGATGTCATGAAGCTCTCGAAAATAGGTTCCGCCAACACATATTCCAAGTGTATCAAAGAGCTTCATAATTGGGGATATATCAACTATGAACCATCCTACAATCCGATGGTTGGCAGTAAAGTTCACCTGTACAATTTTGATAAAGGTAGTGTTATAGGTGGTGGTATAGGTGCTGATAAAGCTCCTGTAAAGGTCGTGCGACCTATTATAAAACATAGTAAACTATTAAAACATAATAAACAGGGAGATGAAAATTTTAAAAATTATGATGAACCACTTTGAGGAAAAAAGTGGGAATTCAATTGGTACGAAACCGTCATTTACGTAAATAACATGTACAGCATTGCAAAAGAAGATGATCTTTTTTCCAACACGTCATCCCGGACGCAACGCAGTGAAGATCCGGGATCTCCTGTGGTTACAGGAAATTTCTCCTCTGAGAAATTCCCCTTCTCAGAAGCCCTTTCTATCCTCGAACACTCCGGAAAAAGGCTTTACGGAGATCACTTCCAAATCCACGAAGAAGATCATCAGGTCATCTTCAAACTCCTGGTGTACTTCCTTCGCGATACAGAAAACGCCTCCAAACTCAATATCTCATTCAGGAAAGGCATACTCCTCTCCGGCTCTATTGGTTGCGGCAAAACATCTCTCATGAACCTCATGCGCTACATCTCAGCAGCCTATACCCATCACGTGATGAAACCTTGCCGACAAATCACTTTCGAATTCCACAAAGAAGGTTTCCCTATCATCGACAAATACAGTGACCATTCATACGAACCAAAAGATGGCCAGCTGGTACCTAAAACCTATTGCTTTGATGACCTGGGAGCTGAGAGTAGCATCAAATATTTTGGCAATGACACCAACGTGATGGCAGAAATCCTCCTCTCCAGATATGATCAGTTCGTCAGCCAGGGAATGCTCACCCACATCACCACCAACCTTACCAGCAACCAAATCGAGGAGGTTTATGGCCCAAGAGTCAGATCTAGGCTCCGAGAACAGTGCAACCTGATTTCATTCAATTCACAAGACAAACGAACTTAGAACTATTCTCCCTTGCCTCAGGGGAGATGTCTGAAAGACAGAGGTGTTAATTACTTTTACCTCCAAATGCTAATCACCACTGCCATGGCACTAGAACTAATTCAGACCGCTGAAACAATCAATGCGCTCGAAATATTCCTGGACAAAAGAAGACCTCCTGAAAACCTGAGACATCAGGTCGATCTCGACTACCGAATTGAAAACCAAAGCGTCATCATTTTCAACATAAGACAACACTGGCAGCACAAGGATCAAAAAATTGAAGAACCCATAGCCAAAACCACCTGGGTCAAAACCGAGCAAAAGTGGAAAGTGTTCTGGATGCGATCAGACCTCAAGTGGCATAGCTACTCACCACACCCGAGGGTTGATACCTTGGAAAAATTCCTTGATCTGGTCCATGAGGATAAGCATGGTTGTTTTTGGGGTTGATTTCTGTCTATTAAATAACTCTGCTGGCTAAAATTCATTACTTTTCAGTTCAATGTAATCATTCATCATGCCTACAACAAAAATTGAAGTCAACGAAGCTCGAGTGCCCTTCTTGAGCGACAAGATGTCATTTGTTACAGGTCTGGATCCAGTGGGGTTGCAAAATCCTTCATCCAGAGCATATACCTATTTGCTTAAGGGTCTGAATGTTGTTTCGAGCAGAATCAGAAATTATGGGCTTTACTGCTGGCTTTTGAAAGAATATAGCAAGAGAGTTAAGTCAAAAGATCCAAATGATCAAAAAGATTTCATTCGAAAAGCTGAATACATAATTGCTCTTAGTTCAGTATCGAATGGGGTTGAAGGAGTTAATGGAAGCCAGTTTGCCTTGAAATCATTGGCACTAGATCAAAGTGAATATCAACTAACAGATGGTATATACAATGAAAGTGGTACAACAGCCAATACCTACTGGGCATTTCCATTCGGAATCTTTGGACAGTATTATTTGGGATCTATGCGCCAGATTAGATTGATCGAAGAGGTTGCGGATGAAACTGGTACTGCTTTAAAAATATATCGAGTTACCAAGAAATCGGAACAACTGACGACTTCCGGTGAAGACCTTGCTGAAGCATTCGCTGAAAATATACCAGAGGAGAAACTGGATTTACTGTTGTCATGTATTGACAGCAATGTAGTTGCCGAGAGACAGTTAAAGCTTCTTTTCCCTGACTTCAATGCTTTCATGATTAGAGATGGCTCAAAGGAGCAAAATGAGTTAATTAACTTACTGTTTGGGCAGGATGATCCTGTAACAATCGAGGATAATCAGAAGAGTTATTACCGGCGCAGCACATTTTTACATGTTTTAGAATTCTGTCAGAATAATCCCGGCGATTTACAGGAGCATGCATTTACGAGAATGGCTTATTACACTAAGGGTAACTATGGTGGTAATTATAGTGACACACTTTATGGTTGGTATTATTATCAATTCAATGAATATTTCCGACTGGCTAGCACGGCGTTTTTGAATGGGATTTTGCATGTTTTGGAGTGTTATAAAAATTGGGCCTATTTGCCTGATTTAATGAATTCAATAACAAATGATATCCTGGCGGAATTCTTTCAAAAATATGATCAACTTGAAGTTGCTGATGTCTCAGAAATTTTCAAAATAGCGTTTGAAAACGAGCAAACTATTTGCGACGAGATGCTGAAAAAAGAAGGCGTTGAATCAATGGTGGATGCAACTGCTTTGTTAGTCAAGCTTTATCAGGAAAACGCAAATCAAATTGAGTCTTTGATTCATTATGTTGAGTATCGAGGTATCAGTTCCGATTATGACGTACTTAGTTTTTATAAACATGATTTTCCCAGATTCAAGAATCTAGCAATCATAGAATTTTTGAAAAGCTTTCTTTTACATCATGTGATCTATCGTCATCAAAATGTGGCTTACCGAAAGATGGTTGGCATTCAGTCTACTCAGAAATTTATTCTAGAAGATAACTACATAAGACACATTAGCAATTTTGGTCCTGCCTACACCGCGTCGAGAATTGGTACCGTAATTGGGTTCATGAAAGATCTTCACCTGATTAACGAGAAGGATCAACTATCCAAAAAAGCCGAAGAACTCTTAAAAGAATACCCGCTATGATTTTGCGTCAAAACATTGTGGATCTGATTCGAAAAGGTGCCTATAGCTCATGCATTATCATGTCCTATTCCTTCGATTTCATCTTTTTCGAAGAGCGATTAATGCCGGCATTGAAATCTGCCGGTGTGAAGAATATCAACTTATTCCTGGATGGAAATTATCTGGATGAACAGCTGGAGAACTCAATAGGTAAAGAGTTTTCAAATCAGAGGACATATGCCATCAACTCTGTCTATGGGAAAGGAATATTTCATCCAAAAATGTTGTTACTGACAGGTCCAAAACATGGGTTATTATTAATTGGATCTGGGAACATTTCCGCATCTGGAATGAGTGGGAATGATGAAGTGTGGGGAGCTTTTCATATGAATAGCTTGGAGAGTCCGAATGCATCGCTTTTCGCGAATGCCTGGGCTTACCTTCAATCCTTCTTCAATAATTGCCATGGATTCAATCAGGATAAAATACACTGGATTACTCAACAGTCTGCCTGGCTTAATGAATTACAGGGAGTAGCAACTGAAGGATTTATTCAGATCCGGGATAATCTTGAAATTCAATTTTTGAAGAATGAAGAGGGAAGCGCGATCTACAAGCAACTATTTGATATTTTGCCGACCGACAGTATAAATTCCCTTACAATAGTCTCCCCATTTTTTGATAAGAACGGAAGCACTCTTGTCAATTTTCTAAAGGACTATAACCTGAGTAAAATAACCTGTCTGACAGATTCATCTTCCGGCCTACTTCCGGTTAAAATGGATGATTCCTACAGTGCTAATTTCAACTTTTTCGAATGGGGAACATGCATCAATGGATTTGATAGTCATTTTCATCGTCTTCATGCTAAAATTTATCACTTCATCACCCATACAGGACTAGAATATCTATTGCTGGGGAGTTGTAATGCCACATCTGGTGCTCTTGGGGGCTTGGACTCAGATGCATCAAATGAGGAAGCATCAATTCTGTTAAAAAGAACAGTAACATCTAATGACTTACTTTCTGAATTAGGAATCTCGACTGAAGGAGCAACAAAGATTAATCTCAGAGATATTCCAGATACTGCAGTAAAAACAGATGACATAGAATCATCGAATCAGCATAAATACAAAATCCTGCATGCCGAACTTGATGGGTCTAGCCTTAGTATGAATATTGATAGAGATATTCAAACGCCACTTTATGTGGTTTTAAGGGATAAACATTTGTATGAAATAGAAAGATATTTCATTGAATCTGGAGATCGTATTTCGATCAAGATAAAACACCCGGATGCTGCTCTTCAGGCAATGTTATATGACGATAATGATCGAGTCTCTAACATCAGACCAATCCATAATACCCAGCTTTTATCTAAAAGCAATCCTGATCAGTCGCAAGCCGACATCAATAATCTGGTTGACTCTATCATGAATAGCGGAGACTATTCTTCAATTGAATCCATTATTCAATATCTGGAGTATGCACGTAATGATGAAGACTTTCAATCATACACTGCGAAGAGCGGATCAGCAACTGCCACTGCTATAAAATCAGAAAAGGAATACGATAGCCTCACCGAAGAAGAACTGAATAGCTTGCCAGCTGCACATACTTTCACCAGAGAATTGCTAAATCATCCAAATGTTCAGTTTGCTGATCTGATAAGCTTGTTGGGGAAAGGAATCCTGAAGCCCAAAGAAATTGTTGATGAAGATATTGAGAGCTCCCTTACTGATGAGGATCCGGAAAATCAATATGGCGGAGATCAGCAGGTTGGAGAAGTTCAGTATCAATTTGATGGAGCAGTTATCAAAAGGAGTCTTATCAAGCATGCAAATAAACTTTATGACTATCATTATGCATTCATCAAAAGACATGTTAAAAACCAGGAATTTCACACTTCTGACGACTCATATATCACCCTTAATGAAATCTCCAACTTCGTTATCTTGATTGGGCTTCTAACGGAGTTCGGTTTTAAAAAATATGATGTTGATGTAACAGAGATAGCAATTCATTATGATGATCGATGGAGGTCGAAGTTTGCAAAGCTCGAGAGAGCGTATCAGCTAATTAAATTGGATCGGGTTGATGCGGATGATTTGAATATATCGTTTTACCATGTTAAAACAGATTGGCGTGGTGAATTAATAGAAGAGCTCAATGCGATTGATGAATCTTTATATATCCCGAACGAAAGCCCAGGGCATACAACACTATTACATAGCTATTTTTCTCAGGCCAATATTGATAAGCAACAACATGATAGCTTGAAGTCCATTCTGGTTGATTCTCTTGGTGTGTTTCTTTTACACGTTGCTTCTTGCAAGGGCTTTAAACATTATGAATTCGATTCATTGAATGAGAAATTGATTCAATTCAGGCAGAACCTGTTTAAGATGGGCGCCTCGCTTATTCTTAACCTGAACTGGACCTCCAAGGAACAGGACCAACGCAATATTTTATTGCTGGACTTATTGCATTTTGTAAATCCTGAGCTTGAAGATTCAGAAACTATTCTAACTGCCATTCAGGAGTCTGCCAAATTCAAATCTCAGTACTTCGAGAGTAATTGGGATGATTATAAAAGAATAATTCTACAGCCATATTTCAGATGGAAGAATAAGAAGAGTGCACAATCTGTGAGCGAAATTTCCAATCATTCAATCATCTTCAAATCATCATTTGGCTTTGCTTATTATCGTAAGGCAAAACCAGACACCATTTGGATTAAGAAGCCTGGGCTTTGGTGGAAGTCAGAAGTTGATGAATACTTCGAAATTAAATTCCCTTTCAACAAGATTCTTGCCCTAAACCATACAATTTAACTTCAAAAGCATTGATTTTAATTTTTGTACAAACTCTACAACATATTTTTCGAACCTTTTTAGTGTGATTTACGTACATTTGTATGAATTTGAAAAACTGTACAAAACATTGGAGGTTAAAATCAAACATATTGCAGAGCTTAAAATTGGTTTCCATGCCAAACCAACAGACACAGGAAATGCCTGCTATTTGCAGGCTAAGCACTTTGATGATGAGGGCAATCAGGTAGGTGAAGTGGACACCTTCGTAGAGATTGATCAGACAAACGGCTTACACCTGCTCAAGGATGGTGATGTCATCTTTGCGGCTAAAGGCAACCGAAACTTTACCTGGACTTATCGTGACGATTTTGGGCCAGCAGTGGCCTCCTCAATATTCATAATCCTGAGGCCGAATAGAGAGGAGGTAATCCCGGAATACATCAGTACCATCTTCAATCTCCCTGTTTCACGGGAGAAGTTCCAGGCATTGGCAGCAGGGAGTGGCATTCCTTCTATTCGGAAATCAGAACTGGCAGATTTCACTTTCTCCTTACCAGATTTCGACACACAAGAGAAGATCTTAAAACTCAAAACCATGCATCAGGAGGAGCTGCGACTGACGAATGCCATCTTGGAGCAAAAGCAAATTCGATACAACAGCATCATCAATACTTTAATCACCCATTCAATTGGTCATAACAACTGAACAACATAAGAAAATAACGAACATGGAAATAAAACCCATCACACAAAAAGAAATCAACAACATCGTCTGGAAGGCTTGCGACACCTTCCGTGGGGTGCTTAGCAGTGGCCAGTACAAAGACTACATTCTCACCATGCTTTTCGTCAAATATGTCTCTGATGTGTGGAAAGACAAAAAAGCAACCTACGCAGAGAAGTACAATGGCGATCAGGTAAGGATTGACCGGGCACTCCGAAACGAGCGCTTTCAGGTACCTGAAGATGCTACATTCGATTACCTCTTCGAAGGTCGCAACGAACCCAACATTGGAGAGCTGATCAACATTGCTTTGGAAAAGCTGGAAGATGCCAACAGAGCCAAGCTGGAACGTGTATTCCGTAACATTGACTTCAACTCAGAAAGCAACCTCGGCCAGACCAAAGACCGCAACCGACGACTCAAAAACCTGCTGGTAGATTTCTCAGCAATGGATCTTCAACCGTCGCACCTTGAAGGTAATGACATTATAGGCGATGCTTACGAATACCTGATCTCCATGTTTGCCGGTGAGGAAGGTAAGAAATCTGGTGAGTTCTATACGCCTGCACAGGTTTCTGAACTATTAGCCAGATTGCTCAACCCGCAGCCTGGTGACAGGATATGTGATCCGGCCTGTGGTTCGGGTTCATTGCTGATCAAGATGGCACGAAAGGTAGGCAGCAAAAACTTTGCACTCTATGGACAGGAAGTAAACGGCAGCACCTGGGCGCTGGCCCGTATGAACATGTTCCTCCACGAGATAGATGACGCCACCATCGAGTGGGGCGATACACTCAACAATCCACGACTACTGGAGAATGAGCAGCTCATGCGATTCAACGTAGTGGGAGCAAATCCCCCATTTTCGCTCGATAAGTGGGGAGCCGACAATGCCATCACCGACCAGTACAACCGCTACCACAGAGGAGTCCCACCAAAGAGCAAAGGCGACTATGCCTTCATCACACACATGATAGAAACCACCTATGAGGCCGTGGGGCGCGTAGGTGTCATCTTACCACATGGCACACTCTTTAGGGGAAGTAGTGAAGGCAAGATCCGGCAGCAGCTCATAGAAGAAAACCTGCTGGAAGCAGTGATAGGCCTACCGGCCAACCTCTTTTTCGGCACGGGCATACCGGCCACTATCTTGATCTTTAATCGTGCTAAAGGAGATAACCGCGACATCCTCTTCATAGATGCCAGCAACAGCTATGAGTCAGGCACCAACCAAAACCGATTACGTGATACCGATCTTGAGAAGATTGTGAGCACTTATCAGGCGTTTCAGACAGCAGAGCCACTAACCGAAGCAGAAGGACAAGTGATAGAAGAAAAGTACGCCTACCGCGCCACTCTTCAGGAAGTGGAAGAAAACGACTACAACCTAAACATCCCTCGCTATGTGGACACTTTTGAGGAGGAAGAGGAAGTGGATATTCGTGCTACGCAAAGCAATATCAAAGAATTGAAAAAGGAGTTAGCTGAGGTGGAAGGGCATATGGATGATTACTTAAAAGAATTAGGTTTCTGATGGCAGAGAAAACTCAAACTACAATTTTTCCCAAAGATTGGGAAAGCCAAAAATTTGAAGATATTGCTAAGTTTTTTTCGGGAGGAACACCGAATACTGGAAATCCTGAATATTATAACGGAGAAATACCATTTATTAAATCTGGGGAAATAAACAAATCCTCAACAGAGCAGTTTCTTTCTGAATTGGGGCTGAAAGAATCATCAGCAAAGATTATCAGTGAAGGTGACATATTATTTGCATTGTATGGTGCAAATAGTGGTGATGTTGCATTATCAAGAATTAATGGGGCAATTAATCAAGCCGTTTTATGTATAAGGCCTAAAGGCAACAACTATTACATTAAATCTTTCCTTGAAATTTCAAAAACGAGGATAATTTCAAAATACTTGCAAGGTGGGCAAGGAAATCTATCAGCTGCCATTATTAAAAAACTTAGAATCTTACTCCCTCCTCTCCCCGAACAACTAAAAATAGCTAAAATCCTCATTATCTGGGATCAAGCTATTTCTACCACTCAAAAACTGATTGAGGAAATCAAGCAGCGAAATAAGGGACTAGCTCAGCAATTACTCACCGGAAAGAAACGGTTGAAGGGGTTTGAGAAAAAGTGGAAAAAGAATCCATTAAGTAGTTTCATGGATTACACTCCAAGACCTATCGACAAACCTTCCGTTAGTTTTTTATCCTTGGGTGTCAGAAGCCACGGAAAGGGCATTTTTCATAAACCTGATTTTGACCCTGATGCCATAGCAATGGAGACATTATATCAGGTTAAAGAGAACGACCTTGTCGTTAATATAACCTTCGCTTGGGAACATGCTGTCGCTATTGCAAACAAGGAAGATGAGGGAGGACTTGTTTCCCATAGATTCCCGACCTATGTCTTCAAACCAGAAAAGGCGTCTCCTAACTATTTCAGGTTTCTCATACTACAGCCCTATTTCAAATACTTACTTGACCTCATATCTCCTGGCGGAGCAGGTCGTAACCGGGTATTGAGCAAAAAGGAGTTTATCAAACTGGAAGTCATATGTCCTGAGTTGGACGAGCAAGTAGCTATTGCTTCTGTGCTTTCAGAAGCTGAGATGGAGCTAAAGCTGCATCAAAAACAATTAGACAACCTGAAAGAGCAAAAGAAAGGCTTAATGCAAAAGCTATTGACTGGGGAGATTAGAGTTAGAATAAATGAATAAACTATGAGTCCAAACTATGTAATCAATCTAGGTGATGTGTTGAAACATCAAGTTGCGAAAGCTGATAAGTTTTACGTAGCAACTGCACTCATGAGTAGTCATGGTTTTGAAGTTTTAAGGAAAGCCTCAGGTTCTTGTGAAGTAAAGTTGGTTGTTGGAATTGATTTATCAACTCCTGTCGATGTTTTTGAAGAGCTTTTACAAATGGATTATGATTTCAGGGTCTTTCGTGAAGAAAATAAAGTCTATCACCCTAAAGTTTATATGCTTCAAATTGATGATAAGTGGCAAGCATTTATCGGCTCTGGCAATTTTACTAAAGGAGGGTTAGCATCTAACCTGGAAATGACAGTAGGCATTGCTGATGATGAGATCATAGGGCAGCTATTAGAATGGTTTGATAAGGTCTATGAAAAGGGAATCGTGATCGATGAGTCTTGGTTGAAAGAATATCGAGATTTAATGGATCAAACAATCACCTTGAATAATGAAAGGAGAAAGCTGTTAAATGATTTCAAAGCGAAAGAACAAATCTTATCAGATCCTTTGACTAAATATGATTTCAGAAATCAATTTTTCAAGTACGAGCATCATAATGCATTTAGTGGAGACAAACCAAGAGAAAGAAAAGATCCAGAAGTAATTGAAGAGCGCATGGGGGTCAAGCGTAGGTTGTTGGATTTACACGATCTCATTTGGCCAATAATCCGTAAGACGAATTGGAATCTCAATCACCACTATGACAGCTCACATATTGTTTCGTCTCACGCTCATTCAGAGGGAACGGCTGATGAACTTCGAGCGCTTTGGTTAAGCTACAACCGACCCAAAAAAGAGTTTCAAAAACTGGATTCCGCTTCAACTCCTTTACTTCAGATGAGACTGCAGGTATTAGTTCGGTATACGAATGTGGCCATTCACCTTACTATCGGAAAAAATGGAGGCGGATACTATGAACGGATGACCATTCGGGAAAAGCTAAGACGAAGGGATGATGACTTTCTGTCACGGTTTTCCGCATTATTAACCAACCTTCCTGAGTCTTATTATATTGACATTGCTGGGGTTAACCGAAATGTGCATTCATTCGAAGATGAATCAGAACTACGAGATTTTCTATTGACAGATGATCAGATTAATCACTATTTCATAATAGGCAGACAATATCAACCAGACTCACAGGAAGTGGGCAATGAGTCAATAGTACAGACTGTAATTGCTGAATTTGAAAGACTAATGCCGATATATAATTTATTAACTGTGCCTGTATGAAACCCTTCAAAATATTGTCAATTGATGGAGGTGGAATTCGAGGGGTTTTTCCAGCGATGTTCTTAGCCAAGCTAGAAGCTGAGCTAAAAGCACAGGGCAAGGAAAACTGGCAGATCTACCAAAACTTTGACCTGATATGCGGTACCTCTACTGGTGGTATTCTGGCAATAGCGTTGGCCCTAGGTATTCCTGCACAAGAGCTTTATAATTTATACCTGGAAAACGCCAGCGTTATATTTGGCAAGAAAAGAAGTTTGAAGCAACTCTGGAGGTCATCATATAGCAGAGATAATCTTGAAAGGTTGGTTCGTGACAAATTGAGGGAAGCCAATTCAGGAGAGGATCCCAGGCTAGACGATTGCAGGACACATCTGTGTGTACCTATTTATGATTTGCTTCACGGCACCCCTTCAGTCCTCAAAACAAAACATCATCCGGCATTCAAACGGGATTTTCACCTGCCTGCTTATCAGGCAGCATTAGCTACTTCTGCAGCACCTACTTACTTTGACCCATACAGTGCGGAGTATAAGGATCTAAACAATCTGGATGTGTCATTTAGTAACAAAGTGGATGGTGGTGTGGTAGCTAATAATCCGACTTTCCTAGGAATTATAGAGGCTCAAAAAGCATTTAATCAGGATCTGTCGAACCTTAGAGTATTATCAATCGGTACTGGACATCAGAAATTTACAGATGGACAAATAAGGAAAAATTGGGGCGTAAGCTATTGGATGAACAAAACTCGAATAATTGATTTATTCATGCAGGGACAATCGCAGTTGGTGGAGAACTTGATTAGCCTACTTCAAAGAGGGATTGATAAGGAACATGAACCACGCTTTGTGTATGAAAGGATCAATACAGAATTATCCAATTCACATGCTGTTGCTCTGGATGAAACTGATCCGGACAAATTGAAAAAGCTTGGAGAAAAGGCGGCCTTTGAGTTCAATAATAGCGCATCCAGAATCATTAAAGACTTCTTTGAATATGAGTAATAGAAAGAATAATACATATCAATTCACCCAAAACATATAAAACCCAATAACAATGTCAAACTGCCATAATTTATTTCAGTCCTTCAACGGAAACCTGAATATTACCTCAAGTAAAAAGAAAAGCCTTATGAAATCCCGTGATAAACTACGGGATCGGATCAGAGATCATTTTGCAGAAAAACACCCGAACTATAAGCCAAAATTCAGAGGTCAGGGATCATACTCCATGAAAACCATGATCCGTACCAAGGATGACACCTGTGATTTGGATAATGGTGTTTACTTCTTTCCGAAACCATCAGAAACAGGTGCTACCCTTCAAAAATGGGTGAAAGAGGCGGTGGAAGATGCCACCACTACACCGCCACAACACCGTCAAAAGTGTATCAGAGTGATCTATGCAGGTGATTACCACATTGACCTCCCGGTGTATTACAAGGTAAGTGACTCCAATGATTCAGAAAACCCACATTTGGCTGTCAGAAATGCTGATTGGTCTAAAAGTGACCCAAAAGAATTCAAGGACTGGTTCAATGATCAGAAAGATGAAAAAGGACAGTTAGTTCGTATTGTCAGATATCTGAAAGCTTGGTGTGATAATCGTTCTAATAAAATGCCCAATGGACTGACGATGACAGTTCTGGCAAGTCGTCACATACAAAAGAATGATAGAGACGATATCGCTTTGAGAGACACACTTAAGCAAATCAAATTGAATCTCCAGTTGAGTTGGAGTTGTGTGATGCCCACCACCCCTCAAGATGATTTACTTGAGAATTACACAGGAAGTGAGGACTATTTCTTTGAATCGATCAATGCATTTATCAAGGATGCCAATAAAGCAATTGATGATGAAACCAATCAATTGAAAGCAAGTAAACTTTGGCAAAAACATCTTGGATCTTATTTCCCTGATGGAGAGGACAAGGATGTTGACAAACAAGCCGCTTCCCTTTTATCAATCGCAAACACCATTCTTAATAAGGATGCGAAATTGGATGAAAGAGGGAGAATCCAAAAAGAACAAGGAGTGGATCATAAACCTCATAGAAACTACGGAGGATAAATGGCTTTTTACAAAAAATATCGTCCAAATCCAATAGTAATTATCAATGTCGAGAAAAAGCTTATCGAAAGGCATTACGATTTTCTAGACTGTAAGATCAACCATGGAATCCTCTACTGTTATGGGAATTATCAGCCTACAGAGGAATCAATCACTTATTCATACAGAATTAAGTACGCCCCATTAAGTAGGCCAAAAGTTACAGTAACTGACCCTTTAATTGTATACAATGACGATATACACATGTATGAAGATACAAGTTTATGTCTTTACTATCCTAAAGATATGACTTGGGATAACTCTTCTCATCATTTGTATGATACCATTATACCCTGGACTCATGAGTGGTTCGTTTTTTACGAACTGTATCAGTTTACAGGTAAATGGTTGCACCCTGAAGTTCTACATAAAAAAGGCGATAAGAAATGAATCCTTGGATGATACGACTTATAGTATTGGGCATTGCCTATGTGGTTGGCAAAGAGGTATTTAAATCAGATGAAAAATTCGAGATAACAGATGACTCCAATTGTGATGATTTGTTCAAAAAGTTCAATCAGACTATCACCATTCACCCGGACAAAGTTGCTAATCTCAGACGAGCACACAACACAATTCGGGATAAGGTAAGTA
The DNA here is from genome assembly GCA_030425425.1 of Bacteroidia bacterium. GTDB lineage: Bacteria > Bacteroidota > Bacteroidia > Cytophagales > Cyclobacteriaceae > Marinoscillum. Next base: position 3,548 of record JAUIAO010000005.1, on the reverse strand, counting down.
GCTATTTTGAAGACAATACGAATCTCCCAATCCCAACTTTCTTCATTCAGGGTTCTTACAAAATGGGAACGGTGATTGAGAACCGCAGTACCATATGTGATATTGATCTTGGGGTTTTCTTCCCTGCACATCCTGGAATGCACGTCGAAAGTATTCAAAATCATATCAAAAGAGCATTGACTGGCCACACCTCTAAAGGCGTGACTATCAAAACAAATTGTGTACGTCTGAACTATGTGCGTGATTTTCATATAGATCTACCCATCTATTACATAGATCAATACTCAGGTAAGACCTTCTTCGGCTCAAGGGGGTATGAATGGGAGCATTCCGAACCGAAAGCGTTCATTGAGTGGTTCAAACAAGCTACAAAGAACAAGCCTCAGCTTATTAGGATTATTAGGTATCTAAAAGCCTGGTCAGATCATACCAGGACCAAAACAGGTAAGAAATTTCCAAGCGGTCTGGCCATGACATTATGGGCTATTCAGTGTTATGAAAAATCCAAACGTGATGATGTAGCATTTTTCAATACCGCCACGGCCATAATGGAATATCTTCACAATAAGAAGACCTGGAATGCTATATTACCTGTGCCCCCAAATGATGATGTAATGCATCGATTGACTTCAACACAGAAGAATGCATTTTATGATGAAATTGGCAATATGGTAGAACTAGCAGCGGAGGCTGTGAGTGCCTCCAGTCAATCGAAAGCTGTTACTAGGTGGAGGAATATTTTTGGCAAAAGGTTTTGAAAACGGAATAACAATTAGTGACAATATCCAATAACACATACTACCTGTTCATTGACGAAAGCGGCGATCATGGATTGACCACTCTCAATCCTGATTTTCCGGTATTTCTGCTATGTGGCGTACTCGTTTCTGCTCATGAATATCTAACTATTCGTGATTCTTTCAATGAGATCAAACAGCAATTTTGGAAAAACAAACAGGTCATTTTCCATTCCAGAGACATTCGCAAATGTGAAAAAGAGTTTCAAATCCTTTTCGACTTAGAGTTGAAGGGTGCCTTTTATCAACAGCTGAATGAATGTATAGAAGGCAGTAATTATACCGTAATTGCCTCTGCTATTAGAAAGGATAACTACATCAGAAAATTTGGTCGACTCTCCAATGATGTTTACGAGTTGGCTTTGTCCTTCATAATAGAGCGATCAGTTTTTTACTTGGACGAGATTCAAATTCCTGGCAAAAACTTACAGATAGTCATAGAAAAACGTGGTAAAAAAGAAGATAAAAAGTTAGATGAACACTTTCAGCGACTTATGGCCAGAGGCACCGGCTATGTAAGTGCAAAACGGCTCAAAGACATCAACCTCAACATTCATTTCAGAAGTAAAAAGGAGAACGTAAATGGGCTGCAATTGGCAGATTTGGTAGCCTACCCAACAGCCAGATATGTGATCAATCCTAAGCGGGCAAATCCTGCTTTTGATATTGTTGCATCTAAAATATACAACAAAAATGGAAAGAGATATGGTCTTAAAATATTCCCGTAAAAAACAAAAAGCTGAAACAAGTTCCAGCTTTTTGCCGATCGGGGACTCCCCGGTCCGAATGTCTTTGATACCTGGTTTCAATAAGCAAATATCTGATACAAGGTTCGTTAATATTTACGAGACTAGCAATAAATTGTTTAAATATCACTTCCATTTGCATTTTATAAAAATGGGAGATCCAGAATTTAAAACCGAAGGAATGTTTACGGTCATTCTCCAAAGACCCGAAAAAAGTTCGGGGAAAAGTTCGGGGAAAGTTTCTGCCGGAAACTGGCGAAAAGTAAAAGATCAGATCACCGAACAATCACCTTCTAAAATTGGAAAAAGTCCGCTGAAGGTATTGGAAATGATGTATCTCAATCAATTTGTCACCATTCCGGAAATGGCCAAGAAACTGGGCATTACCGAGAGAGCGATTGAAAAGAATATCCAAAAGTTAAAAGAACAAAACCTGGTTGAAAGAAGAGAGGGTGAACGATCCGGATATTGGGAAATCACTATTCAAACTCAAAATCCTTTGCCATGACACCATCATTCAAAGAAGACCATATTTCTCAGCTTCCGGCACTAAAGCTACTCATGAACATGGGATGGAAGTATCTCACTCCTGATCAGGCGCTGGAAGCTCGTGGAGGCAGAACCTCCAATGTACTCTTAGAGGAGGTTTTAAGGGATCAGCTTCATTTGATCAATTCCATAGAATACAAAGGCAAAGAGTTTCAATTCTCAGATACCAATGTCAACAATGCCATTCTTGCTATTCGTGACCTTCCTGTTCAGGACGGTTACTTAGCAGCCAACAAAGCCTTTTATGAACTCATCACCTTAGGTCGCAGTTTTGAGCAATCTGTATTGGGTGACAAAAAGAGCTTTTCATTTCAGTACATTGATTGGAAAAATCCAGAGAACAACAGCTACCATGTTACGGAGGAGTTCAGTGTACTCAGAAGTGGAAGCAATGAGCACTATCGGCCAGATATCGTATTGTTTGTCAATGGGATTCCCATGGTGGTCATAGAGTGCAAAAGCCCTAAAATCAAAGACCCAATTGACAAAGCCATAGAACAGCACCTCCGTAACCAGCAGGAAGACGGCATCCGTTCGCTATATCAATACTCCAACCTGGTATTGGGCTTGGCTACCCATGAAGCAAAGTATGCGACTACAGCAACACAAAAGGAATTTTGGAGCTTTTGGAAAGAGCTGTTCCGAACCAAAGTGGAAGAAGCAGAATGGGTAGACAAACTCCAAAGCTTGAAGAATCAGCCCTTGCCTGATAATGAAAGAACTACGCTCTTTCAGGATCGGTACAGGAATGTTTGGACTTATTTTCAAAACCTCGAAAAGGAAGAGCAGATCGTCACGGAGCAAGATAAGTTGCTATTCAGCTTTTGCCAGCCAGCAAGACTTCTGGACCTATTCTTCAACTTTACCTTGTATGATGATGGCATCAAGAAAGTCACCAGGTATCAACAATACTTTGCTGTGCACAACACCCTGAACAAGGTGGCTCAAACAGATCATAATGGATTAAGAAAAGGTGGAGTGATTTGGCATACACAGGGAAGCGGAAAATCACTGACCATGGTCATGTTGGCACAACTCATAGCTACTCATCCAAATATCAAAAATCCGAAAATCATTCTAGTAACTGACAGGATTGATCTGGATGATCAGATCACCCAAACCTTCAAAAAATGCCAGATCCCAGTTGAGAATGCTCAAACAGGCAAGCACTTGGTAGAGCTTCTTTCCGGCACAGGTGATACAGTTATCACTACTTTGATTCATAAATTTGAAGCGGCTGTTAATCAGGCCAAAGAAGGGTTTGATTCACCCGACATTTTTGTTTTGGTAGATGAAGGGCATAGAAGTCAATATGGTACATTCAATATCAAAATGCAAAAGGTATTTCCTAAAGGTTGTTTTATAGCCTTTACAGGAACCCCTTTAATGAAGAAAGAGAAAAGTACTGCAAATCGCTTTGGAGGTTTGATAGATGTTTACTCTATTACCGATGCAG
>JAUIAO010000064.1 GCA_030425425.1 Bacteroidia bacterium | reverse complement strand
ATAAGAGTCTTACCCCGTTCCATCACATTTATTAAATGATCTACTTCTTCGGTTTCTCTAGATGGTGAAATCAGGATACCTGCTACCTGTGCAGATAAGAGCGTATTGATATCATCTTTTTCATTTTGCAGGCTTTCGTATGATTGGCAGATGATCACATTGTAATCATGCTTTTTTAATTCCTCTTCTACTCCTCTTATTATAGAGGAGAAAAAATAGCGATCAGCGAATGGAACGATAATACCCACAATATTAGAATGACCTTTTCTGAGAGAGGCTGCGACGATGTTTGGTTGATAGCCCATTTTCTCTGCCATTTTTTTGACCTTTTTTCTGGTCTCTTTACTGATCCGAGCATCACTATTATTCAGTGCCCTGGATACAGTTGCCGATGAAATTCCCAAGGCTTTTGAAATTTCATGGATTGTGGGCTTTTTTTTCCTCATTGTATTTCTACATATAACCTAACAAAAATCAGTTTTTGGTGTGACGATTGCACTTTATTCCATTATTAAAACCACATTAATACGCGTCAAAAATACGATTAATTCAATAATTGGGTGACTTGCTGATTTAAATATAGTAAAAATTCATGCAATCGGTTGCACTGAAAAGTATTTCGTTCTACCTTAGTCGGAAATTATTTTAGATAATCCCTAAACTATTTATCCTAAACTTAAAATCAATATGAAAAACTTCGACACGAAGCTCCTCTGGAAAGGAGTCATGGTGAGAATGTTGGTGGCTTTATTTATTATGGTCGGAATTCAACATTCAGGTTTCTCCCAGACGATCGTAGATCTGACGGGCAGTACAGATGCAGCTATCCTGAAAGACACCCTTGGAGGTGACATTGCGGATGGTGCAGTAGTCCACCTCAAAAGGGGGATGACTTATGATATAGGTGGTGTACTTATACACAAGTCTGTAAAAATTATGACTCAGCCGGGCATAGGTGACCCAGCAATTCTCGAGTTGGGTGGATCCTCATTAGATGTACCTGCTGATACTACCTTGGCGTCTCTTGTTTTCGAAGATGTGGAAATTCAAGGCGACATCTCAGGTGGTTATTTGATGAACTTCTCTACAAGTGGTGAGATTTCTAGCTTTGTTTTAGAAAATGTTCACATTCATGATCTGAGAGGAGTATTCCGAGCAAAAAATGGAGGAATAAAAACTATCGGTGAATATAAGGTTAGCAATTCTATTGTACATGATATTGGGGGTTATGGTGTAATAATCATGGACAACACAGAAGCTAATTGCGAGAATGCAATTTTTTCTAACAGTACTTTTTATAATATAGAGCAGTTGGCCCGATGGAGAGAATCTCAGGCAATCAGCTCATTCAATATTTCAAACTGTACATTCAACAATGCTCCTACTAATGGTTATATCGCCAGGTTAGAAGGAAATTCAGCCGGAAATGAAATTGTAATTAATATTGATAGAACAATATTCGGTTCTGGTCCAGATAAATTACTGAGCGGTACAGCTACAATTAATGCAAGTAGTTCTGTCGCAACATCTGACTGTGAGTTTGGTGCTAGTTCTGGTTTTACCAGTGCACCTTCAGTATCTGGTTTTGCATCAGACTCTTTATTTGCAGATGCCGCAAATGGGGACTTTACCTTAGCAGATAATTTTGCAATGAACAACTCTCTTGGTGATCCAAGATGGTTCTACATTCCACAAGTTATTGATCTTGTAGGAATGAGTGATGCCAATGCTTTGGCTGATACACTTGATGGTATTGGAAATGGAGCAACTATTTTGCTGAAAAGAGGCATGACCTATGATCTTGGTGGAGCTATTGTTTCAAAGTCTGTGACCATCAAAAGTGGAAATGGTAGTGGAGCACCAGCAGTTCTCGAAATGGGAGGCTCTTCTTTGGATGTGGAATCTGGTAGTGCTATCGGAATGTTGATGCTGGAAGATGTGGAAATCAAAGGTGATATCGGAAGTGGATACCTGATGAATTTCTCTACAGAAGGAAGCATTGATAAGTTTACTCTGAAAAATGTGGATATTCATGATTTGAGAGGAGTTTTCAGAGCGAAAAATGGTGGAGTAAAGACAATAGGTGAATTTAAAATAGAGCATTCATATGTACATAGCATTGGTAGCTATGGTGTGATGATCATGGATAATGTAGAGGCTAATACTGAGAATGCAGTATTCATGGGTTCTACTTTTAATGATATCTATCAATTAACAAGGTGGAGAGAATCTCAAGCAATCAATTCTATCAAAATAGCTGATTGTACATTCAATAATGCTCCAAACGGAGGTTATATAGCTAGATTGGAAGGAAACGATGCAGGCAATGATGTTGCTATTGATATTTCTAACACTGTTTTTGGTTTAGGTGCTGACAACTTATTGAGTGGTTCGGCTACAATCAATACTACCAATACTTTTGCTACAACAGACTGTGCATTTGGAGCGAGCACTGATTTTGCCACCGCACCAACAGTTTTGTCTGTAGATGCAGCCACTTTATTTGCTGATGCTGCCAATGGTGATTTTACCTTAAGTGGAGATTTTGAAGCGAACAGAACAGCTGGAGATCCAATGTGGTATTATACTCCTTCGGATATAGACCTTACAAATAGTGCGGATGCTGCTATTCTAAAAACAACTTTGGAAGCTGGTTATGAAGATGGAGCAACGATCATCCTTGCAAGGGGAATGACTTATGACATGTCATCTGGAGGAACTCCACTTGGCAATGCCGTGAAAATCATGAGTGCACCCGGTCCTGGAGCACCTGCAATGATCAATATGGGTGGATCATCACTAGATATTGTGGCTGATAGTGTTTTAGACCTTTTGATGTTTGAGGATGTTGAGATTTATGGAGACATCTCTGGAGGTTATTTAATGAACTTCTCCACTAGCGGAGCAATCAACAATTTCGTATTGGAAAATGTGAATATTCATGATCTGCGAGGAGTGTTCAGAGCTAAAAATGGCGGTATAAAAACTATAGGTGAATACAAAGTGAACAACTCTGTGATTCACGATATTGGTGGATATGGTGTGATGATCATGGACAATACGGAGGCGAATTGTGAAAACGCTACGTTCATGAACAGTACATTCTATAACATAGAGCAATTAACCAGATGGAGAGAATCTCAGGCGATTCATTCATTTACTATTGACAATTGTTCATTCAACAATGCTCCCACTAACGGATACATTGCGAGACTAGAAGGCAATTCTGCTGGTAACGAAATAGTTATCAATATTTCAAATACAGTATTCGGTGCTGGTCCAAACAAACTTTTAAGTGGATCTGCAACAATCAACGCCATGAACACATACGCTACGGCTGATTGTGAATTTGGTGCAAGTTCTGATTTTGCTATGGCACCAATTGCTTTGTCAATCGGTTCTGCTGATTTATTTAAAGATCCAGCAAATGGAGATCTTACTTTGAGTGCAGGATTCAAGGCTAACACCTCAGTTGGTGACCCGAGATGGCACTACGTGGGTGTGAGAAAAGTAGCATATATCTACAAAACAAATGGAAGTCTTGCGGTAGCAGACGGAGCGGCAGCTCAGGACGATGATCCAGTTATAAGATTGTTCAGGGAAGATCCAATGATCGAATTGACGTTGATAGAAAGTGATGGATCTGCATCTATAGATTTGGCCGGATTTGACCTTGCAGTAATTACCGAATCTTTTGGTTCTGGTGATGATATACTCAAGCCAGGTGGTTCATTGTTCTACGGAGATATTGAAATTCCATTTATTTATAATAAGTCTTATGCCTTAAAATCAGGTAAAGGTATTGTGGAAGGATCTACGGGATCAGTAGTAGAGCCACAAGGCCTTAACTTGTCTATACCATCAGAAAATCAGAATCATGCGCTTTTCCGTGGTTTCAATTTTGCTACAAGCGATGAATTTGCAATTTATAAGAGCCTATCTGATGATCACGGTGCATTGAGTGGTACCAAAAACCTTAATCCACTTTATGAATTGCAGATTTCAACTTCTGGAACAAATCTTGCAACACACGCAGATTTAGCTGATAAAGCACCTGAAACTGTGTTGATCAATGAAATTCCTGTTGGAACCTCTTTCGGTACAGCGACGGATGTTACTTTAAAAGCTAAAATGTTGGCATTTGCATTTGCATACGGTCCAATGATGAAAGCGAATGGAGCTAACATGACAGATGAAGGACTTACTCTCTGGAGAAATGCCATTTATTATATGTCTGGTCTTGATGTGCCGGAAGAACCAATCATCACAGAGATCAAAGTAAAAGAAGTTGCTTATTTCTATAAGACAAACACACTTGCTGATGGAACTGCACCACAGGATAATGACCCTGTAATTACTTTATTAAATGCGGATCCTAATTTCAATGTGACTGCAATAGCAAGTAATGGATCGGATCCTGTAAGCCTTGATGGCTTTGATATGGCGATCATTTCAGAATCATTTGGTTCTGGTGATGATATTCTCAAACCAGGCGGTTCATTATTCTACGGAGATATTGCTATTCCATTCATTTACAATAAAACTTATGCTTTGAAAGAAGGCAAGGGTATTGTAGAAGGTTCTACTGGTTTGGTTGCTGAATCAACTAATCTGAACATGGCGATTCCTACAGCAAGTCAGGGTCATCCAATTTTCAGTGGTATAGACTTTAGTACAAGTGATTCATTAGCTATATATAAGAGTCTTTCTGATGATAATGGTACAGCCGATGCTGTTACTAAGAATATCAATCCATTGCACACTATGCAGATTTCTACAGCTGGAACTAATCTCGCAACACATAAAGTGTTGGATGGACAGCCTGCAGAGACTGTGTTGATTAATGATATTCCTGCTGGAACTACATTTGGTACAGCTACAACAGTGCCTACTCAGGCCAGAATGATCGCTTTCGCTTTCGCTTATGGTCCAATGATGAAAAATGGTGGTAAGAATATGACCGATGAGGGTCTTACTATCTGGAGAAACGCTGCTTATACTTTGGCCGGACTTGTGCCTCCAAATAATGCAATCAAGACTCAGAATGTGGCTTACATTCAGAAAGCCGAATTTGCAACAGTAGAGGGAGCGACTTCATCTACAAATGATCCAATCATTCAGATGTTGAATGCTGATCCAAATTTCAATTTGTCTATCTATGAAACCACTGATGGTTCAGAGTTAGATCTTTCTAATGCTGATTTGATCATTGCTCAAGAAACATTCGGTTCTAGTGATGCAATCTGGAAAAGTGATGGAGCACTTGGAATCAGAAATATCTCTGCTCCGGTGATCTATAACAAAACATGGGCACTGAGAGACGGTAAGGCAATTGCTAGTGCAAATGCTGCAGTTTCTGCTACAACCAATCTAACAGTTGATGTGGCACCTGAGAACCAGATGAATCCGTTGTTCAGCGGTCTTGCCTTTGTTAATGATAAATTGACATTGTTCAGAGACTTGGCTACTCAGGATGGAAGCGATGGAGTAAACTCTATCGATGCATTAAACAGATTGGAATTGTCTTCAAAAGGAACATTATTGGCTTCTGTGCCTGAGGCAATGGATCCAGACTCTTCAATTGTGATCAACCATATCCCTGCAGGTACTCAGTTTGGTACTGATGCTGCAGACGTGTTGGGTCACGATATGGTAGCATTGTCATTCAACTATGGTGCTATGATTAAAAACAATGGTACTAACATGACAGATGATGCTTTGACTATCTGGAGAAATGCAGCATATGTATTGACAGGATTGACACCTCCAGATTATCCATTGGGTAACGGACTTGCTCCTAATGATACTACATTGGCGGACTTACTTGTAAACGGTGAAACTGTAACTGGTTTCTCTGCAGCTCAGTTAGAATACGATGTATTGTTACCAAGAGGAACTACAGAAGTACCTACTGTAGATGCATTCGCTAGCAACCCATCTGCTAAGGTGACTATCACAGACGCTTCTGGTTTGCCGGGAACTACTGAGGTTTTGGTAGAAGCACCTGATGGTGTATCTACAGCAACTTATGTATTGAATTTTGAAGTTTCAATATATCCTCCTACATGGACAATCATTCCAAGTGGTGAAAGCATTCCTAACTATTTTGATGCTGCTGCACCAGTAGGTGATACGCTGGTATTGGTAGATGGTGGTGTATATGAATTCAACACCGCAAGAACAGGAGGTAAGGAAATCGTATTAATGTCAGTTCCTAATCCAATTACAAGACCACAAGTACTTTCTAAAGTGATCGAAATGAACGGCGCAGGTGATGGATTAGTAGTAAGAGGAATTGATTTTGGTCCATTCAGTACCAGTGCAGATTATTTCATCAACTTTACCAATGCTATGCAAGATGCAAAACGTGTAATCGTGGATGATGTGAAAATGGAAGGGTTTGGTAGATCTATAATCCGAGGTAACAGGGCAGTTCAGTCTTGTGATACGATCATTTTCAATAATGTACAGGCATATTTTGATCCTGTGAATTTGGATGATCAAGGTTATTCTATGTTCTTCTTTGATGATGACTGTGATGTGAGCTACTTCGAATTAAGCAACTCTACTTTTATAGGTGGACATCACTACTTCCTTGATATGATTGGTAAGTACGAAAAAGATGTGAAAATTGACCATTGTACGTTCGAAGCAGTAAATGCTACTCAGCCAGCAAGAGCATTAGATTTCATTAGAATTGACAGCTCTTTGGCAGGATCTAAATTTGAATTTACTAATAGTATCGTTACAGGTCTTGACATTGCTACAGATACAATAGCTATCAAGACATTTGCGATTGGAGCTAATGTTACTGACGTGATCAAGAATTCTGCTTATTTCAATAATGACACAGATAATGCAAACGACTGGAGCACTATTGAAAATTACAATGAAGCGGATCCACAGTATCTGGATGCTGAAAACTGGGATTTGACAGTTCAGAATGAGGCATTCTATACTATGGGTACTGATGGTGGTTTTATTGGTGATCCTAGATGGAATAAGGATGCGGCTTCTTCAGATGCCTTCCTGACAGACTTGACAATCGATGGAACTACGATTGAAGGATTCTCAATTGGAGTATTCGATTATGAAGTGTTGTTGGCACCTGGAACTACTACTATTCCGACCATTGACGCAACAGAAAGAGATACTACGTCGACAGTTGTTATTACCCAAGCTACGGATGTAAACGGTGAAGCGACCGTGACGATCACAGCTGAAGATGGAGTAACGGTTAGAGTTTATACTGTTGACTTCATTGTTGCAGATGGTCCTTTGGATGCAACATTACTTGCTGACTTGACAGTGGATGGAACTACTGTAGAAGGATTTGATGCGAAAGTGTTCGATTACAATGTAGTTTTAGAACCGGGTACCACTACGATTCCAACTGTAGAAGCAACCGCTAACTATGCTGATGGTGTAACTACTGTGACAGTAACACAGTCAGATTCTACTGCAGGTACGGCTTCTGTTTTAGTAGAGTCAATCTATACTTATCCAGAGTCTAATACTTATACTGTGAATTTCACAGTTGCGATTAGTACTGACGCTACCTTATCAGAAATTTTAGTGAATGGTGAGGCAATTACATTGGAAGAAGGAATCACTTCTTATGATGTGGGAATCGAAGGAACCACTGTTCCTACCGTGACTGCTACACCAACGTTTGCTGCAGCTACTGTTGTAATAACTGATCCAGCTACAGCTCCAGGTACAACAACAGAGATTCTGGTAACGGCGGAAGATGGTGTCACTACCAAAACTTATCTGCTTAACTGGGTAGAAAAGAAAGGAAACGATGCTACACTTTCAGACTTGAAAGTAGACGGAGCAACAATCAGTGGATTTGATGCTAATACTTTCTCATATTCTTATGAGGCGAGCACGCTGGAAGTTCCAGGCATCATTGCTACTACTTCTGATCCTGCTGCGCAGGCTGTAGTGAATTATCCTTCAGCTTTAAGTACAGAAGGTTCTGTGGACGCAACTGTAGTAGTGACTGCAGAAGATGGCGAGACTACAAATACCTATACCATTAGCATTACTACATCTTATGTAGTCTTGGGTCTGGGAGATCTCGAATCTAATGTATACCCTAATCCTTTCGTTAATGAATTGAACATTGTGAGCAGAGAGAAATTCAGCAATATCTCAGTGTTTAATATGAATGGTCAGGAAGTTCTTAAGGTAAATATGGCTTCTACAAATAGATACAGATTGAATGTATCTGATCTTGGAAGTGGTCAGTATACTGTGAGAATTGTTACGACTACAGGAGATGTAAAATCCCTGAAAGTAATTAAGTAGACTGAATAATCAGTCTGATAGACTTTATTTTAACAACCTAAGTAATCAATGAATATGATGATGAATACAATCCGGCAACTTCTTGTTGCCGGTTTGTTTCTTTCTTTCACCATTTCCGGGTTTGCCCAGGATAAAACGGTGAGTGGAAGGATAACGGATGCAGAAACGGGCGAAGGTTTGCCTGGCGTGACAATTTTAGAAGTCGGGACTACTAATGGAACGATTACTGATTTTGATGGAAATTACAAGTTAGGGGTTGCTGATGGGGCGAAGTTGAGTTTTAGCTTCATTGGTTATCAGACTAAAACACTCACTATTGGAAATCAATCAACGATTAATGTAGCTCTGGAAACAGATGTAACAGCTTTGGAAGAGGTCGTTATTGTGGATTATGGATATGGCAAAGTAGAGAAAAAGGACTTTACCGGTTCCGTAGCAGCTATTTCTGGTCGTGAAATGTCAAAAATTCCGGTAGCAAGTACTGCCCAAGCTCTTAGTGGACGATTACCTGGTGTGAATATTCTGACAACAGATGGTTCTCCGGATGCAGAAGTGGTCATCAGAGTACGAGGTGGTGGTTCCGTAACTGGAGATAATTCACCTTTATACGTTGTTGATGGATTTATTGTAGGATCTATCAGAGATATACCACCTACTGATATTGAAAGTATTAACGTATTAAAAGACGCATCTGCAACTGCTATATATGGAGCTAAAGGTGCAAATGGAGTAGTGGTTATCACTACTAAAACTCCTAAAGAGGGTAAGATGACTGTAAGCTATAATGGTTTTTATCAGTCCAAATTCTTGCCACAAAACAGAGCCTATGATGTGATGGATTCTTATGAATTCGCATTGGCTAACTATGAGTACTTCGCCTTAAGAGGTGAGACTGCACTAGAAAGTTTTACAAGATATTACGGTACTTATGAAGACTTGGAATTATATCAGTATAAACCAGGTCGTGACTGGCAGGAAGAAATGCTGGGAGATGCTACTTCATCATCTTATCACAACATAAGTATGAATGGCGGTACCGAAAAAACTAGGTACATGCTTAGTTTGACGAGCAATGATGATCAGGGAATCTTGCCTAACAATGGGTATACCAGACGTGTTGCAAACTTTAAGTTAAACCAAAAGATCAATGATAAAATCTCGTTTGATGCACTTCTAAGAATCACCAATACTGATGTAACAGGGGCTGGTACCTCAGGAGCGTCTCAATTGAGAGTAAAAGACATTATACAAACCCGACCGACAAACGGTATTGCTGAAAGTTTAGATGTAAATCTGGCCAATGCGGCAGGGGATGATGACTTCCAAAACTACTTACTAAGCCGAACTAATCCTACTGATCTTCTAGAGCAGGATTGGAGACATAGAGAAGACAATTCTTATGTTTATGGAGGTGCAGTGACATGGGAAATTATTAAAGGCTTACAGTTTAAGTCAAGGTTTACCGGATCTACAGACTACAGAGAAACCTTGAGATATTATGGTCCGTTGACTGGTGAATCTTATAACAATGGGGACAACTTACCACTAGGCTATAAAGATGATAGAGAGTCATTTTCTTTTAGATGGTTGAATACGGTACAGTATGATTTCGGATTCATCGGTAATGATGAGCATGACCTTAAACTACTTTTGGGAGAGGAAACTTATACCAGAACAGGCAAGTCTCAGTATGTGAAAAATAAGGGGTTCAGATATACAATTACCCCGGAAGAAATGTTTGCCAATTTCCAGTTGGGTCCTACTGCATTAAACAATCAAACTTCAGAGTATACACCTGAAAATACTTTTGGGTTGTTTGGTAGATTGGATTACCAATTCAAAGGAAAGTATATCGCCACTCTTACCGTAAGACGTGATGAATCCAGCAAATTCGCTAAAGAAAACAGAGTAGGTATCTTCCCTGCCTTGGCAGTTGGTTGGAAATTATCAGAAGAACCGTTCATGTCAGGTCTTTCTTTCATTGATAATTTGAAAATAAGAGCAAGTTACGGTGAAACTGGGAATGACAATATTAGTTCTGATGCCTTCAATTTTGTATTTAAAATTGACAATTTTAGAGGGCCGGGTTTTGGAAACTCTTACAATAACTTCTACACACCTAAGAACAATGTTTTATCAAACAAGGATTTGGTTTGGGAGACAACAGTCAATAGAAACTTGGGATTGGATTTCTCCTTTTTTAAAGCAAAAGTTGAAGGTAGTTTAGACTTGTACTACAATTCTACCACCGATCTTTTGTTGGAAGAACCATTTAATACTACTTCTGGATTTGACAAGAAATATGCTAACATCGGCAGTACTTCCAATAGAGGTATTGATCTTGGATTAACCGCCTATATCATAGATAAGCAGGATTTCTCAATTTCAATAAATGCGAACCTTGGAATTAATAGGGGAAAAATTGACAACTTAGGAGCTGTTTCGGAGAGAGCAATTGCATCAAATTGGGCAAGTACAGACCTTGTTGGATATGAAGATTATTATTTCCGTGTAGGAGGTAGAATTGGAGATATCGTTGGATATGTTACAGAAGGTTACTACTCCGAGGATGATTTTGAAGAATATGATGAAGTTTCTGGAGAATACATTCTAAAGGAAGGTATTGCTAACACTTCCGATCGTACTGGTGCGGGTGGTTTAAGACCAGGTTATTTAAAACTCAAAGACGTTAACGGTGACTCTATCATCAACGATGATGACCGTGTTGTTCTAGGTAACGGATTACCAAATGCACAGGGAGGTTTTGGAATTAATGCTACTTATAAAGGATTTGATTTTCAAATGTTCTTCAACTGGCAATATGGCAATGAAGTATATAATACCAACAAAATTGATTTCAATAGATTGGTAAGAAATCACACCATTAGTAACATGCTCACCACAATGAATATTGATAATAGATACAGTTATCTTGATGTGGATGGAACTTATACAGGTACTCCAGGTGCTATTGTGACCGACCTGGAACAATTGAGAGAAATGAACGAAGGAAAGGAAATATGGTCACATGCTTCTATGTACAAGCCAGTAGTTCATTCATGGGCTATTGAAGACGGATCTTTCCTTAGGTTGAATCAGTTGACATTGGGATATACATTGCCTTCTGCTGTTTCTCAAAAAGTAGGGATGTCTAATGTAAGGATGTATATCACAGGTAATAATCTTCATGTTTGGACGAAATATACAGGATATGATCCTGAGGTGAGTACTTCACGAAGTTCTGGATATGGTGCACTTACTACAGGAATGGATTATAACTCCTTCCCTAGGAGTAGATCATATACTGTTGGAGTAAATGTTACATTTTAAAATCCGATAGCAATGAATATGATGAATATAAATAAAAGAATAGTGAGAGTAACTACGATGATCTTATTGTCAGTTACCGCGATCTCTTGTGAGGATTTTTTGGATGTTAATTCATTATCTACATTCGATACTGAATATGTGTACTCCAATGTAGATGACGCAAGGATGGGTGTCAATGCTATCTATACTCAATTTCAGGTAGATGGTTTTAGATCCCGACTATCCAATAATATGACTGGTAACACAGATTTGGAATGGTCTTCAGGATATGATAACAAGGATAATGGACGAAGAGAAATCTGGAACCTGGATGCACAGACTAGTAACGGAGATTTAAGACAGTTCTGGTATGCGGCATATACAGCTATTAGAAATGCTAACATTTCCATAGAAGGGATACTGGCGAGTGAGGCCTTAAACTCTGAGGACGAGGCAACTTCTAAATTAATGTACCATTATTTGGGAGAAGCATACACGTTAAGAGCTTTTTGGTATAGCATGTTGGTATATTATTTTGGTGATGTTCCTTTGATTGTAGAAGCTCCAAGACCAACTGCCAATTTTGACATTCCAAGAATCAACAGGAGTGAAATATTGGAATTTGTTCTCAATGATTTGATTGAGATCGAAAGCAAAATGTTGTGGGCCGATCAAACTCAATACGGTATTGAGCAAGTGAATAGAGAGTACACAATAGGTATGATCGCCAGGATCGCTTTGCAAAGAGGTGGGTATTATTTGACTCCTGAGTTGAAGATGCAGAGAGAACCTGATTATCTTGACTATTATCAGATTGCAAGAGATTACACCTATAAGTTGATTTCGCTAAAAGATCAGGAGTTGCCATCAGACTATGCTCAGATGTTTATCAATCAAAATAAATTCATAGTAGACGCAGGTCAAAGTGACGTACTCTTCGAAGTTCCTTTTGCAGTAGGTAATGGTGATGTAGCATGGAATATCGGAATCGATGTACATGGTGGAGCTTTGGCAAAACATCCGTATGGTTCTGGAGGAAACTATATGAATATGCCGGCTACTTACTATGTCTCTTTTGATACTACTGATCAGAGGAGAGATATCACTTGTGGACTTTATTATATAAACCTGGAAGGACAGGCGATGTACATTGGTGAGGGAATAGAAGATGGTGAAAGCGGACGTGGTGCTCAAGGTATTTCTCAAGGTAAATGGAGTAGACGCTTACTGGAAAACCCTCCGGGACAGCTTTCCGCTAAGGGTACCGGTATTAACTGGCCAATGATGAGATACCCTGATATCTTGTTGATGTTCGCGGAAGCGGAGAATGAGTTGAACGGTGCTCCAACCGGAGATGCGCAGGAAGCTCTGGCCAGAGTAAGAAGAAGAGCATTCCCTGAAGACCTTTGGGGAGAAAAAGTAGATACATATGTGGCTAATGCTGCAGCATCTCCAGAGACGTTCTTTGATGCTATTGTAGATGAGAGAGCATGGGAGTTTGGCGGTGAAATGCAGAGAAAATACGAATTAATAAGGTGGAACCTTTACTATGATAAAATACAGGAAACTGTAGATGGGTTAAAGGCACTCTCTGATTATGCAAACTTTGGCTCTTCTTTAGATCCGGCTAACAAGTTTTTCCGATATAATACCAACCCACCAAAGAATTTCTATTGGAGAAGTTTGGGTACACAAATTGAGATTTATAATCCTAATTCTGATGTTCCTATTAATCCGGATGAAAATGTATGGTATGAGGATGGATTTTTGATAGACTTATATGACCCTGAGTTAGAAACATACGATGAGTGGATTCTTCGTACCTGGGAAAATTATTTGAATCCACCGTGGGGTAGTGTGGGTGTTGTAAGATACATTTTCCCAATACCTGCAGCACCAGTAACAAATAGTCAGGGATTGTTTTCAAATACTGAAGACCAGAATAATTATCCTGAAGTGGTTGATTATTACGGTTTTGGTTTGTAATCCACAATAAATATGAAAATCATGAAAATGAACTTAAAAAATTTATTCATCCTGATTGTTGTGGCTATTACAACTTTAGTTTTGGGATGTAAGGAAGAAGAGGTTTCATACCCACGTACGCGGTTGTGGAAACCATCCTTAGCAACAGGAAATATGATAAGTGATGCTAATACCATCATTGTCAATTTGACCAAGGAAGTTGGAGCATTGAATTACAAGTTTGAAGTGAGTAGAGATACTTTTCAAACCATCGATTATCAATTCGAGGCTGATACTAACTATTTGGTGATTGATGAAACAGTCACAGGAGAGGAGCTTTTATGGTATACGATTTATCAGGTCAGAGTGACGGCATTTGCAGATGAGGATGAATACAATAGTTTGCCTTCAAATCTCGGAAGTGTCAGAACTGAGAAATTTCCGTCGAATCAGATTGCTCCTGAGTCTAATGATATGTTAGATACCAAAGTAAAAGTAGAGTGGGAAAATGTAGGTGACCCAATCAACAAGCTGGGAATATTTGCGGCAACAGATGTTCGTCTGAAGCGCCCTCTATCATTTGCTAATGTGAGCGATGAAGAGAATACGGCTGGTGTGAAAATTCTCGAAGGATTGGAGCCAAAGACCACTTATCAGATAGCTCTGTATAGTGGAAACGATGAGCTAAGAGGATGGGAGTTTTACACTACGGTAGAAAGCATCTATAATCTTAATGGCGATCATACTCGTGATCTTACAACGAATACCGATCCAGATGCTGTGGTTAATCTTTACCCTGTGCTCAATGATGGTGACACCATCGTCTTGAACAAAGGATTCCAGTACAATTTGCCACCTTCGGAGGTACCAGCCAATAAGTCAATCACTTTCGTAGGTGAGATTGATTTTGCAGATAGCTTAGCAAGACTGTATACAGAGGGCAACTGGAAATTAGCTGGTGGAGCAGTGATCGATCACATCAGGTTTATCAATCTGGAGCTTAGAGGACAAGATTATACTGGAGACTATGTGATGAATAATGATGAGTCAGCCACAGTAAATGAAATTGTTTTTCAGGATTGTGAGATCAATCATTTCCGTGGACTGATGAGAATGAAAGATCAAGCTGAAGTAGCTTTAACTACTTACAAAATTGATAACTGTGTAGTTCATCAGATTGGAGGATATGGTATCATCACTGTAGACAATAAACTATCCACGGTTCAGGATATTATTGTTACCAATAGCACATTTGTCAATGTGGAAATGGGTATCACTTCTTATTTGGATATAGGGTCTATCACTATTGATGGGGTTACAGCAAATAACTTCCCTAGATATGGAAGATGGATCATTCGATTGAGAGAGGATACAGAAGGAAACATTGCTCAGGTAACAGGAGGTGTAACTATCTCTAATTCAATTTTCGGTAGAGCATGGGATCAGGCATCACAGACATGGGAGTTTTCTCCGCTTGCAGGAGGAGACGAAACTAACTTTAGTATAAGTAATGTTTGGGGTACTGAGGAACTTTTATTTGGTACTCCTTTAGATGGATTTCCATCGTCGGTATATGAAGGCACTACTGATGAGCTATGGATTTACCCGAATGCGAGAGATGGTCTTGAATTTGCTGAAGATGAGCAAATGAATATGAATTTTAAAGATACAGGGTTCGGAGGACGAACCAATTCAGGTGACCCTAAATGGAGAACTGAATTATAAGGAACCTATTTAAAGTTTAGGTGATTCTCTAGGTGTGATCCATATGGATCACACCATTTTTCTTTATAGCTAGTACGTTGACTTTCAAGGACATGAAAAAAACCAGTTTCCAATTATCTACGATACTTCAATTATTGATATTCGTAGTGACTTTCACACTTAGTACTTCTTGCAATTCTGATGATGGACCAGTCATTGACGTTGTGTCTATTGTCGTAGAGGGTGATGACATTACAGATGGGACGATTTCTCAAATGACCGCTACAGTGTATCCTGAAAACGCTACAAATCGAGATATCATTTGGAGTGTTTCTGATTCAGCCATTGCCAGTATTGATCAGGAGGGATTGCTTACGGCTAAAGGAAATGGAAAAATTAGAGTTTATGCTACCGCTACAGACGGCACGGAGATAAGAGGCTCTAAACTCATAGAAATTTCCGGCTATACTATTCCAGTAGAATCAATTGAAATCATTGGTGAGACGTCTATTACAAATGGTTCTCCCTTTAAGTTTTCGGTAAACATTACACCATCTGCTGCTTCTAATCAATCTGTAATTTGGAGTGTATCTGATGAAGGTATTGCGACTATAGATACCTCAGGGTATTTACGTCCAAAAGCAAACGGCATGGTCACAGTTAAAGCGGCATTAGAGTCAAATGAAAGCATGTTCGCTGAAGTGAATGTTACCATATCCGGTTATTCTGAACCTGAAGTTGTGGATGCTTTTCCGGGTGCTGAAGGTTTCGCAAGGACGATAACCGGCGGACGTGGGGGCCGCGTGATTTACGTGACCAACTTAAAAGATGGAGGAGAAGGAAGTTTGAGAGCTGCTATTGATGAAAGTGGTAAGAGATACATTGTTTTTGCGGTTTCAGGGACTATCAAACTGAACTCTTCCTTAAAAATTAGAAATGGAGATGTAACAATCGCCGGTCAGACTGCCCCGGGAGACGGAATTACTTTAAGAGACTATCCGGTAACTATTGATGCGGATAATGTGGTGATCCGATATATGCGCTTTAGAATGGGGGATGAAGCTGGACAGGAAGGAGATGCCCTTGGAGGTAGGTTTAGAAAAGATTTAATGATAGACCATTGTAGCATGAGTTGGTCTACGGATGAATGTGTTTCGTTTTATGTAAATGAAAATACAACAGTTCAATGGTGTCTGATTGCAGAAAGCCTAAATAGTTCGGTGCATGTTAAGGGAGCTCATGGTTATGGAGGTATATGGGGTGGAAAAAAGGCAAGTTTTCATCACAACCTATTGGCAAACCACAATAGTAGAAACCCAAGGTTGGGTGAGTCAGCTGGAACAGATTATGCGCTTACAGATCTGGTTGACTTACGAAATAATGTAATTTATAATTGGGGATCAAATAGTTGCTATGGTGCCGAAGGGATGAATGTAAATATTGTCAACTGCTACTATAAATATGGACCGGCAACAAGCTCATCAAAGCGGGGACGAATCATATCAATTGACCATAGAAAAGATGAAGGAGATCCACTTTACCAAGTGTGGGGGAAGTTCTTCATAGACGGCAACTACCTGGATGGCAGCACTCAGGCAACCAATGACAACTGGACATATGGTGTCTACAATCAATTTCACTCATCATATGGGACGGTATCACAGGAAGATAAGGATGCAATGAAAATTGATGCTCCACATAATATTGAGAATAATGTCTACACACATACAGCTCAGGAAGCTTATGAAAAGGTTGTTGATTATGTAGGGGCGAGTTTGGTCAGAGACGCAGTAGATATACGGATATTAGATCAGGTTGAGAATCGAACTTACACAAGTGCAGGTAGCAATGGCAGTACCAATGGAATTATTGATACTCCGAGTGATGTTGGTGGATGGCCGACTTTGAACTCTGAAACACCACCTACTGATACTTCTGGAGATGGAATGCCGGATGAGTGGAAAATTGCAAAAGGATTAGATCCTGATTTGTATGAACCAAATGGTCATGATTTACATTCTGGATATGAAAACATCGAAGTTTATCTGAATGAACTCGTAGAAGACATCACGAATGGTCAAAAATAAGTATATCATATATTTCATCGTTTTTCTCTGGGGTGCTCATGCATTTGCTCAGGAGATTGCCTTTCCTTCAGCAGAAGGGTTTGGGAAGTATGCAACAGGGGGAAGAGATGGAAAAATACTTTTTGTAACGAATCTGAATGATTCGGGTGAAGGTAGCTTGAGAGAAGCTTTGGAGCAAAAATATCCACGGATCATTCTTTTCAAGGTTTCTGGTACTATCCAATTAGAATCACAATTAGATATCAAACATGGAAATATTTCGGTGCTAGGACAGTCGGCTCCCGGAGATGGTATTGCGATCAGAAATTATCCCATCAAAGCAACTGATGTAGACAATGTGATCATTAGATATATTCGCTCCAGGTTAGGAGATACATCTGGTTTTCAGGGAGATGCGATTAGCATCAATCACTGTAGCAATGTGATAGTTGATCATTGTACTTTTAGTTGGTCTGTGGATGAAAGCGCATCTGTTTATGACAATGACTCTACTACAGTACAATACTGTATGGTGACAGAGAGTCTCAATAATTCTGTTCATAAAAAGGGAGATCATGGATTTGGTGGAATATGGGGTGGAAGGAAAGCTACTTTTCATCATAATCTTTTTGCCCATCACAGAAGTCGAAATCCAAGATTTCAGGGTGATCGATATCATAAGCAGCCGGAAAAGGAAATTGTTGACTTTCGAAATAATGTCATTTACAATTGGGGTGGCAACAATTCCTATGGAGGAGAGGAAGGAAATCACAATATCGTCAACAACTACTATAAGGCAGGACCGGCAACTCGAAGTAAGAAGGACAAGATATTGGATCCTTATGAGCCACTAGGCAGATTTTATGTTTCTGGAAATATTCTGGTAGGTGATGAAGAAGTCAATGAAAACAATTGGGAGGGTGTAAACCATTTTGAAGACACACCTGAGATCAAACTGGATGAACCCATTGATGTAGAACCAATCATTACACAGACTGCAGAGCAAGCTTATAAGAAGGTAATCTTGGAAGCAGGGTGCTCTTATCAGAGAGATGACGTTGACAGAAGGATTATTGAAGAAGTAAAAAAAGGAAATGCAAAATATGGAACTGGGATTATCGATTCTCAGGAAGAAGTAGGGGGCTGGCCTTTATTAGAAACGAAATCTATAGCTAAGGACTCTGACGGAGATGCAATTCCAGACAACTGGGAATTAGAAAATGGTCTTGACCCTAAGGCGAATGATTCGATGGACCGAAGTTTGAACCCCGATTATGTGAATCTTGAAGTTTATTTGAATGGATTACTTGAAAAATAGGGTTTTAATCGGGAGCATTTTAGTGCTACTAATCTCTAATTTAGTGCTCGCACAAATACCGAGAGATACATCCTATACACTTCAGAGCACCTTAAAAAAACACAGTAAATATTATTCTGATGTCAGTTTACCCAAGGTAGTACCTTCTAAAAAAGTAAGTGTCATTAAGAATACTACTTATCGAATTTTGGATGATAGGAAATTGCCCGCCGATTTATACCTTCCGAAAAACACTAAAAAAACGCACCCGGGTATATTGATGGTTCATGGAGGTGGCTGGCGAGCAGGTAATAAGTCATTGATGAGAGATATGTCGCTGAAATTGGCGGAAGCTGGCTATGTAGTGATGGCACCAGAATATCGACTTAGTTTGGAGGCACCTTATCCTGCAGGAGTATATGATGTGAAAGCGGCACTTAGATGGATGCGAATAAATGCCTCTAGTTTGGGGCTTGATGGTACAAGAATAGCCATTTTAGGTTGCTCAGCGGGCGGTCAATTGGCCTCCTTAGTAGGAGTCACTGGTGGACGAGAGGTGTTTTATGAAGATCCAACGATAGATGTTTCTAATGAAGTCCAAGCGATTGTAGATGTAGATGGAGTATTGAAATTCAGGCATCCGGAATCATCCGAAGGAAGAGTAGCCGCAGAGTGGCTGGGTGGAATCTATGAACAGGTTCCTGAAAATTGGGAAGAGGCTTCTGCTCTCAATTATGTAAATGAAAAAACACCACCTACCTTATTCCTGGCCAGTAAATATCCACGGTTTTTGGCTGGACATAGGGAGTATATGCAATTACAAGAGCAACATGGAACTTTAACCAGACGAGTAGATATGGGGGATGCACCACATTCCTTTTGGTTATTGAATCCTTGGTTTGAGCCTACTGTGGAGCATGTACTTAGTTTTCTGAATGAAGTTTTTGACAAATAAGAAGTGAATAGAAATTTATTAAACAGTATTACCAGCGTCACAATGATGTTGGTATTAAGTCTTTTCTCATGCGAAGAAAAGGTTGAGGAGCCGAAAAATATATTGGTTGAAGAAATCACCATCTCGGGTTCTTATATTACTGATGGGGGAACTACTCAGCTTAGTGCTGCGGTGCTCCCTGAAGATGCCACAGATAAGTCTGTAGAATGGTCAGTATCTGATGAGAGCATTGCCGTGATCAATCAATCTGGTTTGCTTACAGCAATGTCTAATGGCACAGTCACTGTGACTGTAAAGGCTTTGGATGGGTCTGAAGTTAGTGAGAGTAAACTGATCTCTGTAAAAGGTGTCTATGAACCACCCGTTTTAGTGGAGAGCATCACGATTACTGGAGGTGATATTACTGATGGTCAGCCTAAGCAATACGTAGCTGAAGTTTTACCGATTAATGCAGCCAATAGAGC
Source organism: Bacteroidia bacterium (assembly GCA_030425425.1). Taxonomy (GTDB): domain Bacteria; phylum Bacteroidota; class Bacteroidia; order Cytophagales; family Cyclobacteriaceae; genus Marinoscillum. The sequence goes on along the minus strand of JAUIAO010000064.1, from coordinate 11,245 downwards.
AATAGAATGGTCAGTTTCCGATGAGCTCATAGCTCGTGTTGATAGTTTAGGACTATTACAACCCCTACGTAATGGTACTGTGGAAATTATTGCCAGCGCTACAGACGGTTCTGAGGTGGTAGCAAAGAAAGAAATCAATGTCTCAGGAGTAGAGAATGAAATCATTTTACTTACCAGCCTTAGCATAGTTGGGGGAGATATTACGGATGGAAAAGCGAAACAATTCACGGTAGATTTGGCACCTAGCAATGCTACGGATCAATCGGTTACATGGTCGATTTCCGATGAAAGCTTAGCCATCCTGGATACAACAGGATTATTAATACCATTGAAAAACGGCACGGTAACAGTCTATGCTCAGGCAAACGATGATTCCGGACTAGAGGATGAGTTAGTTGTAAATATTTCTGGTGTGAATGAGGATGAAGTAGGAACAATCGTTTCCACTACTACTGAACTATTAACAGCCATTTCCGAGGCATCTGCCGGTGACATTATTTATCTCAGAGCAGGTAACTATGAATTTGGAGCTACGATAAGACTTTCACGCGATGGTCAGGATGGAAACCCAATCTCACTACATGGATTTCCGGGTGAGGCACGTCCGGTTTTAGACTTTTCATCAATGGCTGAGAGAAGCAGCAATAGAGGCGTTTCACTTTCTGGAGATTATTGGCACATTAAGGGCATTGAAATCTACAATGCCGGAGATAATGGTTTGAATATTAGCGGAAGTAATAATACGATTGAGTATTGTGCATTTTATGAAAATTCTGATTCCGGACTTCAGATTGGAAGTGGTGGTGCAAACAATACGATCATCAATTGTGATTCATATTTTAATGCAGACTCCAGCATTGAAAATGCTGATGGATTTGCTGCTAAGCTGGATTGTGGATCAGGAAACCGGTTTATTGGCTGTCGTGCATGGAACAATCTAGATGATGGCTGGGATGGATACCTGCGAGGTGCTGATAATATCACTACCTATTATGAAAACTGCTGGGCTATCAGAAATGGATACCTGAAAAATGGATCTCGCGGTGGCGGTGATGGAAACGGGTTCAAAACAGGAGGAAGCGATACCAAGGATCTGAGACACCATGGTGAATTCAAAAATTGTATCGCTGCGGGTAATCTATACGACGGATTTGATCATAACAGCAATAGAGGTGATATCAGTATTCTTAGCTGCGGAGCATATGATAACGGACGAAATATCAATTTTGGATCAGGAAACATTGCTCATAGCCTAACCCTAAAGAATACCGCTTCTGTAGGTGGGGGAGGAGATAGCTATAATGCCACCATATTTGATATTTCTAACAATTCATGGCAGAATGGCTTGTCAGCAACAGCCGCAGACTATCATAGTTTAGATATTGATGCACTGCTTGCGCCTCGTAAATCAGACGGAAGTCTACCGGATGTGGATTTCATGAAACTCAAATCCGGTAGTGATCTCATCGATCAGGGTGTTGATGTTGGTTTACCTTTTAATGGATCTGCACCTGATATCGGACCATTTGAGTCTGAATGATCATTCATCTAAGGGTAAAACCCTTAACCAATCAAAGCTCGCAAAACCTGGCTCACCAGTTGTTTTTTGTCGGGTGCAGAATATAGAAATTTTGGAACCAACCCACTTGCCTTCTCTGAGTTTAAACTCCTGACCGAGAGCAAGGAAGTTGGTTCCATTAGTACTGTATGCAAAGACAGCCTTTCCGTCTCGAATGGTGGCTTTTAGCCAAAATTCTCTTTGTTGTAGTTTGTCTGTAGATCGAACGAAAACTGGTGATTTACCTTGATCTGCTTTCTTACATTCTACCTGACTAAGTCGATACATATCGTCTCTTTTTTCGATTTGTATACCAGCGTAATCCAGTCCAAACATGAGCAATCCGGTGCTTTCATCTTGTTTGAGGTTAGACACATCTACTCTTGTAATCGCTTCGAATTCAGGTGCTGGAATCTTCTGAGAAAGGATGTTTGGAACCATCCAGAGGTTGGTAAGACCAGTAGGCTGGCTGATTGCTGATAGCTTTAATTTGTCATCTGTAAGATCATACCAGTGAGGTTTAGGATTAGCGCTCCATTGCCACTGAAGTCCCAATGTAGCGCTCGCAAATTCATCTGATGTTTGTGGCACAGTAATTGGAAAATTCCCTTTTATTTTTGGTTTTTTGTGTGTTAACACTGGATCACCAGTACCATCTCCATCTTTGTCGTTACCCATTACAGGCCAGTCGTCTACCCATCTTACAGGCTGTAGATGAACTATCCTTCCATAAGCATCCCTATCTTGAAAGTGTACGAACCAACTCTGTCCATTCTCAAGCTCTACCAGCCCACCCTGATGTGGACCATTTATTTCTGTTTCTCCCTGTGCTAAAACGATTTTGTCTTCATAGGGGCCATATACATTTTTAGATCGAAATACTGTCTGCCAACCAGTCGGCACACCACCAGCTGGAGCGAATATATAGTAGTAGCCATTTCTCTTGTAGAATTTAGGCCCTTCTAACGTTGGAAATTTTTCATGTCCATCAATTACTATTTTTCCTTTATCTGTGCGCTCATCACCTTCAGGTGTCAATTCCACAACTTGTAACGTACTATTGATACCAGCTCTGCTATGTGCAAATGCATGCACCAAATATACTTTTCCGTCATCATCCCAAAGTGGGCAGGCATCGATGTTACCATATGCTTTTTTCACCAAAATAGGTGCTGACCATTTTTTAGCTGGGTCCTCTGTTTTAACCATAAAAATCCCTCGATCTGGATCACCCCAGTAAATATAAAAAGTGCCATCATGATGTCTGATGGATGGTGCCCAAACACCATTTCCGTGTTGAGGAATATCGAAATGCGCATCAACGTTGGGTTGAAGCGCGTGATTGATCAATGTCCAATTGACCAAATCTTTTGAGTGCAAAATAGGTAAGCCTGGGACTGAATTAAAAGATGAAGAAGTCATATAGTAGTCTTCGCCTACTTTACAAATATCAGGATCAGAATAATCCGCATAAATGATTGGATTTTTATATGTTCCATTATTATTGTCGGGCACCCAAACATCCTGTGCGGAGAGGTTAAAAGTGAGAACCAATAGGCACAAGGTGAAAAATTTACTATTGCTATACATTGCTGTTATATTGTTGTCAAACTTCAGTTTTATTTGATTGATCAATCAAATGGGGTGGTTATCAAAAATAAAAAAAACCGCTCGAGCCAACTCAAGCGGTTTTATTAATCTTATTCGATTTTTTCAGATAATCTTAAGATGCTTTGTCGAAAACAAGTGTGAACGAACCAGTTCCTGCAGTTCTTGCAGCTGCTGTAGAAAATGAAACAGTGATTTTGTCCAATGCATCATTGATCGAAGCAGTTACATCTCCATCTAAAGTAATTTCACTGCTTGCTAAAGTTGCACTAGCACCTGTTAAAGTACCAGCATCAGAAACTGTGAAACTCACTCCTGAAACATAATCACTTAGTGTACCACCTGTGATATTTATACCAGCAGAAGAAACGCTAACAGTCGCAGTAGGTGTATCTGTTAGGTTACCGAATGTTGAACTTCCTGTATTCAAAGTCCAATCACCTGTCAATGCCTCAACAGTTATTTCTTTGTCTGACTTTGGATCGTCTCCATCGCCACCACCACAGCTACTTACCACACTTACTGCAACAATAGCAGCAAACAAAAACATGAATTTTAAATTACGCATTTTATTAAGATTTAGTAATAGGTTAAAAATTTTTGAATTCTTTAGAGTTTACCAAAGATGTATTTAACAAAGTTTTAAACCATCCTGTGCTTTCATGTCAGAGTAATTCTTACCTAACCATTCTTCAAAAACACAATCAGGTTAATACACCGAATAACAATACTAGGTTAATTTAATTTAAAATTCTTCAATATTGTATGTATTTATCACACAGATTTTAGAATTTTTTAATCTAATAAGAAGGGATAGCCTATTTTCATAGAATTTACTTGGAAACCAGCTGCCGGAGTGTGTGCTATCCTGTGCCTTCATGGGAACGATTTCAGGTTTACTGCTTTATTTTGATTAGAACGATCAACAATAATGTTTTTAAAGAAATACTACGAAGAATTCAACATCGGTGATATCAGGGAGACCATTGGACGTACAATTACAGAATCAGATATTGTGTTGCATGCCGGACAAACTGGAGATTTTTTTCCACATCATATGGACGAAGAATGGTGCAAGACCCAACCTTTTAAAAAACGTATTGCTCATGGCACGTTGATTTTTAGTGTGGCAGTGGGAATGACGGCCAGTTTTATCAATGAAGTGGCTATGACGTATGGCTATGAGAGATTACGATTTACAAAGCCTGTTTTTATAGGAGATACTATCAAGGTAAAAGTGACCATCAAGGATATGAAGGATCACAAAAAACCAGAATATGGTTTGGTGACTGAATTGGTAGAAGTTTTCAATCAGCATGATGAATTGGTGATGCTTTGTGAGCATCTACTATTGACGGAGAAAAATCATAAACAATGAGTTTAATTACCCTTAAAGGAATCACGTGGGGTCACAGTCGTGGGATCACACCATTGATGGCCTACAGTCAGCGATTCACTGAGAAATATCCTGATGTAGAAATCACCTGGCGCAAACGCACCTTGCAAGAATTTGCTGATTATCCTATCGAGAGGTTAGTTGATCATTATGATCTATTGATAATAGACCATCCATGGGTGGGATGTGCGGATGCTACACGATGTGTACTGCCCCTCGATGAATACTTGAGTAAAGAATATTTAAAAGAACAGTGGGATCATCAGGTAGGTCGATCACACCAAAGCTACTATTACGGGGGGCATCAATGGGCTTTGGCCACTGATGCTGCTGCTCCGGTGGCCAGCTATCGTAAGGATTTATTATCAGAAAATGATCTTCCAAAAACTTGGGAAGATCTACTGGATCTGGCCAGGAAAGGCAAAGTAGCTGCACCGGCGATACCAATAGATTTGTTGATGAATTTTTACACCTTCTGTTTGGCACATGGAGTAGAGCCATTTCTGTCAAAGGAGGAAGTCATTGATCAGGAAACGGGTGTCAAGGCATTGGAAACGATGCGAGATTTTTACGCTTTGTTAGATAAGAGCATGTTCGAGCGAAATCCGATCAAAGTAGCCGAAGTAATGTCCAATAGTGATGACTACTGGTACTGTCCCTTTGCTTATGGGTACGTGAATTATACAAGAGAAGGTTATGCACCCAATGTGCTACATTATACCGGATTGGTGAGTTTCGATGGTTCTCCACTAAGAAGTACGGTTGGGGGTACTGGATTGGCTATATCGGCAGGTTGTGAACACAAGGAATGGGCCGTGAAATTCGCAGAAGAGATTGTTTCACCAGAAATTCAGTCTACATTCTATACCGAATATGGAGGTCAGCCGGGTCACAGGAAAGCATGGGAGCGAGATTTGAATAATGTTCTGACCAATAATTATTTCCGCAATACGATTGATACATTGGACAACTCTTACATGAGGCCACGATACAATCATTATTTGCATTTTCAGGATCATGCAGGAGATCCGGTGCAAGCTTATCTGCGTGACGGAGGAAATCCGAAAGTGGCACTGGAGGCGATGAATAAAATCTACAGAGAGAGCTTGTCAAGATGAAAGATCGACCTCTGAGCGGCATCATCGTACTGGAATTTTGCCAGTATCTATCCGGTCCATCTGCAGGATTACGATTGGCTGATTTGGGTGCACGCGTGATTAAAATAGAATCACCAAAAGGCGATGCATGTCGTAAACTGGCCATTGAAGATCTTTGGGTAAATGATCGCGATTCTTTGCTTTTTCATACGATCAATCGAAACAAAGAAAGCCTCACGGCCAATCTGAAAGATGAAAATGATCTATCCAAAATCAAGAAACTGATCGGTCTTGCCGATGTGATGATTCATAATTTCCGATCTGGCGTTATGGAAAAGCTTGGATTGGGATACGAGCAAGTGATGTCCATCAATTCCAATATCATATACACGGAGATCAGTGGGTATGGAGCCACTGGCCCCTGGGTAAAGAAACCAGGCCAGGATTTATTATGTCAGGCAAAAAGCGGATTGATGTACACTTCGGGAAATGAAAGTGATCCTCCTGTGCCTTTTGGTCTCGCTATTGGAGATATTATCTGTGGTGCTCAGGCGGTACAGGGAGTTTTGGCAGGATTGATTCATGTATATAAAACTGGAGTAGGAGTGAAGCTGGAACTGTCCCTCATGGAATCGCTACTCGATTTTCAATTTGAATTATTGACCACCTACTATGAAAGCGGAAAATTACCGCGGCGTTCTAAGACCAATAATGGACATTCATTACTAGGTGCACCTTATGGAATTCATCAAACTAAAGATGGATATATCGCCATTGCCATGGTGCCATTAGCGGATTTGGCGGAAGCAATTGCCTGTGAGCAACTATTATCTTTTGGAAAGAAAGATATTTTTTCCAAAAGGGATTCGATAAAAAAGATACTGGCAAAACATCTCGCTAAACAGACCTCTCAATATTGGATCAAGCTCTTGAAAGCGAAGGATCTCTGGGCAATGGAGTTGCTGGATTGGGAGAAGTTGAGATTCCAATCAGGATATCAACAGATGGAGCTGGAACAGAAAATCTCCTTGGATAGTGACTTGCTGACTACCAGGTGCCCAATCAGATTTGATAATCAAAAATTGTACGGTGAAAAGGCTGCTCCTGATTTGGGAGCGGACACAGACAAAATCATAGCAGAATTCGGATTATGAAATTGCTTGAAGACATATTGATCCTCGATTTTAGTCAGTTTCTTTCCGGGCCTTCGGCTAGTTTGCGTTTGGCAGACCTTGGAGCACGGGTGATTAAAATTGAGAAGCCAAACACCGGGGATATCTGTCGTCAGTTATATGTTTCGGACGTGGAGATTGATGGGGATTCTACGATATTTCATGCCATCAACCGAAACAAAGAGAGCTATCAGGCAGATTTGAAAAATCCTGATGATCTCTCCAAAATTAAAAAGTTAATTTCTCATGCTGATGTGGTGATGCACAACTTTCGACCTGGAGTGATGGAAAGATTGGGGCTAGGATATGAAGTGGTCAAAAAGCTGAAACCCGAGATAGTATATGCGTCAATTAGCGGATACGGAGAAGAAGGGGAATGGAAGAACCTGCCAGGACAGGATCTGCTGGTACAGGCGCTTACCGGTTTACCGTTTTTGAATAATAATTCGGATCAGCCTCCAACACCGATGGGTGTGGCTGTGGTGGATATCTTGGCCGGAACGCACATTGCGCAGGGAATCTTAGCGGCTCTTTTTCAACGTACAAAAACTGGTAAAGGAGCACTGGTGCAAGTGAGCATGTTGGAAAGCGCATTGGATTTTCAATTTGAAGTGTTGACTTGTTTCCTCAACGATGGTCAGCAATTGCCGCAGCGTAGCAAAGTCAATCATGCACATGCTTATGTTGGTGCACCATACGGTGTTTTCAAAACCAGTGATGGTTATCTCGCTTTGGCGATGGGGAACATCACTTTTCTAGGCAAGTTGCTTTCCTGCCCCGGACTAAAAGATTTTGCAGATCCAAAAGAATGGTTTGAACGACGTGATGAAATCAAGCAAGTATTGGCGGAGCATTTGGCTACCAATTCATTGGAACATTGGCTGTCGTTGTTAGAACCGGCGGATATCTGGTGTTCGGAGGTGTTGAACTATGAACAGCTGATGCAGCAGGAAGGGTACAAAGTGCTGGATATGGAGCTGGTAGTGAAAACCACTTCTGGTAAAGAAGTTAAAACCTCTCGTTGCCCGATTAGGGTAAATGGAGAATTACTCAGATCTGAAATTGGAGCCCCTTCATTGGGATATCATACTGAGGATTTGAAAAGAGAATTTGGTATTTAGTGAATGGTTGACTGGTTATTAGTTGATTGGCTAGAAGTCAGAAAAGTGAAGTGAACAATAAGGATAAAACATGATCAACTAATTTTTGATGATAGATAGAAATCGGAATAGCAAATTTTAAATACCCAATAACCCAATAACCCAATAACCCAATAACCCAATAACCTAAAAGACAAATGAAAATCATCGACACACACATTCATATCTGGGATTTGGAAAACATCCGATATCAATGGCTTGAAGGCAATGAAACCATCCTCAATCAGACCTATCATTTGGAGCAGTTGGATGAGCCAAGATTGGAGGCGGGCATTACCGGAGGCTTATTGGTACAGGCTGAAAATCACTTTGAAGATACTGATTGGATGTTGCTGAATGCAGAACGAAATGACTGGATCAAAGGTGTCGTTGGTTGGGTGCCGTTGATGGATCCAGAAGCTACTAATGAGGCCTTGGACAAGTATTTGAAGAATCCTTATTTCAAAGGAGTTCGTCATTTGATCCATGATGAGCCCAGTGCTAAATGGTTGTTGCAGCCCGAGGTAATAGAAAGTTTGAAAATTTTAGCGAAACGAAATGTGCCCTATGATGTGGTTGGGATTCTGACCGATCATATCGAGACGGCCTTGGAGGTGGCGAATAGAGTTCCTGAATTGAAAATGGTTTTTGATCATATGAACCAGCCACCAATTGCCACAAAAGAGCGATTTGGGAAGTGGGGAGAATTGATGATGGAAGCTGCTAAACACTCCAATTTCTATCAAAAGATTTCGGGCTTGGGGACTACTTCCGGAAATTTTACCGGCTGGACCAAAGATGATTTGAAACCATATGTGGCTTTTGGATTAGAGCATTTTGGAACTGATCGATGCTTCCTTGGTGGTGACTGGCCGGTTTCATTATTGGCAGGAGAATATGTCCATACATGGTCAGCATATAAGGCGTTGATTGCCGAATTACTCAATTCTGAATATCAGGAAAAAGTATTCTTCTCCAACGCCAATGAGTTCTATAATTTGAAATTACCCTAATAACCAATCAACTAATAACTATGAGCATACTAGGAGGAGTCATGTTTCATGCAGTTGGTGCTTCATCAGCATCCCTGTGTTACACACCCGAAAAGAAATTACAAGATTGGTCCTGGCAAAGCTATTGGCTCGCACAGGCGCTGGTTTGCTGGGTGATTTTGCCGATTGTAGGCGCGTGGCTAACGATTCCTGAGCTAGCTACAGTGCTCGAAAAAGCACCTTCAGATGCCATGTGGAAGTCTTTTGGTTTAGGAGCTGTTTATGGAATTGGCGGGACTATGTTTGGTCTTGCCATTAGGCACATTGGCTTTTCATTGACTTACGCAATTGCAATTGGGATTTCGTGTGTTCTGGGGACTTTACTGCCTCCGTGGGTGAATGGAGAATTAGCTGCTGTGCTTTCAAAGCCGGGATCCGGATATATCATCAGCGGAATAGTGATGGGAATTATTGGAATAGGGATGAGTGGTGTCGCAGGTAGATTCAAAGAAAGGGACTTGACCGAAAATGAAAGTAACGCGAATTTCAATCTCGGCACAGGACTGACGCTTGCGATATTGGCAGGAGTGCTTTCTGCGCTTTATGGATTTTCGCTAAATCAGGGTCAGCCTATAGCAGATGTGGCAGCAGAATACGGTGCGGGCCAATATCAGGGAAATGTGATTTACATTTTTTCGAATACAGGAGCATTCATTTTTTCATTGATTTATAGTCTTTGGCTGCATTTCAAAGAAGGTACTTTCGGACAGTATTTTGGAGTTAAGGCCGGAAAAAGTGCTTTGTTGAAAAACTATCTACTTTCTATTCTGACTGGATTTATGTGGTACGCTCAGTTCTTTTTTTACGGATTGGGACATACCCGAATGGGTGATTATGAATTTACCAGCTGGGCGATACACATGATCATGCTGATGATGTTTAGTATGCTGGCCGGAGTGATGCTCAAAGAATGGAAAGGTAGTAGCTCGAAGACTGTTTGGGCTTTAGTGTTGGCACTCGCAGTGCTGTTTGCTGCGGTGATAGCCTTGACTGTTGGGAATGAGATTGGGGCGAATGGTTGATAGTTGGTTGTTGATGGATGATAAATTTCCAAGGGGAAAGATGAAAATCAATTTGCTTAACCCCGGCCCTAAAGGGAGTTCAAATGATTTTCCATGATGATATTTAACCATTAAATATAAAAAATAATGGCACAGAAATACGGAATTGAATTGCCAGCTAAAAACTTACCGATTTATATCATAGGTGCAGGTGGGATTGTGAAAGACGCGCATTTGCCAGCTTATGACTTGGCGGGTTTTGAAGTGGTTGGAATTACGGATTTGGAAATTCAGAAAGCAGAAAAACTCGCTGCTGATTTCGAGATTAATTCAGTTTTTGAATCCATCAATTCAATGATTGCTGAAGCACCCGAAGGGTGCGTGTACGACGTAGCAGTACCGGGATCAGCTGTTATATCTGTGTTGAAGCAATTACCTGATCATGCCAATGTACTCATTCAAAAACCAATGGGGGAGAACCTGGAAGAGGCTAAGCAGATATTGGATTTATGTCGGGAGAAAAAGCTCAATGCCGGCATCAATTTTCAAATGCGCTATGCGCCTTATGTCAATGAAGCTCGGAGAATGATTGAATCCGGGGAAATTGGCGAATTGTGCGACATAGCAGTGAATGTGAATGTCTATACCCCTTGGCACCTTTGGGATTTTCTCTTCAAAATTCCGCGTGTGGAGATTTTATACCACAGCATTCATTATTTGGATTTAATTCGTTCTTTTTTAGGGAATCCTGAAAAGGTTTATGCCAAGACCGTCAAGCATCCGATGATGAAAGAATTGGCATCTGTTCGCACTACGATGGTGCTGGATTATGGAGATTATATCCGAGCCAATGTAATTGCTAATCACGCACATAATTATGGACTTCACAATCAGCATTCTTACATCAAGTTTGAAGGTACGAAAGGTGCGATAAAGATCAATTTTGGTGTGTTGATGGATTATCCAAAAGGGCTGCCAGATGTTTTTGAATATGTGATTGCTGAGCCTGGTAAAGAACCGGAATGGAAGACGAAGGAAATTGAAGGAACTTGGTTTCCACATGCATTCATTGGCTCCATGTCACAGGTGATGAGAGCCGCAAAGGGAGAAATCGAAAAGCCTGACAACTCGGTTGAAGATTGTATTTATACGATGGCTTGCGTAGAGTCAGCCTATGAGTCGAGTAAGACAGGAGGTGTAAAAGTGAGTTTGGACTAATTAT
>JAUIAO010000004.1 GCA_030425425.1 Bacteroidia bacterium | reverse complement strand
TGCCAACAAAAGAGTGCTGAAAATCTCTTTACCTGCAAAAAGAAGACCTTGGATGGATGGAATTTTTTCTCAGATTTCATCCTTAAGCCCTCCTTTTGATTATTCTAATGCATAATCCGGGTTTAACGCCACAAGCAACCTCAAATCACTTGTCGATTTATTACTGTTTTGCCTTTTATTAGTCATTGATTTTAAATGCGAATGCCGATAGTACGTTAAAATAAAACTGCGGTTGTGAGATTTGACTATCCTTCATAAATATTTCGAATAAAAAAATTGGAATCACTCCAACAGAGGTGCTACAAATCTCTTAGAATTCGACCGTGTAGGTTTGATGGCTGATAAATCCGCTTATTCAAAACTCAAATAAATTAGAGCAGTCCGATTTCTATCAATGTGGATTTAAGGTGTTGGGCACCTTGAAAAGGTACGGACTGTACGCCCATATTCTTTGCCGTTTCAATATTGGCAGTATTGTCATCAATGAATAAAGATGAAGTAGGCTCTATCTGGAAGCGATCGAAGAGTAATTGAAAAAACTCCGGGTCCGGCTTAGCCAGTTTCTCTTCACCGGATACCAATATCCCTTTGAATTTTTTGAAAAACTCATAATGATTGACAAAACCGATGGTCTCATCAGACCAGTTGGTCAAAGCATACATTGGCAATCCTTTTCCATCCAGAAGATTGAGTATCTCAACAGTATCCTTCATCGGACCGGTGATCATCTCTGGCCATCGTTCCCAGTACGCTTCGATCATTTCACGATGCTCCGGGAGTTTTTCTGAGAGTTCAGCGACTCCTATTTCGAAAGGTTTTCCTGCGTCCATTTGATGATTCCAGTCACTGGTCATCACATTAGCAAGCAGCCATTCGATTTCTTTATCTGATTTGCCCAGCTTCCGATACAGATGTCGAGGATTCCAGTCAATGAGGACTGCACCCAGATCCCAAATGATTGTTTTGATTTTAGTTGTCATCGAATATTGAATCATCTACTCCACCCTCATCATCGAAAAAGCGATCATATTCATCGATCTCACCTTCCGGTGGCAATTCATCCAGTTGATCCTCCCGATCATGTGGATCATAGCGGAGAACTTTGAATTCTGTACGTCTGTTTTTCTGGTGTTCCTCCTCAGTTCTGGCATTTTGAATGAGCAACTGTGTTTCGCCATATCCCTTGGCCACTATTCTATCTGAATTAATTCCATTTTTGATGATATAATCTACGGCTGATTTCGCCCTTCTTCTGGACAAGTCCATGTTGTAGTCATCATCCGCCCGAGCATCAGTATGAGATCCCAATTCAATATAAATATCAGGATTATCATTCATGATCTGCACCAAACTATCCAAAACCAATGCAGCATCTGCGCGGATATTGGCTTTATCCAAGTCGTAATAAATATTGTTGAGCACAATAGCTTTTTCAATCACAATTCTCTCCATCATGATCTCTGTTTCAAATGTGACATTTGTAACAAATTCCGTCAACGTTGTTCTATCTACCGTTTTGCCAATGGTAGAAAAATCCTTTCTGGTGGTGAAGTAGTCTGTCTTCTCCCCAACCATATCATAGTTTTCTTCTGCATAAACCCTAAACTTAAAAGAGCCGTCCTCACTGGTAAATGACTCGTCCAAAACCTCTCCACCTTCAGAAAGCAGAGAGACTTTTGTGTTTGGTAATACGATTTTCTCACCTCCGTCATCAGTTGTATAAGTAATCCCTGTCACGAAGTAATTCACTACTTTCAGATCAGGATCTTCATTGAGGAAAGTATAAATATCATCGTCTCCCTTGCCTCCTGGTCTATTGGATGCAAAAAAACCGCGTGTCAAATCGTATTGATATAGCGCAAAATCATCTGAAGAGGAATTAACCGGCTCTCCAAGGTTCTCTACCGTGATTCTTCCTCGTCTCCGCGTGGCTTTGAAAATATCTAGCTTTCCTAAACCTGGATGCCCATCCGAGGCGAAATAAAGACTACCATCTTCAGAAACGAATGGAAACATTTCATCACCGGGTGTATTGATCGATGGACCTAGGTTTTTTACATCTACCCATCGCCCCCTGCGATTAAGCTGGGCTGAGTAGAGATCAGCACCTCCATATCCTCCTAGTCTGGTACTGGAAAAATAGAGTGTTTTTCCACTTGGTGTTAGTGCAGGGGTAGAGTCCCAGGAATCAGGATCGTTGATGCTCAGTGGTCGCGCATCTGACCATTCACGGTTTCTGTAGCGGGTAAAAAACAAATTGACTTCATTATTTCCCGTAGCTTTTCCGGTATTTCCCTTGGCAAAAATGACAGATGTTCCATTGTCATTTAGTGCAATAGAACCTTCATTAGCATCCTCCTGATTGATCTTTTTGTCCAGTGGTGATAGGGTATTGATACTCACATTGGCTCCCTTGGTTCTTACACGATACAAATCCGTAAAAGGTGTTCCCGTAGCAAAGTAGATGCGCTCACTATCACGATTTGATGTGAAGTACAAATATCCACCAAGATAAACAGGTGCATACTCGGCAAACTTGGTATTGAGCTCTTCCAGGTTTTTAACGCGGTAGTAGTTGGTCTGACTTTTTAACTCATTAATGTTTTCAAGATTATCCAATTCACGCCGTGCCAACTCTTTGAACTTTTGATCTCCTCCTGGCTTGGCAACATACTTTTGAAGTACCTCTTTAGCCTGATCATAGAGCTTGATGGATTTCAGAGATTGAGCAAGGTAATAGTCGAGACTTGGGTCTTTCAATCCAGCTTTTTTAGCCTTATTGTAATATGGAGAGGCTTCTTCCAGCCGATTGCTTTTTCTGTATGCTTCAGCTAATAAGAAATTAGCCTCAGCATTATCATCTGATACTTTACCCTTGTAAACCTCTATGACACGATTGAACTCTCCTTTGTCAAAACTCTTTTGCGCGACTTTATCGGCACAAGAAGTAAGAAGGAGCAAAATCAACGAAACAGGAACTAATTGCTTCATGCTATCTATCAAATATTCATTCCCCAAATGGAAAAGTAAGATAACCCGAATAATTCGGGAATTAAATATTACACCCTATCAAGAGAGACAATATCAACTGATTAAACCACTACTTACTACCGCGGGTTTTGAATAAATAGAAAATTTAATTCACTGAGAAAAAACGCTTAAGCCATGACTGATTAGCCGGAATTGCCCAGCTACTTTTCCATTCTGCTGCATTTTGTATTGCATTGTTGAAAACTATCGTGTCTGGTTTAATCTCACCAGTGGTGACAGCTTCTTTCAGTTTATTGAAAGGTTTGATAATAATCCCTTCTTCTGTTTCAAAAGCCACTTGAGATTTGTCTAGCAAACTGAGACCAGTTGCTTGCTCTATTTGCTGGATAAAATGTACAGATGAGTCTATGCTGCATCCGCTTGCCTGATGACCAGACTCATCAACTGCAAGGATGATGAATTGATTTTTTTCGATGCTGTATGTGCTGGTGAGCTGCTTCCCATGAGCAGCCCACTGTCCACAAAACGCTTCAAGGTTTTTTTCTATAAGGATTCTTTCAGAGTCAGAAAAAGGTCTATTGGCCTGATAAACCCAAACTTTCGCCTGATCCGGCATTTCTACAATTGATGTTATCATAAGTCAAATTTAGCAATCTTGTTTGTTAACTATAACAAACCCTCTGCCTCGGCGATTAGTTCTGCCAAATCTTTAAGTTATTTTCTTATTATTTTTCCACTACTTTTTGAATGTTAAAATGTTGTCAAATGCCTACGATATCAATGTTTTTCGGGATTATCATCAGAATGTACTTTGGTCCCAAAGAGCATAACCCGCCTCATATTCATGTCTACTACCAAGATTTCACGGCTACTTTTGGGATTGAAAGTGGAGAGTTGCTGGTTGGAGAGTTTCCAAGAAAACAAACCAAAATGGTTGAAGCTTGGATAGAAATCCATAAAGAAGAATTGATAGCAGATTGGGAACTCTGCCAAAATGGTGAAAAACCTTTTAAAATTGATCCGTTAAAATGATATTATGTACCTAGCTGTAAAAGACGTAGAAACACGCCCTGATTATCAATTACTCCTGACTTTTGAAAATGGAGTGAAGAAAATTTTTGATATGATGCCATATCTTGAAACAGGCATTTTTCGTGAGTTAAAAGATCCAGACTTATTCAATTCCGTCAAGGTTAGCTTTGATACGATAGCATGGGATAATGAAGCAGATCTCGATCCGGAGTTTTTATATGAAAATGGGACAGAACTTTGATTCATCCTGTCCCATTTTATAGACTATAACAAACCCTCTGCCTCGGCGATTAGTTCTGCCAAATCTTTAACTTTTACATCCGCTTCTTTTTCCTTGTTTTTCACTCCATCAGCCATCATAGTCATGCAGAATGGACATCCTACAGCGATGGTATCTGCTCCGGTTCCCAATGCTTCTTCGGTTCGCTCTACATTTATTTCTTTTTTACCCGGCTCTGCATCTTTAAACATCTGAGCTCCGCCAGCTCCACAGCACAGGCCATTGGTTTTGCAGCGCTTCATTTCTACCAACTCTGCATCCAATACTTCCAAAACTTTTCTTGGAGCTTCATACACATTGTTGGCTCTACCAAGGAAACACGAATCGTGATAAGTGATTTTTCTGCCTTTGAAAGTGCCGCCTTCTTTCAGGCCTACCTTCCCGTCGTTGATGAGCTGCTGGAGCAATTCAGAGTGGTGAATCACTTCGTAGTTTCCTCCCAATTCTGGATACTCATTTTTCAGAGTATTGAAACAATGCGGACAAGCAGTCACAATTTTAGTGATGCCATAGCCATCCAAAACCTGAATATTGGCCATCGCCTGCATCTGGTAAAGGAATTCATTTCCTGCCCGACGGGCTGGATCACCAGTACAGGTTTCTTCCGGGCCCAATACAGCAAATTTGATTCCTACATTATTTAAAATTTGTACAAAAGCTTTGGTCACAGCCTTATATCGATCATCGAAAGATCCTGCGCACCCAACCCAAAAAAGTATTTCTGGTGCTTCACCTTTGGCAGCCATTTCGGCCACTGTTGGGATTTGTATATTATCGTTAGTCATTGGATACTAGTTAATAAGTTATTGGTTAATGAGTTAAGCGGTTGGCATCATGCGTTGGGCGATTTCAATTCATCTGCCCAATTGAACCGATCTGTCGGGGCAAACTTCCATGGCGCAAAATTGGTCTCCACGTTCTGAAACATCATATTCCACGACTGTGGCGAGCCAGACTCTTCCATGGCTACATATCTGCGCATCTGCAGAATAATCTCTAATGGACTAATATTCACAGGACAAGCCTCTACACAAGCATTGCAGCTAGTACAAGCGTTAATTTCCTCTTTGGTCACATAGTCACCTAGTAACGACTTGCCATCTTCCAAACCTTTTCCTCCCTTGGCCAGAGAATCACCCACTTCTTCCATTCGGTCGCGAGTGTCCATCATGATTTTTCTTGGAGAAAGTTTTTTACCTGTCTGATTCGCCGGACATTCGGAAGTACACCGGCCACATTCCGTACAGGAGTAAGCGTCCATCAGGTTTTTCCAGGTAAGGTCGTTGATGTCTTTAGCACCAAACTTCATCCCTTCAACTGGTGGAGCCACAGAATCATCGGCAGGCATGCCGAGCATTAGCTTCACTTCATTGGTGATTTCCGGCATGTTACCCATTTTTCCCTTAGGCTCCAATCGGCTGTAATAAGTATTCGGAAAAGCCAGGAAAATATGCAGATGCTTGGAGTAAGTAACATACAAAGCGAAAGCGAATATGCCTACAATGTGAAACCACCAGGCTGATCTCTCAAGAATGAGCAGTGACGATGTGGACATGTTTTCAAACATTGGTACCATGAATCCACTAATGAGAAAACTGCCAGTTTGAGTGTAGTGCTCCGCTCCGTGAGTTTGAAGCACCTGATCAGCCGCATTCATCGACAGAATCGCCAACATCAAAACAGTTTCAATGACAAGAATCAAATTGGCATCCAAAGTAGGCCAGCCTTTCATTTCTATTTTGTGGAACCTGTCCAGTTTGAAAATATTTCTACGAATCAGAAAAACCACACAGGCAAGGATTACCAGAACAGCAAGGATCTCGAAAAACGAAATCAGGACAGTGTAGAAACTCCCGAGAAATGGAGCAAATAATCTGTGAGTTCCCAAAAGGCCATCCAATACGATTTCCAGAACTTCGATATTGATGAGGATAAAACCTGCATAAATCAGGAAGTGAAAAAATGCAGGTAGCAATCTCTTAAACATTTTCTTCTGTCCAAAGGCTACGAGAAGCATTGTTTTCAACCGCTCATCTTTTCGATCATTGATCTCCTGAGACTTCCCAAGATGGATGTTTTGTTTGATTCTTTGGATTCTTCTGAAGATCAGGAATCCGAAGATTCCGAGGACTACCAGAAAGGCTAATTGTGCAATCATAGTTTTTAGGTTAATGTCAGTTTATTATTTATTAAATATTTTTTGCTCGATTCAAAAGAATTTCTAGTTTTGCACCTCCTTAATCGGTGCTGTAGCTCAGTTGGTAGAGCATCGGACTGAAAATCCGTGAGTCGGTGGTTCGAATCCACTCAGCACCACCAAAACCCGATCTTGAAAAAGTTCGGGTTTTTTTATGCTCAATATTTTTTTGGAGTTTGAAAATCCGTGTGTCAGTGGCCGAAACGTCGGTCCGATCGAATCCATCAGCACCACCAAAACCCAAGTTTGAAAAAGCTTGGGTTTTTTTATGCCCTAATTTTTCTGAAATACTGAAAACCCATGAGTCGGTCGTTCCGTCGATGCGATCTAACCCATCAGCACTTGTAAAGCCTGAACTAGAAAAAGCTTTGTGTTTTTTAGCTTCAATCTTGATTACCTGATTTTTCAAAAAGGTGAAGTTGACCGATGAAGGGACATTTTTCTGTCCAAACAGATCAGTCATTCTCCCCGGCAGGGATACAGAAACCCTGCCTTTTTCAAGGCAGGTGTTGTTGCTTCCGTACGTTTGGATTTTTAACTTCATTTTACTTCTGAGGGAACTCAGCAGTTTTGCCTCCTCATTCACAAACATAATAAAAGCGATGAATTTAGTATGCATGCATACTATATTTCTTTCCCACTTATGCCCTAAATTTTCGCATTGACGAATGATTCAAGAACTCTTAATAATTGTTTTCAGCAATTATAAGAGCACATAAAACCGCATCTCGAATTGTTGAAACGGGCAGAGAATCAACCTTTGACACCAAATCCTCTGGACGGTATTTATCATTGACTGGAGACTCCAATTCTCTTACAATGACGGCAGAATTTATATCCCGCTCATCTAATACACTTATCAGAAATTTTGGATATTTATTCAAGATTTCGAATAGCAATTCATTACTCCATTCTGTATACTCAGCATTATTATCACATTCAACATCGAATGTTCTAAGAAATTGATGAATTCTAGATGAATCTAAATTCTCCATGTGGTTTTGTACCTGTAACAAGATTTCTCCTTTGCACTGGATAGAGTCATTCTCATTTGTACTAAACCTCAGATAATCTTGTAATTCAAAAATTCGAGTATTAATGATTTCATATTTTATCCCGTTAAAAACGGCTGGAGTGTACCACTCAATATCTGTTTCAGTCGGACCAACCCAAAGCAATAGAATGGGTTTCTTGTTAATTTGAACAGGCACAGGAATAATATTTCTAATACTATAATCATTGGTAATTTCTGACATTATTCGATTGCCATAGACAGAATTGGTTTCAACTAAAAATGACTTCTCTATATCACCATCTGCGATAAATGAATAAAAAGTATAAATGTTTTGATAGGGTTCCACCAGCACACTTTGTAAACTCCAATCATATAGTGAAGCCCTTTTAATGTGATTTTTGATAGAATCTTTTATTGTGGGAGAATTAAGAATTTCAGAATTGAAACTATCAACAAACTGATTGATTCCATTAATTCCATAGAATAGCTCTCCTTGCAATTTTTGTGCTGGTTCTAAAACCGCTACAAATTGTTCACCGAGAACATCTTCAAAAAATTCAACTCTTTTTAATCTGGATTTTCCCAAATTCTCATGCTGATAGTTGAATATTATAATCCCGTTTAGTAGATCAAGATTCAAATATTTTTGAGCCTCATCTAATGGAAACCGTGTTCTTTTGGTTTCGTCACCCTGATAAACAACAGAATCAGCATATGTCTTTATGGTATCAAGAGCATGCCAATCGTACCCTTCCTTTAAACCCACCCAAACGTATATTTCACCTGTTTCAAATTGGTGAACCTTATCAATAAAAACTGTAGCTCCCTCTGAGTCTTCTTGAATAAGTCCTTCACCAATTATTTCATCATGTTTTGGTTGCTCAGTTTTCACGACCGGTTCTAGTAGAACAGAGTCAACAAAAAGCTCTTCTTTCGTTTCTATTGAATCAGATTTTTTAGATTCAACGCTTTTGCTAGTTCGTTGACAAGAAAATAGTGTTAAGACAAGAAAATAGTGTTAAGACAAAAACAATAACGAAAAAATATTTCATGGTTAGTGAGATAAAAATGTTGAATATATAAAGTTATTGAATCAATATCATCCCATCACACCTTCTCTACAAACAACGTGAAGAAAGTCATAGAAGTGGGTGAAAGGCCCTACTTTTCGATCTGTTTTGAGGTCTATTCTTATATCAAAAAAGGGCTTAGAAAAAGACCGTCATCTTTTTTAAAACTGTTTTGGAGGATTCACATTGAGGTTGAAGACCTTTTCCAAATCCACAGCATCACAAACTGAAGTCCGATCACGGGAATAGTGGTGAGTAGCATCATTTCCCAGCCCAAGGTGAATACAATCCACCCAGAAGATAGTGAAGCTATGGCCTGAGTAGAGAAAATGATCAGCTCGTTGAGGCCTTGTACTTTGAAGCGTTCTGCATTGCGATAGGCCTGCGGCAAGAGCGCCGTACCACCTACAAATAAGAAATTCCAGCCTACACCGAGCAGCACCAAAGCGATAAAATATTGGTGTATTGCATGCCCTGAAAGTGCGAAGATCAGGCAACCAATATAGATGATAAGCCCTGCAATCATCAATCGGAAAATGCCGAGTTTTTTGATCAGCCAGCCGGTGATCACAGAGGGAAGGTACATTGCTACAATGTGGCTTTGGATCACCCATTTGGTATGCTCCAGCGAATGGCCATCCATCACGTGCATACTCACGGGAGTAGCGGTCATGATGAAGGTCATTACAGCGTAGCCCACTGTAGCCCCAAGTACAGCCGTCCAGAAAACGGGCTGACGAATGATTTCCACAAGGGTTCGCTGTGGATCGTCATTTTCACTAGTATTGATCAGGGTATTCTTGTAAAAGAGCAGTAACAGCAAGCCACCGATATTTAATCCGACCAAGGTTAGATAAGAACCAGCGAATGGCACCTCCAATAAGTCTTTACCCCAGACAGCCACTTCCGGACCAATGAAAGCCGAGGCAATTCCTCCAATCAAAACGAAAGAAGCGGCACGAGACAGCCAGTCGGGATGGACACTCTCCATCGCTGCAAAGCGGTATTGTAGTAAAGTAGCATTGCTAAACCCTAACAGAAAAGTGCTTAAACAAAACAGATAAAAATGACTTTGATAAACGGAATAAGCAGCAAGCAAAGCAACTACAGCCGCATAAAGCGCCACAGCCATGAACGTCGCTTTACGACCGATCTTTTTCATGATCATGGTGACTGGAACGGTGAAAAGAGCTGTGCCTACAATAGCACTGGCAATCGGAAGTGTGGCTAGTTTCTCCGACGGTGCAATCTGCTGCCCGATCAATCCTCCCACAAAAACATTGAGGCTGTTCATGGATGTCATGAGCGCCTGTGCAATTGTCAATATCCAAACGTTCCGGTGCATAAATTAAGTTTTAAGCCGTGCAATATCTGAATTATTTTCCTGATATCAGTGAGGTGTTTATTCTGGGGAATAATCCAATTGCGTAGGCTTTCGCTTAACTATATGGAAGCCAACCTACCTGATGCAGAAACTCATAAGTTGTATTTCGATTACGAAAGAGAAACCTTGGACGCACTTTATTAAATCCCGCAGCAAAAAATCGATACGATTATGATCAGTGCAGCCTATATCTCTACCAACAGTATGACTCAAAAATTTGTCGGGAAAGATCACTCAGAAAATGCCTGAGAAGAACGTTTGGAGATTCTTGTGAGGTTTATAATGGAAGATTAATTCTTACTCGCGTTGAAGAGTTTTTGCTTTTCTTCCTTGGTCAGACTGTCATAGCCAGATTGTGAAATCTTATCCAGGATCGCATCAATTTCTTCTTGCTCTGATTTGGTAGAGGCATTGGAAGAGACACTCGATCTTGTCTGCCGCGCTCTTGTGTTTTTTGGTGGATTTCTGTGAGTAACCTTGATTTTTGATGCTGGTACAAAAAAACTTTTCACCCAATTGATAAATGAGATGACCCAAGCTCCCAGATCTGTTCCGCTCTTCAATTGTGAAATAAACAGCCAACCCATCATAGCGCCACCCAAGTGGGCGATATTTCCTCCAGCATTTCCTCCGGTACTTCCTAAGAAGCTCAGTACCACATAAAAAGCAGCGATATATTTGATTTTTACTGGTCCCAGGAACATCAAAAAGAAAGTATAATTCGGCATGAAAACAGCCGCACCAACCACTACAGCATAAACTGCAGCACTGGCACCAACCATCCCGGAAATCATTGGGGCTTGCTCCTGATAAAAAGGAATCAAATTATAAACCAACAAATAGGCAACTCCTCCGGCCAGTGCCCCCAATACATATAGGGATATCACACGATTATTTCCAAGAAATTCCAGAATCAATCGACTGAACCAGTAGAAGATCAACATATTGAACAAAATATGAAAAATATCAACCAGACTATGTGCAAAAGCATAGGTGATAATCGTCCATGGTCGGGTAATGAACTCAATAAAAGTGGGAGGAATTGTAAATTGATTTTTGACAATCTGAACAAATCCTTCTAATCCAGCCAACGTACCAAATACATTGATAACGGCTAGGAAAAGAAATATCACCACATTGATGATGATCAATTGTGCGGGAGCATTGTTAGGCTTATTCCACGCGTTTTTAAAATCGTCTAAAATGCTATTATTCATTGACTAATTAATAAAACCTGTTTCCATTTTTTTGCCACTTTTTTACCAAGAAAAAAGCAATCAACATTCCACTCAGGTGAGCCAAATGAGCGACATTGTCTCCTGCTGCCCGATTGAACTCTGAGTAAATTTCGAATATTGTCAGCCCAAATACAACATACTTGAGCTTCACTGGAAACATAAACATCAGCAGCACCTGCATGTTTGGAAACAACAGGAACATAGCCATTAAAATTCCATAAATCGCCCCGGAAGCACCAATCATACTGGAATTAGTAGATACTTCATAGATTTTATCCACGATCTGAACAGCCTGCTCCTTGTATCCTCTCACATTTTCGTTTTCGTAGTATTCATCTTTGAAATCCATCAGGCTCAGTCTGTATTCCTGAGTGAACATAGAGGTGTGCTCAGCGATGTAAATACTAAAATCTTCCGCATTCGGGTTTGAGATGAAGGCCTCAGTATCTTGTTTGAGACTATATTTCTCCGTGGCATCTACTGTGCCATATAGTACTCCCGCACCGATCCCGCATGCCAGATAAAAAATCAAAAACCGCTTAGATCCCCAAACCTGCTCCAGCAAAGGTGCCATGAAAAACAGCATCATCATGTTGTACAAAATGTGGCGGAAATTTCCGTGCAACCACATATAAGTAATGAACTGATAAGGAGCAAACTGGTCAGAGTAAATGACTTTGAGCCCGAAGATATCATTGAGTGGGAGGTTGAAAAATGATTGAATGAGATAAATACCCAGGTTGATTATCAGGATATTTTTCACCATTGGAGTAATTCTCATCATGTGCTAAACCAGCTTTTAATTTTGTCTAAACTAATCAATTTGTATGTAGGTTGGCCATCGGGCGTATAATTGGGCTGCTTGCACGCAAACAATTGATCGATCAGGTGTTCTGCTTCCTGATCATTCAAATTGCGACATTTGATAGCAGCAGTTCGTTTTGCCAAGGACCTACAAAGGTTCTCTTTTTGGCCTAAACCAAGTTCCTTTTTGTTGAATTTGTACTGCTCCAAAAGCTCTTCAAAAACTTCTTTCTCATTACAATTGGACAATTCGGCTGGCACACCTTGGATGACTATCATTTGCTGCCCCATCTCCTCAAACTCAAAACCCAACTGCCTGATTTCATCTTTGATGTCCATAACGAGCGAATAGTCCGAAGGGTTCAGGGAGACTTGCTGTGGAAACAAACTGCTTTGTGATCCACCGATTTCATTGCTAAGACGCGTTTCATATCTTTCATACAAAATCCGCTCAAATGCCGCCTTCTCATCGATGATGGTCATTCCTGACTTCATTTGTTTGATCAGATATTTTGCATGAAGTCTGAACGTTTTACCACCGGATTCATGCTCCATGGTCGGTTCTTCATCATCCATTCGGCTTTTGAAGGTGACTACCGTCTCACTACTCTCCGCGTTTATCTGTTCATCCGGAATGATGTCTTCCTGTTTCGCAAAATCGTAGAGCGATTCCCAGTTCTTGGCATGATCACGCTTTTCGATGTTTTTAAACTGTGCATAATTATTGTCTTTCGAGGAATTAGTCCGTTCTTCAGTAAATCTACCTGATGTAAATTGCGCGAAATTCACATCGGTATCAAAATCCAACGATGGTGTCACATTGAATGATCCCAGAGCCTGCTTCACAGCGGAGTTGATCACCCCATATAGCATACGATCATCATCAAATTTCACTTCCGTTTTGGTAGGATGAACATTGATATCAACATGCAAGGGATCCATCTCCACAAACAAGACATAAAATGGAAAATATTCATCTTTCAAAAGTCCTTGAAAAGCAGTACTCACCGCATGATTGAGATATCCACTTTTGATATATCGTCCATTGATGAAGAAAAACTGCTCACCTCGGGTTTTCTTAGAAAACTCGGGTTTGCCCACATAGCCTTTCACTTTTACATGAGGTGTTTCCTCCTCACAAGGGATCAGTTGCTGCTGATAATTTTTTCCAAAAAGTTGCACAATTCGCTTACTGAGTTTTCCCTCCTCCAGTACATACTGCTCCAGGTCATTATTAATAAACGTAAAAGCAATTTCTGGATTAGCCAAAGCCACCCGATGAAACTCATCGGTGATGTGACGAACTTCTACAGGGTTGGACTTCAAAAAATTTCTCCTTGCCGGCACATTATAAAAGAGGTTTTTCACACTGATCGAAGTGCCTTCCTTTGCTACCGCAGGCTCTTGTTTTTTGATATCTGAAGCTTCGATCTGGAGCAAAGTCCCTAGTTCGTCCAGAGATCTTTTTGTTTTTAACTCTACTTGTGCCACAGCCGCGATAGATGCAAGCGCTTCACCTCTAAAACCCATCGTTCGGATTTTGAATAGATCTTCAGCAGTTCTGATCTTGGAAGTAGCATGGCGCTCGAAACTCATTCTGGCATCTGTCAGACTCATGCCTTTACCATTGTCGGTCACCTGGATGAGGGTTTTACCTGCATCTTTGATGATGAGCTTTATTTCGGTAGCGCCAGCATCAATGCTATTTTCCAACAGCTCTTTCACTACTGAAGCCGGACGCTGTACCACCTCCCCCGCAGCAATCTGGTTGGCAATGCTATCCGGTAAAAGATTGATGATATCTTCCATTTATCGTCTGCTCTGTGATGATTTTTTGAGACGAAAAAACAAATAGGCCGGGACAACCAACCATACAGCGTAAAAAACCTGATTGCCATAATACAACCACCCAATAATCAGAGAACCTAGTATAGCCGCAATTAAAATCTGTAAAAATGATGAGTTAGGAACAGATGAGGTTTTGCGCTCAAAAGAAATTCTTGAAGGAACATACTCTCCTTTTTCCCGACCTTCCATTTCTTGTTTGATTCGCTCGGTACGTTCTTTTATTTCTTCTTTCACCGGATCGTAGTAGCGGGGAGTCATCTCAAAACGTCTGTATCTGGAAACTTTAATGAATGACGGAAATCTCATAATTTGGCTTGGATTGGGTTGTTGAATGCCTGTTTATACCTTTTCAATCAATATTTTTCGCTTTGCGGCACACTAGTTGCTCAAAGTTAATTTAATTTGAAACAATGCCTTGGTATAAAGCCATATTGCTCATTTTTAGTTCCGTTACTATTCTAACAGCCGCACCTCCAAGCGAGCTCAGCAGGAGAAAGTCTGATAGTATTTATCAGGAAATGACAGCCTTTCAGAAGGTACAACAGTTAATTATTACACCATCACCTGCAAAAAAATTTCCATTTCAGACTTTTCAAAATGCTTTTAACCCTAATGATCCGGTGAATATTGCTGAGCTGGATAATCAACTCAACCCTGATCCTAATAAATTCGGCAACCTACCGGACCTATATACGCTGGCCTCATTGAGTAATCAACAATTACTTTTTGAGTATTTCAAATATCTGGAGTCATTTCTGAAAAATGCCGGTTACACCCAATGCATCTTGCCAACAGTCATGGATTCGCTTTCACGAAGTGCACTCTTGGTATCGTCCTTAAAGTCATATAATCCCAACTATTTCTTACTCCCGTCAGAACTTGGTCAGATAAAAAAACCTAGAAAAAAAATGCTGGAGTCTGCAATCTCCAATCATGAGTACATTATCGTTGATAAAGATGAAATAGGCACTATTCGAAAGAAACTGGAGCGTATCAGCCACAAAATTGACATTTCTGAGAACGCCGAGCAAAGGATCAAATGGCTGATCGCATCGGAAATCGAAAGAGAAAATGAAGACCTTCACCAATTGCCAATGAGGTTAGCTGTGGCTATCAATAAAGGTTCTGTAGTGGCATTGAAAAAGGACGACAGTATTTTCCCAATGCAAAGCGATACGATTTGCCTACTTACCAATGAACCTTATAGTGCCTTTGCGAATATGCTTAGAAAATATGCCTATGTAAAAACCACTTATCAGGAAATCAGCAACAGCTCGTCTCCTGTCATTTTGGACGGCAGATCACACTTACCTTCTTCTGAAATGCTCTCTGGTAAGAAAGTCATCTACATAGGAGGTTTGAATGGAATTTACGACCAGGTCCAGTCAATAGACGCAGCTCTTGTTTATTCTCAGAAAAACGAGATTTATGATTATGTCATTCCACAGCAACTTTTCGGTGCAGCAGATATCAATGGGAGACTTCCCGTTTCAGACCCTGATCTGAGCCAATTCGATGATGAGCCTGTAGTAGGTTATCAAACTTTAGGGTATGCGCCAGGCGAAATGATGGGTTTGGATGATCAGGCCAGAAAAGAAATTCAGGAGATTTTGAACGAGGCGGTCTCTTCAGGCAGTACTCCGGGAGGCCAGCTGGCCGTGGCTGTAGATGGAGCTATAGTTTTAGATCAGGCATTTGGATATTTAACTTATGACAGCTTGATTCCATCTGAGCGATCTACATTGTATGATATAGCATCAGTAACCAAAGTTACGGGCACATTGCTCGCTGTGATGAAACTATATGAGGACGGTAAAATAGATTTAGATCAACCTATTGGAAGCTATTTGGCAGAATACAACGGCTCCAATAAAGACCAAATCACAATCAGGGCGCTGCTTTCTCATAATGCTGGCTTGAGATCTTATGTGCCTTTTTGGCAGCAGATGATTAATTCTGAATACATGGAAATCTTCTATTACCAAACCGGAGAAGACGAACAGAATGATCGCCGGAGTTACGGACTCAGGCCAGATCCAAAAATGCTCGACACACTGAATCATTGGATTATTGATTCCAATCTCATCAGTTCAGACTCATTGCCTCCGTACAGATACAGTGATATAGGGTTTATGATTCTACACCAGTTGGTACAGGTTGTGTCTGGGAACACATTGGATGAGTATTTATTCAAGAATTTCTATGAGCCTTTGGGCTTGAAAAGAATATGTTTTAATCCTATGGATCATGGATTTGAAAGATTCGAAATAGCACCTACAGAATACGATTATTATTTTCGGGACGAACTGGTATGGGGAGAAGTGCACGATCGCAATGCTGCCGTTTTTGGCGGTGTGGCCGGACATGCAGGTTTATTTAGCAATGCCCGGGAATTACTGACGATCATGCAGACCCTCGTACAGGGAGGTTCTTATGGTGGTCATCAATTGCTCCTGCCAGCCACCATTAATTATTTCAATCAGCAATTTTATCCAAACAACAGAAGAGCACTTGGCTGGGATAAATTGGATGAGGGTTTGAAGAATTTCTCAACATTTTCCTCTCCAGCAAGTTTTGGTCATACAGGGTTTACAGGAACGATGGTGTGGGCCGATCCGTTGTATAATCTGACATTCGTATTTTTATCCAACAGGATTTACCCTAATGCAAATAACCATAAACTTAACAGGCTGGATATACGTACCAGATTGCAAGATGTAGTGTATGAAGCATTGATCACCAAATGGATCAAATAAATCATTACGTAAATTGAGAAAATATTTTACCCAGAACAATGAGAATAGGAATTGTATGTTATCCTACCTACGGTGGTAGTGGAGTTGTTGCCACAGAATTAGGCAAGGCACTGGC
This sequence comes from Bacteroidia bacterium, assembly GCA_030425425.1. GTDB lineage: Bacteria > Bacteroidota > Bacteroidia > Cytophagales > Cyclobacteriaceae > Marinoscillum. The sequence goes on along the minus strand of JAUIAO010000004.1, from coordinate 173,686 downwards.
AAAAGAGGGCCACCATGTGCATTTCATCACATATTCTCAGCCTACACGTCTCGACTTCTTTAGTGAGTTTCTATATTATCACGAAGTGAATGTAAAAACATATCCGCTTTTTGACTACCCACCATATGAACTGGCTCTGGCTAGTAAAATGGTAGATGTGGTGGAGCACGAAAAGCTAGACATCCTACATGTGCATTATGCCATCCCGCATGCGTCAGCAGCATTCATGGCAAAGCAAATTCTGCAGACCAAAGGCATCACTATTCCCGTGATTACCACTTTGCATGGAACAGATATCACACTGGTGGGAAAGGACGCCACTTATGCGCCGGTAGTCACTTTTTCTATCAATGCTTCCGACGGAGTAACTGCAGTATCAGAAGATTTGAAACAAGATACTCTTGATCATTTTGATATCAACCGTGAAATCAGGGTCATTCCGAACTTCGTAGATATCGATAGATTCAAAAAACAGAAAAAAGACCATTTCAAAACAGCTATCTGCCCGAACGGAGAAAAGCTCATTGTCCACACTTCCAACTTCCGAAAAGTAAAGCGAGTACAAGATGTTCTTGATGTGTTTAATCGTGTCAGGAAAATTGTTCCTTCCAAACTGTTACTGGTGGGTGATGGCCCGGAGCGTTATCAGATGGAAGAACTGTGCAGAAACTGTGGCACTTGTGACGATGTGAGGTTTTTGGGTAAGCTGGAGGCCGTAGAAGAAGTGCTCTCAGTTGCTGATTTGTTTTTAATGACTTCAGAGAAAGAAAGCTTTGGGTTGGCAGCATTAGAGGCAATGGCCTGTGAAGTGCCTGTGATTTCTACTAATGCCGGTGGCTTGCCTGAGTTGAATGTAGATGGTGTATCAGGATTTGTCTGCGACGTGGGAGATACTAAAACTATGGCCGAAAAAGCCATCCATATACTGGACAATGCCAACCTACAGAAATATAAAGAAGGAGCATTAAACAGAGCCAAAGAGTTTGAGGTTTCTAACATCTTACCGATGTACGAAAAATATTATACCGAAACCTTAGAAGCCAGTAAACTCGTATCCACGATTGGCAAATAATATTATCGCAACACTATCATCGCCTAGTCCGTAAGTGTGCAATAAAATCAGCCAAGTAAAATGAAACTCAAAAACAAACCGCATGTTAAAGGAACAAGGCATCTCTTTAACAATCCACTTTTAGAGCGTCTTACCAGGACGCATATATCTGTACCATTGGCACTTTTCAGCGTCATTTCTGCTGGATTGTTGGTTTATGGATTTCAGCATGGTCATATCAATACAATTTCTGCGCCCTTATTGTTCATTTCGGGGGTATTACTGTTTACGTTGATTGAGTATATCATGCATAGGTTTTTATTCCATTTGGAACCAAAAACTGAAAAACAAGAGAAGTTTGCCTACACGGTGCACGGAGTTCATCACGATTATCCAAAAGACAAAGATCGTTTGGCCATGCCACCGCCATTGAGTCTGTTGTTGACAGTAGTTTTTTTCGGCATTTTCTATCTGATCATGGACAATTATGTATTTGGTTTTTTGCCGGGCGTCCTCATGGGATATGCTGCCTATCTGGGAGTACATTACATGGTACATGCTTTTAAACCGCCGAAAAATTTCTTTAAAATACTTTGGGTGCACCACGGTATACATCACTACAAAGACCCGGAACACGCCTTTGGGGTTTCTTCTCCATTCTGGGATGTCATTTTCCGAACCATGCCCAAACATTGAATTTGGCCCCTAAGGGGCTTTTTTTATATCCAAACGGAACACAGGCACTCAAATATGAGTATCTATAATTCGGTACTTCCGTGTAAATATTGAAAAGACCAGATCCAGCTAATCCGCATTTAAACGAATCGGGTTAAATTGGAATAAACTAAAACCGAAATATATGCGATTGTTTGATAAGCTAAAGTGGGTTCTGATTATTGTGGTGGTGTTTGTTATTGTTTTCTCCACAAACATGATTGATAGAAATATCTTCAAATCGATCAATGAATCAATTGTTGGGATATATGAAGATCGGTTAGTAGTGAAAAATATTATTTTGGATATGTCTACTACTATCAATAAAAAGGAAGTTGCTTTTCTTACCGAAGACACTGCATTTTTAAAAACAGACAATGACAAGCTCACTGAAGCACTGAAAAATGATCTATTAAAATTCCAACAAACTAAACTTACAGAAAAAGAAGAACAGACATTGGGGCTATTCAGGCAAAATTTACAGTCAATGCTGAAGGAAGAAGATATCCTACTAAAAAGCAATTTTACTAATATTGGAGATTACAAAAAGGTGATTGAAGAGGTCAACCGCAATCTAGACGTGCTCGCTCATATTCAAATGCAGGAAGGTAAAAGACATTTGATCAGAAGTCAGAGAAGTATGGTCACGATGGAGTTATTCACGCGTTTGGAAATATATTTTATGATTATTCTAGCCGTAATAGCCCTGATTATCATTTTTTACAAACCTCGCGATTAAGAAATAATCTAAGATTTTTCGAATTATTCCTTAGTTTCAATAATCATAATTGGTACTTTTTAGTTTACAATACTCAAAACCACTCTATTATGATTGGACACAGGTTTACTGAATTCATTCCCGAAAAAAATCCGGAGCAATCGGCTTTCGACAATTTGCTCAACATCTTTCTACAGCTCATGGTCATCACTGCTGGGGATGTAAGTGAGGCCCTCAGTTGGCTGACAAATCTGGACAACCAATACAAAATCAGCACGGCTGATTATGGAATTGGAGACTTCATAGATGATCTGAAAACCAAGGGCTATATCACTGATGACAATCAAAAAGGAGAGTTTAAAATCACTGCCAAGAGTGAGCAATCGATCCGAAAGAGTGCATTGGAAGAAATATTTGGCAAGCTGAAAAAGTCTGGAAAAGGAAACCATAAAACCAACAGCACGGGAATTGGTGATGAAATGAGTACAGATTTCAGACAATTTGAATTTGGTGATAGTCCAGAGCAAATTGCCTTTACTGAAAGCATACGCAACGCCCAGATCAATCATGGATTTGGGAATTTCATGCTGACAGAAAACGATCTGGAAGTCAGAGAAAGGGAGTTTAAAACCCAGACTTCCACGGTATTGATGATTGATATCAGTCACTCGATGATTCTATACGGTGAAGACCGTATTACTCCTGCCAAGAAAGTTGCTATGGCCCTGGCAGAATTGATCAAGCGGAAATACCCAAAAGACACTCTGGATGTGATTGTATTTGGAAATGACGCCTGGCAGATAGAAATCAAGGACTTGCCTTATCTGAATGTAGGTCCTTATCATACGAATACTGTAGCGGGAATAGAGCTGGCAATGGATCTTCTTAGAAGGAGAAAAAACAAGAATAAGCAGATTTTCATGATTACGGATGGAAAGCCTACTTGTCTGAATGAAGGCATTAAATATTACAAAAATCCTTATGGCTTGGATCCTAAGATTTTGAATAAAACACTCAATCTCGCCGCACAGTGCAGGAGGTTGCATATCCCAATTACCACTTTTATGATTGCCTCAGATCCTTATTTAAAGGAATTTGTACAGGAATTCACAGAAGTGAATCAGGGCAATGCTTATTACAGTAGCCTGAAAGGGTTGGGAAACCTGATCTTTGAAGATTATAAAAGAAATCGTCGCAAGAATTTATAAGAAGAAACAATGAACTACTCAGATATTTCACCAGTAAAGCTCAAGACAATCAAAACTCTTGGAGAACTTAAAAATACCGGCTATGAACCGGTGAGCATCAAAGAGGAGCTTAGAAGAAATCTCATCTCCAACCTTCAGAAAAAAGTCAATGTATTCGAAGGTATCTGGGGATATGAAGATACGGTGATCCCGGATATCGAACGGGCGATTTTATCGAAACACAACATCAATTTTCTGGGATTGAGAGGTCAGGCCAAAACAAGGATTGCCAGAATGATGACTCATTTACTGGATGAATACATTCCATGTGTAAAAAGTGCGGATCTTAATGATGATCCACTAAATCCTCTTTCACGACAGGCCAAAGACCTGATTGCCGAGCATGGCGACAGCACCCCTATCAGCTGGATGCACAGAAGCGAGCGGTATACCGAAAAGCTCGCCACTCCAGACGTGACCATCGCCGATCTGATTGGTGATGTAGACCCCATCAAAGCAGCTAGTTTGAAGCTCCCATACTCTGATGAGCGGGTGTTGCATTATGGATTGATTCCTCGTTCACACAGAGGAATATTTGTGATCAATGAATTGCCGGATCTGCAAGCCAGAATACAGGTAGCACTGTTCAATATCCTACAGGAAGGCGACATCCAGATCAGAGGATTCAAGCTCAGGCTTCCGCTGGATGTGCAGTTTGTCTTTACAGCAAACCCAGAAGATTATACCAATAGAGGTAGTATTGTCACTCCGCTGAAAGACCGAATCGATAGCCAGATCATCACCCATTATCCAAAATCCATCGAGATTAGTAAGAAAATCACGGAACAGGAAGCAAGACTCGAACCAGTGCAGAAAGATCGGGTGGTTATTTTCGACCTGATGAAAAACCTGGTAGAACAAGTAGCTTTCGAAGCTCGTGAAAGTGAATATGTAGATGCAAAAAGTGGGGTTTCGGCCAGATTGACTATTTCCGCTTATGAAAATCTGGTTAGCTCAGCTGAGCGTAGATGTCTGGTCAATGATGAAAACTCTACTTTCGCTCGCGTATCTGATTTTACCGGAGTGATTCCGGCCATTACCGGAAAAGTGGAGCTTGTCTATGAAGGTGAGCAGGAAGGACCTGGTATAGTAGCACAAAACCTTGTGGGAAAAGCCATTAGAAATCAGTTCGTAGAGTATTTCCCAGACCCTGAGTATATCCGAAAGCATAAGCAAGACAAGAATCCTTACAAGGAAATTACCGACTGGTTTGGGGAAGGCAATATGATCGATCTCCTACATGATTATTCTCTGGAAGATTATAAGAAGGAGCTTTTACAAGTGCCTGGTTTAGAGCAATTGGTCAAAGATCAGCATGGCAAGCAGGAAGAAAGTTTTAAGTTGTTTTTGATGGAATTTGCTTTATTTGGGTTGGCTGAGTTTAGCATGCTCAGCAAGCATCACCTGGAAAGAGGCATGCAGTTCAAGGATCTGCTGAGCAGTATGTTTTCTATGCCCGGACCTGATGATGAGGACTTTTTACAGTAAAAGTGATGAAGTATGGATTTGCGAATGATCAAAAAGCTGATTAATGGAGGTGAAAATGATCAGGTAGAATTCAAGCGAAAAATCAATCACCCTGAAAAGGTAATTAAGGAGATTGTGGCTTTCGCCAATTCTGACGGAGGTCATTTATTTGTTGGGGTAGATGATGATAAAACGATCGTTGGAGTAAAGTACGCAGAAGATGAAGATCATACGCTGCAGAAAGCCATCAAAGAACTCTGTAGACCGGCCATTCAATTTAGGGTGAATAGTTTTCGGATATCAGAAAAACGCACCTTGCTCCACTATGAAATATTTGCTGGTAACAAAAAACCATACTACGCTTTTGAACGGAAGTTTCATCGCTATGGAAAAGCTTTTGTGCGAGTAGAAGATCGGTCTGTTCAGGCCTCTCCGGAGATTCGCAAAATCCTCAAGTACAACAACAATCCAACGGACACCCATTTCAGCTATGGAAATGCAGAAAAGTTACTCTTTAACTATCTGCATGAAAATGAAAAAGTGACTGTCAATGAATTTCGGGAGATTAGTGGCCTGGATTATAAAGCCGCCTCCTCCACCATGGTGCAAATGGTGATGGCCAATACTCTGAAGATTATTCCTAGAGAACGAGAAGATTGGTATGTGGCAGTGGACCACTCATGATGGTAATTTTTTGAAATTTTCGAAAATAAACGGAGAGTGACTTACAATTTCTTCTGAAAATCAAGATATTACTGTAGCACAGTATAAACCACAATTTGTAATCATTCGCTTATGGCTAAGAAGGACAAAAAGATCTTCGTTCTAGACACTTCTGTTATCCTTTATGCTCACGATTCCATCCTCAATTTTGCTGAACACGATGTAGGAATACCAATCACGGTACTGGAAGAGCTGGATACTTTTAAAAAAGGAAATGATTCTAAAAATTTTGAAGCGCGTGAGTTTACGCGATTGCTCGATAAACTGGCTGAAGGAAAAAGCTTGCAGGATTGGAATCCATTGAATGGCAAAACCAAAGGCAAGTTTAAAGTACTAATGGAAACCCAGAGCGAAATAGACGCTCACCAGGTTTTTGGAGAACGGAAAAATGACCACAGCATCCTGAATGCTGCCCTGGCTTTGAAACAAGATGAACCAAAAAGGCATGTGATTCTGGTGAGTAAGGATATCAACCTGCGCCTCAAAGCCAAATCACTGGATCTGCCAGCTGAGGATTATGAAACTGGCAAAATTAAAAATGTCAGTACGCTGCACACCGGAAAGTATGAGCTTGAAGATGTGGACTCAGAACATATCGATACGATATTCAAAAATGGGAGAATTTCCAGAGCAAAAATTCTTGGCAGGAAAAAAGGAATTGCCAATAGCTATTACATTCTGAAAAGCGACAAAAACTCTGTCTTGTCCTACCTCAATGAGCAGGAAAAGTCTATCGAGAAAGTGGATAAAACCTCAGTATTTGGCATCAAACCGAGAAACGCTGAGCAGACCTTTGCTATGCACGCCATGCTCAATCCTGATATTAAACTTATCACCATAAATGGAGTAGCCGGTACGGGTAAAACATTGTTAGCTTTGGCCTCCGCATTGGAGCAGCGGCGTGATTTCAAGCAGATTTACCTTGCCCGCCCGATAGTGCCATTAAGTAATAAAGACATTGGTTACTTGCCCGGAGACATTAAATCCAAGCTGAATCCCTATATGGAGCCACTTTGGGATAACCTTAAATTCATCCAGAACCAGTTTAAGGAAACGGACAAAGAATACAAGAACATCACCGATATGGTGAACAAGGAGAAGCTCATGATTACCCCACTGGCTTATATCAGAGGACGAAGCTTGTCGAATATATTCTTCATCGTGGATGAGGCACAAAACCTGACACCACACGAGATCAAAACGATCATCACGCGTGCTGGAGAGAATACCAAAATCGTCTTCACCGGAGATGTTTACCAGATCGACACACCGTATCTGGATTCGCAAAGTAATGGCTTATCCTATCTGATCGATAGGATTCAGGGACACCCAATGTATGCCCATATCACTTTGGAGAAAGGTGAGCGGTCAGAGCTGGCGAATCTGGCAAACGAACTCTTATAATGAAAATAATATCTGCCAACATCGGAGAAAAACGTGAGATTCAGTGGAGGAAAAAACTGGTAGAAACGGGAATTTTCAAATATCCCACTGAAGAAATCTCATTAGGCACTGAAGATGTAGTAGGCGATCATGTGATCGAACGGAAATATCACGGCGGCATAGACAAGGCTTGTTACTTATTTTCCGCTGATGCATATCCGAAGTTCAAAAAGCTGTATCCAGATCTAGACTGGAACTGGGGCATGTTTGGAGAAAACATCACAGTAGAAAACCTGGATGAAGGTGACATAATGATAGGAGACCAATATCAGATCGGAAGTGCATTAGTAGAAGTTTCCCAGCCACGTCAGCCTTGCTACAAACTTGGTGTTCGGTTTGGCAACCAGAAAGTGATTAAAGACTTCATTGCACTGGAGCATCCGGGGGTTTATTTGAGAGTTTTGGAGATGGGCTTGGTCAAAGCTGGTAATCAAATGGAGCTGGTAAAAAAGGGAAGCGAACTATCTGTAAGAGAGATTTTCAATGCCATTTATGCTCCAGAAAACTATCAGGAATTGATCAATAGAGCGATGGATATTCGAGAATTGTCAGATAGTACGAAGGGAGATTTGAAGGTTTTGTGATACAGAATCAAACTTGATTAATTTATAATAGCTATGTCCTATGGTTTGTAGCTCACAAAACATTTTCAATCTGTCTGTAGGTCACAAGCAAAAAAGAGGAATATGAAGTCTGGTGGAAGGACAATTGAATTTTGTTCCAATTCAATTATTTTTGTACACTCTCATGTACAAAACAATATAACCCATGTTGACTACAACTATTTCTGATTTTCGGAATAATATTAAAAAGTACCTTGATAAGGTTACGGACAATTTTGAGACGCTCATTATCAACAGGGGAAAAGATACCGGAGTAGTCATTATTTCTTTGAACGAGTATAATTCTCTCACAGCCACACAGCATGAGCTTTCTTCAAAAATCAACGAACAGCGTTTGGATGCGGCAATTACAAAATTGAAGACTGGCAGTTCATTCGAAAAAGATCTGATTGAGGAATGAGATTGGTATTCGTAGATGAGTCTTGGGAAGATTACTTGTATTGGCAAAAGACGGATAAAAAAATTCTTAAAAGAATCAACTCATTAATCAAGGATATTAAAAGAAATCCTTTTGATGGAATTGGTAAACCTGAACCATTGAAATACAAATATTCTGGCTTTTGGTCTCGTCGTATAGATGGCGAACATCGCCTCATTTATCAGGTGACAGATGATGCCATTCTGATTGCTAAATGTAGATTTCACTATGATTAATCTCTATTAAGCCAATTCCCAAAGCCTAGTTCCCTCGATTTGTTTTTCTTTGCGAAAAAAATTTCCATGTCAGACAGATACGCACAAAGAGGGGTTTCCGCTACTAAAGATGAAGTACATGCAGCCATCAAAAATGTGGACAAGGGTTTGTTTCCGCAGGCTTTCTGCAAAATCGTACCGGACTTACTGACCAAAGACGAAGCATACTGTGCAATCATGCATGCAGACGGAGCGGGCACCAAATCCTCTCTGGCATACATGTACTGGAAAGAAACTGGTGACATCTCCGTGTGGAAAGGTATCGCTCAGGATGCAGTGATCATGAATACTGACGACCTGTTGTGCGTAGGTTGTACAGAAAACATACTTCTCTCTTCTACAATTGGGCGAAATAAAAACCTGATTCCCGGTGAAGTGATTGCTGCGATCATTAATGGTACGGAAGAAGTGTTACAGATGCTCAGAGATGAGGGCATAGACATCATCTCTACTGGAGGCGAGACGGCCGATGTTGGGGATTTGGTAAGAACAATCATAGTTGACAGTACTGTAACTGCCAGAATGAAACGCTCTGATGTGATTTCTAATGATGGCATCCAGCCCGGTGATGTGATAGTGGGGCTGTCTTCATCTGGTCAGGCAACCTATGAATCGGAATACAATGGAGGAATGGGCAGCAATGGACTCACCAGTGCCAGACATGATGTATTTCACAACGAATACCGGGAAAAATATCCTGAGGCTTATGATCCATCTGTTAATATTGATCTAATCTTTTCGGGGAATAAAAAACTGACTGACTCTGTGGAAAACAGTCCGCTGGATGCTGGGAAACTAGTACTCAGCCCGACCAGAACATATGCACCGATCATTAAAAAAGTACTGAGTGACTTACCTGGCAAAATTCACGGGATGGTTCATTGTAGTGGTGGCGCACAGACCAAAGTGCTTCATTTCATCGAGAACCTGAAGGTGATAAAGGACAACCTTTTCGAAGTTCCTCCTTTGTTCAAGCTGATTCATGAGCAAAGCGGTACCGACTGGAAAGAAATGTATCAGGTATTCAATATGGGTCATCGCTTCGAATTGTACCTAAGTGAAGAAGATGCACAAGCAGTGATTGACATCTCCAAATCATTCAATGTAGGTGCTCAGATAGTTGGGCGCGTAGAAGCTGCTGACAAAAAGGAAGTGGTAATCAAATCTGAGAACGGAGAGTACCACTATTATTGATCGGATATGATTGTTTCTTCACGAATACCACTATAAAAACTTGTAGGTTTATCTAAACTGAGATTACTGCTGAAAACAGATTTTTCACATACCATCAATTTTACCCCAACCCTAAAGGGCGAAGTACGAATATTCCCTTTAGGGAAATATAAGGGTATATATAACGCACTCTTTCTTATCGAAAAATCTTTTACTAGACATAAATTTTAAGCGCATCAACTTTTATGATTATTTCCAAACCCAAACGAAATACTATTTCCGCATTGGTCGTTTTCCTTATTTTGATCTTTGGGTCATTTTTCGTGCTACTCAATAGTCTGCTATCCAATGAAGCTTACTTTCTTTTCAAGTTGATACTGGCACCGATTGTTTTGGTGATTGGACTTGTGATTCTGAGTAAACTTTTGGCGGCATTGAAGGTTGTCAAACTTGGCAATAATCAGATCGAGGTTTTTTACCCTGTTTCCAGAATGCGTCTTAAAATCAATGTGAAAGATGTATTGGGCTGGCATGAAGAGGCCATCAACACTAAAAATGGTGAGTTTCGGGAAGTAAAAATCCTCTATACCAAAAAGAAAATTCTCAAGCTTTCCAATAAGGAAAATACCGATTATGAAGAGGTGGTGAAGTACCTGAAGAAGAAGGTGAAGTTTAAGAAGTAGATGCTAAGAAACGTCTATTTCAGCTCAAAACGACATAAAATTGAATATTCCAGAATAATTTTTTCAAAATCCAGAATGGTGTCATTTACCTTAGAGTTTGCATAAAAACTAACTGAGTTGGCCATTTTATTCATTTCACCATATCTGGAAATATTATTTAATTCCTGAATAAACAGAGCTTTTCCGATTTCCTGATCAACTGCACCAGCAAGGTCCTGAGCTTTTGATTTGGCCGCTTTAATAGCATCTACCTTAACCTGTCTCCTGAAATCTTCAATTTTAGAATGGTCTAGCTTTTGAATTTTGATATTGGATATCTCAATCTCCTCTAGTTTTAAGAAAACTTCTCCTGCCATTTTACCATCATGGACAAGCAACTGATATTCTTTGCTCAGTGAAATATCATCTTTAGACAGCAAATACCTTCTGAATTGGCTCGACATATCTTTAATCAACAGATCCTCCTCAACATCCACCCCAATCTTTTTCAAGGCGCTGATCATCTGCTTTTCTTTCTGATCGATGGACACCCGGTTCTTCTCATCCTTCTCATCGATGACTATGCGCAGATAGATCATGTCTGGAGCAATTTCCATCTCAGCCTTTCCTGTGACTTCAATATAATTCTGATCAATAAAGTTCTTATTGCCCTGCTGGGCTGATAAGGTGAAAGGAATAAGAGCGAAAAGAAATAATAAGTTTTTCATAAGACAATTTTTTATAAACCCCTGAGAAAGAAGTAAACAGAGACAGTATATAATTCTAATTAAATTCTTCCTGGTATCACATGTACCTTCATACCTAACCTTAATTCTAAATCATTGATGAAATCCTCTGATAATTCAGGCCAATTCCAAAATATAAAACCCAAATTTGATTCAGGTAGTTCTTGCCCTTCCTCGTAAAATTCACCCGGATCAAATACCTGAGATTCTGTGACTATCTCCAAACCATTTGTAATCAAATCGAAAGGCAGTTCTTCGGGATATTTGACAACTTTTGATGCTCCATTTGAAACAGAATAACCATAGTCCGCACCTAAGACACAATCAGACTTATTGGGTTTTACAATATCTCTTGAAATAAACCATTCAAGAATCGCTTGAGATTTCTTTTGGTTGTATGGATATTCCTCTTCAACAGGAACTATAGAAATGTAATTATCACTCATTTGTTTACTATGAATCTGACATAAAACTCAGACAAAAAACCTGCCTTTTCTCTCATCTCTCAGTAGTTCAAGCCTTACCTCAACTCCACATAAGTCGGAGCATTCCTATCACAAACGATTTGTCCATCCCGATATTTTAATTCTGCTACCTGAATAGAGCTTCTTCGGGTTTCATAATTGTCAACGCCTTTGTTTTTTTCTGTTCTGCCTGGATGAGTAAAGTAGAAAATAAAAGCACGATCTCCATTTACCACCACATCTGGATGCTGACCAATCACGCGATCATCCGCATATTTGCCTGGACGGTCGAGGATCTTGTTTTCCTGCATAGACCAGTTGATCAAGTCATCCGATGAAAATACTCCAAGGCCTCTCCACGTATCGGTAATCATCCAATACTTGTTTTTCCACTCAAATACTTTCGGCCCTTCGCCACGCTGATCAACTACTTTTTCGCCACTGTCCGTCCAGTTATAAAGATCCTTGCTATCGGCATAAAACATCGATTTTCCAGCTCGCTCATTGTTGTAATACATCCGGTATGTTCCGTCTTCCATTTGGAAGACGCAAGCATCGATGCACTTATCAGATGCCAGCTCCAAAGTAGATTGATACTCCCAATCAAGCAGATTTTCACTTGTCAAGTGCACGATATCTCTGGGATGGCTCCAATCAGAGAATGTCCCCGGCACCACAGTCAAATACATGTGATAAGTACTCCCTTCCACTACGATCTCCGGTGCCCAGTGAGAGTAATCATCCTCTCCATAGTTGATGTTACAAACGCCAATATATTTCCAGTTCTTGGCATCTGATGATTCTGCTATTCCAATTTTAGTACCATGCACCCAATCTACTCCATTCGTGCTTTCAAGATTCGCCCTGCGATTAGTATAGAACATGTACCACTTCCTCACATCTCGGTTCCAGATAATTACCGGGTCTGCTGCTCCATCAAATATCGTATCACGATAAAGTGGCTTTGGTGCTGGCTGAATTTCAGCAAGAAGTTCTTGCTCACTTTCTGTAGGATTCTGCAGCCGATTGAGCACTTCTTTTGTCACTTTAAAAGCTGTGCCATGACGAGTGCCATCAGGAAAGGAAATCTTCTTAGAAATATCCTCCCAATTCCTCAGGTCAGTGCTAGCCACAGCGCCATAGGTATGATTTCGGTATCGATCAAAATACACCACATACTGATCGTCAATTTTAGTGATTGTCGGACCTTCTACCCAGTGATCGCTAATCGATTCTGAAATAGGTACTCCAGCCCATTGTGTGAGGCTGTTACTGATTAGCACGTGTAAATCCTTTTGTGCTTCCGGGAATTTCGTTTCATCCTTCACGATCATCACATACTGATCACCTTCTTTCATAATTGTAGCATCAATCACATTGAATCCAGGATCTAAGAGCAGTTTTGCCAAAGAAAAATGCTGAAAGTCTTTCGTAAGGGTATAATATATTCGATGATTCCAATCAGCTTCTGCGGTACTGTCTGTCTCTGGGAATTCTCCGGGAATAGTTGATGACCAGTAAATCATGAATTGCTCAGAAGCTTCATCGTAGAATATCTCCGGTGCCCAACAATTTTTGGTCAATTTTTTATGTTCCATTACTGGAATAAACATCTGATCCGACCAATGAATCAAATCTTTGGAGGATGCATAGCCGATACCCCGCTCATTCCAGCTCACCGTCCAGACCATGTGAAAAGTCCCATCAGGCCCTTGTGTGATACATGGGTCTCGCATGAGTTTGTCTTTCCCTGCTTCCGGTTTCAGAAATGGGTTGCCATCATTGAGAGCAGTCCACTGATAGCCATCTTCACTGTATGCCAGGTGAAGGCCATCCTGACCATTATTGATAAAGTAGGAAAACAGATAGATGTCTTTCTTTGGTGTGCAGTCAAAGAATACAATTGAAACTAAGGCTGGAAGAATGAGTCTCCGGATCATGATTCGTGATTTAAACTTATTTGTTGCTAAGTTTTAAATACTAATCAAGTAAACAAAACAACTATTGAGAAACTTGGTGAGGGAGATTGGTTAAACTCAATTGAATAACGGGGTTGAACTTGAATAGATAGAGTATTACATTTTAATCAAATGATCCGTTATCCATTCTGTCAATTCCTCTTCTGTCACTTTTCCGGCAGCTAAATTGGTGATAGTCATTACAACGTCAGTTTCTGAAGCATTGATATAATACCCATTCAACATTAAAAATGTGATCCCTGTAACAAATCCGGTTCTTTTATTACCGTCCAAAAACGGATGATTTCTCACAATGCCATAAGTGTATGTCGCAGCGCATCGCTCCAAAGATGCATCTTCATTAAACTTCAGGTTTTTAGGACGGGCAAGGGCAGATTCCAGAAGACCCTCATCTCGAATACCCGTAAGTCCTCCCTAATGGGAATCTTCTTCAACATGAATCGCCAAAACTACTTTATCAGTAATCCACTTAAATTCACTTGGCGAGCTCATTCAATGCATTTCTGTAGTCACACATCACTATTCTAGCCAGTTCCATCTGTTCTTCAAATTCTGGATCATAAGCTGCGATTTCCACTCCATTTGGAGTTTCAACAAAGGTAATGGTATCACCTTTTTGCACTCTCAATTTTGTCTGAATTGATTTCGGCAGGACTATCCCAACAGATGAACCTATTGTAGTAACTTTTGACTTTTCCATCATAATGAATGTTATAACATTAAGTTACAAAAAAATTCTACTGAAAATCAAAATACCGGTTGCAACCCTCGTAATCCACCGTATCCTGAATGGTCTCCAGATAGCTTATGATCGCTTCAGCTGTGGTAAAATCCTTGATGTCTGCTTTTTCCAGTGGAAAGTATTCGTCATAAACAGCCGGAATATAATCATTGATGCCTATCGTAATAGTCTCCGAATCATCCAGTTGATTACCAGACAAATCATAAACTACCAACCTATCTTGCTCCTGTACCAGATCGAGCCCTGAAACGTGTTCACCAGCTCCCGTCTCTTCAAAAAACCGTCTGATGTCCGCCACAGTCATGGTAAAAATCACACTGCTGTTATTAAATGGATCCATATTGTAAATTTCCAAAGCAGTGATATCTCCCTGATCTATTGAGGAGCGAATGCCACCTCCATTTTGAAAAGAGCAATCGGTTTCGAGGTATTCCATAAGCGCAGTTGTATAAAAACACCCTACTTCATTTTTGCCCATCCAGGTCGTGGAATAGCCTACTATTTCATCAAACTGTGCAGAATGTTCATAAGAATTGATCAGCTCTGCCAAGTCATTGTCTTTAGAGTTATAGCCATCCAGATTGATAAAATTAATTTTAGAAGAAATCACATTTTGACCTTCAATTTCCAATTCAATCTTTCCAAGGTAATTCAAATATGATCCTGACTGTACTATTGGAATATCATTCACACTTTCATTGATCACCTCATGAGAGTGACCGCCGATGATCAAATCAAAATAAGGATAATCTGTGGCTAGCACTCTGTCTGAATATGAACCCAAGTGTGTAAGGGCAATCAACACATCTGAATTTTCTGATGACTTTAAATTCTCGTAATTATTAACAACATTCTGGAATCGCTGGAACTCCAAACCAGAAACCCGCCAAGGGTGTGTGGCAGGAATCACCGCACCCGGCTTTCCATTTGTTTCTACCAGTCCCAGAAAGGTCACTTTCAGATCTCCTGCTTCTAAAGTAACATAAGAATTCGGCTGAGGAAGGTCCGTTTCCTTCACATCTACATTGGCACAAACCCATTGGAATTCTGCTTCCACCATCCTTTTGCTGAGAACCTCCTGACCATAATCAAACTCATGATTCCCAATCACCGAAACATCAAAACCAACCTTGTTCATCACATCGATCATTGGGAAACCTTTTTCGGTATGCTGATCTACAAATGGACTTCCGGAAAACATGTCTCCGGCACAGACCAACAACACATTCAAACTATCTCTGGCTCGATCCACTATATGTTTGACCTTCGCGAAATTCTGTAACTGACCATGCTGATCATTCACGAAAAAGATGGTTAACTGCTCCGTAGAGTCTACTTGCTCAAGGTCAGTTTGAACAGTATTTGTAGACGACTGATCTTTACATGACCAGATAACGATCAAAATTACAATTAGTGAAGTTCTGGCAACCTCTTTAATAAAATGCATCTTTTATATGTTCCAATTCTTCTCCATGAATGGCAATAATGTCAAAACGGATATCCTTCTGCCAATTGATTGCAAAGATGTATTCTTCTGCTGTTTCTATCACCAATCTCTGTTGAGCATTACTTACAAAACTCTCCGGCTGACCATAACCGACATCTCTACGCAATTTTACCTCCACGAAAACCAACAGGTTTTTCTCAAGTGCTATAATGTCAATTTCCCCTCTCCTATGCCGATAGTTTCGCTCCAGAATTTCATATCCATGCTTTTGAAGAAACGAAACCGCCAAATCTTCACCATATTTGCCTTTAGTTTTCTGATCCATATACTCAGGTTCGACAGAATAAAGATACTTCAGTTTTATGGGAAGAAAAAGAAAGCACTAATTCAAACTTAAATCCAGTTGATTCAAAATAAAAAGACAAAATTCATTCATTTGGGCCTGATGGATTACCAGGAAGCCTGGGATTATCAGGAAGATTTGTTCAAAAAATCCGTAGACCGAAAGATCGCGAACAGGAAACTACCGGAAGAAGAGCAGTTATCTACTGACAATTACTTGATTTTTTGCCAGCATCCGCACGTATATACTCTTGGAAAAAGTGGCAAACCTGAACACTTGCTTTTAGATGATGCTGGCCTAAAAGAAAAGCATGCACAGTATTACAAAATCAATAGAGGAGGAGACATCACTTATCATGGTCCCGGCCAAATAGTTGGTTATCCAATTTTGGATCTAGACAACTTTTTCACTGACATTCATAAATACCTGAGGTTTCTGGAAGAAGCCATTATTCTTACCTTGAAAGATTACGGAATTGCGGCAGGAAGAATTGATGGGTTGACAGGTGTGTGGATTGATTTTGAAGATGAGGACAAAGCACGTAAAATCTGTGCCATGGGTGTAAAATCCAGCCGCTGGGTGACCATGCATGGATTTGCTTTCAATGTACATGCAGATTTGAATTACTTCGGGTACATCATACCATGTGGAATAGACGATAAAGCTGTAACTTCTCTGGATAAAGAATTGGGTTATAAGCCAGATATAGAAAAAGTAGAAGAAAAGCTCAAAGGGCATATTTCCTCGCTTTTTGAAATGGAATTGATTAATTTTCATAAATGAATTGGAGAAAGCATATTACTTCAGATCCTGAAATCATGTTAGGCAAAGCAGTCATTGCAGGCACAAGAATTCCTGTTGATATGATTTTGGAAAAAATGTCTTATGGTGAAAGCATCGAAGAGCTAATAAAGGAATACCCTCACTTAAACCAAGAGCAAATTTACGCTGCACTTGCATATGCGGCCCGCTTTATTCAAGGAGAAATCACCTACGAAAACGCCTCATAAATTATGTTCGTCGCTGATGAAGGTGTGCAATCAAGCACAATCACTCTACTCAGGGCGCATGGTTATTCTGTTTATTCAATTCGCGAAAATCATCAGGGTATAAAAGATAAAGAAGTACTTAGAATTGCCTCGGAGAGAGAAGAAATCCTAATTACGGAAGACAAGGATTTTGGAGAATTAGCCTTTAGACAATTTGATAAAAGTAAAGGAATAATCCTTGTAAGATTATTTGACATTGAACCAAAATCCAGACCACAAATAGTGCTATCCTCAATTCTTACACATGTGGATTCTCTAGAAGGTCACTTTATGGTCATCACCTCCAATAAAATACGCATTCGAGAATTATTGAATTAGAATTGCTAGTATTTCTAAAGCTAATTTTGCAAGAATTGACACTTGATAGTTCATGTCAATTGAACGAACGTTATTATGAAAAAAGATATCAGTTTTCCGAAAATTGAGAATGTATATGTAGCTATTGTAAAAGAAGGTGACGAAGACTGGAAAGTCTATCTTCTAAACAGATCTGAAAACGATCTTGACAACCTCATGGTCACCAGCAAGGGATATGGAGAAAAAGACGGTCAAGAACAAAAAACTTCTATTCTGCGTCACATGATTCCGAGGCTGGAAGCTGGCGAATATGCACTCATAGAGCCGATTCATGAGCAAGTTTTTCATCTCAACAATGAATATTGGGTAAGCTTTTTTATCGATGGACAGCTGTATGACAAAAAGTACATTTTTGTACCAGAAACCATTATTGGAGAGAACCTAAGTCCTATAAAAGAACTCGGATTAGAGGGTGTCCTTCATGAGTGAAAGAGATTTTTAGGAAGGTTCAAGCAAGTTCACTAATTTGTAGCTATCAACCAGGTTGAGTTTTATCGGGAGAACTCACAGGCTCAACCTGCTAATGACCAGTGGCATACAGCAAAATAAAGTATGGTTTAATTACCTCCGGGTTAATAACTTATTAAAATACTATGGATTCTCGCCTTAAAAACCTCCTCATACTCGACATAGAAACTGCAGCTTCTTCCCAAGACTTCACAGATCTCAAGCCCGAGCTGCAAAAACACTGGGAACGAAAAGCTGGTTTTCTGAGGAATGAAGAGGATTTATCTGCTGATGAGCTTTATCAAATGCGAGCTGGTATCTATGCAGAATTCGGTAAGGTAATCACCATAGCCGTTGGGATTTTTCACGAACCGAAACCCGGAGAGCTGTCTATCCGAGTCAAATCTTTTTCAGATCATGACGAAAAATCACTTCTAGAAGAATTCAAAAAGTTTTTAGAAACCAAATTCGACCCTGAGTCGTTAAGGCTTTGTGCACACAATGGGAAGGAGTTTGATTTTCCGTACCTTAGCAGGCGGATGCTGATCAATGAGCTAAGACTTCCCTACGTTCTTGACAACTCCGGTAAAAAACCATGGGAAGTAAACTTCCTGGACACTATGGAAATGTGGAAGTTTGGAGATCGAAAAAACTTCACTTCACTAGACCTTCTTACCAACATTTTTGAAATTCCATCGAGTAAAACGGATATGGATGGCTCCATGGTCAATGAGGTTTACTACAAGGAAAAAGATGGGCTGGAAAGAATATCCAAATACTGTGAACAGGACGTAGTAGCCACAGCACAGCTTTTTTTGAAACTCCATAGTCTACCAATTGTCAGCCCACAAAACATTAAAATATTATAACACTCAACATGAGTAAAAAGAAAAAACACAGAAAACTCAAAACCCGAAAACAATCTACTAACCTCAAAGACCTAAAAGACAGGGTTAGGGGAGTTTTTGGTAATCATATAGGTGAGCGATTCGGATATCGCGACCTGATCAAAAAACTTGGTCTGAGAGACAAGCGCTCGAAAGAAGCACTCAAGGACATTCTTTTTAGTCTGGAAGGAAAAGGCTCCATTCGCAAAGCTCCTGATGGTAGATTTATCAGCGCTACAGAAGCTGAAACACTTATTGGCCGTGTAGATCATGTAAATCCTCGATTTGCATACATCATCTGTGAAGGCTCTGAGGAAGACATCTATGTAAAATCGGATGATCTCAAATTTGCCATTGATCGGGATATCGTAAAAGTACAGATCACCAGGCCTGCAAATGACGGCTTCCGTCCAGAGGGCAAAGTAGTTGAACTTGTAGAAAGAGCGAAAGAGGAATTTGTAGGAAGGATCGAAAATTCAGACAAGTTTTCGTTTGTGGTACCAGACAATCGCAATATCCATTTTGACGTGTTTGTGTATCCCGAGAAAACGATGAAAGCTCAGCACAACGACAAAGTGATGGTGAAAATCACCAAATGGCATGATGCGAAAAATCGTAGCCCAATGGGTGAAGTAACAACAGTACTTGGTCCTGCGGGTGAAAATGAAGCAGAAATCCATTCGATCATGGCGGAGTTTGGACTGCCCTTTCAGTTTCCTGAAAACGTGGAACTAGCAGCAGCGAAGATTTCTACGGAGATCACCCAAGAGGAAATCGAAAAGCGACGAGACTTTAGAAATATCACCACATTCACGATTGACCCTTTCGACGCGAAAGACTTTGATGATGCACTTTCAATTGAGTATTTAGACAATGGTGATTTTGAAATCGGTGTGCACATTGCTGATGTATCTCACTATGTCACCCCAAATTCCATTTTGGAAAAAGAAGCACTGATCAGAGCAACATCGGTATATCTAGTGGATAGAACGATCCCTATGCTCCCTGAAAAGCTCTCAAACAATCTTTGTTCACTCAGACCAAATGAAGATAAGTTGACCTTCTCGGCTGTATTCATCATGGATGCTGATGGCAAGGTAAAAAAGCGTTGGTTTGGACGCACGATCATTCATTCGGATAGACGTTTCACTTACGAAGAAGCTCAGGAAAGAATCGAATCAGGAGAGGGAGATTTTGCCGATGAAATCAGGCAACTAAATGAAATTGCGTATAAACTCAAAGACAAGCGTTTCAAAAACGGAGCGGTCAACTTCGAAACTACTGAAGTAAAGTTTCAACTAGACGAAAAAGGCAAACCCCTTGCAGTGATCCCGAAAGTGAGAAAAGATGCTCACAAGATGATCGAGGAATTTATGCTATTGGCCAACCGCGAAGTAGCCACACATATCTTCAAATGGGGACGTGGTGAGAATGGACAGTACACATTTGTCTATAGAACTCACGATAATCCGGATCCAGAAAAGCTTGACAACTTCTCAAAATTTGCTGGACGATTCGGTCACAAACTATCCATGAGTGAGGGCAACATATCCAAAAGCCTCAACAAACTAATGGATGAAATAGAAGGCAAACCGGAACAGGGTGTACTAGAGCAATTGGCGATTCGCTCCATGGCCAAAGCAAAATACACAACAGAACCACTCGGTCATTTCGGTCTGGCATTTGATCATTATACACACTTTACCTCTCCGATTCGTCGATATCCGGATGTAATGGTACACAGACTACTTTTCCACTATCTCAATGGTGGTAAACCCGCTGACATGGAAGCGGAAGAGAAGAAATGTGTGCACTCCTCAGAGCGAGAGAAGAATGCTGCTGATGCGGAGCGTGCTTCTATCAAGTACAAGCAGGTTGAGTTTATGGAAACCATGCTTGGTGAGGAGTTTGAAGGACTGGTATCTGGGGTTACTGAATGGGGCATATTTGTGGAAATCATCCAAACCAAGTGCGAAGGAATGGTTCGCGTGGCTGACCTCACAGATGATTACTATGAGTTTGATGAGAAAAACTTCAGGATCATAGGCAAGCGCAATAAGCGAATCATTACGTTGGGAGAAAAAGTGACCGTAAAAGTGATGAAAACAGATATTGATCGCAGGACGATTGATCTTGATTTGGTAGAAGTGTTGGAATAAGTTTTTCAAATGAAAACCTATCTGGAATTTCAAGAATACCTTCAACAGCACGATGCGGTAATCGCCTATTATTCTCACGACATGTGTAGTGTGTGTACGGTATTGAAACCGAAGGTGAAGGAAATGGTGGAGAAGCAATTCCCAAAAATCGAGTTCATCTACATCAACATTCTAGAGACTCCAGAGATTTCTTCTCAGCAGAGCATTTTCACAGTTCCAACACTGATCGTGTATTTCGAAGGGAAGGAATCTATGAGAAAAAGCAGAAATATCAGTGTAGATGAATTGCAGATGGCGCTGGAGCGACCTTACGAGATCATGTTTTCATGAAGCTATAGATTCATTTTTTAATGGCTTTTTCCAACGCTGAAATTCTAGACTCATGTTCATGATACATTTCGGAAACATATGATGCAAAATCGCCAAATTCATCCCCTAACTCATCAATTGATTTGCCCAATGAACTTACATTTTCAGCAAGATGCTTTACTTCAGACTTCACTTCGACAATTTTCCTTTCAATTTTTTGACTGAATTCTTTAAAGCGATCTTCCATAATTTACCATTTTGTATTTAAAAGTAATTCAATTCCTAATTATTCAGAGCAATAATCAACTGAATGTTGGATTGTTTGTCAAGGTTGAAAAATGATTCATTGAAGTTGCCTATTGACCTAAGCCTCAAACCGCATCTGCACCTGCTTGATGCTCTTCGGTGACCCAACCACTGTGACTATATCCTTATACCTCAATCGGGTATAACCATGAGTAATGATTGTGGTACCGGCTCGTACCACAGAGAGGATGATAACATCTCCCGGCAGACGCAGATCCCGTAAAGTGATCCCATGTATATCAGTATTTGTGATCTCTATATCCAAAGTATCCTGCCCTTTTTCCATACCGAGCAATAACGATGCGGCTTGTGGTGAGCGCACAAAATGATCCATCAAGCTTACAATCGCAGTATCTGGATAGACAACTTTAGCATCCAGTTCTAAAAACTTCGCATTATTATAACGGTGATTGAGCCGTACCACCAAATCTCGCGTGCCATAATGCTGATAAGCTGTTTCGCAAATTTTTAGATTTTCATCGTCAGTGAGCATACAAACGATCACTCCAGCCTCCTCAGCATCAGCTTTATCCAATTCTTCTTTACTACATTCTTTTAAGCCATAAACCATTTCTATCCTTTCGGGCTCTTCCAGACTTCCTTCAGTTAGTTTTGTGGCTATCTTCACATTCCACCCTTTGTCTGTCAGCTGGCGTGCGAGGGCCACAGATTGACTTTCATATCCAAAAATCAATGCATCTTTTACTCCTTCATAATCACCCGGAATGCCTCTGGTTCGGTTTTCTCCTAATTTGAAAATCGCATATTTGAATAATGGAGGACCGATAAACTGATTGATGACAATCACAGAAACAATCACCGTAGCAAATTGCTCCCCCCATTCAGGAAATTCATTCGCGACTACTGTAGCCAGTCCTAACCCAACCCCAGCCTGCGTGACATATGGCATCCATCCAAGGTGGTTTTGCTTCATAGGATCACCAGCCAGTATTCCCCCTACGTATGCACCCACGATCATGGTGATCATTCTAATGCCAAATAAGATCAAAGTCACCCAAATCACCGAACCAATCACATCTATAGCGAGTGTAGCTCCAGTAAGGGTGAAAAAAACCACATAAATATAGAAGCTGATTTTATCCAGAATATGGATAAACTCAGGACGATACTTCGTGTAGTTGGTCACATAAAAACTGGCCAATATGCACATCATCAATGGTTCGAGATGAATGGAATGGCCGATCATTTCGAAACTAAGTTCCCTTACGGAATGATAGAGTACGTAAGCAGTATATCCAACTAAGAGAACTAAGATGGTCTTGGCACGTCGATCAATTCGAAATGACATGACCACTTTCATGATCCATCCATATACATAAAAGCCTATCACGAAGGAGAGTCCCAGATCGAGTAAGATAAAAAGGACACTGTAAAAATTGAACTGCTCACCTGAAATCATGGTTTCAGCCAGTGCCATGCATACCGAGAACAGCACAATGACCAGAAAGTCCTTGACAACCGTGACTCCCATGACCGTCTGCACGAACGGACCTTTTGCCCTGAGTTCATTGATTACGGCGATGGCCGATGCAGGAGAGCGTGCTACGAAAATAGCTGCCGTAATGGTGGAAATGGCGATTTTAGCTTTGGTGCCTAATCCGGCCATGTAAGGAATGTAATCAGCCGCAAAATATACCAGCATCGAACCAGCAACAAACGTTACGACGAGCTGACCAAAGGTATTCCACTTAATACTTTTGAATCGGCTTCTCAACTCACGCAAATACAACTCAGATCCAGCCGCGAAAGCAATAAACGCTAAAGCAATCTCATTGATAAACTGCAAGTGTTCCTTTGCCTCTGTATGTACCAAATCCAGTAAATGAGGTCCTGCCAAAATACCGGTGAAGATCAAACCAGTGATCAATGGCAACTGCACCCATTGGAACTTTTTCGCCACCTGAAATGAAGCAACAGCAATGATCAGAAACCCAAGGGTAACAATCAGGATATCTTTGTATGTAGCTATAAAATCTTCCAAAGTTGGTTTTTAAAGTCTGATAGCTGGAATTCAAGTCATACGAGTTACTTCATACACTCTAATGCCTTGTTTTTCCAAAAAGTAAAATAGTGTTTAAAATTTTCTGATTGAACCAATTAGACAATTTTCACTCGAAAATTGACACAGTAAAATTTGAATGGATAATGCTGTAAAATCACATGTCATTCAACGCTTCCTGAAGCTTACTCCTCAGTTCTTCTCCTTTGTCAATCAGCTTTTCATATTGCCTTACCTTATTTTTAGTCAGTCCTTGATAGACCAATAAACTGTTAACTGCTTCACGATCTTTGGCAAAAACTCTGATATCTAGATCTAAATAATCAGTATTCTTAATCATCCACTCTACGATACGGGTTGCAAGAAAATCTCGCTGTGAACTCCCCCTTAACTCGGCTTCCTTCGCAAGAATATCGTAATACGTGATTAGGTCATCTTTGAGCTTCAGATCTGCAATCAAACCCAATTTACCGGAAGAAACAGCTGAGATATAAGTAGAGCTAGTCGGAAAATAATTATTTATGCTAAAATCAACGCTCATTTGCCCCAACACTTCATCAGGTTGCCCACTTGCAATGGCTTCTATCACCGTATCAATATTGGCTATCTGGGCTTTCTGGAAGGGGATCTGAAAGTCTCGATAAACTTCATTGTGGTTATCCAGTTCTTCGATAAGAGAACGATAAATGATTTTGAGTTCTGTTTGAGCCTTTCTATTCTCTGCCATATTGCTAATCTGAAAAGCCAATAAAACACCAAGAATCACCGCAGCGAAATTGAGTAGATGCTCTGTCCAATTGATTGATTGTTTCATTTCAGGAAGATTAATCTAGGTGAATAATAATAAAGATTGTATTGGGATTCAAATTTTACCTACCCACCACCACAGTTTCCTTCAGCACTTGCTGATTTCCCGATCCATCATATAGCTCAAAGACTACCACGTAATATCCCATTCTGACGCGGTTGCCAGAGGCCGATTGTCCGTCCCATCTGATAAACCCAGAAGTATTGAGAGACTCTCCTCTGGCCAGCTCCACTACCGGCTGTCCCAGCTGATTATACACCGTGATATTGGCAAACTGCCCGGTTTTGCTGAGCTCATAGTTGATAGTCGTAAATGATTGAAAAGAAGGGTTGGTACTACCCGGCACAAATACTTTCGGCTCTATGGAAACAGTTCCGGTGGCTGCTGGCACTTCGTAAGTCTGAGAATTCGCAAATCCAGGACTGGCAAAACCAGTAGCTGAGCTTGCTGAAGTCCAGTTGTTCTCATCCTGAGTGGGCTGAGTCGCATCGATGCGCTCCAGTGAAACCCCATCTACATCTTCCAGCAGATTGACATGGTAATCTTCGGAGTAACTGAATTCATCCAGTACATTTCCTAATGAGTCTAGCAGGACAACTGTTCCCTCATCATTTGGCATAGATGGTAGTGCATCTACTTCCATGAGGTTATAAGAATGTGGATATTGACTTTTCACAATTGAGGTATCGGTAGTGATTGCCACAAATCCACCAGGTGTCAGAGTAAATCTCTGGTCGATGATTTTAGCATCTAAAAACTCTTCTACGAACCTCGCAATTTCCCAACCTTGAAGTTGAAAATACTTATCCGACAGATTGTAGAGCTCTACAAAATCGACACCTCCAGAATACGGATTGAATAATACTTCATTGATCACTACATCTCCCACCTGAACGTCATCATGCCGAACGAAAGTTTGTTGATTGCCACGAATGATATTCCCGTTGCAATCATATACATTCTCCACGATGACCGAATATGGCTGATTCACCTCTGGAGCCGAGCTCAGTGCCAATTCCAAAATACTCCTATCTTCTCCGAATTCTACTTTTGAAATAGACAGCATTGGATCTACAGTTACTGCAATAGACTTAATGACCTCAGGACTCAATGTTTCATCAAAGATCAGGATAAAGGTTTCTTGCGATTCCAAATACGCTTCCATCAGATTTGGACCAAAATTATCTGGAATACTCGCTGCGTTAGAATTAGCAAATCCGGGAGTTCCTCCTTCAATTGCCTCACTACTTCCCCAGTTCAGAGATCCACCGCAAGGATTTGTCAGGTCTTTCATTTCCAGACTAAAGCCACCATCTTTCTTGTCATCATCAGAATGCCAATCATCCTCATAGGTGATTTCAAAAATCAACTCATCATCATTAGAAATGGTAATATTTTCACCAGAATTATTGAGTGATGGCCAGCTGGAGACTCCCGTTTTGTTGGTGATTTCAAAATAGCCTACGGAGGATGTCGGTACTAAAAGCAGATATTCCTGTGGTTTGACATTCACAGAAGGAAGGCCGGTTTCACTGGTGTTATCTCTAAGCTTCAAGTCTTTCAAAGAGATCAAATCTTCTGAATCATTGTAGATTTCGAGGTATTCGCTATTAGGTAATCCAGCAACTGGTTCAGGATCGGCCATGATTTCCGTAATCAGTAATTCATTGAATGATGGAGCTCTACCAAAACCAATCTCAAAAGTCTCTGCATCCATCTCGTTTCCCGAACAATCTTGCGCACCTGAAACAATGATTTCCACCAATTTACCTTGAGTCAATGACGCAGTTAGATTGAGGGTAAGTTCATTGGTCAAATGACCAGAAACGATTCTATTGTCAATCGAAACTCCAGCGATCTGGCAATTGACAAGACTTATTGAATCCATCGCCTCACTAAAAACGATGTTCAAACTATCAGAGCTAATCGTCTCGAAAGATGCAATCATAGGTCTATCTGTATCTGGCTCGATGCTGTAAACTGAGTTTTGCGCTCCCGGCGTGCCTCCAGTTGTAGAATTAGAAGCAATCCAATTGATCGATGGGTTACATGCTCCATTCGGATTGATCAGCTCCAAACTATACCCACCGTCATCTTTGTCTGTGTTTTTGTACCAGCCCGCATTATATGTTACCTCATCGATAAGGACACCTCGAATGTTGGCAATACCGATGGCCATTCCAGAATTGGACAGAGAAGGAATATCCATCTCTATAATGTTTTTAACAGCAAACTTTGAGGCATTTCCATCGTCAATCAAAAGAACATAAGCACCCGATTCCAGTACATAACTTCCAATCGTTTTCCCATTAAGTGTCAAACCGACCAGGTTAAATTCCTCTGTTGAATTATTAAACAATTCCAGATATTCTACCTCAGGCAAACCAATGGCAGGGGCAGGATCAGCCATGATTTCTGTGATGATGATCTCCCCATAGTCCGGTAGTGCAGGTGGAGCATAGGTGAAGTTTGTCTCAATTTCCTCAGAGTAATTGCTGCTGGCATCCGAAACGGGCTGGATCGTCAATTGATATTCGGATCCTTCTGCTAATTGATCCTGAAAATCCAACACAACAGAAGTATCTGAAAGCATCACCACAGAGCTCGGAGTTCCAATTCCCGATAAGGCATAGTTGCCAATAGAAGTCACTGACGCTTCATCCATCGGCTCAGAAAAGATGAGGTTGATTTTTCCGAAAAAGTCGCTGGTGATTTCTCTCAAAACAGGGTGCTGAGTATCAATCTGAATTGAAATGGTGTAATCCGGAATGTCACGATCATATCGATCAGCCAACCCAGACCAATGGAGATCAAATGGCTCATTCTCAGGAACAGTATCATTCAGGGTCAGTCTGATCGTTCCTGTCTCTTCATTGTCAATAGCTGCGAAAATCACTTCGTATCCATCGATCTGAAACTGGCCGGAAGTGATGTCTGAAAACTCAGTATCGAAACTCAGCCTGACAGTGCGGTTGTTGATGATGGAGGATTGCATCAAATAATTATTGAAGACAAAGCCTATGGAATCTGTCAGCAAATCAAACCTATTGCTCCCCTGAATAGTGACAGGCGAGATGCTCACGGAATCTCCGTTTTCAAATGTCTCTTCAATAGTCATCAAAGCAGTGAAGGGATCTTTCTTTGAGACTTGCTTCAGGGTTTTGCCAGAAAGAATATATGCTGCCGCATCGAATGTCTCATCAGACATTTCATGGCTAAAAGAAACTTCCAAAGTACTATCATTGGTCGCTTTTACTTGTGCTATTACCGGATTCTGATTGTTGATAGTAAGTGTATCTGCGCTGGTTCCGTTTCCTCGTAAATCATATATGCCTCTGACAATAAGTTCGGCATCACTCGTTTCGGGAATCGCCCCAAAAGTTAAAGTCACCTGCTCATTATCCGGCCCTTGGAGCCATACCTGGCTTGGAGCCACACCATCCAATGAATAATTATTCAATCGGGTAGACGCATAAAACTGTACTGGTTCGGAATATTTTACTGCTATTTTGGTCGGACTCATTTGAGTGACCTTTTCAATTCGTGGAGGTAATGGATCATAGACAAACTCCATTTTTCTTGTGGTAGTCACCTCCACACCGGCAACATCTTTTTGTCCTTTTGCAGAAAGGGTTTTAACCTGCTCTGTTTCAAATTTGGCAGCAAAAGTGAGTAGAAAATCCACCGAGTTCAGACTCTCGACTTTCTTTGGCTGCTCACCAGTTTCGAGGGTATAATCTGCTGATTTGATGGCACTCAGCACATCCATCAATTCGTTCCATGTGACCACAATCTGAGAATCATTTTTCACTTTGATATCTTCCAAATTGGCCTGACGAGTATCATACTGAAAAGTGAAAACAGGGGTCTGCAACCTCTTACCATCTTCCGTTTCGAGGTTGGAGATGTATAATTCCAGATCCTTATTCTCACCAAAATTTTCCGCGAAAGCCAATCGACATAAATGATCATTTTCCGTATCCTGCGCTACCTGAACGGGATTCATCTCAGTATCGTCATAATAGTAATTCTCGAGTCTGGTTCCTGAGCTTTTGGTAGGTGGGTTGCTAAATTTCAGCACCAAAATGTTGGGTGTAAGCACATATCCGGTATCAATATCACTCTGAAAGGTGAATGTCTGCTGTATGGAAGAAATGGCATTGCCCAGCGTATCTGCTATTCCCGAAATGGAGATTTCGTAAGTAGATTCATTAAGAAACTCATTCTCAAATCGAACCTGGATGCGGTTTAGAGCTGAATCCTGCAAAGTAGCTCGATAGGTCGGATTAGCTGAAATTACGAAATTGTCTTCATCCTCCGCGATGCTTTCTTTGAGTGGCTCGGAAAAAACCAGTGCAATTTCTGTGCTCGACACTAAATCGAGATACACGAAAGATGGCGGTTTAGTGTCATGATAAAAGCTTACCGTCTGGGAGGTCAGCTCATTTCCTCTACAGTCACTTACGGCTGAAACTACCAATTCATGATATCGCTCAGACTCCAAATCTTCCGTAAGAGTAATTTGAAAGGCGGTCAATGAATTAGATTGGAATGAACCCACTATGTAATCTCCTATCACAAAATCGGTAGCTGTAACTGTAGCAGTGTCCAGCGCTTCCGAAAAAATAATGGTGACTTGCCGATCCCCTTCCACTTCAATTTCTATAACTTCCGGGGCCTGATCGTCCTGATCATTGAACACACTGTTAATTGCACCGGGAGTCCCACCATTTGCAGCTGTGGCAGCTATCCAATTTGCCGGGGCATAGCAATCCTTGATCGGGTCGATCAATTCCAGTGTGTAACCTCCATCGTCTTTTACAGCATCCTGATACCAGCTGACAAAGTAGGTCAGGCTATCGATGGTATTCCCAAAATTGTCTTTCAATACGACAAAATCACTGGAATTGGAAAGCGCATCGAAACTGGCAATTGAAATCACATTGGTCAATCCGAAACTGGAAGCATTCGAATCATCCGTCAGCAACACATAGTCGCCAGCATCAAGTGTATAATCTGCAAGCGGCTCATCATTGAGCAGGAAATTTTGCAGGTTAATAGAAAAATCCGAGCGATTATATAGCTCCACAAACTCAGCCTCCGGCAGCCCCTGATTTGGAGTAGGATCAGCCATTATTTCATTGATGATGAGGTGACGATACGCCGTACTTTTCTCAATCCTCACATTCTCTTGTCCATCATACTCCGCATTTTCAGATTCATTTTTGAGGTTTGAAATGGTAAACTGATACACACTATTGTAAAGCTCTGAAAATGTCAGCACCACGGAAGTGTCTGTTGTTAGTTCAGCAATCGCCGGCTCACCGATTTCATCCAGTTCATAGTTGGAAACCAGCTCAGCTGCTGAAACACCCAGAGCTTGATTGAAAGTGATCAAAATGCCCAAATCACCATTTTGAACTACGCTATTGACCACAAGAGGCAGATAGCTAAAAGAATATTTGCTCCCAGTAGTGGAAATGACATGGTCATTTTCATCTGTCACATTGATGATCGAAAGTTCGTAATCTGTATCCTGAAAATCCGCATCAAACGTGACCTTCACAGACTTGGAATCTGCCTGAAGTGTAGCTTCAATTGCCTCATCAATTGAATTGTTGACAGAATAATTACTTGAAAGCTCTGATGAAGTTTGATCCAGTTCTTTATTAAACCGAACCAGTAATTCATTCTTGCTCAACACCTCTACAGTATCGATCACCAAGGGAATCACAAAGGAAAAATTGCTGGTTCCCGTAAAAGAGCTATTTCCAGCTTCATTAGTCAACCCACTAATGGAAAGATCATAATCAATCCCTTCGGAGAGGTCTGCAGACAATGTCAAATCGACCTTGTTGGCGCTACTCAAAACAGCACTCGCTGGCACTCCTATTCCATTGTCAATAGAGTAATTCCCAACCATTTCCGTTGGGGTTTGGTCCAAATCATCATTAAAAACCAACTGTATTTCTGTTGCCGAAAGGGTCAATAACTCAGTCAGTTCCAGGGCAGTGTAAGCAAAACTAATGGTGAGTTCTGATGATAGTCCTGCAATAGAGTCCTGAAGATTGTTGATAACAAGATTATAGTTTCCTGTACCTAGAGGATTGATGGCAAGGTTGATTTTACTCAGATCAGCTTCATCTTTTCCGGCAGAAACAATGGAAACTTCAGCATCATTCTGATCGGTAATTGTATAGTTAGACACCTTTGTCACTTCATCCGCAGCTACCCACTGATCGAAATCAAGTACTATTTCTGATGCACTAGTTACCTCAGCAGACAACAATTCCAGTGGTTTGTAGATCATCACATCATCCATTCTAAACTTATCGGATCGAGTGGAAGTATAGTCACAACGAAATCCAAAATAGTCGGTACTTGTGAAGGTCACATCGCTGACTGTGCCTTCTGATACATAATTGGTGCCGCCAGTCGCACCTCTAAGCAATTCCCAGTTTCCGGTAGCATCTCTTGTTACTTTTATCCTCACAGTCACCGGATCAACATCCAATAGGTCATCTTCTCCATCGATGATCTCCACCATCTGAGTTCCCGATTGTCTGTAAAGACTTATTTCATCATCTGTATTCCCCATTCTCACCAAATATCCATTGAGGTCACCCTCAAGATTCTCCTGATCAGAGACCAGATAAACAAACAGCTGATTGCTACTGGAAGGATTGAAATCCATTTCGACATAAAACTCCCAGGTCGTGGACTCCATCAGAGAATTGGCAACAGCCAAATAGGACTCATCTGTCTCAGCCGGAGCGCTCAGTTCCAGTTGATCACTGGCATTCACAATGAAATTGGTCATGTCGCCTGACCATATAAAATCATTTGTAAAGTCCCCATCTGTAAAATCATCTTTTACCTGACCAAACAAAATGCTCGTCAAACCAAGGATAATTCCGAAAAAAGTGATTTTTAATTGCATCAATATTAAATTCGCCGTTCAAAACCAAACATTGTTATACTGGTCATTTCCAGAACATAACGGATGATTGGTGATAAAAATAGGTAATTAATAACCTGTATAAATCATACTTAATATAAAATCATTATGAAGATTGCGGTAGTAGGTGCTACTGGTTTGGTAGGCCATGAAATGTTAGAGGTCATTGAGGAGAGAAATTTCCAGTTCGATGAGTTGTTGTTAGTCGCTTCAGAGCGCTCTGTGGGTAAGGAAATGACATTCAAGGGCAAAACCTACAAGGTGATCGGCCTACAGGATGCTGTCAACCAAAAGCCGGATATCGCATTGTTCTCTGCTGGTGGTGGTACTTCATTGGAGTGGGCACCGAAATTTGCTGAAGCAGGCACAGTGGTCATCGACAATTCGTCTGCCTGGAGAATGGATCCGACCAAAAAACTGGTTGTGCCAGAGGTAAATGGTGACGCACTCAGAATTGATGACAGAATCATTGCCAACCCGAACTGCTCCACCATCCAGATGGTGCTGGCATTGGCTCCATTGCACAAAAAATATACGATCAAAAGAGTGGTAGTTTCCACCTATCAGTCAGTAACCGGATCGGGCAAAAAAGCGGTTGATCAAATGATGAATGAGCGTGCTGGTATCGATGGTGAGATGGCATATCCATACATAATCGACATGAACGTACTCCCTCATATCGATGTGTTCCTGGACAATGATTACACCAAAGAGGAAATGAAAATGGTGAACGAAACCAAGAAAATCTTAGGTGATGATAGTGTGGCGGTGACTGCTACCTGCGTGCGTATCCCAACGATGGGTGGTCACTCAGAGTCTGTGAATATTGAGTTTGCAGAAGACTTTGATGTTGCTGAGGTGAAAGACATTTTGGCGAATAGCCCGGGCTTGGTGTTGGAAGATGATCCGAAAAACAACATCTATCCTATGCCGATGAATGCTCACAAAAAGGACGACACTTTCGTGGGTAGAATCAGACGAGATGAGTCTCAGCCAAACACGTTGAACCTTTGGATCGTGTCAGACAACCTGAGAAAAGGTGCCGCGACCAACACGGTTCAGATTGCTGAGTTTATGATCGAGAATAGTTTGGTATACTAATCGGTTGATATAAATAATTTATGAAACGACCTGCGGGAAACTGTTGGTCGCTTTTTTGTTTCTGCAAATTGATATTTAGTTTTACGTAAATATTTATACGTATGAATACAAAATTGACTTTATCTGTAAATGAAACTGTAATAGCAGAAGCTAAGGACTATGCAAAGAAACAAGGCAAAAGTTTATCACGGGTTGTTGAGGAGTATTTGAAATCCCTATCTGGCAAAAAGAAAAATGACAAAATTACTGATACTGACGATTTGGTAAACGAACTCAGAGGTTCAGTTAAATTACCTACTGATTTCACTTCATATGATGATTTGCTGAAAGATGCCTTGCTCGAAAAGTATCTAAAATGAAACAAGCATGACCTGAGCAAATCTGGACTTTCTCAAGTATGTTTAGATATTGTAGAAACCAATCCTTTACTCAAAATTTAACAAATGAAATTGTACCTGGATTCAGATGTACTGCTAGATTTATTAATGGATCGCGCACCTTTTGCTGATGATATTGCACAAGTCATCACTATTTCCAGAGCATCCAATGTCCAGCTATGTGCCTCTCCTATTACTATCACCAGTATTAATTATATCATCGGGAAAATAGAAAACCAATCAAAGGCTAGAAGTCAAGTAAAAAAACTGTTGCAACTTGTTGCGATTGAGAATGTAGGTCAGACGGAAATTTCTAGTGCTTCAAACTCTATTTTCAACGATTTCGAGGATGCCGTCCAAAATTTTTGCGCCACAAATGCGGGTCATGAAATCATCATTACCCGAAACACCAAAGATTATAAAGCAAGTGAATTAGCAGTAATGACCCCTTCAGAATACCTGGCAAAGCATATGAGCGAAGGGTAAAATTTGCATTGAAAACTGTAAGACTCAACCCATTGCTTTTTTAACTATAAAAACGGCCAACCCGAACTGCTCCACTATCCAGATGGTGCTGGCATTGGCTCCATTGCACAAAAAATATACGATCAAACGAGTGGTTGTTTCCACTTATCAGTCAGTAACCGGATCGGGCAAAAAGGCGGTTGGTCAGATAATGAATGAGCGGGCTGGTATCGATGGTGAGATGGCATATCCATACAAAATCGACATGAACGTGCTCCCTCATATCGATGTGTTCCTGGACAATGACTACACCAAAGAGGAGATGAAAATGGTGAACGAAACCAAGAAAATCCTCGGTGATGATAGTGTGGCGGTGACTGCTACCTGCGTGCGTATCCCTACGATGGGCGGTCACTCAGAGTCTGTGAACATTGAGTTCGAAAAAGATTTTGACGTGCAGGAAGTAAAAGACATTTTGGCGAATAGCCCGGGCTTGGTGCTGGAAGATGATCCGAAAAACAACATCTATCCTATGCCGATGAATGCTCACAAAAAGGACGACACTTTCGTGGGTAGAATCAGACGAGATGAGTCTCAGCCAAACACGTTGAACCTATGGATCGTGTCTGACAACTTGAGAAAAGGCGCTGCTACTAACACGGTTCAGATTGCTGAACTTTTGAAGGAAAACAATCTGGTTTATTAGAATCCGATAGTTATAATAATGATGACGGCTTGCCAATTTGGTGAGCCGTTTTTATTTGTGGCCTCACTTCCAGCCGCACAACCCAACTCACTCATCCCCCTCGCGGTGCTGTGAGCCTGCCTACGCACATGGCCATTTCGGTCTCACAGTTCACCTTTTGATCGTTTAATCATTCGGAATGTAGTAAAGTTAAAGAGGCGAAAGACTCCTCTTTTCAGTCAGAGTGACTATAGAATAGAAATTCCGGTATTTATCAACTACAGACTAGTCGCTTACTTCCTAAAACAGGAATGATGAATTCACAAAAAAATAGGTTTTAGTATATTAAAGAGAACATTATTGGTTGATCAATTTGTCAACATTTCCTATTAGTGTTTTTATATAAGACCAATTTATCTCTTCCGCTTCAGACTTAAATTCTTTTCTTCCCAACTCTATGATTTTATGATAAAACATATTATTAAAGTCTTTCAAACCTCTTTCAAACTCTACATCAAAATATTCAATATCCAAGTCATCAAAGTAAAATTTAAACCCATTTTCCGAATCAAAATGAACATTAATAACAATGTACTCGGATAAAATTATTGAACCATTATCTGAGCTACTTATCTCATTTGTATCAATATCAAATTCATAAGATTTCAACTCTTTCTTGATAAGCGTTTTTGATTTTGTTTTACCAAATTCTGAACTTCTTTTATGAACAATTAGGCTTTCAAGTTGTCCAATATCTTCTTGAGTAGCTCTTTGAATGGTTATTAACTTTCTTCTTTGTCGATTTACAATCCTTGCACTATACATCTTATTAAAATTTTCATTATCGTAATAACCAATTTTATAAGGTGCTTTATTAGATTTAATTTTAGTTAACGGTTTAAAAATTTCATTCACCTCTGATTCAGAATACTCTTCTTTGATTTCCTCTATATCCTCATCTTCTAAAGGGTTAACAAAAATTTCCCTATGATAGGATGAAACAATATTTGCCTTTAAATTTAAAATTTCCTTCGACTCATTCGATCGGGCCAAATAATCATTTGCCACAGAGAACTTGAAACTACCGTATGCACTATTAGTAACAACAGGGTTTATAATTTTGGAGATTTCATTTTTCACATACTCTTCTGTGTCTTTGGTATAGTCACCAAGTCTGCGGTACTTTGAAAGTGCAAAAGCCTTAAGTGATTTTAAATAGGATTCTGCAAATTCCTTAATCATTTCTAGACTTACTGAATCACCAAATTCAGGAATTGATGGTTCAAGTGAATAATGAACACTTCTTTGTCTAAGTACAGTCAAATAGGTAAGTTCTTTGGATGCGTTTTCTGAAGATTTGTATTTCAAAGAAACTGCAAGTTCTAATGCATTATTTAGCTGACTCTTTATTATTTCATCGGAACAGTGTAATAAACCAAAGAATATAAATTTTTTTGCTATTTCTATTCGACCCGCCTTTAAATTCAAAAATGCAGCACTTCTTATTACTACACTTCTAGTTGGTTCCAAATCTGGTTTATCGAAGTAAAACTCAGCCACCTGACTCTCCAATTCTGCGGCTTTGTAATAATATTCTAAAGCGTCCATATTCTTTCCCTCTTCAAACGCCTTTTTAGCTTTGAAGGAAAATTCCATAGCTTCATTATGAACAACTTTTGGTTTCAATTGTGAATTTCCTTTATTGTTTTTGGTTCTTCAAAAAGAGTAACAATTACTGAAGAAGACAAATCTCTTTTTGCACCCCTTTTTATCTGTCTGTGTTTATCTTTTACTCTTCGCTCAAGAGTATTCGTTGATTTCTCTTGTAATACCCCTGAAATTTCAACATAATGGTAGTCATCCAGAAAGTTTAATTCATCGTCTGATGGTTCTGTCTTTCTGAAACGATAATCAACCCCATCTCCTATTTCAGTTTGTTCAACATATGAGTAATCTAAAATAACAGACATTACAAACCATGCCATTGCAACACCTCCATGATTAGCCATATCAACATCTTCCTTCATTGCCGATTTTGAAAATTTTGAATCCCATTTAAGATTCACAAGTTTCTCAACACCATCTAAGATAAACTTTATAGAAGATTGAGAGTTCAAATGAAATCTGTCAAAAGCAACAGCCGCCCATTGATTGTGGAATACAATCTGCTCTAAAGTAGGCCCTTTTAGATTATCTAAAGTCTGATTTAAACTGTATTCTTCCATTTAGCAGAAAGACATTATTGATCATCAATTTCATTTTAGTATGCATTCTCAGAAACCAAAACCCAAAAGAGTGATAAACTTATTGAATTTGTCCTTCCAAAAACATTTACATCCTCAATATAATCTCATAATTCTATTTCTGCAATTAACGTGATTAAGGTTTAAACCATTAGAAATTATTCAATTCAACTCCTACCCTGTATCAATCTCCTCATCTTCTCCATAACATCTGGATCATTTAGCAACCGAGCCGACTCCTGAAGAATCATTTGATCGTTTCTATCTAGTGATTTCCCTCGTTCTTTTTGAAACTTTGCTTTTGCAAATAAGTAATCAAATGTGCTCTGGAAGTAAACTTTCGCTTCTTCAGCTTCACCCATTCGCTGAAGTAAAATTCCCAGCTGAAGATCGCCATAAGAAGGCTTGATGTGATCCAGGAAAATATTTTCACGGGTGTTCTCTAAAGTTTAGGGATAAACGAAAACATAAGAAAAAGCTCGGAGGGCAGTCGAAATCTTAAAAAAACTGCTATTCCTCTTTCAATGCAAGTGCCGGATTGCTCACTGCTACCTTGTAAGACTTTAAAACCACAACGATCATCGTCAAAATCATAATTAGTAAAATCGGAATGATCAATAAATACCAGCTGACAGCTATTCTATAACTGTAATCATTCAGCCAATCATTTAACCAATAAAAGGCTGCTGATCCTCCTATAACACCGCCTATTAAAACCAGAACAGCAAATTCCTTCAGTATCATACGAAGTATAGACGAAACTGTAGAACCTAGCACTTTTCTCACCGCTATCTCCTTATGCTTTCTC
Source organism: Bacteroidia bacterium (assembly GCA_030425425.1). Taxonomy (GTDB): domain Bacteria; phylum Bacteroidota; class Bacteroidia; order Cytophagales; family Cyclobacteriaceae; genus Marinoscillum. The sequence goes on along the minus strand of JAUIAO010000004.1, from coordinate 136,472 downwards.
TGCAAAACAAAAGTGGTGAGAGAGAATAGTCCCAAAAACGCAATAAAAATGGCTAGTACAGAAAAAGTGGTAAAGACCTTGCCAAATTTTAATTCTGAATCAAAATGGCGCTGAAAAGAGTCGCTTAAAAACGTAGCGTCCAGTGGATAATCTGCCACATGTTTGCTCCAATATTTATCGATACGATCCATAGAACTTTGAATATCAGAAGTATTTAAACGTATAGCGATAAAAGACTGATGATACGCACCTATTTCCATTGTTGGGGCTCCATAGCGAATGATCAAAGGCTCAATATTTCTTCTCAGCGAAGTGAAATTAAAATCTTTGATTACTCCAATGATGGTAAAATCCAAACCATCTCCTCTACTTACCTTTTGACCAATTGGATCATCAAAACCTAATGACTTTGCCATCGCTTCGTTGATCACAACAGATGCGGTATCCATCGCTCGGTTGTTTTGAAACAACCTTCCAGACTCCAATTCCAAACCCAGGACATCAAACATTTCTGGAGACATAAAGGTGTTGTATGGAGAAATTGACTGCTTGTCCCCATATCGATAGGTATAATCCGGCAATCCATGAAAAGGTAGTTGGCTGGCTTTTCCTACTTCTGTCACTTCTGGTAGCTGCTTCAGCTGATTGCGAAACACATCATAATTGTCTCCCAGCTCCATGCCGTTCTGCAAAACCAGTACCTCATCGATACTGATGCCCAAATCTTGCTGCTGCATATATTTCACCTGTCGAAAGATGATAAGTGTCACAGCTACTAAAAAGATCGAAATGGCAAACTGAAAAGCCATAAGACCACTTCGAAGGCTGCTTTTCCCAGGCTTGCCGAGTTGTCCCCTGAGAGCACGCACAGGAGAAAAGGATGAAATCACATAGGCCGGATAAGTCCCAGCCAGAAGGCCTACTGTTAATAATAATCCAAAAACTGCCAGAATACTGGGCATTGAAAATAGGTCGGCAATTGAGAATGCTCTACCGGTCAACTGGTTGAAAAAACTAATAGATGTTGCTGCAATTACTACGGCAATCAACACGGCCAGGAAGGTGATTACCAATGACTCTACTAAAAACTGCCAGATTAAAATGCTCTTTACAGAACCCATGGCCTTCCGAATACCCACTTCTTTGGAACGTAAAGAGGATCTGGCAGTTGCCATATTTACATAATTGATACAAGCAATCAATAGTATGAAAAGGGCTATAATGGTAAAAATCACCACATTTCTGTAACTCCCCGGTTGATCCATGGACATATGAGAATAATGTAAATGGATCTTCTCTATGGGAATCGCTGTGAAAGCAAATTTTCTGTCAGGATACTCAGCACTTAGCTCTTCGAAGGAATCATGTCCGGTATAAGCTATAACAGCCGGCCCAACATACTTTTCGTAAACTGCTCTTAGATAATGATCTATTTCATCTTTGGTAACACCAGATCGCACCTTGGCATAGGTCCAGAAGTTATTTCCTGTCCAATTGTAACCATAACTTTCGTCCAACAATGAAGCTCCTATGAATGTGTAAGGAAAGTGAGTTGGTTTCACAGGATCTTTGACAATGGCAGAAACTTGAAAATTCACTCCGTCCACTTCTATTCGCTCATTCATAGCAGACTGATCTGGGAAGAGTTTCTTTGCAAGCGATTGAGTCAAAACAATGTAATCAGGAGCGCTAAGAGCATGTGCGGGGCTACCTTCCAGAAATTCAGCTTCGAAAACTTGAAATACCGAACTATCCGCCCAAGCCCCACCTTTTTGAACCAGCTTTTTATCTCCATATTTGATCAGGCTCTCATATAATCCTCTGATTCGTGTGCTAGCTTCTATTTGTGGATATTCATTGGTCAGCGTACTAGCCAGCGGCATAGGAGTCCACCTTCCACTTACACCATTAGCCACACGATAGATACGATCCACATTTTTGATCGACCGATCATAACTATACTCGTTTACGATATACATGGTAATCAACAAACAAGAGGCAAGCCCAATGGCTAATCCAACGATGTTGATACCGGCATATGACTTTTGACGAATTAATGTTCTGAAGGCAATCTTTAAATAATTCTTGATCATGGCCAATCTGTAAAGTTTAAAATCTTCAAGTCCTTTGATATATCTCCATCTGCAAAACCGGATGACATTCCACGTAAAAATCCTTCTCGCTTTTTTAGGATCAGGCTCTCTATCATAGAGCTCAAAAAGGTCGCCCTCTATTTGCTCCAACAAATCATTTTTACAATAGAATCGAAGGAATGAAAGTGCCCATTTCGGAATACTTTTATGATCACTCATCCGAAACTAAATATGGCTTTGGGAATCTGGTTATATAGCTGATTACGAGTATCATGAACAAATTGAAGCGCTTTTCCACCTTGGGCGGTTATCGAGAATATGCGCTTTCTCCGGCCGCCTCTTTCTGCATTGGCTCCTCCCATTTCAGAGCTTAAGAGATTCTTTTTCTCCAATCGATCCAGAGTTGTGTGCACTCCACTAATGTTTACTTTTCGTCCGGTCTGACTCTCAATCTCATCCATTACTCGCACTCCATAAGCCTGATCTTGCAATATTGCCACAATCATCAGGATCAGTTCTTCCAGCTCTCCTAGTTGATACACTTCATTGTTCATATTTCATTCATAATTGTAAATCATATACGAATGTATAAATTTATTTGTTTCATAATTGTAAATATTATTGTTAATATGATCGACATTGTTTCACATAAAATAATATGCTGATAGTCTCAAAAAGAATATTATCTATACTCTGTGTATCCTGTAATTTTACCCAATGAATGATCTGCTTCTATTACTTCAGGAAAAGCAAACGAATCAATTTATCGTTGATAACCTATTTGCAGACACCAGCCAGATCCTTCTCAATCCTCCAGCTCAGTTCAAAGAACACATCTCGCACATTGTAGATCAAATCATTAGCCGACGAAAGGCTAAATCAAAGCTTCCAGAATGGTTTGCAAATCAAAATTTGATCATGCCGCCACCGCTATCTTTGGAGCAATGTTCCTCTCGAAGCACAGCTGCATATAAAAAACAATTTCTTTCTGGTAATCACCTGATTGACTTAACAGGAGGAATGGGAATCGACACTTTAGCTCTTTCGGAAAATTTCAATCAAACCACCTATGTGGAGCAGTATGATTGGCTTTGTGACGTATTTGAGTTCAATGCTAAACAGCTTGGAAAAAACATCGAAACCATCAATTGGAACGCTGAAGAAGTATTGGCCGAATTAGAAACCAAAGCACATTTTTTTATAGATCCGGCCAGACGAGATGAAAACAAAAAGCAGGTATTTCATTTCCAAAACTGTTCTCCAAATCTCATCGAACTACTTCCTCTATTCGAGCAAAAAGCTGAGTCAGTTTTAGTGAAAGCGGCCCCAATGATTGATATTTCATTAGGAATTCAGCAATTGAAATATGTCACAGAAGTGCATGTCGTTTCAGTAAAAAATGAAGTAAAGGAAGTCTTATTTCTTTTGGAATTCGATAAATCAAAGGAACCAGAAATTACCTGTGCCAATCTGGAGACAGATCAGCCTAAGTTGAGCTTTCTGCTAGATGAGGAGAAGGACGAGACTGTGGAGTTTAGCACTATCGGCAATTACCTCTACGATCCGAACGCTTCAATTCTAAAAGCTGGTGCTTTTAAAACAATTGCGCGGAAGTACAAACTCAAAAAATTAGCAGTCAATACACATCTTTATACTTCAGATAAATTGATTAAAAACTTTCCTGGCCGAGTGTTTGAAGTAGTAAATCCTGATTGCTCTAAAAAAGATATTTCTCAGCTACTATCTGATGGTAAGGCCAATGTAATCACCAAGAATTATCCTATGAAACCGGAAGAATTGAAGAAGAAATTCAAACTCAAAGATGGTGGAGATTGGTTTTTGATTGGATACAGGGATGAAAAAAATAAAGCGAGATTGACGCTTTGCCGCTATGCTTAGATTTTTCAAATTTTATATTCGCTGCAAAATATCCACCCTCCATAAAAATCCTTCAATTCCTGTTCTTTGAATCCAACAGTTTTCAATTGAGTTCGCAGATCTAACAGTCGATTGACCTTCAGTCCTGTAGTGAAACGAAAAAAACCATACATCAACCTCACCAGCCAATATTTCAAAGGACTAGCCTTTTGAAAATCTGTAACAATCAACTTCCCATTTCGGCCAACCATGGATGTAGTTTTTTGAAGCACTTTCTTCAAATCAGATTCAAGAAAACAATCCAGAAAAAATGGAAAAATAATCACATCAAACCGCTCATTACTTTCCCAATTCAAAAAGTCAGCTTCAATGAAATTTACAATAGATGTGGTTTGTATGCTCTTTGCCTTCTTAATCATCTCAGAAGACAGCTCTATATAAGTTATCTTCTTATCATCTAACCCGGACAACAGCTTGCCTGAACCTCCCCCAGCAATCAGAATATTCTGATCAGATTCTTGAATATAATGAAAGGGTGAATTTTGAACTTTTTGCCAAGATTTACCAAAAACCAACCTGGCTAATCCATCATAAATATGAGCCACCCGATCAAAGCTCAAAACAGCAAGAATAAAGCTGGCAGGTAAAAAATTCCGTCTCCTACTATTCTAAATCGTTCATTGACTGAAAAGTAAGCTGGTTTTATATTTATCAGGAAAAGTATCCCCGTCATCAATGCGAACAAAAGCTGAATCGTTACTTCATATAAATATGCAAAACTTATGAATGAAGTAAATAGTAGTAGAACAATTCCCAAAATGAGGAAATCACTTTTTTGAGCTCCTAACTTCAATGCAATAGAATTGAAACCATCCTGTGCATCTGATTCGATATCCATCTTAGAAAAAACCAATAAATTCAGAAATGCAATTCCAGCCAGTTGCAACATCAAAATTGCACTCTGAACATCTAATCCAACCTTCGAAATTGGAGCTAAGAAAATTCCTGTAGCATATACGATCGCTACCAAAATTTCCTTTACCCAAAGACGCTTCACAAAATAAACCAGCATCAAATAAGCCACAGAAATTGCGGATAAAATCGCTCCATTTCTAATTATTTGAACTTCCAAAAACCACAGATTGATCAAAGCCAAAATCATAACGAGACCACCAACAAGAATCAACTTCTTGAAATGTTTTTTATGAAAAGCATGTCTTTTCGTGCTTGGGTTATTCGTTTTATGGGCGTCGAAGAGGTGATCAGCTGTGTAGATGAGCCAAATCGCACTAGCCAGTGCGACATAGGTTGGGATCGAAATTTCAACCTGAAAGTATTTTCCCAAATACACCAAAAAGAAAATGGCTCCCAGTACGATATCGACTGAAAGCCATCTTAAATATTTATAGACCTGATCAATCACCAGATCAGTATATTAACTTCCTTGTGCAAGAGCTTCTGCTCCACCTACAATTTCCAGAATTTCCTTGGTAATAGCCGCCTGACGAGTTCTGTTATAAGTTAATCTCAACTCTTTCAACAATTCACCAGCGTTATCAGTAGCCTGATCCATTGCAGTCATTCGCGCTCCTTGCTCAGAGGCATTGGACTCTAACAATGCTTTGTAAAACTGAATTTTCAAAGACTTAGGAATGATCTCAGAGAATATGAATTTCTGACTAGGCTCGTAAATGTAGTCATTCTCCTCTGGCACTTCCTCTTCCGTTTCGCTTTGTACGATAGGTAAGAATTGTTCTGTATTTAGAATCTGAGTTGCAACATTTTTAAACTCATTGTAAATCAAATCAACCTGATCAAAATCACCATTCACAAACCCTGTCATAGCAAATTCAGCTGCTTCCATTACATGAGCAAAGTCAAGATCGTGAAATAAATGCGCGTATGTATCAATTACATTATAACCCCTCTTTGCGAAATGTTCGTATGCCTTCTTTCCTACTGGCAAAATAGTAAGCCCTCCTTGAGTTTCCACATCGGCATATTTCTCAGCGATATGTTTTTTGGTGGCTTTCATAATATTAGAGTTGAAAGCTCCACACAATCCCCTGTCAGAGGTCACAACAACCAATAATACCTTATTTACCTCGCGCTCTTCAGCGTATGGATTAGAAATTTTACTACTATCCACACCTGCAGAAACATTTTGAATAATCGCTGATAATTTCTGCGAGTATGGACGCATCTGAATGATCCGGTCTTGAGCCCTTCTCAGCTTAGCAGCCGCCACCATTTTCATTGCTTTGGTGATCTGCTGAGTAGAAGTTACCGATTGTATTCTTCCTTTTACTTCTTTAAGGTTCGCCATTTACCGTAGTATTTCTTATTGATATCTGCTAGCCAAATCTTTAGCTACTTCCGCAAGCTTACTGGTCACTGATTCTTCTAATTTACCAGCTTTCAAAGTATCAAGTACTTCTCTATGTGAGCTGTTCAATACTGTAATAAACTCGTTCTCAAAATCCTTAACCTTATTTTCTGGAACCTTATCCAGGAATCCTTTAGTAGAAGCATAAATGATTGCAACCTGCTCCTCTACCGGGCTTGGTGAGAATTGTGGTTGCTTCAAAATTTCCTGATTTCTTCTACCTCTATCAATTGTTCTTTTGGTTGATGCATCAAGGTCAGAACCAAACTTTGCAAATGCTTCCAATTCACGGAACTGTGCCTGATCGAGTTTCAATGTACCAGAAACCTTTTTCATTGATTTGATCTGTGCGGCACCTCCTACTCGTGATACAGAAATACCTACGTTGATCGCTGGGCGAATACCTGAGTTGAACAAGTTCGTTTCCAGAAAGATCTGACCATCTGTAATAGAGATCACGTTTGTAGGAATATACGCAGAAACGTCACCAGCTTGTGTTTCAATGATTGGAAGGGCAGTCAATGATCCACCACCTTTTACTTTTCCTTTTAATGAATCTGGCTGATCATTCATTTGAGCAGCAATCTCATCATTGTTGATAATCTTAGCAGCTCTTTCTAAAAGTCTTGAGTGAAGATAGAATACATCACCTGGGTAAGCTTCACGTCCCGGAGGTCTTCTAAGAAGCAAAGAAACTTCACGATATGATACTGCCTGTTTAGAAAGGTCATCATATACTACTAACGCAGGTCGACCTGTATCTCTGAAGTATTCGCCAATTGCTGCACCAGCAAACGGTGCAAAGAATTGCATTGGAGCAGGATCAGATGCAGCAGCAGAAACAATAGTTGTATAAGCCATTGCTCCAGCTTTTTCCAATGAGGCTTTGATACCTGCAACAGTTGAAGCTTTCTGACCAACTGCTACATAGATACAGTAAACGGTCTCGCCTCTATCATAAAATTCTTTTTGATTAATAATGGTATCGATTACCACAGCAGTCTTACCTGTCTGACGGTCTCCAATCACGAGCTCTCTTTGTCCTCTTCCGATTGGAATCATAGAGTCTATTGCCTTGATACCTGTTTGAAGTGGCTCAGATACTGGCTCTCTGTAAATTACACCTGGAGCTTTTCTCTCCAAAGGCATCTCATAAAGCTCACCTTCGATTGGCCCCATTCCATCGATTGGCTGGCCTAGAGTATCTACCACTCTTCCACTCATTCCATCACCAACTTTGATAGACGCGATTCTACCAGTTCTCTTTACTGTATCTCCTTCCTTTACGTGACTAGATTCACCTAATAGTACAGCTCCAACGTTATCTTCTTCAAGGTTCAAAACCATACCATTCAAGCCGTTTTCGAATTCTAACAATTCTCCCGCCTGGGCATTGGTCAAACCATAAATTCTAGCTACACCGTCTCCTACCTGAAGTACGGTACCAACTTCTTCTAATTCAGCTTGAGTTTTTGAATTCGAAAGCTGTTCTCTAAGTATCGCTGATACTTCATCAGGACGAACATCTGCCATAGTATTATCATTTTTGCCTTTTCAGGCGGTTATATTAATTCGATTCTTTTTGAAATTTCAATTTTAAGTCATTCAGATGACCACTGACACTCTCGTCTATTTGCTTATCGGCTAACTTCAACACATAACCACCGATCAAATCAGGATTTACTCTTTCTGTCAACAAAGGTTTTTTGCCAGTGATATCAGAAACAAGTTTCTCAAATGATGCCTTCATTTCCTTATCTAACGAGATAGTGGTAGTCACCGTAGCTTCTTGATAACCCATCTTCGTATTGTAAAGAGCGATGAATTCTTCTGCGATTTCCGGCAGATATTGCTCTCGATTTTTACGAGCTACGATCTCCATAAAGGTTGAAGTCAAAGCATTTACCTTTTCTGCAAAGATTTTTTTAAGAATTTCTGCTTTCCTTAGATGCGGAATGATCGGACTCTTTAACATCAATACGAAATCCTTATTTGATTTACAAAGACTATTGAAGTTGTCCATATCAGACTTCACAGCATCCAATACTTTTTGATCTTCAGCTAGGTCAAGCAAAGGTTTCGAGTATCTTATCGCAATTCTGGAAATCGACATACTAGTTTACCTTTACTTCCTTCAAAAACTTGTCAATCAATTCTTTCTGTGACTTATCATCAGAAAGTTTCTCCCTAATCACCTTTTCAGCGATATCAAGAGAAAGTTCAGCTACGAGATTTTTCACTTCTGCCAAAGCAGCTTTCTTTTCTGCCTCTATTGTTGCCTTTGCATCAGCAATCATTTTGTCGGCAATTCCAGCAGTTTCATTTTGAGCTGATTCTTTGATTTGATTAGCTACTTCGGAAGCATCTTTAAGCATCTGATCTCTCTCAGCCCTTGCCTCTTGTAGTAGATATTCATTATCTGATTTTATCTGCTCCATTTCAGCCTTTGCATTTTCAGCAGCCTGTAGAGCATCCTCTATTTGGTCTTCTCTGGCTTTCAATGCACCCATAATAGGCTTCCAAACGAAACCAGCAAGTATTCCAAATACTACAAGGAATACAATTAATTGCCAAATAATCAATCCAATTTCTGGAGTAACCATATTTTTTAAGTAATGATTTTAATAAATAATACCTGACCTTGACGCCTAATGCATCCAAGGTCAGGTGAATAATAGAATTAAGCTCCTACAGACAAGAATCCAATTACTGCAGCGAAAAGTGCTACACCTTCTATCAAGGCTGCAGCGATAATCATTGCGGTTTGGATCTTACCAGCAGCTTCTGGCTGTCTTGCAATACTCTCTGTAGCTGACTTACCGATAATTCCGATACCAAGTCCTGCTCCTAGTACTGCCATTCCTGCTCCAATTGCTCCCATTTTACTGTTTATTTATATGGTTTAACAAAATTTTATTTAATGATGGTGTTCCTCTACTGCTTGTCCAAAATACATGGAAGCAAGCAGCGTAAATACATAAGCCTGCAATATCGCCACGAACAACTCCAACATGTTCATCACTGTTGCGAACAAGGTCGCTCCAATTCCAACCATGATAGATTGTGCTATGAAAGTCAAACTTATGATACTTAAGATAATTATGTGTCCTGCCGTGATGTTGGCAAAAAGTCGTATTGTCAACGAAAATGGCTTAGTCAAAATACCAATTAGTTCTATAGGCCAGAGAATGATATACAAAGGAATCTTCGCTAGCCATGGCATACCCGGGCCCAATGGATCAAATATATGTGACCAATAAACCTTGTTTCCTGAAAAGAGTGTAATCACCAAAACTATTGTAGCTAAAGTCAAAGTCACAGCGATGTTCCCTGTTAGGTTCGCAGCTCCAGGCAATAAACCCAGCAAGTTTCCGAACCAGATAAAGAAAAATAATGTGAGTAAGAAAGGGAGGTACCTTTCGTATTTCGGACCAATGTTTGGCTTAACTATCTCGTCTCGAACATAAAGTATAATCGGCTCAAAGAATGACTGAATACCTCGAGGTGCACTACCAGCGTTCCTTTTATAACCTCTTGCCACAGAGAAAAATACCAATAATAATATTACAGAGTTGATCAGTAGGAAGAGTACATTTTTCGTCAACGAAATATCAAATACATGATGACCATTGGCCATGTGAATATGCTCATGCTCCAGAATGTAATCTTTATAAGGAACTACTTCATGATTTTCATTATAAAAATTTGATGAAGAAAACACATCAAGACCATGCTCTTCTGAATAAACTATCACTGGCAAATGAATCACTACTCCATGAGTGATTTCCCAAGAGTGGGCATCGCTAATGTGGTGATTGATTAATTCACTTGGATTGAATTTTTCACCCTCTTCCTCATGACCTCCAGATGCCAATACAGGCATAGTAGATGCTAAAAATAAGATCAGGAAAAATCCACTGAAAATCAGTGCTTTAAAAGAGCCTGCTTCTTGGTTTTTTTTCATTACAGTTGTTTGTCTCCTCAATTCCGCCGCAAGTTAGGCAATACAGCAAATAATTCAAAGATTAAAAATCCGAAGTAAAGGAGGATATACTGCAGTAACAAACTCTTAATTTCGGCAGGTTTTGAAACAATCAGCACTGTTGCCCCTAACAATGTCAATAAAAATCGAATGGCCAGACCAGTCATGATTGGTGTGGCACTTTGCCAGTTATCTTTCCTTGCCAGATCTCCTAACCAGATCACCATAACGGACTGGAAAAAAAAGAAATACACCAAAATCGGGAAATAAACATGCAGCCAACCATTGAGAATCGGCTCGTTTATCAAATGAAATATCAACAACAAAACGGCAGAAAAGCCAAAACTTACGAGAATTTGTTTGATCAATTATTGAGCCTTTTTAACAGATAGAAGATGGTAGCACCTACTGCCAGAAAAATGAAAATCAAAAGCACCCAGGGAAATTTGAACCCTAGCCACAGATTTAAATAGTATCCTGCTCCTATAATAAGCAAGTTGAGAGCAAGAACTTCGAAAGTTAGTCCAGTAAGTTTTGCGTAGGAATTTAATCCTGATTCTTTATCAGGATTGGGCTTTGAGTAAGGTTTTTTCTTCTGATTTTCCAATTTTTATTTCTTTGGATTTTCCACCCATCTTACATCCACCATTAAATACCGCTCCAGATTCAACAATCAACTTATTAGTAATAATGTCACCTTCAATGACGGCTGTAGGCTTTAGAACTAGCACGTCTGTAATCTCTACTGTACCTACCACATGTCCGGCTACCTCTGCATTCTGAGCAAGAATACTTCCCTCTACTTGAGATGATTGACCAAGAGCAACCTTAGACTTAGTCTTGATATTTCCAATTACTTTACCTTCGATTCTGATGTTTCCAAAAGTCTCAACACTTCCTTCTAGAATTGTTCCTTTTCCAATGATGTTATTGGAATTTGTCATTTCGTCTGCCACCTTCTGATCCTGTTTATTGAACATTATTAATGCTATTTATATACTCTTTTAAAACGCAATGAGTTCTTGTGGGTTCACCGAACTACCATTGTGCCACAGTTCGAAATGTAAATGTGGCCCAGAAGTAAGCTCCCCTGTATTACCAATGATAGAAATCACCTCTCCTGCACTTACAAAACTACCAACGTTTTTCAATATTTCCGAATTGTGTTTATATACTGATATGAGGTTGCCACGATGCTGTATACCAATGACATAGCCCCCATCCAGCGTCCAGCTAGAAAAAATCACCACACCATCTGCTGTACTTTTTACAGGTTCATTTTCGTTAGCCACCAGATCAACTCCGAAATGGTCGTTCTTTGGATCATAACCATCACTTATCAACCCCTCAATTGGAGCAAACAAGTACAATTCCCGAAATTCCTGTGTTCTGTTTGATTCGTAAGTAAGAACATCCAAATCCTGATTTTCAAACTCAGCCCTGAATTGTGAGTCTATAGGCATGATAGACTCCTGATATGCTACTTCATAGTTGCCACTTTCATCAGTAATATCAGCATTCGATAGTTCCTCTATAGCATCTACATCTCCTCCAATTATCCTTCTAATATTGTTGACGTATTGATCTTTGAGACTCATTTCGTATTCCATCGAATCGATCTTCATCGTTAGATCTACTAGTTGTTTATTCGATTGGATCATAGCATACCTTGGATCCAGCCATTCTTCAAGCACAACAGTAACAATATATACTGAGAGTAATAAGGTTACCACAAACGCCAGTGTTAGTAGTAGAATAAGCCTTGCATAATTAAAAATAATCGTTTTCTTCTCCGCAAAATTTTCTTCATTACGAATAATGAGAAGATATCGATTTGTTAGCCAATTATATAAAGTCTTTTTTGGTGCCAAAATGAAACTATTTAATTTTCAACCTCAAATTTATTGAACCCCACTCGTTTATCTTTACAAGATTGTTTTGAGATAATCGTTAATTTGCAAAAATCAATTGTGCGCACTAATCTCATCATTTATTTGTTCATCTTCATCCTTTTTTCACAGGGATGTAAATTAGGTACTGGACCTGTAGGGGCAAGTTATAATAATATAACTGCCCACTATAATGCCTATTTCATTGCTAATGAGAGAATGATCGAAATCGAAAGTTCTCTTCATGATAAATATCAATGGAACTACAATAAGATATTACCTATCTATATACCTATAGATTCTAATGATGCCAAAACTGTAGAAACACAAATAGAGGACTGCATAGAAAAGGCGTCTATAGCGATTCAACGGCACCCGAATTCGAGATGGGAGGACGATTCTTATATCCTGGTAGGTAAAGCGAGATATTATTCTCTTGAATATGCAGATGCTATTGAAACTTATAAATATGTCAATAAACATGGCAATGATGATGCTGCAAGACATGAAGCATTGATAGAACTCATTAAGACTTTTGTGGATTTCAATGAAATAAACAATGCAATAGCCGTTTCAGATTTTTTGAAAAAAGAACAGCTGAATAATAAAAATTTAAGGGAGCTGAGTAAAGTTCGCGCCTACCTATATCAAAAGAGAAAAGACCTTGACCAGACAGTACAAAACCTGGTCATTGCAGAGGCTCTAATGACCAAAGGGCCAAAGAGGGCAAGAATAAATTTCATCGTTGGGCAAGTATATCAACAGCTAGGGTTTGAAGCTGAAGCATACAATTACTATCAGCAATGTTTGAAAAATAATCCCTCTTATGAATTATCCTTTTATGCGAAACTGAACATGGCTCAAGTTTCTCAATTAACCGCCTCAGGCGATCTGAAAAAAATTAGAAAATACTTTAAAAAATTACTCAAAGATCCTAAGAACCTGGAATACAAAGACAAAATCTATTACGAAATGGCTCGTTTTGAGCTTAAAAAAGGGGATCTCGAACAAGCCATAGATTATTTTGAAGAATCCATTCAGTCATCGGTAAAGAACCAAAGACAAAAGGCCTATTCCTACCTTAGTCTTGGTAGTATCTACTATGACAGCCTAAGAAATTTTGAATTGGCACAAGCATATTACGACAGCACTGTTCAAATCATGCCTAAGGATGAAGAAAATTTCGATAAGATTAAAAAGCGTCAGGAAATTCTGGATGAATTCATCAAACAACTCACTATTGTAAGAACGAATGACAGTCTTATAAACCTCTCAAAACTACCCATTGACTCGTTGATATCTATTGCAAAAGCTGAAATAGCACAACAAGAACTGAAAGAGAAAGAAAAATTAGAAAAACAGAAAAAACGAGACGAAATCGCAATGCGACAAGCCTCCGTTTTTGACCAACAAGGAGGAAGCTTAATAAACACATCTATAGGTGAAGGTGCCAATTGGTATTTCTACAGTCCTGCGATTGTTTCTAAAGGGATAGCAGAATTCAAAAGAAAATGGGGGAATAGACCTCTTGAAGATAATTGGAGAATATTGACTAAATCAGGTGAAAATCAAGAAGAAATTATCGAAGGAGATTCGAAAGAAAACGAAGAACCGGTTATTGAATTGACTGAGGAAGAAGCTCAAGACCAAAAAGTCAATGATTTGATCAGCAATATTCCTCAAACAGAGGATGAAGTAAATCAATTGTTATCCGAAGTAGATGAAGCATTGTATCAGCTGGGGAATATTTACAATTTCAACCTTGAAGAAAAATCGAACGCTATAGAAACGTTCGAATCAGAGTTAACCAGATTTCCTGATTCAGAGCACATCCCGGAAGTGTTATATCAATTGTACCTTTTATATAAACCTGACTTTGCATCCATTGCCGAAATAAAAGCTAATGAATTAAAGGAGAAATACCCTGAATCTATCTATGCCAAACTAATAGACAATCCGAATTATCGAGAAGAAAGCCATGCAGCCACGGAGCAGCTCAAGAAAATATATACCCAAGCCTACGCGCTGCACAAATCTGGTGATTATAAGGGAAGCAAAATGTTAGCGGACAGTGCACTTCAAGCCTTTCCTGAAAACAAATTTGGGGATCACCTGGCATTACTGAATGTTCTTAACATGGGCGAAATGGATGGGCAGGTTAAATATGAATTTGAACTTAATAATTTCATCAAAACTTATCCAGACAGTGAACTTCTGGAATATGCCAATCAGCTGGTAGAAGCTAGTGAAAGTTATCAAATCAACCTTTACAACAGTGCTAAAGCTAAATTCATCAAGTATTTCGATCAAAAACATTATATGGTCATCATCTATGCTAATAAAGATGAACTAGCAAATCAAATCACAAATGAAGTTGATGAATACCTCAATTCTAATAATTTTAAGCTCAGCACGGGTAACCTCGTCTTAGATGAGAATAATGCCATGTTACTGATAAACGAATTTCCGGGCAAAACCAGTGCAAACGCCTTTTTCAAATTGTTTTCGAATGAAATGAGTCTCAATGAAAAACATAAAGGCGAAAAGATTCACAGCTTTGTTATTACTGAGGATAATTTTGACATCTTTTACAAGACAAAAGACATATCAGCCTATTTAAACTTCTTCGACAACCAATACTAATATGAATAAAAAGAGATTAAGAATACTAGTGATAATAGTCTGGTTAATCTTTTTGATTGGAGCAACCTTCATCCCATTAATATTTCACATGGTGAAAAGTGACACTAATGGTTGGTTTGGCGGGCTTCCAAGTCTTCAGGAATTAGAAAGACCTGATCCAGATCTTTCTTCCGAACTAATTAGCTCTGATGGGGTATCTCTTGGCAAATATTATCGCGTAAATAGAACTCCTGTCACATATGAAGAGCTATCACCAGAACTTGTCAATACGCTTTTAGTTACGGAGGATATTCGATTCAAGCAGCACTCTGGTATCGATCTAAAAGGCTTGATTAGAGCAATAATCGGTCAGCTAACTTTCAATTTCAAAGGTGGTGGATCTACCATTACCATGCAACTTGCAGAAAATCTCTATCGTACATCCAGTGCAAACCGTGGCAGCCTATATAGCCTTCCTGGCATTGGTCAGATCATAACCAAACTCAAGGAGTGGATTATCGCAGTGCAGTTAGAGCAGAATTATACAAAAGAAGAAATTCTGGTCATGTACCTGAATCAGGTCGAATATGGAAGCAATGCCGCAGGAATTAAATCAGCTGCCAAGATCTTTTTTAACAAACTTCCTGCTCAGCTTAATTACAAGGAATCAGCAATCCTGGTAGGTGCAATCAATGCCCCAACCCGATACAGCCCAATACTTAATCCAGAAAGCGCTAAAGCTAAAAGGACAGAAGTACTATATAACCTCCACAAATATGGTCTGTTAACTAAAGCAGCATTCGATTCATTAAAAATATCAGATTTCGATTTGAATTATAAAGTTGAAAGTCATGTACAAGGATTAGCTCAGTACTTTAGACAAGGCGCACTCCTAAGATTTCTTCTACGCTGGAGTCGTGAAAACAATGTCGATCTCTATGAGGATGGCCTAAAAATTTATACCACAATTGACAGTAGGATGCAAGAATATGCTGAGCAAGCAGTACAAGAACATATGGATACCTTGCAACAGATATTCAATACACATTGGAAAAACATTGGAGGAAACCCCTGGATAGATGAAGATGGAAGAGAACTCGAAGGCTTCATTGATGAAGCCATTAAACGAACAAATCATTATAAAAGTCTGGCTAAAAAATTTGATGAAGATTCTGACTCTATTGATATCATACTGAATAAAAAACGCCCCATGAGGGTATTCAGCTGGGAAGGTGAAAAAGACACACTTTTCAGTTCTTTTGATTCGCTACGTTATTACAAAAGATTTCTTCAAGCAGGTTTCATGGCTATGGATCCTAAAACCGGTAATATCAAAGCATGGGTTGGAGGAATTAATTTCAAATACTTCAAATTTGATCATGTCAAACAGGGAAGAAGACAACCAGGATCTACATTCAAGCCATTCGTATATACAGTAGCAATTGATAATGGTTGGTCTCCTTGCTTTCCGGTAGTTGATGCACAGATTACGATTCCAATGCCTGGCCAGGATCCACCAACATGGCAACCAGATAATGCTAATGGTAAATTTTCTGGAGAGGTAATGACTATTCGCCAGGCAATGGCCAGATCAGTAAACAGTATCACGGCTTTCGTAATCAATAAAGTTGGACCTCAAAATGTAGTTGACTATGCAAAAAACATGGGTGTAACTAGTCCACTAGCGCCTGTACCTTCTCTGGCATTAGGGGTAAGTGACGTCTCATTATATGAACTACTTGGTGCATATTCTACTTTCGTAAATAATGGCACGTATACAGAACCATTTTTTATCAGTAGAATAGAAGATAAAAACGGTAACGTATTGCAGCAGTTTGTTCCGGAAACCAGAGAAGTACTAAATGAAGAAACTGCCTACGTAATGCTACATATGCTTAAAGGTACTACAGAGGAAGACGGAGGAACTGGTCGGAGCATTGATCTTGAATTACGCGAGGAAAATGAAATCGCTGCAAAGACAGGTACTACACAAAACGCATCAGATGGTTGGTTCATGGGTGTAACTAAAGATCTGGCTGCAGGTGCGTGGGTAGGAGGTGATGACAGATCGATAAGATTCAAATATTGGGTTTTTGGGCAGGGAGCACGCACTGCGATGCCTATTTGGGAAAAATTTATGTCCAAAGTTTACGCTGACCCAACATTAGGTTATTCCAAAGGTCCATTTAATAAACCTCTGAAGCCTATAAGCGTTGAATTAGACTGTGATAAATATAATGATCTGGTAACTCCTAGTGATTCAATACCTTTAGACTTACCTAGTTTCGAAGACTTTAAATAATTAATGGATTCTCAACTTATTCCAAGAGATCAATATAATACTTTACCACACACACCCGGTGTATACAAATTCTTTGATTCAAACAATAAGATTATCTACGTTGGTAAAGCGAAAGACCTAAATAAACGAGTATCAAGCTATTTTACCAATATTAAGAACCATAATCGCAAAACCTACAAACTTGTAGGAGAAATTGTGGGAATAGAAATAGTTATCGTCAATAGTGAATTTGACGCATTACTATTAGAAAACAATCTTATAAAGGAAAACCAACCCAGATACAACATCCTTCTCAAGGATGACAAATCTTATCCATTCATTGTAATTACAAATGAAAGGTTTCCTCGCATTTTCTCTACCCGTAATATAGAAGATCAAAAAGGAACATATTTTGGCCCATATACAAGTGTAAAAGCAATGAACGGGGTACTTGACCTAATTCATAAATTATATCACATCAGAAATTGCAGTTACAACCTTTCAGAAACAAATGTTAAGAATAAAAAATACAAGGTATGTCTTGAATATCATATAGGCAATTGTCTCGGGCCGTGCGAAGACCTACAATCTGAAAATGAATATTTAAATGATATTAACAGTGCCAAACACATACTTAAGGGAAATCTTCATGTAATTAAGAAATCCTACAAAGAAATGATGCAACAAGCTGCTGAAGATTTACATTATGAGGTAGCTAATTCTTTCAAACAGAAATTAGAATTGATTGATCGGTTTCAAACTAAATCGCTTATTGTTAATCCTAATTTACACGATATTGATGTTTTTGGGGTAATTACCACAAATCAAACAGTCTTTATAAACTATCTTCAGATTGTTCACGGTACGATAAAGCTGTCTGAGACAATATCGGCAAAATTAATTCTCAATGAACCTGACCTTGAAATTATCCAACAACTTATCTTTAGTTTAAGAACAAAGTATAAAAGCAGCACAAACACATTATATTCCAATTATACAATTCCTACATGGGAGGGAATAGAGATAACTCAACCTAAAATTGGGGATAAAAAGAAACTTATTGATCTTTCTATCAAGAATGCTTTGTATTTCAAACAAGAACAAGAACGCATTCAATATGATAAAGAGGTAAAATCCAACAGAATTCTCATACAGTTACAAAAGGATTTGAATCTGAAAGAAATTCCAAAACATATTGAGTGCTTCGATAACAGCAACATACAGGGCACTAATCCAGTAAGTTCAATGGTCTACTTTAAAAATGGTAAACCAGATAAAAAGAATTATAGAAAATATAAAATCAAAACTGTTACTGGACCCGATGATTTCGCAAGTATGAAAGAAGTGGTCAGCCGTAGATATCAACGCTTGCTTTCGAATAACGAACCACTACCAAACCTGGTACTGATAGATGGAGGAAAAGGCCAGTTGAGTGCTGCAGTAGAAGCTCTTAAAGACTTAAATATCTATAATCAAATACCAATCATAGGTATCGCAAAAAGATTAGAGGAGATTTATTTTCCAGAAGATTCTTACCCCATTCTTATAAACAAAAAATCTACCTCATTAAAATTATTGCAACATCTTCGAGATGAAGCACATCGTTTTGCTATTACTTTCCATAGATCTCGAAGATCTAAAAATGCTCAGACTACTATTTTAGACGATATTGAAGGAATTGGGCCATCCACTAAACAAAAATTACTCGCAGAATTTAAAAGTGTTAAAAGAATTCGTGAAGCGTCGCAAGAACAATTGATTAAAACAATTGGCAAATCAAAAACAGAAAAGGTCCTGAAATTCTTAGACAAAAAAAAAGGGAGTCTTTAGACTCCCTTTTGAATATCTTTATTGAAAATTAATTTTCCCAAAGTTCACTTTCGTATTCCATAAGATCATATTCATATTTCTGCTGTAACATGACAGCCTTATATGGATCCTGCTCGATTTGTCGAATATCCAAATTCTCAGAATTAGATACTTTAGTGATAGGTGCTGAAAACAGACGAAGTTCTAAAGCATCACCAAAATTACGATGAGCTGCCATATTCGCATTGTTGTACCATATCGCCTTTTCAGCATAAGGTCCTCTAAACAATGCCACCACATCATCATATTTGAAATGAGCAACCAACTTTTCAAAGCCGGCCTCATTCCAATCCGTACCTGCTCTGGCTGGTAACGCCAATGAAATAGTCTTGATATACCAATACATCCTTGATCGGTTTCTATCAAATACCAAATCCTCCTTTAAGTATAATACGTCAAAAACAGTTGGTGGAATTGCATCGACAGTTGGTCCTGAATTCTGACTCGCATCTGAGTCACCAAATCCTCCACCGAAACCTCCACCGAACGAGTTGCCTTGTCTTTCTATTGTAACATTGGACTGATACTCCTCATCAGACATTAAATTATTACATGAATCAGTTCTGTAAGGCTTTAAAAGTCCTTCTTGAACAGCCTCTATTAATAATCTCGAAATTTCACTGTTTGTAGAAAAGAAAGGTCTGTTTTGTTTTTCTAACAAATCCATTCTTCTCCAAACTGTCTTTCTGAACATCACCTGTGCGTCATCTACATCAGGTTTAATGATCGGAACACCTGATTCTTGAGCTTGAACGTTCAAAACGATCATAAAGCCAAAAATTACTGCATAACAAAATCTTTTCATAACCTATTTTTATTAATTGAGCGAGATATTGATGAACCTGTTATAATTCTTAAAATCTTCTACCTCTTTTCTAAAATTTTGTCTTTGTACTTTTATGATTTCAATCGAAAGCTGATCTCCCTTACGTGCCTGTGAGGTAATTGCTGAAAGGTTAGCTG
Source organism: Bacteroidia bacterium (assembly GCA_030425425.1). Lineage (GTDB taxonomy): Bacteria > Bacteroidota > Bacteroidia > Cytophagales > Cyclobacteriaceae > Marinoscillum. The sequence goes on along the minus strand of JAUIAO010000004.1, from coordinate 116,509 downwards.
TTTCACCTACTGTTATAGTTCTTCTTCCAATTCCACCACTCACTAAAGTAATTTGTGCTTCCGCAACCCTAAATTTCGCGTCATCAGGTAAAAATTGCTGAAAGCTTTCATCCGGAATTGCTCTGAGATATAACCTTGGTGTTTTAGCTGAAATACCTGATTTCATATCTACCTCACCTTTATCAGTGTAAGCAGTAACCACAGGAGCAGGAATACCTCTTACGGCAAATTCTCTTGTACCAATCAAATTACCACTACTTGATACACTAAGCACTACAGGTTTTGTTGAAGTAGGTACAATTGTCACTTGCCCCTTGGCTGCACCTTGATAGCTATTTCCATTGGTTGCTGAGAAACTCGGATTATAAGCAACTCCCAACTGTGGAACCTGAACATCCAAATTATTTCCACATCTATAATAAAGTGCTTGAACTGATGTGGATTGAATCTGTATCGTAGGCTTAACTACGAAATATTCCATAGTTTCAGTATATGTAGTATCCTTAACAGTAATTGCAGCCTCATAAGTCTTTCTTGCTAAACCATTCTCATCGAATTCAGCCTCACTAGCATTGGCCGTAAACTCTACCAAACCTTGTCCAGAAGCTTCATCAACTGGAATTGTATTACCATTGTAAGCCATTTCAGGAACAATACCCGAAGAAGATGCAGCTATAAACATCTGGGCAGAATACTTGGTACCTGCTGCTACATATTTAGACTCTGGCTTAACCATTGGCACAACCCTATCAAACTGAATATCTGAAGCTCCAACCTTTTTCTGTAGAACGTCTAAGGCTCGTGTTTCATATCCTAGAATTCTAGACTGTAATTCACTAATGGTGGCAATACCAGCAGGAGTTGGTGAATCATTAAACGCCAACGCCGACCAGCTTTTTCCTTTTTGATTCGGATCCTCTTTGTAGACAGGATCCTCATCAGCATCCAAAGCTATTTTATGATATGAATTTAACTCTTCATCCTCCACTCCAAGTTCTTTCAGTTTACTTTTAATGAAGTCAGGAAAATCGTTCAGTTTCTCTTTCAATTCAGCGCCATGGCCACCTCCACCTTCTTCTTCTGGCATCATATAGTGTCCTACGGTGGAGTAATCGTTTTGCCCTACCAAATGCTTAGCATCTCCACGATAATCAGGTTCCTTTCCATCAACATAACCTTGAGCTTCCTTAATGATATCGACTTTAAGGTCCGTTAATTCCTTCACATAATTCGCAGTTTCTTCTCTGATAGCCTTTGCCGCATCTACTATCTTAACTTCTTCTGGTCTATCGCCTAATTCAGCCACCTTTGCTCTAATACCTTCAACTAACTTCACGTTTCGTTCCGCTGTTTCATTATTAGCCCGCACGAGTGATTCATCAAGGAAGATAAACTTCTCAATGATAGTGGAAGACACATTTAGTGCTAACAGTGCTGTTAGTACCAAATACATCATACCTATCAATTTCTGTCGTGGTGTTTCTTTTCCTCCAGCCATATTTTTTCAGTTTAGCTTATAAATGGAAAAATTAACCCTTCATTGCAGTCAACATGTTACCATAAACCTTATTCAGGGAGGCAATGTTGTTTGTTAACTGATTCAATTCTTTCTGGAAAGCTGATGTCTCTTTGCCTGCTTCTCCCATACTGTCCAAAGCCTGAGTAAGATTGGCATAAAATTTATTCATTGACTTCACATGTCCTTGAGCATCTTTTAATTCCATTTCATAAACAGCATTCAATGCTCCAAGACTCTTGGTAACATTCTGTACTTGCGTATGATACTCCTTTGTATCTTTTGATGCTGCAGCCATTGCAGACATAGCCTGCATCGATGAAGCATATGACTTATTCATTTCGGCCAGCGATGTAGAAGCGGCTTTGGCATTCTTAGCGTACTCATTGGTCGCCAATGCAGCATCTCCCAATTGAGACATCTTTTTAGCCGACTCTGCCATGTTCTTCATTCCATCACCTAAGCTCTTTATCAATTCCGGCCCAACCTTGGCATCCGCCAGCATTTTATCCATGCTCGCCGAAACACCAGTATTATTCCCAGAAGACACCTGACGAGCTTTAGCAGGAGGGCCATCATAGTCATCTGCCAATTCAGGGTAAACTTTCGCCCAATCTGGATCCTTATGTTTTGGTTCAAAAGCACTCAAAAAGAAAATAACTGCCTCTGTAGTCAACCCTATACCAAGCATCGGTCCAGCTCCAGGTAAGTGAAGGATCTTAAACATTGCCCCTACGATTACGATTGCTGCTCCAATTCCATAAATCTTAGGCATTATTGTGGTAAAGAGAAGCTCTTGAAATCCGCCTTTTTTGCTCATTGTGTGAATAATTTAGGTTAGTAATTTTTATCGATTAGTTAAAATTCATATCCTGATGATCTACCAAGATAAGTCATCGCACATCTAAATCCTACAGATGAGCGTGCTGAGTCTCTATGCTCATAAGATCTTGTACCTGTTTCCAGGTAATAGGCGATATCTTTCCATGATCCACCTCTAACTATTTTATAATCAATTCTATCATCATAGTATGTAGGGTTCAAATCCCATACTAGTGGCATTGCAGATGGATTGTAAGCGTCTTCACACCACTCAGCTACATTACCTGACATATCATACAAACCATAGTCATTTGAGAAGAATGTTCCAACAGGAGATGTGTAAGCAAATCCATCATCGAAATAGTTTCCTCTTCCAGGCTTGAAGTTTGCTAACAAACAACCTTTCTGGTTACGTATGTATGGGTTTCCCCAAGGGTATTTAGCCATGTCTCTTCCTCCTCTAGCTGCGTATTCCCACTCAGCTTCAGAGGGTAGTCTGAAATTTGGCATAATTGGCAGACCTACACTTTGTCGATACTCATTTAAATGCTGAGTTCTCCATTCGCTGAAGTACTTAGCGGCATTCCAATCCACACCCACTACAGGATACTCATCAAATGCTGGGTGAGACCAATAGTATACCACCAATGGGTCTCCCATATGGTGAGTAAAATCATTAGCCCAAACTAAAGTATCTGGCATAAGATCCGCAATAGAATAACCTGCCGGTAAATCTACTTCAGATCCTTCAGTGATGGCTTGTGTGAATTGACGATACTCGTTGTTAGTAACTTCTGTATCATCCATAAAAAAGCCACCAATAGTAACTTGTTTATTAAGATTGATTTGTGTGGCAGCCACATCCTCGTCGGCTTGCCCCATATGAAAAGTACCCGCAGGTACTGCAACCATGCCGTAAGGTCTGGTCATGTCCCAGCCTTGTCGATCCATTACTCCGATTAGCTCGCCCTGATCAGTAGATCCTCCACCGAAAAGACCGCAACTCTGGAGCGCAACTCCTAAAATTAGAACGGCTAAAGTAGATAACTTTATTCCACGCATATTATTCATAACACCTTATTTGAACTTGCAAGTATGTAAAATAAACTAACTTAAACAAAAATTATTGTGAGTTACCAAGCCTAAATATATAACCTTCTCACCATCCAACACAAGTTTTATCTTCTAATTATCCTTATTTTTCTAAGAAATCAACAATTTCTTAACAATAAACAACTAATAGGTAAACCTTGGTGTTTTAATTGACTTCCTTCCCCCTATTACTAATTCAGGCAAACTATAACTTAATATTAACTCATGTGAAGTAGATGATTTAGCCTCTCTATTACTAGTCACTAAATCAAATGCATAATGGACTTTTAACCGTTCATTTTGCATTAACCCATAACCAACCATGAATACCAGAGCTTCTTGATCCCTGTAAGACAAACCTGCCCAAATTTTTTCATTAATGCTAGTATTTACACCAATATCAAACGAATAGGAGTAAAAATCAGACCGAACGATGAAGTTAGGTTGAATTTTAATTTCATCGCGAACAACCATTTCCAAGCCTCCGTGTATTGAAGTTGTTAAAGATTGCTTATTGACAATTTCTAAGCCATAATCAACACCTGGCTGAATCATGTTTATAACACCAAGTCCCAAAAACCAATTATTTCTGGCTTGATAAAACAGGCCTGCTGACAAGTTCGGCTTGGATTGGATAACACCTCCTACCGGTATCTTACTATCACCCGGATCATTATACCTGAAATCAGCATTCATAGACTGAGTGAAAACACCTGGTGCGACACCTACATTAAGAACACCGTTTTTCAATCGAACGGGAACACTAATAGGTATTTCTAAATTAATATTAGAAATACCTCCAAGCATATCATTCGAAAAGTTGACTCCCGCTGAAGAAATAATGAAATTTTTAACAGGAACTGTAAGAGTAAATAACTGAGAGTTAGGATTACCACCAGAACCATCAAAAGACGTTGTATATCCCAACCATTTAGTACTGTGCTGTAGAAACAATTGACCTTGTTCCTGTTGCCCAATCCAAGATGGATTTAAATAGGAAGGATTTAACATGTACTGGCTAAAATGCATATTATTCTGAGCCGTGGCGATGTATATGCCCGAAGAACAAATAATGTATAGAAGCCAGTGTCTCATAAACAATAGGGTAAGGATATAAACTTAACACTTAAAACTCAATTACCCCTATTTATGTTGTTACTATAAGTTGTTCGCTTGTTTAATGTACATTTCAATCGCTCCCGTCATAGATGGTGCATTGGGCAAAGGAGCTTGAATATCCAAAATTAATCCCGCGTCTTTGACAGCCTTTGCTGTTGTAGGGCCGAATGCTGCTATACGAGTTTTATTTTGTTGGAAGTCAGGAAAATTATCAAATAATGACTTTATTCCTGAAGGACTAAAGAAAGCAAGTATGTCATAATACACGTGCTCAAGATCTGATAAATCCGAAGCAACAGTTCTGTAGATTATAACTTCTGACCAGTTATAGCCATTTTTATCTAGAAAATTGGGAATATCATCTTTTCTGATGTCTGAACAAGGAAACAAGAATTTTTCTTTCTTATGTTTCTTCATCACATTCAGTAAATCTGCGGCAGTACGCTCACCTGTAAAGATCTTTCTTTTTCTGATTACAATATATTTCTGAAGGTAATTAGCCGTCTGCTCAGAAATACAGAAGTATTTCATGTCTGCAGGGATTTCAACTTTGGTCTCAGCGGCCAACTTGAAGAAATGATCAACTGCATTTCTACTGGTAAATATGACAGCAGAATGATCCAGAATATTGACTTTCTGTTGTCTGAATTCTTTAGTAGAAACCGGATCGATTTCTATAAACTGTCTGAAGTCAATCTGCAGATTGTACTTTTCAGCAAGTTTATGGTATGGGGAATTTGGATCACTAGGTTCAGGCTGGGAAACGAGTATCGATGATACCTTATTGAGCCTTTCTTTGTCTGTAATTAACAATTCTTCACTCATCCTATCTAATACGAAATATGTTTGTATTAATCTCTAAATCAACTTCACCAGCCAATAAAGGGCCAGAGTACCGGGTATGAATTCGGTACCGCAAAGGTATGTAATAATCATGAGTTTTTTACTGGGGTAGTACTTATCCAGTTTTGCAAAGAACCAAAATGAGAAAAATAATTCCGAAATCAGTAAAGCATAAATCACGGTATTTCTCATTTCAATAGACTTATAATTGAATATCGAAAAATCAATCAATGAGATCAGTATACAAATTGTCAACACCGGTATGAAAAAATATAATCTATCCTGAATCTGAATATTGGGAATCCCTTTGAATTCGTAAATGGCTGATAATATCACTGACCAGAAATATTTGATAATTAAAAATCCCATCACCCACAAAAGAATGATGATCTGATCTATGACCAGGCTCATTAGTCTGGCCTCTGTCTTGAACAATACCTGGCTTCCTACATATGACAATACCAACGTAAGAAATAAACTAAAAACCAGCGACACCAATAGGAATTCAAAACTGTATATATCCGTGTAAGATTCCTCAGCGCTCAGACTTCTGATTTTGTTTGCCAGTGGATTTGAGAATATGTGTTTAAATAGATGAGGGAATAAGAATCGAAAGGTAGCGATCAATATCAGGAGTATGGTAAGTCCCAGAGTAAACGCATCGCTGAGATTAGATTTTCCTTTCAATTGCTGAATGTTTTTTATTGGTTCTTTTGATGTATCAATTATGGTAGTAATAAGAAGATCGTCTATGGCCGTGGATGAATAGATGAAAACACGAGTATTCGCAATAATCGGTTTATCTATTAACGTGTCTAACAATATCTCACTCTGAAGATTGTGAATGATTAATTGCTGCCCAAGCCAAACATCTACATTTGAAATTGGACTTTTGATATATAAATGCTGATTTGATTCTAATGCAGGAACTTCTACAAAAACCATCTCACTAGCAGCAGGATTGTAGGGAATCACTTTACCCTCAGAATCAATAGACTTCCATGCAGGGGATAAATCCTGTATAATGGCTCCTTTCAATTCCTGGGAATTCGCCTTTAATTGAAGAATGATTACCAATATGAAAAAGAAATATCTCAAGCTAAAAGACAGATGTATATCCAAAATGTATTTTTAAATCAGTAAGGTCTAGTGGTATAGACTGAATTTTACCAGCAGCCACCACAAAATTAAAAAAGCCATTAGAAGTATTGAGATTTATTCCAGCACCAAAACCATGAATCGTATTCCATTGGTTATTTATTTCCTGAAAAACTCCAAAATCATAGAGAATTAAAAAGTAGGATTGATTATCGAAATACTGTCGAAATTCCTGACGAGATAACAGATGTTTTTTTGCATAAAAAACGCGCTCATTGAAGCCCCGAACAGTTTGCAACCCTCCTAACCTAAACAGCTCATTAGTTAATATTTGTTTGCCAAATAATCCTGAAAAATTAATCATCTGATACCACCCAGACTTCTTCTTCAATTTTATCAGATAATTCAAAGATAAATTAATAGTTGCCTGAGCTGTTTTCATTTCCAAACTATCATACTTCTCCGAGTCAATGTTGATGTTTCGTTCTATGTTCTTATTTCCAAAAGAAGTTATGACCTGAAAGTGAAAATCACGGAATAAAAGTGGTGTGCCAAATTGCGGTGATCTCAAAGAGATTAAATAATTGTTGAGCGTATAATCGAGTAATTGATTTTCTTGATTTAACACTTCCGAGCTGATAATGGAACTAGACTGTTTATTGTAACCTATGGAAAAATCCAGAGCATCATAGATGAAAGTGCCTCCCTCCAGTGACCAATCCTGATATAAAAAAGTGGTGTCTTGCTTTGTTAACTGAAAAGATGAACGAAGATTAACCGCAGTACCCAGAAACATAGGGTTTATAAAAGACAGATCCAGCTCTTGTGATTGATTGCCAAATTTCTCCCAGTGGAATGAAAATTCTTTTGCAGATCTAAACAAGTTGGCAAGTTCCAGATTTAAAAACCCGTTTATCTGTGTTTGGCTACCCGAACTCTGAGAAGGAAAGACACCTACAATTCCCTCAAACCTGTTTTTAGGATTTGCTTCCAAATCCAAAATAATAGAGGCCTTACCATCTTTAATTATCAACTCTGGTTTTGACAACAGTTTTATAAAAGATACTCTTTGTAAGTTCAGGGAAATGTTTTGAAACACACTTTCCTTGTAAGGTTCTCCCTGTCGGAAGCCCAGCAATGATTCTAAGAACTGAACAGAAAGCTGTAGCTCAGAGGAGACATGTATAGAGTCGAATACTATTTTAGGACCGGTTCTTAAAGTCAGCCATCCCGAGGCTCCTGAGCTTGTGATTTTTACCGAATCCCATTTAACCTTAGCAAACGGATACCCTGACTCATTATAATAATTGATCTGTTCATCAATTACTTTATGATAATCTCCCACTCGATGATAATGTATTTGCTCATCATCAAGTTGAATAGTAAGGGAAAGTTTCTTTCTATCAAATTGCTCCCCCCTATGCACGTAAATGCGATTATTCACCATTGAATCTAAACCACTGTACATATACCCTTCTCGCCAAAGTTTCCTTAGTTGAGCATCTATAACTTCTTGGTATTTGGAGCTAGATAATAGGACTGAGTCTACAAGTTGGCTGTCAATGAATATATTGGTCATGGGCTGAGCAACCCCACAGAGTAAAGACCCTGACCACACTATTAATAATATGAGTATTCTGACGAGAGCTCTATGGGTCATATCTTTGCAAGATAATCTAAAGCTTTGTCTGGTATTTACATTCATATTCCCTTTTGCAAGCAAGCATGTCACTACTGTGATTTTCATTTTAGCACCAACCTGAGATCCCGCGATCAAATGGTAGAAAACCTATGCAAAGAGCTTACCCTCAAAGCTGAAAGTTGGAAAGATGAAATCATAGAAACTATTTATTTTGGCGGTGGTACACCCTCACTGTTAGCTCCAGCACAAATAGAAAAAATATTGGCTTCAATCACCCAGGAATACCGGTTATCTAAAACCCTCGAAATTACCCTAGAGGCGAATCCTGACGATATCACGAGAGAATATTTGACCTCAATAGCCTATGCAGGAATTAATAGAATTAGTCTTGGAACTCAAACATTTGATGATAGTAGATTAAAATTTATTAACCGGGCGCATTCAAGTCAGGAAGCACTTAGTGCTCTTGAGCTAATCAAAACATCTGAGATTGAAAATTTCTCAATAGACCTGATATATGCAATCCCTCCTGATAACATGAATTACTGGGTGAAGGATTTAGATACGGCACTTTCTTTTGAACCTCCGCACATCTCATTATATGGCTTAACAATCGAAGAGCAAACTGTTTTTGGTAACTGGAAAAAGAAGGGGAAAATAAAGGAAGTAGATGAGGGTATGGCTTCAGACCAGTATAGACATGCCGTCCATCGACTACAGAAAGCTGGTTTCGAGCATTATGAGGTTTCTAATTTCGCAAAACCGGGCTTTGAATCAAGGCATAATAATGGATATTGGAGTGGTCAGCCATACTTAGGGATTGGACCGGGAGCCCATTCGTATCATAGAAACCAGAGGATGTACAATATCAGCAATAATGCGAAATACCTAAAAGCTCTGGAAAATGACGAAATTCCTCAATCAATAGAAAGTTTGTCTCGAATTGATCAAATTAATGAATCTCTCTTCACTGGACTAAGAACAAGTAAAGGATTAAATCTAACTGATCTAAAGCGAAAATTCGGAGTTGATTTACCAGTAGATTATCGCGAATTGATCAGTGACTTAACGAATAGGCAACTGATTATTATCAATAATGGACAATTGACATTAACCTCAGAAGGTTTTATGCTGGCAGATGAGATAACTTACAGAATGTTTTACGAGGGTTAACAAGCTATGGAAGAATTATCGACAGATCTAAAAAAAGCGATTATGCTACTCAAATCTCTCATCCTACATTATCATGGATTAGATGAAGATGAAAAAGCCATTCTAAGAGCTGCAGCTCAACAAATGAATTCTGAAGAAGAACTGGAATGGGCTAATAGCTTTATCTCTGAAGATTATCTTTCTGCATTCGAAAGATCAAAAGACTATTTTTCGAAGAATCTGGCATTATTACCTGACGCGCAAAAGCTCCAACACCTGAAAAACGTCTGGGAAGACAATTACAAAAAGGGCTATGTCACGGAAATGGAAACGACAGCAATCCTGACTCTGGCAAAAATCTGGGAAATAGAAAAAGAATTTATGTCAATTATTCAAGAGTAATCAGCCATTGTTGCTAATCACTGTTAGTCGGTCAGGATCCAGAATATTGACCATTCCATCTTTTATTGTTATCAACTTATCTGCCTTAAACTTTGTAAGAATTCTTGTAGAAGTCTCCAGTGACATATTGGCAAGCTCTGCCAGTTCTTTTCGAGTAAGATCCAGTGGAAATGATTTTTCCTTATAAACCCTAAACGCCAAACACAGTAAAATATCTGCTAATCGCCCATAAGTCTGTTTTTTGGTCAGACAAAAGAACCTACCATATGTAATGATATTGTTCTCACCCATCAGGTTGATAATCTTCGCGGCGAAAGAGGAATTTTCCTGAATTATTTTTCTGATAATATTAATATCAATGATCTGAATAGTAGAATCCAGATAGGCTTTTGCAGAATAATGAAAATGACTGTTTCCTTCTGCCAGGAAGGGTAATCCAATAATATTTACTGCCGGCAGGATTTTCAAAATCAGTTCTTCGCCTGATCCCTCGATATAGATTTTGGCGAGACCTTTTTTCATCACCATAATATGAGAGGCAAAAGAACCCTGCTTGCAGATATTCTCACCTTTCTTAAAAAGTATCTCTACAAGATTTTCATCTACGAGCTTACGCTGCTCTGGTGTAAGCTCTCTAAAACAATCCAATTTGTCATTTCCTACAGTACAGGTATTGATTCCAGGTACGGTTTCCATGGAAGGTGCGTTTAGTTTGATCTCTGTCAAACAAAATTATGATACGGCCTAACGACAATTTATGATTTTAGACAGGCTTAATGAACGAAAATATCAGGATTTTGACCTTCCAGATTGGCTTCAAACGCCGTTTAGTTACGTATTGGATTTCTAGGCTGGAAATACAGCCAAATCTAATTTTGTTCTACAAATAGCAAGCGAAATCATGTCAAAGAAGATCAGAATTTTTATCGGGTCGTTATTTGCTAGTGTCATTTTTCCAACTGCAGCCATCTTCATAGTATTTTGGTTTAGTTCTCAGAAAAATGAACCTCAAACAATCGATCCTGTATTAAGAGCAGACCACATCAAAAGTGTGGATCACTCAGAGTTTGAAGTCCTGCAACAAGAATTCGAATCCCCACACGAAGTAACTGAAGCATGTGTAGGTTGCCACAATGGTCGCGACAATGAAATCATGCAAACTGCTCATTGGAAATGGGAACGTGAGGCTGAATTGCCAAATGGACGAGGAGTACACAACATTGGTAAGAAAAATCTGCTGAATAATTTCTGTACCGGAGCAGCTGGCAACAATGGCTCTTGTATGAGATGCCACATCGGTTATGGCTGGAAAGACAAATCCTTTGATTTTGGAGACCCTACAAATGTGGATTGCCTGGTATGCCATGACAATACGGAGACTTACTTCAAGAGAAGTGGAGAAGCAGGAATGCCTGCCACTACAGAAAATGCAACATTGGCCCAGCCCGTACCTGATTACAATTATGTAGCTCAAAATGTCGGTTTACCTACCCGCCATAACTGTGGAGTATGTCACTTCTATGGAGGTGGGGGTAACAACGTGAAACACGGTGATTTGGAAGAAGCCCTCTTAGAGTGTTCCAAAGAAGTAGATGTACATATGAGCCCTGATGGAGCCGATATGGTTTGTACTGATTGTCACAAAACAGAAAACCACAACATCACCGGAAAACACTATGGCGTATCAGCCATGAACAAAAACCGAGTAAACTGCGAAGACTGTCACGGCAATGCGCCTCACAATGATCGCATTATAGACGGACACTTTGAAAAGGTAGCCTGCCAGACCTGCCACATACCAACATACGCTAAAGTGAATGCCACAAAACTTTGGTGGGATTGGAGCTCAGCGGGTAGACTGACAGATGATGGTCATTCCATTGCTGAAAATGATGCAGACGGAAACCATAATTATCTAAGTATAAAAGGAAACTTTGTCTGGGATGACAATGTAGAGCCTGAATATCAGTGGCACAATGGTACCGCAGATCATTATCTGCTGGAAGATACGATCAGTACAATACCGGTAAAAATCAATGAACTATTCGGCTCATATACAGACACCACGGCGAAGATTGTCCCTGTAAAAGTGCACAGAGGCAAGCAAATGTATGATACGGAATACAATACACTGATAAGCATGAAACTTCATGCCGCGGAAAAAGGTGAAGGTGCATTCTGGAAAGATTTTGATTGGGACACTTCGGCAGTGTTGGGAATGCAGTACAATAATCGTCCTTATAGTGGACAGTGGGACTTTGTAGAAACCGAAGCATCCTGGCCGCTCAACCACATGGTGGCCCCTAAGGAGCAGGCTATGTCCTGTACAGAATGTCATTCACGTGATAGCAGACTGGCGAACATAGACGACATCTATGTGCCGGGTAGGGATCATTCCAGATTCCTAGATAATCTCGGGAATATCATTCTGGTATTGACCATTCTCGGTATTCTGGTTCATACCATTTTACGAATAGCATTTTACAAGAAAAGACATCACGCACACTAGTCATGATTAATAAATTTTATACACCATATAACAGGTTCTGGCACTGGACCCAAATGCTCATGGTCATACTACTCTCCGTTACCGGATGGGAAATCCATGGCACCTATAAGTTCTTCGGATATCAGGCAGCAGTGAGTATTCACAATGCTGCAGCCTGGGGATTCATCATTCTGACCATTTTCTCTATGTTCTGGATGGCGCTAACTGGTGAGTGGAAGCAATATCTACCAACAATGAATAAAATGGGTGCACAGATTAAATTCTACCTCAGTGGAATATTCTATGGAGAACCACACCCCGTCCTAAAATCCAGACACAGAAAGCTCAATCCTCTTCAGAGAATGGTATACTTTCTCATATTAATGATCACCATACCATTTCAGATCATTACCGGATTGATCTATATGTACTTCCATCTGGCGAAAAATGCCATTGGTATCGAATACATGAGAGACACGGCTATTCTGCACACTATAGGAGCTTTTCTATTGATTGCTTTCTTACTGGTACATGTGTATTTGGTAACTACCGGACACACAGTCTGGTCCAATATCAAAGCGATGTTTACCGGATACGAAAAAAGCGAAGAACACGCAGAATTAGAACATCAATAACATCTACACAAAAGAGATAAGCCTGAATAACAATCGAGAACTAGCCTGGATGACAGGCCAGGTTCTCGACCTAAACTAAAATTGGAAATATTAAGCGTATGAAAACCATAAATAAAATATCGATTCTGGCACTAATCATAGCGTTTGCATGTGCCAAGCAAGAGACGGTTACTCCTGATGACATGGTGGAAGCTGCAAAAGCCGAAGTAAACATCATCAGTGTGGAGCAAGCCAATGACATCATCAATGGTGAGGAAATTTATAACCTCATAGATGTAAGAGGCCCACAGGAGCACTACTACGGTTACATTCCTGGTTCTGTAATGATTCCCAGAGGCTCTTTAGAATTTAGTATTGGAAGCAAAGATTTCTGGGAACATGAGGGCCTATATGAACCTGAGAAAGATGAAATCTTCGTGCTCTACTGCAAAAAAGGGAAGCGAAGCATACTCGCCGCTCAGACTCTTCAAAAGCTGGGATATACTAAAGTCTATGTGATAGATGGAGGATGGAAAAAGTGGGAACTCACCTATCCAGAATACACAGAAAAAGACCTCAAAAAACTAGGTGGTGGTGACTCACACGAGGAAGTAGGAGGTTGCTAACAATGAATCGGCATGGCTTAGCAAAAAAGGACTCACAAACTTCCAGCAAAGAAATCTTGTGACAAACAACCGCCAAAACACTATTAACAAATTGAATAAATCAAATAAAAATAGCTAAACAACAAAATCATGAAACGGTTATTAATTCTTGCCTTAATCATAGGCCTGTTTACTACATCTTGTAAGGATGACGAAACTGTAGATGCTAATGCATTCAACACATTATCTGAATACCTGGAAACCAACAGCATGGATGTCGGGGATATCCTTTCTTACCATGGTACCACAGATGTAAAATTTGTAGCTGCGCCTCCAGTAGAAGAAGATTTGTCTTCATTTACATCAACTTATCACATCATCGATATCAGAAATACTACTGATTTTGAAGCTGACCACATCGCGGGTGCAGTAAACGTACCTCCAGTTGGAACAGACCTTTCAGGAGTTCTCACAGAAGCGGCCAATGCAGGAAGTAAAAGAATTCTTGTAGTATGCTATACCGGACAAACAGCATGTTATACCACTGCACTTTTGAGACTTGCGGGATATTCAGACACACAGGCTCTTAAATGGGGAATGAGTGGATGGAATTCAGAATTTGATAAATGGACCGGAGGCATCGGAAATGCCGCTGAAACATCAGCAAACTGGAAATACGATGCAGCGCCTGCTAATCAATTGTATGACTTTCCTGATTTGAATATCAACCTTACAGATGGTGCTGCTATTCTGGAGGCACGTGTAGAAGAGGTTCTGAAAGCTGGATTCAAAGGAGTCTCTGCATCTGATGTTTTGGGTTCCCCTTCTGATTTCTTCGTGAACAATTACTTTTCAGATGCTGATTACACAGGATTTGGTCACGTAAGTGGGGCATACAGAATCAACCCTTTGACTCTTACTGGTGGTGAAATGGCAAACCTCAACCCTTCTGAACAAATAGTGACTTACTGCTACACAGGACAGACTTCCGCTGTAGTTACTGCATACCTCAGAGTGCTCGGCTATGATGCATACAGTCTCAAATTTGGAATGAACGGACTCTACAATAGCAACTCAGCATGGGCAAGTAACCAATGGGGTGGCGACTCAAACCCTAAAAATTTGAGTTACGAATAATTAGAATTCCATCAAATAATGACCCGGTGAGTCATCTGGCTCGCCGGTATTTTTTCTCAAATACTTTCAGACATGAAAAAATTAATAACCATATTTCTAACGCTACTTTTCGTAGCGGTAGGTAGTACTACTTTTGCTCAAGGCTGTGCAGAACCTACCGATGAAGGTGTGGCGGTCTTTGGTTTCTTCCAGGGAGAATATGACCATACCTTATCAGACCCTGTAGAGAGCACTTTCAAGTTCAAAAGAGCCAGAGTGGGTGTACATGGTAACATACCTTACGACTTTTATTACTATGTGCTGTTAGAAGCCAGCCCATTTATTGGTGGTACCACTGATACTTATTTACTGGATGGATTTATTCAATACAAAAGATGGGAATGGGCAAAACTAACTTTAGGTTCATTCAAGCAGCCTTTCGGTCTGGAAGTAAACACAGCCTGTAGCGGACTCCATACTATAGAACGCGCTATGGTCTCAGACCAATTGATAGCTCCTCAGCGCGACTATGGTTTCTTCCTTTGCGGTGGAGACCAAAAAGAAACCAAACTGTTTTACAATATCGCCATCATGAATGGTACTGGCCTCAACAAAGTAGACAATAACGAGCGCAAAGATGTTATTGGTCGTGTCACTTATAGACCTGTACAAGGTGTGAGAATAGGTGGTAGCTATAGATATGGCTTCCCGAATGCACCTGACAGATCAAACCCAGAAGATCCACAGTTTGACACAAGAACTTCTTACGCAGCAGAATTTGAATATTACAGCAACAACCTAAGAGTACAGGCAGAATATATCAATGATCAGGGCGCATACGATCGCTCAGCAAGTGGTGGATGTGGTTCTGAGCCAATGATCCTCGGAGATGAACGCGAGGGAATGTATGTGATGGCCATGTACCGAACCAACCTAAACCTGGAACCAGTGGTGAAATATGAATACTTCGATACTGACACCAACATAGATGGAAACACTATCACCTGGATTACTGCAGGTGCCAACTATTGGTTCAACGACTGGACCAGACTTCAGCTAAACTATCAGTACAAGGTAGAAGATGGCGCTGAAGTAAAAAATGACGCCATCAAAGTACAAGTTCAAGTGAAATTTTAATTCAAAATAGCAAAACCATGAAAGCAAAATATTCAATTCTATTCCTACTCACCATATTAGTGAGCATAGGGGCAAAAGCACAGGATTTTATCACTGTAGCGGAGCTTTCCAAAAAGCTCAATGACAAGAATACTATTATTGTTTCAGCCAGATCATCCAGTGAATACAAGCAGGTACATATCAGAAATGCGGTTAGCCTTCCTGTATCCGAATTGTCAAACGATACTCCTGTAAAAGGCATATTGAAATCCCCTGAGGAATTAGCCAAAATTTTTGGCGACAAGGGAATAGCCATGGATAAAGACATAGTGCTTTATTGTAACAAAGGAAACAGCGCCGGCAGAATGTATTGGATCATGAAATATATGGGCTATCCGAACGTGAAGATTCTGGACGGAAGTATTGGAGCATGGAAAGAGGGTCGCAAACCAGTGACTCGTGCGCCTAAAATGTTGCCAAAAGTAGTGGTGAAACCAAATCTGAATCCAGAATTACTGGTAGCTAAAGCTGATGTAATCAAAGCCAAAGGTCAAGCAAACACCGTGGTAGTGGATGCGAGAATCCCCAATCTGTTTGCAGGAACCGACCCCACAAGCAAAGGTCATATTCCAGGAGCTATTAATGTAGATTCTGAAGAACTCAAAGATGATAAAGGTATCCTGAAATCTGCCGACGAACTTGGTAAGCTATATGCCAGCAAGGGAGTCACTAAGGATAAAGAAGTGATTCTTTATTGCCAGACCAGTACGCGAGCAGGGCTGGAATTTGCAGTGCTGACCTCAGTACTCAATTATCCAAATGTAAAAGTGTATGATGGAGCGTATAATGAATGGTCCGCGGATTCAGGCTTGAAGTTAGAAAACTAATTTGGTTTTGCTTCGCTATGGCCCAGCCTTGCTAACGTGAGGTTGGGCTCTTTTTTTGGAGCCAAGCAGGAATCCAAAAAATTGTCTGAATAAACTACCCCGAAGCAGAGCCATCTGGATATTTGATGGAGTTTGCTATGCAAACGTATGTCTCTCAACCCAGAGGGTTGGGGAACAAAACCCACTCGTGGGATTAATCACTTTTTCTACACAGGATTTAAGAGCATTATTAGGAATAAACTCAACACTAGCAATATGAAGCCTTTCTGTTTCATACTTTCTAGAATTAACCCAATTACCTAAAAACTAATTAACCAATAACAAACTAAAGACTCATCATCTCCTTAAACCTGGCAGCTTGTCTTCTACTCACTTCGATCTTCTCACCACCTCTCAGCTGAACGAGCAAACCTCCATTAAACCATGTGTCAATTTTCTCTACCCAGCCAAGATTGATAATGTGCTTTCTGCTGGCACGGAAAAATGTTCTGTCATCCAACCGCTCATCCAGCGCATTAAGTGACTTATGAATCATTGGCTTATTTGTCCCAAAGTACACCTTGATATAATTCCCGTCTGATTCGAACAACCGGACATCTTCAAGCTTCACGAACCAGCATTTATCCCCATCTTTTACAAAAACCTGGTCGTTCTTGCCAAGGCTTTTCTTTTCTTCATTCGACTCTTTGGCCTCACTCACCTGAACTTTCCCAATGGCCTCTTCCAAACGCTCAGGCTGGATTGGCTTCAGTAGATAGTCAAGAGCATTCACTTCAAAGGCTTTCAGAGCGAACTCATCATACGCAGTAGTGAAAATCACTTTTGGCACCTGATCCAGAGATTCCAGCAGATCAAATCCGGTTTTCCCTGGCATTTGTATATCCAGAAAAATCAGCTCAGGTTTGAGCTCATTGATTTTCTCGAATGCATCATCGGCATCTACTGCTTCTCCTATTATCTCTATCTTTTTGTGCGGCTCCAGCAAGGAAATCAATTCTTTGCGTGCCAGTCTTTCATCGTCAACTATGAGTGTCTTCATAATGATTTTGGTAGTATAATCTCTGTGAGTACGGTAGATTCGCTTTCATTTTCAATCTTGAATTGCGCCTCTTCTCCGTATATCAAATCTAATCTTTTCTTGGTGTTGATCAGCCCAAAACCGGTCTGCTCTTTAGGCTTACCATTCAAATATTGTCCCGCATTTCTGATTTGAATAATCAATTTATCAGCCTCCACTATTGAAGTAACCTCTACGGTGCCTCCATTCTTCAATGTAGAAATCCCATGTTTGATTCCATTTTCCACTAATGTTTGAATCATTAACGGTGGAATCATATAGTTCAATGATTGAGGGTCTATATTCAATTTGGTTTTTAAACGCTCCTCATAGCGAATAGTTTCTAAGGCTAGGTAATCCTGCACCATCACCATTTCCTCGGAAAAGCTCACCATCCTCTGGCGATCTACCGTCAGAGAATTTCTTAGAATATTCGACAGCTGAGTGATGGCATTTTTCGACTTCTGAGGGTTTTCATCTACGAGCGCCCGAATGCTGTTGAGTGCGTTGAAAATAAAATGTGGATTGAGCTGTGATCGTAAATTTCTCAGTTCAATTTCTTTGGCGGCTGCCTCGTATTTCAGCGAATTGTTATATCGATCGAAATAATGGAATGTAAAGTAGAAGAGCGACCAGATAAAATAAATACTCATCGGCCCAAATACATTTAGCACAATTGTGAAAGGGAAAAAATCCCTGTTGGTCAATTCCCCTGTAAGTAATGAGTATCCAAGCAAAAAACCCCAATTGACCACACTCAAAACCAGTATAGAAACTATTACCCGAGGGATGAGTTTCACCCAATTATACGCCAGCCACCCGAATCTAATGAACAGAAACCTGAGCAAATGTGTAGTCCCGATATAGAACAGCACTTGCAATACCTCACCAATAATGTGTGTATTGTCCAACTGCCCTGCGGTGGCATAAAGGAAAATTTGTAAGAAACCGTAAAAAGACCACCCAAGAATCTGGGTAATCCAATAAATCCGCTGCTTGTTCATAGAACTGACAAAAATTCAAAAGTAACAGGAACGACCGGATTGTAAAACAAACAATCCGTCAGTGGTATTATAAATCCATGATAACTCGCGTATAGGATGTATCCTTAACCAAAAACAACAGGAATCTTAGCAATTTGAAATGAATCTTGCTAAATATTTATGATTCCAATTCTACCCTGAGATACTTGCCGGTGTAGCTTTCTGTGACCTTGATCACGTCTTCTGGTGTGCCTGTGGCTACTATTCTTCCACCGCCTGTTCCCCCTTCAGGTCCCAGATCCACGATATGGTCGGCCACTTTGATCACATCCAGATTATGCTCAATGATCAAGACAGTATTACCCTTTTTAACAAGCTTCTGAAGCACCTCCAGCAGATGATGAATATCCTGAAAGTGCAGTCCCGTAGTAGGCTCATCCAATATATAAAAGGTATTTCCAGTATCACGCTTGGATAGTTCTGTTGCTAATTTTACACGCTGTGCTTCACCTCCAGAAAGTGTCGTAGCATGCTGTCCGAGTGATACATATCCTAAACCCACTTCAAAAAGCGTTTCGATTTTCTTGAGAATTTTTGGCTGATGTTCAAAGAACTCTACGGCCTGCTCGACGGTCATGTCCAACACATCAGAAATGGATTTTCCTTTGAACCGCACTTCGAGTGTTTCTCTGTTGTAACGCTTTCCCTTACAGGTTTCGCAAGGCACATGCACATCTGGCAAGAAGTCCATCTCTATCACGCGCATACCTCCTCCCTGGCAAGTTTCGCACCTTCCACCTTTCACGTTGAAAGAAAATCTCCCCGGTTTATAGCCTCTTATCTTGGACTCTGGCAGATCAGCAAAAAGCGCCCTAATGTCTGTAAATACACCTGTGTATGTGGCGGGATTGGATCTCGGAGTTCGACCAATCGGAGATTGATCAACCTCTATTACTTTATCCAGGTCTTTAATCCCTTTAATATCCTTGAATGGTAAAGGTTCAGTGCGGGACTTATAAAAATGTTTCTTTAGAATTGGATATAAAGTTTCATGAATCAATGAGGACTTTCCTCCTCCAGACACGCCTGTCACACAAATCATTGTGCCTAGTGGTAATTTCAAATCCACATTCTTCAGGTTATGGCCAGTGGCACCTTTCAGTTCCAGAAATGAACCATTTCCTTTTCGGCGTTCCTCAGGGATTTCAATCTTTCTTGCTCCAGCCAGGTAATCAGCAGTTATGCTTCCATTTTTAAGAAATTCTTTTGGGGTCTGGGCAGCCATAATATGACCTCCGTGTCTGCCGGCTCCCGGCCCAATATCCACCACAAAATCCGACTCCAGCATCATATCCTTATCATGCTCCACCACTATGACCGTATTGCCCAAATCGCGTAAATCCTTCAGGGCTTGAATCAGTTTCACATTATCTCGCTGATGCAAACCTATACTTGGTTCATCCAGAATATATAACACATTCACGAGCTGAGTTCCGATCTGTGTAGCCAAACGAATACGCTGGGCTTCACCTCCCGATAGCGTTTTTAGTGGTCTGTTGAGACTCAAGTAGGTCAAACCTACATCCAGTAAAAAACTGATTCTCTTTCTCAATTCTTTGAGAATCTCGGTGGCTATTACCAATTGGCGATCGCTGAGTTTTGACTCAATATCCTCCAACCATTCTGCCAACTCATCAATGTTCATCTCGGCAAGCTGACCAATATGCTTATCGTGAATTCTAAAATGCAGCGATTCCTTTTTCAGTCGATAGCCATCACAATCCGGACAGATGGCTACATCTGTGAAGTCCTCTACCCACTGTCGCATTTTTTCACTTCCAGTATCTTTTTGCTTTTCCAGAAAACTGATAATGCCTTCAAACCTTGTATGCCAATCTGTGCCTGGATATTTCACGGAACTCACCGCCACAGGCACATCGTCTCCGTAAAGCAGCACATTCATGACCTTTTCAGGAATATCTTTGATGGGTGTAGTGAGATTTACTTTGTGCCTTTTCAGAATTGCCTGTATCTTTTTAAAAATCCATATATCCCGATATTCCCCCAAAGGAGCTATACCACCTCTGCTAATGCTCAGGTCAGGATTAGGGATGACAGACTCACGCGATATTTTCTCAATCTTCCCTAGTCCGTTACATTTTGGACAAGCTCCATACGGAGAGTTGAAAGAGAATGTATTTGGCGCTGGCTCATCATATGAAATCCCCGATTCCGGATCCATCAGAAATTTGGAAAAATGAGCTGTCTCTCCATCTTGTTGCTGCACCATCAAGATACCATTTGCATGCTTGAAAGCTGCCTGTACAGCCTGGCGGATTCTTTTCTCGTCTTTACCTTGAACAATCACCCGATCAATGACAATCTCGATATCATGGGTCTTGTATCGATCCACCTGCATTTTCGGGACCAGTTCCTCTATCTCTCCATTGACCCGAACTTTCGTAAAGCCCATTTTACGGATTTGCACAAACAATTCGCGATAGTGTCCTTTTCGACCCTTCACCACTGGAGCCAGAATGATGAGCTTCTGACCGTCATAGGTTTTCAGCAAATGCTCCACAATCTGATCTTCGGTCTGTTTCACCATTTTATTGCCCGTGACATAAGAATACGCCTCTCCGGCCCTGGCGAATAGAAGTCTGAGAAAATCATATACTTCTGTGGTGGTACCAACTGTAGATCGTGGGTTTTTAGAAGTGGTTTTCTGCTCTATAGAGATGACCGGACTAAGACCGTTGATTTTGTCTACATCCGGTCGCTCCATGTTGCCAATAAAAGAACGCGCATATGCAGAAAAACTCTCCATATATCTGCGCTGGCCTTCGGCATAGATGGTGTCAAATGCCAAAGAAGACTTACCACTACCACTAATCCCGGTGATCACTACCAGTTTGTTTCGAGGTATAGTAAGATTAATATCCTTGAGATTATGCTCTCTGGCACCGAATATTTCTATCGAGGGTTCCTGGATCAACACTTCTTCCTCTACGGATGGCTCCACAAGACTCATAGATGTGGTTTATTTTGAAATTAAAAGTTTGGACTAAGTAGATACTTGCCGTAAAATTCGTCAATCACGGCAACAGCTTCATCAACTGTCTCCACAATATTGAATAATTCCAGGTCGGGTTCATTGATATTTCCAGATTGAAGTAGTGAACTTTTAATCCAATCCACTAGTCCGCCCCAGTATTCATTCCCTACCAATACGATCGGAAATCGACCTATTTTATTAGTTTGGATCAATGTAAGTGCTTCGAAGAATTCATCCAACGTGCCGAAACCTCCAGGCATTACAACAAACCCCTGGGCATAACGAACAAACATGACCTTACGAACAAAGAAATAATCGAAGTTGAGCATTTTGTCACGATCTATATAAACATTCTCAAACTGCTCAAATGGAAGTTCAATGTTCAAACCAACCGACTTACCACCTTCGCTGTGAGCACCCTTGTTACCTGCTTCCATGATACCCGGTCCTCCGCCAGTGATTACTCCATATCCATGGCGGACCAGTTTGGCAGCAATCTGCTCTGCCATTTGGTAGTACTTGTCAGTAGATTTGGTTCTGGCAGATCCAAAAATAGAAACACATGGACCGATTTTCGCCAGCTTGTCGAAACCTTCTACAAACTCCGACATAATTTTGAAAATAGACCATGAATCAGAACTCTTGATTTCGTTCCAATCACGGTCTTTGAAAGCTTTAATAATCTTCTCCTCTTGCTCTCTCTGAGCTTCTCTTTCTGTCATAAACTTAATTTTATCAATCTTGGGTTAATAAATGAATATAATATCAACTATATGCTACTTTAATTAAAAAGTCTGGGCTTTGCGCATATCCTTAATTAACTCAAGCTCTTATTTGGGTTAAAAAAAGGCGGTGGAAGTTAGCAGATACTTTTGTAAAATCCATCATCTGACCAAATCATTCACCGCATCTTCAACTTCCGAATACCTAAACTTAAACCCTGCTTGTTCTATTTTCTGAGCAGAAACATAACTTCCTCCCAGTACGATCTGGGACATCTCTCCAAGCATCAATTTCATAACGAACTTTGGCACATTTGGCAATATCAAAGGCTTTTTAACTGCCTTGGCTAGTATTTGTGTCAGTTTTTTGTTGCTCACAGGGTGAGGCGCTGTAGCATTGTAGGTTCCATCTAGTTCCTGGTCTAACACATATTTAAAAATTTCACAGAGGTCATCCATGTGAATCCAACTCATGATCTGATTACCGTCACCAAGCGGAGCACCCGCATATAGCTTGATGGGTTTCAAAATCTCCATCATCGCACCACCTTCACTGCTTAACACTACGCCAATTCGTACTTTTGCTACCGGGCAGACCTCATTGAACTGATCCGCTGCATCTTCCCATTTCACTACTACGTCTACTAAAAAATCATTCCCCGCTGAAGAATCTTCCTTCAAAACCTGATCTCCTGTATCTGAGCCGTAATACCCGATGGCACTGGCGGAAATGAACTGCTTCAGAGGCACCTTTTGTTCTTTTACATATTTCAGTAAAAGTGCTGCACTGTCCACTCGGCTGTCAATTATCACCTTTTTACGGTTAGCAGTCCATCGCTTGTCAGCTACACCTGCACCTGCCAGATGAACGATATACTCCACGCCATCAAACGCCGCTTCATCGATATACCCCTTATTGATATCCCACTGATAAGTAGTGTATGTGGCATCTTCCGCAACTGACCTGCTCAAATGCACGATCTCATGACTGTCAGTTGAAAGAAGTTGACTAAGCTTTGATCCTACTAGTCCCGTTCCGCCGGTGATTAATATCTTTGCCATATATTAGTTTCTTGAATAGTATTAACACATGTCCGCCAGAATCGTCCTTGGATTTTTGATCTTTTTTTTAAGCCATTGGCTGTTGGCTCAAGGTTATGATAATGTAATACTCGAAACCTCGGAAGCTATAGACGGCCAAGCGTTTGATGGTTTTTCCACCAAAATATGGTTCAAAGAAAAAGATGTAGAAAAAGGCTGGTGGCAGTATAGTCGGGAATTTGGAAGGCCATTACGTATGAGAGGATACTATCAGGTGACAGTCTCCAACAATCAAAGTGGAAACGCCGCTGATTTGAAACTATTGAGTAAAACCACAGATCTGGATTCTCTCACAGAGTTCTTTTTGTGCCTGGACACTACGGGTATACCCGCCAACACTCTCACAGATTATGATGATCAAGTGCGGACCATATTGGAAGACTTTAAAAAATACTATTATCTAAACGAGCTTGAAGAAGAACTGGAAGATGCAGAAAAAAAAGCTGCGAGGATAGGTAAACGCATCGCAAAAGCTCCTTCTCGCAACCGCGAACATCAGATAGTACTTTTACAGCAACTACAGGAAACAATCGCCTCTACCAAAGCAACACTCCGGAGAATTTATCAATCAGATTAAACCAACAGCTATGAAAGATGTCAAGATAATCGCATTTGATGCAGATGACACCTTGTGGGTCAATGAAAACTATTTCAGAGAAACAGAGGATCAATTTTGTGATTTGCTGGAAGGGTACATGGCTAAGCATTCCCTCATGCAAGAGCTGTACAAAACCGAGATTGAAAACATCAAAATCTATGGTTATGGAGTAAAGGGGTTTACGCTGAGCATGATCGAAACCTTGTATCGGATTACCGGAGGTCAGGGTAGTCTTGATCTCGTCAACCAAGTGCTCAATCTCGGGAAATCTATGCTTCAGCAACCCATAGAACTGCTGGACGGTGTGGAAGAGGTTTTGTCTGCGCTTTATGGGAAATATCGACTGGTTCTGGCCACAAAGGGAGATCTGTTAGATCAGGAACGAAAATTGATCAAGTCCGGCCTGGAAAAATACTTCCACCATATCGAGATCATGAGTAATAAAGAGGAAAATGACTATGCCAAATTGATCAAGCATCTGGACTGTGAGCCGCGGGAGTTTCTGATGGTTGGCAATTCTGTGAAGTCAGATATTTTGCCGGTACTTCAGCTGGGTGCTCATGCCATACACGTACCTTATCACACCACCTGGGTACATGAGCAAGTAGCAAAAGACAGCCACAATCACAAATATCCGGAGGTGGGGAAGATTAATGACATCTTAGAGTTTCTTCCCGACTGAGTATATAAAAAATACTGCCCCACAAGGAGGCAGTTTCAAACAGTATGAAGAAAGATTTTAAATCTTTTAGAGGATTAGAAATTAAATGAATATTTCAATGTGAATGTTCTACCCGGACGTCTCAAAGAGAACAAGGCTTCTTCTGTGTTAGTCCTGTAAATCAATTCATTGTTATCATTCAGGATGTTGGTCACTCGCAAACTCACGTTACTATTATCAGATATTTGCTTTGACACTTTGAAATTTAAGCTATGAAAAGGCTTAGTGTAAACCTCTGGCACCGCTCTGGCACTTACAATTGTAAGAGTTTCTCCTTGTACGTTATAGCTTAAGTTAGCTTCAATCCCTGAATCATCAGTCTCATAATTGAAAAAGGCATTGACGGCATAAGGAGCCTGCATACTCATATTTCGATAGCGATCTACTCCTGATTCTGAACCTTTGAATTCTACTTCACTTTCATATTCATTATCGTTTTCTTCGCTGACTATCACCGTTTTTCTATCCACTTTTGAAATGGTATAACTTAAGTTAGTTCCAATGCTCAGGTTGGTAAGACTTGGACTGATGAAACCCGCATTTTTTCTTAGTTCAAATTCAGCACCAAAAGCAGATGCATCTCCTACATTTCGTGGCGTTACCTGGTTGGTAACATCTTCATATGAAACTATTGCGATATGATTCGTAAAGTCTTTGTAATAAGTAGATACTGAAACCATCTCACCACGACCGAAGAAATATTCCCATCTTAGATCATAATTAAAAATCTCTGCTTGCTTCACATCAATATTACCTCGGAACCAAAGAGCTGTGATTGGGTCAACGATAAAGGACTCAGATTTTTCTCTAAAAGATGGTCTGGCGAGCGTTTTTGTAAATGACCCACGAATATTCATCCCATCATTTACAGAATATACCAGGCTAAGAGAAGGAAGGAAATTTAATTCATCAAGTGTTTTCAGGTCTTCCTGATAGTTTTCGACCCCATCTTCATCCTTGATTACTCCAGAATAAAGCATATTCACTTTTTCCATTCTCACTCCATATACAGACTTCAATTTTGGCCCTAACCTCATCTCATTCATTGCATAAGCTGCAATTATGGTTTGCGTACCATCATAGGCATTGCTATTATCTGTATCATTTTTAACTGCCAAACCATTCGGTTTGTCATCGATAAAGTTACCTTCAACCAATAGATCATTCGGATCTGAGCTACTTACGTTATCACTACCGAGATTGTAATATGAATAATTATATACATCAAATTCCCTGTCTCTGTAGGTTACCAATCCTCCTACTTTGATAGAATTATTATCGTTCATATTGAATTCAAGATCAATCTTAGCATTCTCATTTAGCTCAGATAAATCCCTCCAGAATCTATTGATCAATCCGCCATTTCGGAAACCAAGCTGTCCTTCATCTTCATTAATTGCTGTCTGACGATAATCTGGCTCATATTGCTTAGAAAGAATCAATGAATTGGCCCATTCTAACCTTACTCTCCCAAATTGATGTTTACCATTCGTTATGTTATTGAACATGTTACGTTCGGTATAAGTCAATACGTCATTGTATAGCTTAGTTGGGTTATTCAAACTCGTATTTCTTCTTACCCTATCCAAAGCAGAGCTTACACCATTCTGAATGTTCAAAAATGTAGTTCCGATAGTAGATCGATCTGTTTTGGCAGCCAATGAAACTAATCCACTCCAAAGGGTTTCATTCTCGGAAAGATCTCCAATAGCCGTGTAATCTCGCTCAAGAACTAATTCAGGACCTGTTTTATCTCTTTCGTATTGTCTTCTCTCAAAATCCTCGAAATAGCGAACGTTATTTCTGTAAGTTAAAAGGGCATTATATCCCCAGGTGATTTTGTCTCTTTTAATCTGATTTCGGTGAGTAAAAGAAACGCTGGTATTCATAAAACTCCTGGTGCGAGTACCTCCCAATGTAGGATCAAAAAGCGTAGTTGTTTCTTTATCTCCAGCTAGTTCAGTATTTGGAGTTACCGGCAAATCTCTTTGTCCATTATCAAATCCAAGCCAGTCCGTAGATGAACCATCGTAACTTAGGTAATCATTTCGGAAATGCATGGATGGATTATAACCCGCACTCACGGAAAAAGACGTGCTCTTTTCATCTGGGAATGCCTTAGTTTGAACATCTACTAGGCCACCTGTGAAAGTACCCGGCAGATTTGGAGTGAAGTTTTTATAAACCATCACATTTTCTAAAATGGCGGTAGGAAAGATGTCAATCTGTACATCATTACGATCCGGGTCAAGGCCAGGAATTACCATACCATTTATGGCTGTTTTAGTATATCGATCCCCCAGACCTCTCACATAAACATATCTTCCTCCTTGTACAGAAACGCCAGTAACTCGCTTCATAGCAGAAGAAAGATTACTATCTCCTACTTTTCTAAAAGTGCTGGAGGAAATACCGTCAAGAGTATTCATAGATTTCTTTTGAACAAGCATAACGCCCATTTCACTGCTTTTTGCCACCTCTGCGGTCACTACTACAGCTTCCAACTCTTCCACATCTTCTTTCATGATCACATCTATGATCATAGTCTCTCCTTCTTTCACTTCCACTCCTTCCATTACAATAGGTCGAAAAGAAACCGACTGGAATACGATAGTATGACTTCCTGAAGGCAAGGAAATTGAATAATTACCATCAAAATCTGTAACGGCACCAATAGTTGTACCCTGCTTGACTACAGTTGCACCAAATAATGGTTCTCCTGTGGTCTCATCCATCACCTGCCCCCTGATGAATCCATTCTGAGCTATAGAACAATAACTCCCAAGAATAAAAAAAGCAGCAATAATTAATTTTTTCATTTGTTGAACTAATATAAATAACTTGTTGTATGCAAAATTTTTAAACGGATTATATAATATGAAAGCACCGCACGAAGAGTGCGGTGCTTTTTTATGAGCTTTTTGGTTAAGATCTTACTCTTCAAGAGCTGGAAGATCGTCTGTATAGACTTCAAAAGCAGCATTAACAGTTGAGAATACAAGGCTACCATCCACTACGTTTTTAGCAGCATTTTCAGTTGACTCGAAAGCATCATCAAAAGAAGCATCCAATTTGATTTTACCACCATTTGCATTTAGGTTAGTAACTGTTCCTTGAGCTTTTGATTTGAAATCGCAAGTGATTGTAGCACCACCAACAGCAGCAATAGTACCATTAGTTAAAGTGAACTTCTCGATTGCATCACCTTCTCTACCATCAACCTCAAGACCTTCATCAGAATCTCCATCTACATGTACGAGGAAGTTAGTCACTGTACCAGAGTAAGACTGGTCGATATCGATAGCATCATCACCTACCTGAGCGACAAGCACGTTAGTAGCGTTTACAGAACCACCGAAGAACTCAACACCATCATCACTATTGGCATAAATTTCTACGTTTTCGATAATGGTTCCACTTCCTACGCCACCAAGAGTCAATCCATTGATTTCATCACCAGCAGCAGCATCGATCACAGCTCCACCGTGTCTAATGGATACATAAGTGATAGTACCAGAATTATCAGAAGCGCTAGATCCACCGTAAAGACCGTTTACGTCAGCAGCATCCACACCTTCGATTTGTACTTCTGCAGCCTCAGCAGAGATTGGAGCTTTACCAAGCACTACAAGACCACCCCACTTACCTTTGTCAGCAGCTGTAAGCGTACCATCATCAGCAGTTGACGTCATAATGATAGGCTCGCTTGCAGTTCCTTCAGCCAGAATTTTACCTCCTCTGGCAATCATCAATACTGAAGCTTCAGCACCTGAATAAGATGCGTCTCCTTCTACTCTAGTACCTGCTTCGATCTCTAAAGTGACACCATCAAGTACAGTAACTCTTTTTGTTACTACCCAGATTTTGTCTTTTGTCCAAGTTGTATTAGCTGAGATTGTTCCTTCTACTACAACCTTCTCAGTGGCAGTAGAAGCATATGTACCACCTTTAGTCAATGTCCAGTCAAATACAGTTTCATCAGCTCCAGTTGCAGATGCATCAGTAGATACGATTCCATCAACTGCTGCAGTTACCACATCAAGTGCAGCTTGCTGTACTGCTTTGTCATCTACAGTATCGTCATCATCATCACATGAAGTGAAAGTCAATACCATTGTTAGCGCAAACGCCAGAGAGAGTAATTTTCTCATAATCTTTTCTTTTAACCCGTTTAGATTGTTAGTCATTTTAAATTGTGATACAAAGTTGTGCTGTGAATGTTAACTGTCAAGAGTGGCCTTGTTACGATATCGTTAAACAAATACATGTTTCGTTAACATGTAATTACCATTGTTAAGAATTCGTGAACAAAGAATGGAAAATTGGCAATATTGGCTTTAAACTGGCTTTTCGATGTGAATTGAACATTCGCTATAAGACAAAAAAAGAGCAGCCGATAAAGCTGCCCATACGAGTAAACAAAAAAATGCACCGGAAGGTCTGTTTACTCTTCTTTAAGTCCTTGATCTATTTTGCAAATATGTTGTACCAGCCATTTGCTCAACACATTGTATAAGACTTCCACATTTTTCTTGGAGCCTCCATGTTTTTGATAGCTCTCATCAAAGCGATTCACGAAATCTAGCAGCTTGCAATGTGATTCCAGGTTTTTCTTGCCCAAGGCGCAGTTTCTCACTTTCATGCACATCTCCTCAAACTTGAAATGAGTCACCGTATAAACCTTCAGGAAACTAATCATTGACTCTATTTCCGGCCCATGATAGATCCCTTTGCTTATTAGGGGCTCAAGGCGATTTACCAAATCAAACAATTTTTTATGCTGGTCATCTACTTCCTGGATACCAACTGCATAGTCGTCGCTCCAAATCATAGCTTAAAATCTTATACCTATTATAGTGATGTCATCGGTCTGCTCACCTTTTCCTTGCCAATCATTGATCTCGTATTCGAGTATCTCACACTGCTTGGCCAATGAGTCAGTGTTAATATTGAGTAGCATCTCAATCAACCTTGCCCTGTCAAGTTGTTCTCCTTTTTCATTGAGTTGATTTTGTACACCATCTGTATGTAAAAACAAGGTTTCTTCTTCTTTCAGCGTAAACTCACGCTGGAAAATCTTTTGCTCTTCTCTTATAGGAAGCGCTTTCTGATTGCCAATTACTTCTTTGTAAAATCCATTCCCGATGACTAAAACAGGTCCTTTGGCGCCAGCATACTTCACTGCTTTTGTCTCCAGATTTATCTGACAAATTGTTAGGTGGATCCTGACACCCTTTAGTCCATGGGTAACTTCATCCTGGAGAATTCGGGAATTGATTTCTTCCAAAACCTGCGAAGGTTCGATCTGTGAATTGATAATGATACTATCCAGATGCGCCTTGATCATCATAGCCTGATAGGCTCCTGCTACACCAATATCATTACAATCATATATAGCAATGATGGCACTATTTTCAAATTTTTTGAAGTAATAGTGGTCTCCTCCCAATTCTATAAGTGGCTTGAAAAAAATGAAGTGTTCACGAAAAACACTAAATGCAGCGTCTTCAGGTAATGATCCTTTGGAAAGCCTGGCCGCTTTTTTTACGCGTTCTTTTAATATGAAATTGCTTTCTTCCAGATTTGATCTTTTGATCACCTCATCTGCCAGCAGTTTATCTTGATCCTTGATACTGGTAATATCCCGGAAAACCAGCATAAATAGCCCGTTGAAGACATCTTCCATACGAACATAAAGCATAGCCGAGGTACCCATATCATCAAATACCATGAGCTCAGTACCTTTACCTATTACCTTTTTTAGCCCCTTGACAAAGTTTTTATCCGTTTTAATATGGAACTTTTCAGGGAAGATATCATTGAGGAATTTTCCTGCTGGCTCATTTTCTGATACATCAAAAAACCCACGACAAGCTTTGTTGATATAATTGATTTGGCCTATTTCGTTGAAAATGATGAGGCCATCATTCAGAGAGTCTGTGACAATTTCAAAAAGCGGACTAAAGCTTTTTGAAGCTTCTATAGCTTGGCTGTCCATAAATTTTGTTTAAAAGGGTCGTCAAAATTATGGATACCTAACATCGGAAAAACTGATTTTTCTCATATCAGGCCAGAAATAAGCCTGACTTTAGTGGTCCACAAACTTGAATTTTGATTTCAACCCTTTAAACAATCCTCAGGGAAAGGGGGAGTCTTATGAATTCTATTTAGTAATCTGAATTCTATTCAGAATTTGTTTGATAATCTCATGGGTGCTCACACCATCGGCTTCTGCTTCATAGTTAAGAAGAATTCTATGGTTGAGCACATCATCGGCTACTTCTTTGATATCCTCTGGTAGCACATAATCACGCTCATCAAAGAAGGCAACCGCTTTTGCAGCTAAATTAAGATTAATAGAAGCTCTTGGAGACGCACCGAATTGGATGTACTGAGCTTCCTGATCTAAACCATATTCTTTCGGATTTCTGGTAGCAAAAACCAGCTCTATAATGTATTTCTCCAGTGATTCTGATAGAGAAACCTGGTTGACTTCATCTCGGATTGCAAAAATATCTTCCTTGGAAAGAACCGTTTGCACATCCGATTGGAAAGTCATATTGGCCATTCGGCGCATTACTTCCAGCTCATCTTCTTTGCTTGGGTAGTCCACGTGAACCTTCAGCATAAATCTATCTACCTGTGCTTCTGGCAAAGGATATGTTCCTTCCTGATCTACAGGGTTCTGTGTAGCAAGGACTAGAAATGGCCTGTCTAATTTGAAAGTAGTTTCTCCAATGGTAACCGTCTTTTCCTGCATGGCTTCCAGCAAAGCCGATTGCACTTTCGCAGGAGATCGGTTCACCTCATCTGCTAATATAAGATTGGAGAATATTGGACCCTTCTTTACTTCAAACTCCGCCTTCTGCTGGTTGTAAATCATGGTACCAATCAAGTCAGCAGGTAGCAAATCCGGAGTAAACTGTATTCTTTTAAAATCCAATTTCAACACTTCTGCGAGTGTATTTACGGTAAGTGTTTTGGCAAGTCCCGGCACACCTTCCAATAGTATGTGACCATTGGTAAACAGACCAACCAAAAGACGATTGACCATATAATCCTGCCCCACGACCACTTTGCCCACTTCATGGATCACGTTTTTAATCTTCTGCTGATGCTCTCTTTTCAGATCCTGATTTACTTGTCCTGCTTCTTCCATCGGATTTTATTATATTCTTATCTCATCATGAAACGGTTGCAAAAATAACCGTGATATTGACAAAGTGAAAATACCTTCACAGGTGATACCTGCATTATGATAAGTTTGTTTCTAAAAAAGTGTTAAATGACCGAAAACGAGAGGGCAGAAATCGGAAAAGCGATACAAGAAAAAATCACAGAACTGGAACAGAGAGTAACAGATCTGGAAGAATCTACTAAACCTATGGGACTGGATAATGCTGTAGGCAGGCTGAGTAGAATGGATTATATCAATAATAAAACAATAGATGAAGCAAACCTGCGCGCTTCTCAGACAAAATTGAAAGCGCTTAAAAGATGGCTGGACCTGATTGACACAGAGAAGTTTGGGAAATGTACAAGATGTGGAAAAGAAATCAACCCGAAGAGATTGCTTTTCATGCCGGAAAGCACCCGATGTATCAATTGTGCTGGCAAATAATCAACTAAGAAATTGATGAGTTTCTATCTATTTCGATTAGTGTGACCTGTTCATTTCTTCCTATCAGTTGGTTAAATATCTTTTCAAGTCATGTATGCCGCTTTACATGAGCCGATATTTGACTGATTTGTTCTATAAACAAATGCATAAGCTTCGTAAATTTGACAACATGAACAGCACAGTAATAATCCACACCGAAAATAAAGAGCAAGAAAATGCTCTGAAGGCTTTTGCCAAAGCCCTCAAAATGAAGTTTGAAGTCACGAAGGAAAAGCCTTATGATCCAGAGTTTTTAGCTAAGATTAAGCAAAGTGAGAAGGAATTTGAAGAAGGTAACTACACCACTGTCGAAAAGAAAGATTTGAAAGACCTTCTCGGCTTGTAATGACATATAAGCTTAGTTACTCCGTACAAGCCAATAAGGATATTGACTTTCATAAAAAATCCGGCAACAAAGCTCTACTCAAAAAGCTACTTGTCCTTCTCGAAGAACTGACCGAACACCCGACTACCGGAACAGGTAAACCCGAACAGCTAAAACACAACCTCTCTGGCTTCTGGTCTCGTAGGATCAATCAGGAACACAGACTCGTTTACAAAATAATGGGCGATAATGTTGTGAGAATCTATTCTGCCAAAGGGCATTACTGAAAAGTCCTGTCACCAAAGACTTCCTCTTTCCTTCTTCCGGCTATGAAAGCCGAATAATAGAAAGGTGACTTTGCGTCCCAATAGATATAAATTACATCTGGTGGGGCCGATTTGTGCGGTGGGATTATGCCGGGTCTTGACCCACTCTGGAACGAATCGCTTCCGCTACAAAATTGTTAAGAGAGGTTTTAGCCTCCATGGCCAGAAGCGCTGCTTTTTGATGCAATGATGCAGGAATACGAACGTTAAAACTCCCTTTAAATGGCTTCTCAGGTGTTTTCCCTGCATCTTTACAATCTGCAAGATAAATATTCACCGCTTCCCTAAAATCATCTTCAAGATCCTTTCCTGTCTCTCCTTCATAAGAGATTAGCCCCTTTATTCCTAATACTTTTCCAAAGAGCAAATTATCCTCTGAACTGTACTCTATACTTCCTGTATAACCTTTGTATTCCAGATATTTCATAACCCTAAAATTTCTTTTACTTGTCGCATTTGGTATTTCTTCATGATCCCACTTGGATGTGGCTTATGTAGCATAATTGGCACTCCTTCCGCATTCTCGAACTTCACCCTCGATCCAGATGTTTTTCCTTTTTTCACTTCTTCAAAACCAAAGTATCCAAGAAGCTTCACCATCTCGTCATAATGAAAATCAGATGGCATACTCAAAAACCTAGCTATAAGCTTTTCTTTCTTAGACATAACACAAAGTAACTATATATAGTTGCAATAATCAATTGTGTTTTATCAAAAAGGATGAAGCACTATATGTAAAAAACCACATCTCTGTGGCTTTTGTATTTCCTATAATCTATTTTGGGACATTACTCAATTTTGTGCTTGCTATTTGAATGCTATCCTCACTTTCCTCAGGAAAAGTAAAATGGTAAATCTTACCAAATATTTGAACAGATTGATCCATTTCATACCAGTAAGGAATAATTTCAATTTCATCCATATCCGAATAAAAAGAGGAATACAATATTTCAGTTTCATTCAGAATGCTTAGGAAGTTAAACCTAATTCTAGATGGGAGAATGTAACCTTCAGCACTACAAAACACACCTAATGAATCCAGTATATACCAATCCATTTTCTCAACTTCTAAAACAGAGTCCTCCGAAAATTCTAACTTACCTTGACTTTTATTATTCTTGAACTGACTGTTCATCTCCTGCATTGCTAAGTAATTATATCTAGAGGATACCGTATTTTCAAACTTTTTTAATACCGACTTGGTTGTTGGTTTGACCTCTCTAGTATTATTATTGAGCTTCTGATTTGAAGATTTTTGGCAGCTAAAACACAAAATTCCAACAAAGAAGGCCATCAATATGTAATCTGTAATTCTATTCATTTCCGAACTGCTTCATAAATATTCTATGTATCTCTTCCGCTTTTTTATAACTATTGAATTTTTGAACATCAGGATTTTCAGCAGGAATATGGGTATCTCCCCCTGTATATTGCCTTTGTTGAATAATTACTTGAATTTGTGTATCTGAACTGTTAAAAAGTTTAATAAAACTCCCCCAAGAATGCGTACTAATTATAGGGCATCCTTCGGAAATTCCACCATAGATATTTCTTTGATCTGCCATTTTTATTTCTCTTGTTAAACCTCCTAATGTGAAATTATATTTAGTTTTCTTCCAAACTGTGCCTGTATAGTCACCTCCTCCTGCATAATGGATATTTGCACCATCCACCGTTCCGCCATTAGTAGCTGGCAATGATCTTGATCCAGTAAGAGTGTACAAGTTTATTGCAGGATAACCACCTGGTACGGATAATTTATGTTTACCAAACTTACCAATATACAGACCTGACGCAATCGCATCATAATTATTAACATCCGAGGGGAGAGTACTTGCATCAAATGATTGTGAAAATGGAACTTTTATATCTACTCCAAAAAATGGCAAATTAACTGTGACAGAACTTAAAACCGTGGCTTGTGCTGTTCCAATATTCATCGATGGATACCTCTGCTTCGACTCATCAAATCCGTCAATATTGAAGGTTTTATCAGTTTGACTAAACAGAATGGCCTTTTCAGAGTACCCTGGCTTTAAACTTCCATCTTCAGCATGAGCATTCTCTGGATCCCATTGAAAGCCACTATAGTTTCCATCATTATCCTTAACAGACCTATATTCCAATCCATCTAAATCCACCCCATCAATTACCCTATTCATAGCAAACGGATAAGGAGACCAAGAAGGATATTGGGTTGTCAGCGGATCCACTGACAAAAACTTCCCTATACTCGGATTGTAGATTCTAAAACCATAATCGTAGTTGGTGGTATTTCCGAATGAGTTATCCCTTTCTTTACCGTTAAAGCCGTAGAGGTATGCCTTTAGGCAAATTTTTCTTCGGTGTACCCCCTTTTCTAAGTACCCCCTCCAAAAAAATCTGGTTCACTTCTAAAGCACCTGCCAAACAAAATGTCAAAATCTTATAGGCCGTCTGCCTTGCATGTGAAGATAATTATTATTCGCTTACTGGAACCAGCATTTAACCGCTTCTATCAGTCCTTTAAGTTGGACGTCAAATAATCAACTCAGATATTGCTGAATCTCCTGTACGGTGGATCTTGCAGACCTGCCCACTCCGATGAGTGTAGCAGACGCAAAACCCGTCCAGCTTCCATATCCAACCATCCACAAGCCGGGAATTTCTCGCGAATGTGTGCCATTCGTATAGATTTTGTCGAATTTGATCAATACAGGAAGTTTCTCCAGAAACTTGAGCTCTGATTTATATCCAGTACAAAAAATGATGGCATCTACTTCAAGTTTTTGGTTGTTGACGAGTTCAATAGTATTTTCTTCAACAGATTTTATTTCAGGATAATACTCCAAATCTCCTCGCTCTTTGGCAGCTTTTACGCCGGGCACCATCACGATTTCTCCTAATGACGGAGGAATATAATCCCGGCCCTTTCTCTTCGCTTCATATAATTGAGTAGCGGCATTGAATAAATATTTTCCATCCACATGCTCTGGAAGAAAAGCTGGAGGGTTTTTAGTAATCCAATAAGTCTTTGCCACCTGAGAAAGTTCAGCCAGAATCTGTGCACCACTATTACCTTCACCTACTACAGCCACACGCTGCCCTACGAAATCTTTGGCATCTGTATAGTTAGAGGAATGGACAACTTTCCCTTTAAACTGATCTAATCCACCTATGTCTGGAATCCACGGATTCCTAAATGATCCTGTAGCTCCGACGATTGTTTTGGAAAGGAATTTCCCATGAGAAGTCTTCAACAGAAACAGATCATCAGATTTGTGCACCTCCAAAACCTCAACAGGTCGTTTTACTGTAAGCTGGTTTTTGGTTTCATAATTCTCCAAATAACCAACAACCTCCTGCTGATCAGCATAATAATCCACGCCTCCCTCCATAAATGTACCCGGAAGTGAACTGTATTGAGCTGGTGAAAATAGCCTGAGCGAAGACCAGTAATGTTGCCATGAACCACCGGGATTTCGCTCTGCATCCAGAATCAGGTAATTGAGCGAAGTGCGCTCCAAATAATAACCCACAGCCAAACCACTCTGACCTCCTCCTATGACAATGACATCATGGATCATTCAAGCATATAAATAAGTGTGATAAAAAAAATAACCTAACTGTGACTTCCATTTCCAGGAAGTCACAGGTGATTCAATGATTATTTCAAAAATAAATAACCTCGAGGAAGAACCATCGAGGTATTTGATGGAGTTTGCTTTGCAAACAAAAGTACCTCACCCCAGAGGGCGGGGAATTAAACCCACTGGTGGGATTAACAGCAACCAGGACCGCATGAAGACGCCTCCACCTGAACTGCCTCAGCAAATGCTTTCGGTTTTTCTTCTGATTTATGATCCATCGGCTTCCTGCCGAAAACCGTAATACTATAAATTCCCAAATCACCGTTTCTCAACTCTTCTATTCCTTTTTCATCCAGATACTTCAAAAGAATATCATCCGGAATCATGATAGGCTTTGTTTTCTGGACAGCCACCTCTTCAAAACCAGTCTCTTTGATAATTCCCAGATAATCCTCCTTCTGTATTGCACCTGCCACACATCCAGCATACATTTCAGCATCTTGCCTTAGCTCCTGAGGTAGCTCTCCCACCAACACTATATCTGAGACACTAAAGTGACCTCCGGGCTTAAGCACACGCATAATTTCACTAATTACCTTTGGCTTATCTGGTACAAGATTGAGCACGCAATTACTCACCACTACATCTGCCAGATTATCAGAAACGGGCATATCATCTATGTCTCCCTGTCTGAATTCCACATTGTTATAGCCTGATTTCTCAGCGTTTTCCCGAGCTTTTTTAATCATGGCCTCAGTAAAATCTACGCCTATTACTTTACCAGTAGGGCCGGTTTCGTGTCTTGCCACAAAACAATCATTCCCAGCTCCTGAACCCAAGTCTATGACTGTATCTCCTTCTTTGATTTGTGCAAAGGCTGTCGGCAGACCACAGCCCAGACCCAAATCAGCATCTTCATTGTATCCTTCCAGATTTTCATAGCTATCCATCATGATGTTATAGACTTTGTTGGATGGAGTGGTGGCACCACAGCAAGAAGAAGCGTTCACGAATTTTTCCTGTGTTGCGATTTTAGCATATCGATCCTTGACGATATCCTTAAGTTTTTGAGTGTTTTCCATATTATTTATTGCAATATTACGATTATTGATTTCAAATTTTTTAGCAGCAGGAGTTCTCGTCAAATTGATTGAAAAACCCTTCCAAAGTATTTTTAAATGCTGCCCAAACTTCCGGGTTAATACAATAGCACATGGCTTTTCCCTCGATGGTTCCTTTGATCAGTCCGGCTGATTTTAATTCCTTTAGATGCTGGGAAATTGTAGCTTGTGCCAGTCCTAATTCTTCCACTAAATGCCCATTGATGCACACATTGGTTTTTACCAAATAATCCAAAATAGCTATACGCGCAGGATGTCCAAGCACCTTAGCCATAGTAGCCAATTCATTTTGCTCGGTATTAAAAAGATCACTTTTTGTAATTCCCATATCGCAATATTACGATATGTCGATAAAAGAAAAAAATAAACATAAAAAAACCCCAGAAAAAGATTTTTCCTGGGGCCCCAACCAGCTATAGACAAGACCGCCGCAATGAGCAACGGGCTTTATTTTTAAGCAACTTTAAACGTAACCGCTCTTTCCTGACGTGCATTATTTAATTGTGCTACAATCTTACGCACCAGATGCAATTCTGATTCTTCAATCTCATAAAGTACATCCATAAGCACACCTAGTAAGGATTCGTTTACATTCAAATCCATTTCAGTACCGTGATGATAAGCTTCAGTTTTAGAATTGTACCAGATTAAATACTTCATGACAGCAAGTGTTTAGCGTGATTACTGATGCTAATTTGACCCAAGAATTAATCCGAATCCTGCCAAACCACTTTATAATCCTGCCAGAATTTCAAAAATGCCCTCAGGAGGACTACAAAGCCATTTTCTGATAATTTAATAATTTATTGAATTTACATTTTGGCAGGATTATCATATCTGATGGCAGAATTTTTCACTCAAAATCAATGGATTCCTGAAATTTTGAAATGTTTTTTAATTCTTCAAATTCCGCTGAAGCCAACAAAACTTTCTTTCGAAATATTCTAATAGTCAGGTATTTATATGGTCTTTCTTAGATATGCAAGAACAAGAAAAGGCAACACACGAAAGTTTATTTAACACCAAAACCGCCTTTTTATTAAAATTCAATCAATATATTGACAGTGATATTGTATAATTTTGCAATTATTACAACTTTTTAATGATAAAGAAACAATTTCGATAACAGTGAAAAAGATTTACACATTATTCTTCCTGCTTTTCTCGACTATAGCATTTGCTAATGGTGAAGGGGAAATTGATACTGGAATTACCTCTTGGATGCTCACATCCACCACCCTGGTATTGCTCATGATTCCTGGATTGGCCATGTTTTATGGAGGATTGGTAAGAACTAAAAATGTACTGGGCACAATGATGCATAGCTTTGCAGCTATGGGTATCATGACCATACTTTGGGTACTTGTCGGCTACAGCATGTCATTCGGATCAAATGTTTTAGGGGGTTGGTTTGGGTGGAACCCTGACTATTTTCTGCTCAAAGGAATTGACAGCTCCATAGTAGATGGTATACCTGAATATGTTTTCGCCATGTTCCAGGGAAAATTCGCAATCATTACTCCGGCCATCATAGCCGGAGCATTTGCTGAACGAGTTTCCTTCAAGGGCTACAGCCTGTTCATTGCTCTCTGGGGTATTCTCATTTATAATCCTCTTTGTCATTGGGTTTGGGCTTCTGATGGATTTATCCTCAATCTTGGAGCAGATGGAGCCATTGATTTTGCTGGTGGTACAGTAGTACATATCTCCGCAGGAGTAAGTGGACTTGTTGCAGCTATTTATCTTGGAGCAAGAAAGCAGTTTCCACATTTACCTATGCAACCCAACAATCTGGTAATGACCA
Organism: Bacteroidia bacterium; assembly: GCA_030425425.1. Taxonomy (GTDB): domain Bacteria; phylum Bacteroidota; class Bacteroidia; order Cytophagales; family Cyclobacteriaceae; genus Marinoscillum. The sequence goes on along the minus strand of JAUIAO010000004.1, from coordinate 76,955 downwards.
TGATTGGCGCTGGCTTATTATGGGTAGGATGGTTTGGATTCAATGCTGGAAGTAGTATCAATAGTGGTTTGGCAACAGCACAAGCACTCACCGTGACACAAATCGCTGCTGCAGCTGGCGCAATTGCCTGGGCATTGATCGAAGGAATACATCAGGGAAAAGCAACCGCTCTCGGATTTGCCTCGGGAATTTTGTCTGGACTTGTCGCCATTACTCCTGCTGCAGGAGTGGTTCAGCCTGTGGGAGCTATCGTTCTTGGAATATTGGCCAGTGGCATTTGCTACTACGGTATCACATTGAAAAACAAACTGGGCTATGACGACACTCTTGACGCATTCGGAATACATGGTTTAGGTGGAATAGTTGGGGCTATTTTTCTTGTTTTCTTCATTCGCGAAAGCTGGATGGAAGATGCAGCTGCATCAGTAGGTGGAGCATGGACGATGATCGATCAGCTAGGTATTCAACTGCTGGCTATAGTTATAGCGATTGCTTATGCAGCGGTTGGTACGTTGATTATTCTTTTCATAGTCAATAAAATCACACCAATAAGAGCAAGTAATGCTGCGGAGCTTAAAGGACTGGATAGTAGCTATCACGGTGAAAAAGGATACGGAATGATCAACCCAAGTTAATTAGGAGAGTTATGAAATTGATAATAGCAATCATTAGAGAAAATCAGCTGGATCAAGTTAGACAATCATTGATCGATGCTGGCATCACCAGAATCACAGTAAGCAATGCAGCCGGGCATGGTAGGAGAGTCACTGAAGAAATCTATCGTGGACAAAAAGTCATCCCGATGATGGTACCGAACATTCGTTTGGAAATTGCCGTGAGCGATGAATATAAGGATATTGCCATAGAAGCAATCTCCAAAGCAGCTGAAGCAAACGACGGAGAAACAATTGGTAGCGGAAAAATCTTTGTTTTACCTGTTGAAGAAGTTATCAGAATCAGAACAGGAGAAAAAGGCAATAGTGCTATTTAGATCTAGACACTTCGTAAATATCATGAAAGGCGCTTCGGCGCCTTTTTCATATCTTAATCATCATCTGATATCGTCCATTCCAATAGCGGTAAGTCTTCCCTTCTATTTGTAGTTCATTTTTACTGAAGTCTATGATATCTGTCTTTTGCGTATGAACTGTAAAGCCGTATTTCCTGGCTAAATCCAAATACTTAGTATTGAGTCCTTTATCTGTCCTACAAAGCACAATTTTCAGATTGCCCTGATATTGAGACAGTAAGTCTGTATCTCTTGGAAAAGAAAAATTGTCTGCCAACATTACCACAGTGCCATCAGGCTGTGCTTGCTCTACTCCATAAAGTAGCGCCTCAATATTATTTTCAGGAAGATCGCCTCCTCCTCCCGCCATCATTGCCTCGAACATCCTATATCTCACCTTGCGATAATCTGCCGAAATCACGTGATACAGTCCTCCTGTCTTGCCAACAATTTTTTGACTGGTAGGCTTATCATCACCATCATTGAAAAACACAAAATCAGTGGGTTCTATGGTGTTGAGCTTAATCCATTTTAGCAAATCTGCGGTGTATGGATACATACTGGCAGTCACATCCGCTACGATCAATTCAGGTTGCCAGCCATGCCGGTACAGCACCTCTGAAACGACCCTTTTTTCTACCACTGGAATAATCTCTGCAAATGAAGAATCTTTTTCATATGCCACACATTGGGAATATTGCTGCAGCATATCGTACTCATCTATCAGCTCTTGCCGGATTTCAAAACTAGTAATGTGTAAGCTTTCCTTATTAAGCGGAAAACTGACAAACCCTTTGGCAATCAGATCAAACTCCATATCGCCAATCGTCAATCCACTCTTCCATTTAAAAATTCGCTTGAGTCTGGCTGCAAGTATTTCCTTGCAGGGGAACAATGTTCCTTTTACTATTACGTCTTGTGGTCGCCCGTGGTAGTCCATCGATACTTCAAAGAACACACGCCCTTTAAACTTATATGCACAGTCATACATTTCATCGAGTTTATTACTCATAAACTCTTCTGAGTAGTAAGATTCGGGATATTCGCAGGGAATGCGCTCATAATCAACCGTGATCAGTTCTTGTTTGGCGATGATGGTTTCCTGCAGCTTTTTTAAGTCCAACTTTATACTGTCTATTTCCTCGCGCGTGTCGTCTTTGGTATAATAAGGCTCATAATAGACCACAAATCCATGAAAAAAATCGAGGCATTCAGGCGATGAATTGCAGCCTGTCTGACCAATGATATTCCAATCAATAAATTGCGTAGAAACGACCGCAGGGTTGATCTCAGCTAATTTTTTCAGTCGGTTGATGTCTAATTGTTTTTGATCAAAATTTTCAGCTTCACTAAAAGTCGTATAGACTAGATCTATCTTGAGAATTCGTGTGTCAGAAAAAGGGATCCTCGACACTGATTCCTGCGAGAAGCCAGAGCTTAAAATTTTGTATTCATATCGCTGATCAAATTCATATTTAGCTACCTCAATATGATTGGCGGTATTGTACAATATTTCCTCTGGAGAGCTGTCAATCTGAGCGAATAGTACGGTATTCACCACCAATAACAACCAACTTAATAACCATTTTAAGCTATTATGTTTGGCTAAGCGCAATGTTGATCGAAAAACACTCTGGAAATTGTCGGTATCGAAAATCATTTCTAATCTTTACACTTGTTCATGAAAATTCTATACATACATCAATATTTCAGAACTCCTGACGAAGGAGGATGCACCAGATCATATCACCTTGCCAAAGGTCTGGTTAATCAGGGGCATGAAGTTACCATGATCACTGCACATAACCAGTTCAATGGTTCAAAAGATGTAGATGGAATCAAAGTTCATTATTTCAAAATTCCTTACGCCAATCATTTCGGTTTTCTCAGAAGAATCATGGCTTATTTCTCTTTTGTGAAAAAAACACTTCGTAAAGCGCGCAAAATTGCAACCAATTTTGACCTTGCCTACGTGATGACCACTCCGCTTACTACAGGGTATATCGCTTTAAAACTAAAGTCTAGATATCATTTGCCATTCTATTTTGAAGTAGGCGATCTCTGGCCAGATGCGCCAATCAAAATGGGAGCCATTAAGAGTGGACTTATTAAAAATTGGCTTTATCAATTTGAACACAAATGCTACACGGAAGCAGAAAAAGTAATTGCTCTCTCCCCAGCAATCCGAAACTATATTGAGTCTTCAGATATCAGATCTAAGGTCCATGTTATTACCAATTTGTCTGATAATGAGTTTTTTGATTCAAACATCAAAATGCAGTCTTTTGGAGAACACAATCCTTTTAAAATAGGGTATTTCGGGACATTTGGTGCGGCTAATAATTTGAATTCTTTAGTCAAGGTTGCCCAATTGGCCAATAGCCAAAATCTACCTCTGCACATTACCATGATGGGAGATGGTGCACATTTTGAAACGATCCGGTCCAAAACATCAGGATTGAAAAATGTGACTGTTTTGCCTTTTGGCAATAGCTATAAAGTGAAAGAAGAATTGGAAAAACAAGATGCTGTTTACATCTCTTTCGAAAATGTGGAAATACTCAATACCGGAAGTCCCAACAAATTATTCGATGGTCTGGCTGCCGGCAAGCTCATCACACTCAATTTTGGTGGATGGGTCCGCAACCTTGTGGAAAGAAATGATTGTGGGTTTTATCATGACCCGGATTATCCGGAAGAATACCTAATGAATCTTCAAGTATACCTGGATGATCCTGCCTTGCTGCGCAAAGCACAGAATATATCCAAAGGACTGGCGGAGAAGTATTATGACAAAAACCTACAGGTAAACAAACTAATTAAAATCCTTAATAATGAGCAGCAATTAAGCATCAGTGACTCTGAGGTTTATATCCTGACAGCCTGAAAATTTTGTCATTGTCACTATCGGCCAACAGTTGCTTGATCGACACATCATTGATCTCCATATATTGCTCTACGATTCTCCAACCTACCCATGCACCAATCCGTCCCGGACATTCCTCATCAATCTCATAGACATTTGGTCGCTCACCTATGAATTTACGCTTGATTACATGGCTGGTCTCGTACAAAACCTCATTTTCCAATAGGTTGGCCCAGATCACGTGCTCATTCTGATAGATGAGTTTCATGTTTTCCGGAGTATAACCGAGTAGAATTGAATCCGGTGTACATGGTAACATTCGGCTAGCCAAATAATAGGTTTTACCGAAATCAATCATCTCTGAAAGCAAGGTTTCAGTTTTTCCATTGGCTACCTGCTGACCTGCAAGAAATTTCACGATGATGCTGGCAAGATGCTCTTCGTTGTATCGACTCAGGACATATTGAGGAATATCGCGCGGTGTAAAAGTTGCACCTTTTCCAATGAAGAAATCCAAACCAACGATAATCAATGAATCTGAGATAAACAGGTCTTTATACAGTCCTGTAACTGCAGTCTGAAGCTTAGGCGTTTTAGTATCCGGGTATAGAGTTTTTAGTTTTCCGATTGCTGTTTCCAAATCAGATTTAATCATGCTCATATCGGGATAGGCAGATACCGCTTCATCATATAATGTATCTATCGAAGGGTTATCAATAAGCTTATAAATTCGATTGGCCAATATAGAATCCGAAGGGTATTGACGAGCATCCAGAAATATATCAGAAAACGACCGATGATCATTCAAGAATCCAGCGATTTGCTCCGCATTTTGTTTATCAAAAAGCTCTCCTTCCAATCGCTCTACGGAGATTTGAACCGGTTGGGCTTTGATATCTCCATCTTTAGGACAGTTTGAAAATCCACATCCAATCAATAAAAGAAATGGAATAGTTATGAATACTCCTCGCATACACCTTAATTTTAAGCTCACAAAAATAGACATATCACTTCGCCCATGAGAAAAATTTGGTTAATAGTTCTATTTACTTCTCTTTCAGTGATCGCTTTCAGCCAGTCCAAATTAGGATTGAAGTTTTCGCCAGCGATATCATCTACACGTTCATCCCTTGTGGATACACTCTACGATGTGGAACCAGAAGCATCTTCTTTTAAGTTTTCCATTGGGCTAATCTATGATCATGAGCTTACGGAAACTTACTTTCTCTCTACAGGACTGATTTTCGTTCCTAAGCAGGTTTCGTTCACTGCTACACCAGAAGCAGATCAACCTACTGCCAAAGCTTTTGATGAACCAACGCAGGAATATCGATTGAATTATCTTCAGATTCCGGTTTCCTTGAAGCTATTTACCAATGAAATCCAGCCAGACATGAAAATCTTCTTTCAGGTGGGAATGGCTCCTGAGATTCAGGTCTTCAGCGAACCGGTAGAAGAAGAATATGATTTGATTGACGAATTCAAACCAATCGATTTATCCATTTTATTTGGAGGAGGTGTAGAATACCGAGCAGGAGTAAATACCACACTATTCGGAAGTATTACCTATCAGCGGGCTTTACTCAATACTTTGAGCAAAGTCGATTATGATTTTCAGGAAGAACTTTATCTTAGGTCGACGATTGTTTCATTGGATTTGGGCATCAAATTCTAATCAAAGCCTGATATTGTGATCTCGGGCGAATTTTCGAATATTTTCTTTGAGGTTTTGAAGAACTTCTTCTAGGGTCAATTCTGTATCCTCCATGCCTTCACAGCTCTCGTAGATGTTTTGGACAAAGTTTTTAAGAGCGATGTTTTCGATTCTCCAACGCTCTTCGTCCTGCTGAGAAAGAAATAAAGATTCTTTGAGGTCTGCGAGCTGGCTTTCCAGCTCGCGTATTTTGTCCTCTGAAAATTCCATTACTTTTTAAAATCCAAAATAGTTTTATCGATAATATCACAGCATTCATGCAGCTGCTCTTCTGTCATCACTAGTGGAGGTGCAAATCGGATAATATTGCCGTGGGTAGGTTTGGCCAGCAAGCCATTCTCACTCAATTTCATACAAATATCCCAAGCAGTAGAACTGTCTGGTGTGTCATTGATCACAATCGCATTTAGCAACCCCTTACCTCTCACCAGCTTTACAAGATCTGTTTTACTAATCAGCTGATTCATTCTATCACGAAATACTTCACCCAACTTTCTTGCGTTTTGAGTCAGCTTTTCATCCCTGATCACTTCCAGTGCTGTCATTGCTATTTTAGCTCCAAGAGGATTTCCGCCAAAAGTAGAGCCATGTGTCCCCGGAGTAATGACATCCATGATATGATTATCCGCCAAAACCGCAGAAACAGGGTATCCCCCTCCAGAAAGCGCTTTACCCAAAATCAACACATCAGGTTTCACGTAGGTGGACTGTCTTTCACAATGTCCCTCACAGGTGCAATTCCCACAAACCGCAAGCAAACCTCCGGTTCTTCCTATTCCTGTCTGAATTTCGTCTGCCATGAATAGTGCATTGTGTTCCTTACAAATGCTATTAATCTCTGATAGGAAACCCTCGTCAGGCACCATCACGCCAGCTTCACCCTGTATCGGCTCCACCAAAACACCTACAATATCCGAATGTTCCTCAAAAGCTTCTTTCACTGCTTCCAGATTATTGTACGGCACTTTGATAAAACCCTCGGTATAAGGCCCAAAGTGATTTCTGGCATCAGGATCTGAGGAGAATGAAATGATGGTGGTAGTACGACCATGAAAATTCTGATCGAACACCATGATCAATCCCTGATTTTCAGCTACACCTTTTTTCTCATATCCCCACTTTCTACAGACTTTAATAGCCGTTTCTACAGCTTCGGCGCCCGTGTTCATTGGCAATAATTTATCGAACCCGAAATATTCGGTGATGAATTTCTCGTAGGGACCTAAAACGTCATTGTAAAATGCTCTACTGGTAAGAGTAAGTGTCTCTGCCTGTTCCTTAATTGTATTAACAATCCTCGGATGACAGTGACCTTGATTGACAGCTGAATAGGCAGAGAGAAAATCATAATATTTTTTTCCTTCCACATCCCAGACGAATACGCCTTCTCCCTTGGAGAGCACTACTGGTAGCGGGTGGTAATTGTGAGCGCCATGATCATTTTCGAGTGAAATAAATTCCTGACTTTTTGTATTTGATGTTGATGTTGTCATATTAACCTTTGTATTTTAACATTTACTCCTTCTTCCTTCGAGTCGGGGTAGTCAAAAGTAATAGTTTCGCGCAGAGATGCCACACGAACCTAAGACCAATGCACCAGAAGATGGTGACTATTATTATAACCAACAGGGCTTGATGGTGTTTACTGAGAAGTATCACCTGAAACGCGGCTATTGCTGTAACAATGGCTGCAAGCATTGCCCATATAAAAAGAAAAGAAATTAAGGGAATGTTTGTGTTTATGGTCTGTTTTGCGATATTTGCAGTCCGTTTTCAAAAATCGGTGAAATCATGTCAAAAGTTTGCGAAATATCAGGTAAGAGGCCAAGAGTTGGGAATAACGTATCTCACGCTAATAATAGAGTTAAAAGAAGATTTAATCCAAATCTTCAAAAGAAGAGATTCTATATTCCAGAAGAAGATAGATGGGTAACAATTACCGTTTCTGCCTCTATGTTGAGAAACATCAACAAGAACGGAATCTACAACGAAATCAAAAAAGCTAGAGCTAAGGGTACTACTTCCCTTTAATTCTCGCTAAACGAATAATTTATTTAAGCCCTGTTCCGATACACCTCGGAATTGGGCTTTTTCTATTTGTAGTGAACCGTATTCTGCTCTTCATATTCGCTAAACTTAAGGCAGTTTGTCATTCGCGGTTATTACTTTAATCACTATTAGTTATATTCAGTCCTCATTAAGAATCTGTTGCAATCAAATGAAAACAATTGTCCAGTTGATCCTGATTTTGGGGGTTGTTCACTTTTCGTACGCTCAACCATTTACTAGACAAGATTCTCTCAGAGGGTCAATCACTCCTGAAAGAAGCTGGTGGGACTTACAACACTATGAACTGAGTGTAAAACTGGACACTGCCAGAAAAAGCATTTCAGGATCAAACACGATCACTTACAAAGTACTCAGCTCACCAAAAGAAATGCAGATTGACCTTCAGGAACCTTTGAACATCACTAAAGTGGTCCAGGGAGATAAGGTGCTTAAAGTTAGACATGAGGGAAATGCTCATTTTGTCACCATGATAGATGACCAACCCAAAGGAAGCGAACAAAAAATAACCGTCTATTATGAGGGAATCCCTCAGGAAGCTAAGCGCGCACCATGGGATGGTGGATTCTCCTGGTCAAGAGATAAGAATGGCAATCTTTTCATCGCTACTTCTAACCAGGGAATAGGCGCCAGTATTTGGTGGCCATGCAAAGACCACCCTGCAGATGAACCAGACAGAGGAATCATCGAGCACTATACCGTACCCAAAAACCTGATGGCAGTCGGAAATGGAAGACTCACTAAAACCAAATCCAGTAGAGGCATGAAAACTTACACCTGGACTGTAACCAACCCTATCAATGATTATGGCGTCAATCTAAACGTGGCGGATTATGTAGAATTTCACGACTTCTACGGCGGAGAGGCGGGCAAACTGGATATGGTCTACTATGTATTGACCTACAATCTGGACAAGGCAAAGGAGCACTTCGCGGATGCGCGCCGTACTATTGAAGCATTTGAATATTGGTTTGGGCCATATCCTTTTTATGAAGACAGCTATAAGCTGGTGGAAGCACCGTATCTGGGAATGGAGCATCAGAGTTCGGTAACCTACGGAAATGGATATCAGATGGGATATTTGGGGCGAGACCGTAGCTTGACGGGGCATGGACTGAAATGGGACTACATTATTGTTCATGAAACAGGCCACGAATGGTTTGCAAATAGCATTACCTATCAGGACGTAGCAGATATGTGGATTCACGAAAGCTTCACCTGCTATTCAGAAACATTATTTACAGAATACTGGTATGGAAAAAGTGCCAGTGAAGCTTATACACGAGGGTTACGATTCAATATTGACAATTCAGCTCCGATGATTGGCGCATATGGAGTGAATGACAGGGGAGATGACTTGTATAATAAAGGAGCAAACATCCTCCACACCTTGCGGCAATGGATCGATGATGATGCAAAATGGCGATCTATTCTGCGAGGATTAAACAAAACTTTCTATCATCAAACTGTCACCACCGCTCAAATAGAAAATTACATTTCAGAAATGTCCGATCTAGAGTTGTCTAATTTCTTTGATCAATATCTGCGTGATTATCGTGTCCCGGTATTGGAATATTTTGTATTACATGATCGCCTTGCTTTTCGATGGTCCAACTGTATAGAAGGGTTTGACATGCCGGTGAAAATTCAATTGGATGGGAAAACTTACGAAATAGCACCAGAAACGAGCTGGAATTTCCGATCTATGGATGTTGCTGTAAAGGATATTTCTACTCTTAAGGTTGATCCCAATTTCTACGTTTACTCTTCATTTATTACTAAAAACCCATAATAGCTTAGCATATGCTAGAAATCATCGCCATCATATCAGTATCAAAAACCATCAGAGAAATAGCTCTTTCCAAAAGACTAAAACCAGCCAAATACATCATCATTATGATTGTCCTTTGGCTAGGGTTTGAATTGCTCGGAGGGATAATAGGTGCTATCATTTTTGGCGCAGGCCTGGAGTCTTATCTGATTGCAATAGTTGGGGCCGGGATAGGCGGATACCTCGGCTATAATATCGCCCAAAAAGCCGAGCCAAATATCATTTCAGAATAATCTGTCTATTCTAATATCCTCGCGGATAGAATATATACATTCTGATCAGGAAGACCCGCGGCATTTACCTCCACTGCTGCAATAGAGTCCACCACGTTCATTCCCTGAATAACCTCTCCAAACACAGTGTAGTTTTGATCTAAATGAGGTGTGCCACCGAGTGTTCGATAAACATCACGCTGATGTTCGGGGATCGCATATGGTTCCAATTCTAAAGTCTGAGCCATTTTGCTGATGGTATCACTAAGCGCATAAAAACCCTCCCATTCTTCGGCAGCCTCCAAAGCCAGCAAGGAATCTTTCCAATTCTTATTTTCCGGTGAATTCACGAAGTAATTGTCCTTTAACCAGCTATTGATCCTTTTTTCATCTGTATCGATTAAGCTATCCTTTCTTGGACCTCTTTGTACAAAATAAAAGGACAATGAGGAAGAGGCTCTTTCGGGATTACCCGTTCTTGCTGCTCCCAAGGCACCTCTTTTATGAAAAAGTGAAGTGTCAAATTCTGCGGGCACTCGATAATCCATTGATTCCATAGTTGCAGAATCCATCCCTGCCATTTTCAGGCTATCATATTGACCAGCCTGCACTACAAAACCTTCCAATACCCGATGAAACAACATGCTATCCAACCATCCTTCATTGACGATTTTGATAAAATTCTCCTTATGAAGTGGTGTTTTATCAGACAGCTCCAAAATGATGGTCCCTTTAGTGGTCTTTAACTCAACCTGAGTAGCAAGAGACTGTGATTCGCTTTCCTGATTAGAAGTAGATGAACACCCAAGTGCAATAAACGCGGTAATAAGGATAAGAAGATTCTTCATATAGGTAGGAGTTGGAATGATTGGTTTTTCTTGATGAAGTAAAATAATCAAAGAATCTCATATCACATGTATATGGAATACAGCCAAGTGATCAGCATTTGCCCCGAGAGCATGGACTATTGGTAATAAATAAGCCAATAAAAGCTCCCGTGAATATTGGATTAGTAATTTCGTCTGTAAGTAGCGTATTGATTGTCCACTCATTAATGAAGAAGTGAATGACCAGACTCACAATTGCGCCAAGCACCATGTAGATCACAGTCTTTTGGATATGTTTCCACCGATCCTGACGCTTCTGCTCTTTCCCTTTTGGTCCTAGCTCTACTGGTTTGAATTCGAATGACATGAATTGAATTTTTTAGCTAAACTAGACTACAAGGTTTGCGTAAAGTGTAACAATTGGCACATTTGTCTAAAACCTCACCCCGATCCCTACATAATAATTCCTCGGATTGGCAGGAATGATTCCAGGCCCCGGATAACCTGCTGCTCGGCGTGTAAAGTAATATTCATTGGTCAGATTGTTAATTCCAGCCTCAAACTTTATGAAATTGAACTTGTAACTTGCCGATAAGTCTACCACGAAATAGGATGGAATGATCCCTTCTACTGCTGTCGGCACTGGTGGGGTACTATCTGCATTGGAAGCATCAGAGAAGTGTTGCCGCACAAATGAATAAAGTGCAGAAATACCCAGGTCATTCCATTTATATGTCAACCCTGATTTGATATTGACTGGTGGCACTAACTCCACTTGATTGCCTTCTATACCTGTTTCGTCATTATTCAGGTACTCTGACCTAATTGCCGCAAAATTCAAAAAGCCTTTTAAAGAATGATTTTTAATTTCTTTTTTACCTATCAATCTTAGCAATTCACCTTCGACAAAAATCTCCACCCCAAAAATGCCCGCATCCGCAATGTTGGTTCGGTAGCGAAAAGTTCTGTCTAATAAGTAATTGAAACGGGGGTCTGGTTCTGTTCGTAGGATGTTGCCAATCCTATTTCGATATGATAAATAAAATAAGGAAACATCATATCTAAATACCCCTTCTTCGGCCCCTCTGATCCCAAGATCGATATTATATCCTCTCTCATCACCAATATTTTCATCCACTTCCAAAGAAGGATTATCTACTCGGATATCGTTGAAATTGATAGCTCTGAAATTCTGAGAAAAATTGGAATAAACTTCCAAAAGAGAACCATGTTTATAACTGGCCCCCAGGCCTAATAAGGCAAAAGAACGAGGCTTCTTTTTGTCTTCTCTAATCAGAGAATCATAGATCACATTTCCAGCCAGATCTTCACTCCGATCATGGTAAAAGCCCTTTGCGTCAGTGCTGATATATTCATAGCGAATGCCGGGAGTGAGGCTGAGCTTAGGAGCAAGATTGAAAATATTCTCGGCAAAAAACGCAACATTCTTACTTGGAAAGGTGAATTCAGAATCATCAGCTACACCATCAGCAGTAGCAAAATTAAAATCCGGACCAGAATCAGCTGTACCAGTTCCCTGCTCACGAAAGGTCTTCCCAAAATATAGGCGATTGCCGATTAGCAGAACTGATTTCTGACCAAACAATGTATAATGTAGAATAGATCGAAACTCATTCCCCCAGTTGTGATACTCATCTTTAAGAAGGTTTCTCGTAGATTCCATGTCATCAGGGCGATCAATTCTACCAAGATTTCCCACTGCATATCTATTGGCAGACAGCAGAAAGGTCCTGTTATTAAATTTCAATCTGGTATTTACCCGGTAGTTCCACTCCATGGCTGTCAGACTCCAACCCACATCGAACCAATTTCTTTCTCGCTTTGATTGACCGGGATCCTGATAAAACTCAAAATCGGTCAAGCCTCCCGGCTGCTGCGCCAGATAGGTCATATATGTTTGCTCTACTTTCACATCCAGAAAGGGAGTGAAACTGTAAGTAGCAGACCCAAATGCCATATGCTGTTCCTGCTGTGAATTGGGTCGCCAGCCTTTGCTGGTTTTATACTGGTAAAAGGAGTAATAATTCAATTTTCCTACTGTCCCACCTAGACTGTTGAAAGAATTGAATAAACCGAAAGACCCGTAGGTATTGGTAGAATTCAGTTCGATTTTTTTGTCTTTAGGACCCTCTTTGAATTGAAAATTGAGCATGCCACCAAACTGGGTACCATACTGCAGGCCGGCAGCTCCTCTTACAATCTCAATGGTTTCCAAAGCCTGCACAGGAGGAGTGTAATAGCTTTCCGGGTACCCCAAAGCATCTGCAGAGATGTCATATCCATTTTGCCGAACATTGAAATTAGAAGTACGATTTGGGTTCAAACCTCGCCCACCAATACCCAGATTGATGCCAGCTCCGTCATTTTCCCAGATATTGAGTCCTGGTACTCTTGAATAAACTTGCCGCCCTACATTGGCCGCAGTATTAGCTATCAATCTATCTACTTTGATCAGTTCTGTCTTCTTGGCTTCATAGATAGCCGCACCACTTACGGATTCCAGCCACCCAATACCCAATTCCTCATCGCGCTTATCCTCCACAGTGATCTCAGACAATTCAGTCACCATTTCTCGAAGGATGAAATTAAGCTCATGCTGGCTATCCTCAGTAAAAGTGACCTCCTCAAAGTTCGTTTCCAGTCCGGGAGCAAAAGCAACTACCTTATAGTTGCCAATTTTTACTTTTTCTATTTCGAAAGTGCCATTCGATGTAGTCTGAGTTTTGATATTTGTTCCATCTACGAAAATCATGGCGTCTATTGGCCGGCCATTTTCATCTTTGACAGTTCCCTTTAGTTGCTGTGCAAAACTGGCTGTTACCCAAATACTTCCCCACAAAATCAACATCCACTTATTCATATTCCAATATCCAGTCTTTGTTCTTCCAATTATTTTCGACCTTAGTTAGGTCAATATGAGGATCAATAAACGTACGAGCAGGCTGTCCATTGAGGGTAACCAGTACATCAGCGGTAACGACAGGATCAGACATGCCTTTGAGTTTATAAACCTCTTCCAAATAGTGAGCGAATTGCACAATCATATCAGGTTGTGTCGCCATCATTTTTTCTTGTTGTGGAGTGAGGAATTCATAGTTCGACACCAAAATCGATTGATCTGCACCCTTATCACGCACATAAAAAGTAGCGCTCCCGGCCTTTTCCATCAGCATTACTCGCCATGAAAATCTATAGCCTTGTTCTGTCCAAAACAGATTTCCGGGATATAAAAGGTATCTCATTGGAAGCAATAATTGGAAAAAGAAAAAAACCGTAATCAATACCTTATAAATCGGAGTAATGTGATCTACCCTGGTGCCGGATACTCGATTCCACCCTACCAATGTTTTCAGTCCACCAAGTAATCTCTCGTGAAAACCTGCCGGAAAAAACACCGTGGTAATCACCATCATAATCCATGGAAACATTCCAATCGGAAACATCCACCACGTAATAAAATGAAAACCAATAACAAATAAGTAAGCGGTGTAAACGGTCTTTCTGAATGACAGAAAGAATGGAATGGTGATGTCGTAAATCATTCCAAACCAACTAAAAATATACGCTGTGATTTTGTATCGAAACAGTGGCCCAATGATTGGCTGGAAAACATTCGCCGAAAGCCACATTTTTAAAGGCTGCGCCTTGAGCAGCCATTCTGAGTTGATTTTGGCAATGCCGGCAAAAAAGTACAAAATTCCCATTTGTAAGCGAAGAATATTGAGATACAACACCGGCACTTCGCTGGTTTCACTTCCTTTGATGCGCGCATCCAATGAAAACGCTTTGTGAGCAGGAATGAAAATCATCAGAAAACTGATCAGACTGATGAAGTAATAGTGATTGAGGTAATTTGTCTTGTCGATGAGTTCCACATACGTGAATAGGATAAAAAATGCAGAGATGGCATAGCGATAGAAAAGACCAATAATGATTAGCACTGTTGCTAGCATCATTACAGCAAAAACGACATACATTCCTATTCCCGGAAAAGGTCTGACACCTTCTATGAACGGAAAATAAAAAGTAGGCTCGATATATAATTCTTCAATCCATCCATTGGCCCAAAATCGAATCATGGAGGCAAGCATCAGCATACCAAATAAAATCCGAAAGGTTACTAACGGAGCGATAGTAACCTTTCTATTCATGGTATGATTGATAAAGTTCATTAGCTAGTTGAGAACATCTGTTTTAATCCCCATCATTGTCCTGATAAGTGATTACTACTCCCATAGAAGAAGCCATTTCGGTTTTGAACATGACTACCAACCGATGCATTTCGGCAAACACCAACTCTACGGCAGTTTTATCGTTTTCGATCTGTTCCACTAATGGATCGGATAGTGCATTTGCAGCTGTTTCAATGGATGAAAACTGAGCATTTATTTTTTCAGACAGGTCTGTGTTGTCTGTAGTTGTTGCCTGTATTGCTTTCAGGTATTCCTCTATTCCCACATTATCATTTCCTTCGTAGAGCTTATGATAAGCATCAATATTAGCCTGGAGTAGTTCCACTGAATAACCCGCATAATAAGCCTCTATTGCATGAAAAACTGGCTCACCCAAGGTTCGAATCCCTACAGGAATTCCTATTTTTCCATCGCGGCTATTGCGCTCAAAGTCCTTATTCATTGCATTGACAAGCTTACCAACAGAACTACCTACATTCACCCCATAAGCATCCTCACTCGTAAATTCCGCCAGATAATTGCCTCCTTGCACATTCCACTCCTGATAGACAGTGGCACTGGCTAAGGCAATTTCATTTGCAATATCCTGAAGGTATCGTCCTCTATTGGCGGTTATAGATGAAACAATCTCAGCATCCGTCAGACCTGGAGTATAAAGAAGATATCCTAAAGACTGAAACCCACGAGCATCTGCATTAGATATGGTAGTAAGATCATAAGATCCTGATTCAATATTATTTTCAATTTGTAGGGTATCTACGGGATAGATATTCAGTACGCCAGACAAATTGATGGATTCCGCTGGCCCAAATTGATATGGAGTGCAAGCCTGCCATGCCAGCCGAGTTGATTTCAAGGCGGTGCGAGCAGCTATGAGGTTTTCTTCGGAAGGACCAGAAACCAAACTTTGAATAGCCACGTCCAGACTTTCAGATTCCTTTGCCAGTGACTGGTATGCAGGTAAAATGATGGAAGAACCTATGTTTTCTAACATGGGCCCCTGATCAAAATCATTCATCTTGTCCAGCAAATCATTACCTGAAGTACAAGCTTGAAGTACGGTTGCTCCAGCAATTACTATTCCTAAACCTAACTTTTTCATGGACTGCAAAATTGCTTATTTATATTTATTCTAAATAAGAAATGACAGGAATTTATCAATTACAAATCATCTGCGATATCAGTTAACGAAGGGTAAGCTGAAATCAAGATGTTTTTTGCGTTGTTTAATGACTCCACAGACATATCCCAGAAATTGCCATCAGTACCGAAACCACTATTTACCAAATCGTCGTACTGTGTGTCGGTAATCATTTTATATGGATTGTATTTCAAACCAAGTGCAAAACCATATCCCTCAGAAGCATGGTGAAAAAGGTTTCCTATTTCCGCATTGTTCAAGTCTGTAATTGACTCATTGATATAATGAATCACAGTAGCTGCCACTGCTATCTCAAACTGCTCATAAATGATGTCCTTTTGAGCGTCAAGCGTTTCAAAATCACTGTTAACAATCGCAGTTCTCCCGGTCAGGAATGCGGCTCTCAATGCATCTGCCGCTTCAGTGAACCCTTCTCTTCCCAGCGTGTAATTCCCTAAAAAGCGATTTTCGCCCTGAGGATCAAAATCTACATTCACACCCCAATACCCAAATGCTTCATCGAAATGATGCTCTAACGTGGTGTAATTCTTCCCTTCTACTATCGTTACATTATCAATGTCAGCACCTGTTTTGGCATCTGTGAGATAGGCATTATAAATCTGATTGAGGAATGTCGCTCCCATGAGCCCTTTCTCAACAATCTGTGTGTACTCATGTCCTTTTTCATTGACCAATATCACTCTGGTCGCACTCCTGGCAATAAGACCGGCTGTTCCTTCCGACGCTTCTGTCACTGCCTGACTTGCAGTAGCAGCAGAGTTCAACACATTTTTATAATAATTGACATCTGTTAAAAATGTCTTGTCTTCCAGTCGCTTGCCGCTTTCATTCAATGCCGCTTCATCAAAGGGGTTGTTTTCATTCGCGAACATATCGAGGAGTATTTGTGCATCTAATGCCATGCTATCGTTGGCTGTAGCAATATATGCTTTCAGTTCAGCCAACATATCGAGTCGGGCAATTTGGCCACTGTAATCCACAGAAGACGCACCATTTCGTTCAAACTCGTAAGATTGAGGAATATCTAGTTTCGGATTGGCATCATCATCCTCTGTACAGGAGCTCCAAATGAGGACGGATGCTATCAGGGCTATAAAGAGTTGTTTATTCAACATGCTAGTTTTGATTGACTGTTATTTTGATTCATTCTAAATAAGCACAAAGATGAACCGACTTTGATCAGCTGTCAATCGCTAGCAATAGGCAAAATAAAATATCACTACAGCTGGTTAGTAATCACTAGATATAGTGAATTGGACGCTCACGCATAACATCAATTCAAATCAACCTCAGGCATATTTTGGTTTAGAGACTTTTTGTTTTTTTGAGTCTCTTGAATGCGTTTTATACTCTTTCTTATTCGTCCTACCCCACCATATCAAAAAACCTGTCACGGGTAAGCTTGCAGCAACAAGGCTGGCAAAAAATGCAAGAATTTTACCCGGTAGCCCAAGAATAGCTCCTATGTGCATGTCGTATGTGGTACGAATAACTTTCTCTGGCAAGCCCGATTCAGTATATTTCCCATAGATGCTGGCAGTACCTATTTCCTCGAGGGAATACTGATCGAAAAAAAGAAAATCAGCATTGTAGTAAACGCCAGATTGGCTCGAAAGCTCTACATAAATGGAAGCAGTATCGGACTTTGGATAGTGAAACTCAAGCTCATCATATTCTGGATATTTAGCCGCCAGTAAAGGATACAACTCATCCATTCTGCTTTTCTCGCCAATCTCTTTATTATCTGGAATGATAAACTGTGGAGACTTTTCTCCACCCCAGGCCATATAGGTCAAATATCCAATCCAATTAAAAGCCATCATCAATCCCGTAAATGAAATGATGAGAACCAAAAGGAATGAATAGAATCCCACAATGCTGTGAATATCAAAGTTTTTCCTTCGCCAGCTTGTCGAAGGTTTCCAAAGAAAAGACAGTCGTTGATTTGAACTTTTCCTGCTTTTTGGCCACCAGAGAATCAAACCAGTAATCAGCATGATTACAAAAACCATGGTACCGTATCTCGTAATCTCATGACCAATTTCTTTCGGAAGCCAGAGATACAAATGCCCCTTGAGAATAAAAGAAAAGAATCCACTGCGATGATTTTCTATTTTTAATACTTCTCCTGAGTAGGGGTTGAGAAATACTGATTGATAGAATTCTGGTTCCTTTTCGTAGAAAACGACTTGCATTGGGTCTGTGGCATGCCTTACGATTGTGCCGTGAATCTCTCTTTCAGGAAATACTCTCCGGGCATTTTCTCGTGCTTCTGCTAAGGAAATGAATGGTTCGTCCTGTGCGGCTACCTGTAGCGTCGGTTCCAGAAGATCCTTAATTTCTTTCTGAAATACCCAAAGGCAACCAGTAATCGACACTATAAAAACCACTATACCAGAGGTCAGACCCAGCCACAGGTGTATTTTCCTGACTATTTTTTTAAAGGTCAATTTTGAAGAATTTTAACTTTAGAAAGTACGTGGGCACGGCTTTGGATGCCCACATGATAGATATTGAGCAATCTACTGGAGTGTTAGGATGCCCTTTGCGTAATTCCCATCGATGCTTGCTCCTTCTATAGCTACCTCACTTTGTGTGTCGATCACGTAGATCCCGGCAAATGAGCTGTTGCTCACTCCCAAATACACCGTGCCACCATCCACCAAATGAGCAGTATTCCATCCTCCTCCACCATTTGGCATATCCATTAAGGTGAAAGACTCATTATACAAATCGATGACGGCTGTCTCAAGGATTGGATTCTCCGAAGTAGGAGCATAAGATGCCCACAAATAAGCTGCATCGGTTTCATCCTCTTTTACCACGCGCACCACTGCTTTCCCATTGGCTGCATAGAGCAAATCATTGATTTTGAATCCTCCACTTAAGGTTTCAAAATCCACATAGTAGTCCTGATCAAATTCAGTTTCTCCGTTTCTAATTCTCAAAATGGCTGAGTTATTCTCTGGGACTGGTGCATATCCACATGCCAAAGAAGAAGAAGAGAAGGTGTAGATATCACCGTTTTCATCTATTTCCAATGCATTGTGACCATAATATCTACCAATATTCGCTGCTCGATCATCAGAAATCAGTTTTTCAAATTCCAAATTGGGGTAACTAAATATGGCAACACGGGCAACATTAGATGATGGTGTAGAAAAACTACCTCCGCCATGAATATGATAATAGGAAATGAATAATTTATCTCCTCTGACCTTCATATCTGTGGGGAAGGCCAGAAGGCTGTCTGCTTCCAGATTTCCAAAGTTGCTCTCTACCGAATTGATAATCGACATATTGTCTGTATCAATATGATAGATTTTCTTCTCCGAAAACCCCGACCTTGGCGAGCTAATGATAACCATGTTACTCTCATCCACAATATCATAAGCATATGGTGTCTGATCCAGGAATAAACTCTCACCCTTTACTAATTCTCCATCAAATAGTTCATAACTGGTAAGCTCAGGAGCAGACGTATATCCGGACACAAAAATCTGATCCTTTCCTTGCAAAAATGTCATCCATGCAGTTTGCTCAAAACCATTTCCCACTGGCGAAATTTCTCCTTCAGTGATTGATGCTGCGATCGCCAATACATCAGTGGCAGGATCTGTAGCCGCTTCAATACCCACAAAATATTTGGCATTTGATGTACTCTTCATATCACTATCATCTTCGCCACAACTTGTGAGTAACACAGTACTTGCAAATGCTATCATTACTATTAATCTTTTCATTTTTATTGATTGTTATTTGATAAAATATCTGACTTTGAAATTGAATGTTCTACCAGGGCGCAGTTGCTGAAAATTGTCATAGACTTTAGCGTCCCATAGGTTGGCGATACCAAATGAAAAATTGTACCGCTCTTCCTGAATACTGTATACAAAATCGAGGTTTGAAGTCCACTGATCAGGTACCGTGCCTTTGTCCTTACTGGCTAGATTTTGCCATCGATAATAAAATTCGTGGGTAAAGTTCTGAATAACATAAACTGAGAAATTGTCCAAAGATTTGATCAACCCTTCTTTGCGATAGGAAACCCTTAAGTTTCCAAATAAATACGGTTCATTTGGAACCCGTATTTTGTATTGAGAATTAGCAACTCCTTCCTGACCATTCCGCCATTGATTGTTATCTCTTTTATCTAAGTAGGTGCCATTCAATGAAAACATTAGGGCGTTTTTCCAATGATATTGGGCTGATAAATCGACTCCTTTTGCAAGCACTTTTCCATTGTTGACATGAAATGCCTTGATCCCTTGTACCTGAGTGAGAATAAAGTCCTCGGCATCTCGCACAAATCCATTGACAGATATTTCTAGAAGATTTTGTGCCCGAGAATTATAGATGACACCTAGATTATAGTTGTTACTTTGCTCAGGAAGAAGGGTCGGGTTTGGGATAAAATTGAGACCATCACCAAACAGCTCAATCAGCTCAGGAAACCTTGTTGCATTTTCAAAAGAAACTTTGAATTGAAATTTCTTGATCAGCAAAGTAGACAATACTCCAAAACCAATACTCTGCTTAGACTCATCAAATGCAGTCACTTCAGTACCCTGATAGTTGGTTTCCAATGAAGCGACGTGATATTGATAGAGTTTAGTAAAGAAAGTATTCTTAAGCTTTTGGCTAAAAAATGACTGTGTGTAAGAAGCTCCAATAACTTGCTTATTGACAGTACTTGGTCTGCTGAACTGCGTGTCATTTTGAGCTTTGTAAGGATCATTTCCTTCAAGCTCCATGTGATTCAGGCTATAATTGACCGATAGGATATGATTAGGAGTGAAGAGATACTCGCCATTGACATTTGCCAGGTAATTCTTCAGATGTAGGTTCAGGAGAGTTTTTCGGTTCTCTATTTCTCCTGTCGATGTATTGGATTTTAATTCTTTATTTCCAAACCAATCATACCGATAACTACTCGTATCAGAGGAAGTATTATGAGAAAAAACACCAACGAAATAACTACGAAAACTTGCTTTGTCATTTAATAACCCAGTTTTATTGAAGGTGAAATTGGAAATAACCTTTTGTTCCTGATTGGTCACATTACCATATGGGATTTTGGCCTGACCCACAGCGTTTGCTGGCTGTTGTAATTGCTTATCATTCTCAGAATATAAAACTCCAATCATCAGTTGATCGGCAAAACGCACGTTCGTGAAACCGGCTTCAATCCAACTCATTTTAGCTTGATAGGCATCATGAAATCGCGCAACCCAGGTCTCTTCTTTCTCTTGTTTACCCGTTTCAAAATCCACAAGGTACACCGGTACTTTGTAGTTGTTATCTGACCTATTGTAAAAAGACTTGAACCGAGCGGTAAATCCAGTCTTTTGATGACGAATTTGTCCGTTGAAAGAAGCGATATGTGTATTAAATGAACCAACGGAATAAGATCCATCTAGAAATGAACCTCCGTGTTTACTTGTCACTACGTTGATCGCTCCGCCCAATGCATCAGAAGAAAGACGCACAGGTACCACACCTTTGTAGACCTCAATTCGGTCAATCAGGTTTGCGGAAAAATTATTAAGGGACAATGATGACCCGAAATAGTCCATTGGTACACCATCCATAAACAGTCGGAGTTGGTTACCGGAAAGACCATTGAGAGATACTGAAAACTGTGAACCAAGCCCTCCAGATTGTCTAATATTTACACCCGAAATTTTTCCTAGAATATCATTTGCATTGGTCGATAAGTTTTTAAAGTTCTTGGAGTCAACCACCTCCACAGCAAAGGATTGCTCCTTGATTTCCCGTGCCTGAGACTTGCCTAGAATCTGAACAGCATTTAGTTCAGTAGTACTTTCATTTAAGACGATTTTTATAAGAGAATTCACATTCTCAATCTTCTTTTCATACCGCTGAAACCCTACAGCTTGAAAAATTAAAGTAGTGGGTAAACCTGTAAACTCAATTGAGAAACGTCCCTCATAGTTTGTTATGGCTCCATTATGAGTTCCCTTCTCCTTTACTGTAATTCCCGGAATAAATTGTCCCTGCTCATCTTGCACCTGACCTTTCATGATTTGCCCTAGAGCAAAATCGTGAAGGAATAAACAGATCAATATGTAGAGTAGTATTTTTTGCATTCTTTATTTAGATTAATTCTAAATAGTGATGCAAAGATGACCTATCATTCAGCGCTTTGTCAATCGCTAGTTATGAGGGATTTTCTACTCATTAGTATTAATAGCGGTACGCTAAGTGTAGTTAGCCAGTAGTAACAAGGCTAGTCTGAGAAGTAGTGACTTGCTACTATTGCTTTAAACAAAAAGAGCTACCCATGGGCAGCTCTTTACTATCATTTATGACCTAATAAAATTTAGGTTTCGATCAATTCCCCCTGACCATTTAATACTGAATATTCAGTCAGTGCAAGAGAATTGTCTTCAATCAAATTCACCCATTTCATGTATTTCATATACCACTTGAACCTTTTGGAAATCATCCCCTTGGTAAAATAAGCGTGTATATATGGATGAAGCGTGACTGTGATTTTCTTTTCGTTCTGTGCCGTCAACAAATGATCGATGGTTTTTTCCACCTCATCAGCTATTGAAATTGCCGCAGAAATCTGACCTGTTCCATTACAAGCAGGACATACTTCACGAGTGGCAATATTCAGTTCTGGTCTTACTCTCTGGCGAGTGATCTGCATCAAACCAAACTTTGAAAGAGGCAGTACCGTATGTTTAGAGCGATCATCTTTCATCACTTCCTTAATGCGGTCGTACACTTTCTTGCGGTTCTCCGCTCGGCGCATATCAATGAAATCCACTACGATGATTCCACCCATATCACGCAAGCGCAACTGACGAGCTACTTCTTCAGCAGCCTGTAAGTTCACTTTAAGTGCTGTGGTTTCCTGGTTATCTTCCTGATTGGATTTATTCCCACTATTGACATCAATCACGTGAAGAGCTTCGGTATGTTCAATGATCAAATAACCTCCATTGGCTATGCTCACTGACTTTCCGAAAGACATTTTCAGCTGCTTTTCAATGCTAAAAGCCTCAAATGCTTTTACCCGAGACTGATAAAGCTTCAGAATCTTCTCCTTTTCAGGAGCGATTTTGACCAGATAGCTTTTGATCTCATCATAAAGCTCCCGTTCATCGACTACTATGTTATCGAAGGATTCGTTTAAGACATCACGCAGTATAGAATTTGCGCGATTCATTTCTCCAATGACTTTGTCTCTAGGGTTAGCTTTCTTCAGGTTTTTGACACCATCCGTCCAGATCTGCATCAGATTCGTGAGATCCTTGTCCAGTTCTTTGACGTCTTTTCCTTCCGCTACAGTGCGGATGATGACTCCAAAATTCTCAGGTTTGATCGAACTGATCAACCTGCTCAATCGCTTTCTTTCATTGGAATCACCTATTCGCTTAGATACATTTACCGCATTTGAGAACGGTACCAACACCAGGTATCTTCCGGCTAACGACAACTCGCATGATAATCGAGGCCCCTTTGTAGAAATAGGTTCTTTCACCACCTGAACCAGTATTTTCTGGTTTTTGGTAAGAACCTGACTGATTTTACCAAGCTTATTGATGTCTGGCTCATGTTTGAAACCAGTCAACTTCGCACTCGTGTTGCTACGGGTGAGTGCCAGTTTGGTAAACTTGTTGAGAGATTGGACCTGCGGACCTAGATCTAAGTAGTGTAAGAAGGCATCTTTTTCATAACCAATGTCTATAAAAGCTGCATTCAGGCCTTGAACTACTTTCTTTACACTACCTAAATATATGTCCCCAACGTTGAATCTATTTCCATCTTCTTCCTGATGGAATTCAACCAGTTGTTTGTTTTTTAGAAGGGCAATTCGACATCCTTTTTGAGTTGAGTTGATTATAAGTTCATTACTCACTGTTACTCAAATTAAGATGTGAATGTCAATTACTTCTTCTTGTGTCTGTTTTTTCTGAGTCTTTTCTTTCTCTTGTGAGTAGCAATCTTATGTCTTTTTCTTTTTTTACCGCAAGGCATAATCTCGTTGTTTTAGTTACTTAAATGTTTTAAAATATTATGTAAAAGGTCGTTTTCAAGAAACGAACCTAATTGTTCTTTTCACTCCATGGGTATCACGAACCCGCATTATTCCACGTTAAGCAAACGATTCGATTTGATCCAAAGGAATGCCCCTTAGTGAAATAGTCCGCAAAGATAATAACTTTTTGTTTTTATCCTATGCTTAACTCACTGAACAAGAGGAATCAAACTATTCCCGCCTCAACTAAATCAAGTATGAAACCAGCATTCGCATCGATAAATGGATGGGTAGAAAATTAGCTCAGCTTCTTGCTGTTCTTTATTTTCTCAACAAAAATTTTAGACGGTTTAAAACTTGGAACGTAGTGCTCATCAATAACAATCGCCGTATTTTTCGAGATATTTCTCGCAATTTTTTGAGCTCTTTTCTTGTTTACAAAGCTACCAAAGCCTCTCACGTATATATTCTCTCCATCGGCCATAGCATTTTTCACTACGGAAAAAAACGCCTCTACACTTACCTGTACATCTGCTTTATCAATACCTGTCTTTTCAGATATCTCGTTTATTACATCGGCTTTAGTCACAATTATTTTATTTTATGAATGATCTATCATTTTTGAGGCGTCAAATTTAGTTTTGTCAATGAAAATAAAAAACTAAAAACGATTTTTAAATCACTGACTTATCGCAGCATCTACGCTTTTCACTCAAGACTTAATCAATTGGTACTCAAAGGTTAAGAGAGACCTTCCCTGGAGAAAAACCAAAGACCCGTATTTCATCTGGTTATCTGAGATTATTCTGCAACAAACCAGAGTAGATCAGGGACTACCATACTATGAGTCATTTGTCAATAAATTCGAAACGGTTCATGCTCTCGCTTCTGCAAGCGAGCAGGAAGTAATGAAAACCTGGGAAGGGTTGGGATATTACTCTCGTGCCCGCAACCTTCATGCTACAGCCAGGTACGTATCTGAAGAGTTGAAAGGCAAGTTTCCAAATAGCTATTCGGGACTTATCAAACTAAAAGGGGTGGGTCCCTATACTGCCGCTGCGATAGCCTCCATATGTTTTAATGAAGTCACACCTGTACTGGATGGAAACGTATTCCGTTTTATCGCCCGGCATTTTGGCCTTGAAAAGGATATTGCTGAAGCCAAAAATCGAAAATTTTTTATAGAAATATTGGAGGATTTGATTGATCATGATCAACCTGATCTTTTCAATCAGGCAATGATGGAATTTGGAGCTACAGTCTGCGCACCCAAGCCCATTTGTGCGGAATGTGTTTTTCGCACTTCCTGTTTTGCCTATGAGAATGATAAGCAAACCGTACTGCCTGTCAAATCAAAAAAAGTGAAAGTAAAAGAGCAGTTTATCGATTATTATATTGCCCAGTTTGATAGTCTGTTTCTAATGAAAAGAAGGTCCGAAAACATCTGGCATGGCCTTTACGAATTCCCATCGATTATCGCTGGTCAAACAGGCACCACAAACCCATGGATTAAAAAATACCAATCTGCCAAAATCACTCAATCAAGCGAGAGTATCAAACATCTACTAACACATCGCAGATTATGGGTACGGTTTCATCATGTAGCAGTCAATTCTGAAGAAGAATTCCATGAATTGGCCAAAGAATTGAACTTCAATATCTATAGCCGCGAAGAAGTGTTATCTTTGCCAGTTCCTAAGGTGATAAGTAATCACTTGCAACGAATAAGTTTTTAAATTATTTTTAATCCATGGCTGGAGTAAACAAAGTAATATTAGTTGGGAATCTTGGCAGAGACCCGGAAGTAAGACACCTGGAAAGTGGGGCAGTAGTAGCTAGTTTTTCTATAGCTACTTCTGAAACATACAAGGACCGTACTTCTGGAGAACGTAGAGAGCAGACCGAATGGCACAACATTGTACTCTGGAGAGGTTTGGCAGAAGTAGCCGAAAAATACCTACACAAAGGAGATTCGGTATATATAGAAGGTAAGTTAAGAACCAGATCATGGGAAAAAGATGGTGTCACCAGGTATACAACTGAAATCGTGGGTGACAACATGACTATGCTCGGCAGCCGTTCTTCGGGCGGCGGTAGTAATGTGCCTCCACCACCATCAGAAGAACCAATGGGTTCTACAAGAAACGAATCAACAGCATCTAGTAGTGCTAGTGGCGACAGCTCTTTCTCCCAGGAAAGTGCTACAGATGATCTACCATTCTAATGTTTAACATAATTTCAAGTATTTGGAAACGGTTATAGACGACCCACTCCCCTCGGTTTTACTAGCTATTATTCAGCTCCCAATCAGTTTCTATTTACTTAATGGATTGGGAATTCTGGTGCTACTGTTAATGTCCGGTCTGATTTCAGGCTCCGAGGTGGCGTTCTTTTCATTGACACACGATCAGATTCAGGAAAGCAAGGACTCAAAACTCAAAAACGATCAGTTAATCGCTCAATTAATTCTAGATCCTAAAAGGCTATTGGCCAATATTCTGATCCTGAATAATCTGGTCAATATTTTCATCGTCACTATTTCCACTTTTGCCACCTGGCAAGTAGTAGGTAGTAAAGATGCCGGAGGAGTTGTGATCGCTGTTTTGACAGTGTCTATCACTATACTTATCATTTTCTTTGGAGAGATCGTACCAAAGGTATATGCTGGTCATAATAGTATGGCTTTTGCCAGAATGACTGCTCGCTTGATTTTCTTTTCTGATAAAATTCTCAGACCTGTTTCGTGGTTCTTAATGTCATTGAGCAACATCATCGAACGGAGAATCGAAAGAAAAGGATATAACCTTTCTGTGGAAGAAATCAATCAGGCACTGGAACTGACGGCCAACAAAGAGGTGAGTGACGAGGAAAAGGATATGCTGAAAGGAATTGTGAACTTCAGCACTTTATCTGTGAAGCAGATCATGAAATCCAGAATGGACATTACTGCCATTGATGTAGACACAGACTTTCATGAGCTGATGGATACGATCAACAAAACTGGATATTCCCGAATTCCGATATATAATGAAACCATCGACAAGGTGGAAGGCCTCTTGTATATCAAAGACCTGTTACCACACCTGGAAAAAGAGGAAGACTTTAAATGGCAAACACTTCTACGTCCAGGGTTCTTTGTGCCAGAAAGTAAAAAAATAGATGATTTGTTTCGGGATTTTCAGGAAAAACAAATCCACATGGCCATTGTGGTAGATGAATACGGAGGTACGTCAGGGCTGATCACGCTGGAAGATGTGATTGAGGAAATCGTTGGAGAAATTAACGATGAGTTCGATGATGATGTAGATGTAGCCTACAATAAACTGGATCCAAATACGTATGTTTTTGAAGGTAAAACGTCACTCAATGATTTTTGTAAAATCATCGATGCTGAGCCCGATGTGTTTGATGAAGTAAAAGGCGAAAGTGAATCTTTAGGTGGTCTACTTTTGGAGATTCATTCTAAGTTGCCTAATGCGGGAGAAAAAATCGCTTTCAGCCAATTCCTATTCACTGTAGTGGCTGTGGATCAAAAAAGAATCAAACGGGTACGGGTATTTATCAACCCAGGCATGAAAGAAGGACCAGAATTTGAAGATTGATTCTATGCAAATGAATAAAGTACTCTTAATTATATCTGTTGTATTGGTGACCTCTTGTGGAAATAGCACCACCTATTTACCAAAACCAAAAGGATATAATCGAATTGATTTGCCTCCTCATGAATACGTGTCTTTACCTGATACCTTTCCATACTCTTTCGAGCATTCTAAATACGCTGAGATACAAAATCACGATTCCTGGATTACGGAGCGTTACTGGATTGATGTGAATTACCCGGATATGGGTGCAAATATCCAAATCACCTACAAACCTGTGAAGAATCAGGATGAGCTGGTAGAGGAATACATGCAGGATAGTTATAAACTAACAAACCAGCACAACGTGAAGGCTTATGCCATTGAGGAAAAAATCATCGAACTTCCAAACGGTGATTATGCTTCTTTCACAGAGTTGGAAGGGGAAGTACCAACACAGCTACAGTTTCATGTTTCGGATAGCACCAATCACTTCCTCAGAGGAGCATTGTACTTCGAATTAGCAACTGCCAATGATTCCCTTGCCCCCGTGATCGAATACATCAAGGAAGACGCGCTTCACATGCTGCTGAGCCTGGAGTGGAAAGATTGATCACCCAAAGTATTCTTTTAGCACATTGACTCATCAATTCAGATTACTTATTTTTACTATTGAAAGATAATAGAATGAGCAGACTATCCTTAAATATTGCCGATGAAGTGATCAATCAAGCCAGAGCAATCGCCAGTAAAAAGGGCATTAGCTTATCTCAAATTGTAGAACAGTATTTGAAATCAATTACCAAATCTGAAGAGGAATTAACCCCCATTGTTCGCTCATTATCAGGTGTAATAAAAGATGATTTTGCTGAAGATTATAAGAAAGAACTCTCACAAGCAAGAAAAGAAAAGCATTTCCACGAGAATTGAAAGTTTGACATAAAGTCAATTTATTTTACCTTTTTGAATTTTTTGCTTATTTAATTTACCTTTTACTTGTGCATGTAGGCGAATATTTATTAATTGCAATAATCAAATTATTCAATTATGAAAAATTATTCGTACAGAAACCGAAAACCTTCAGTTAAACTCAGGAAATTTAGAGAAGAAAACGGCCTAACTCAACAAGAAATTGCTTCCAAATTGGCTTGTAACAGAGCATACATTAGCCAACTAGAAAAAGGTAAGTTTCCATTTACAATGAACATATTGACTGGTATATCAAAAGAATATCCAAATCTATACAAATTACTGAACCTCAATGACTTTGAAGCAATATGAGTTTAGATGTTTACAATATCGATAAAAAAGGATTCGCAGAAAGGCATAAAGAAAAAAGGCTTAAACATGGTTTGAAGCAAAAAGAGATTGCTGAATATCTTAATATTACAAGAGCATACATTTCAACAATTGAATCACCAAACGTAGAAGCAACTCCTGGGTTAAATTATATTATCGCAATCAGATCATTTTTTAAAGACAAACACAATGATAGAGAAACTTATGATTGGTGGATTGAAGGAACTAAAAATGAAGTAACTGAAAATAAAACAACTAAAGAGCTTCTTGCAGAGGTAGAAAGACTTTTGAATAAAATTGAAGACCTGAAAGAAATTATCTCATCCAAAGATGAAATAATTTACCTTTTGAAAGAGAAATTGAAATGACCCAATTCTTTGAGCGAAATATTGAATTTCTGAAAGGTGTAGGCCCGCAACGAGCAGACCTACTCAACAAAGAATTGGAGATATTC
The DNA here is from genome assembly GCA_030425425.1 of Bacteroidia bacterium. Classification (GTDB taxonomy): domain Bacteria; phylum Bacteroidota; class Bacteroidia; order Cytophagales; family Cyclobacteriaceae; genus Marinoscillum. Next base: position 47,708 of record JAUIAO010000004.1, on the reverse strand, counting down.
ACTTTTGGAGACCTTATCCAACACTATCCATTTCGCTACGAAGACCGTACTAAGTTTTACAAAATCAATCAGGTACGAGATGACATGCCCTTCATTCAAATCATTGGGCAGTTCACGCGATTCCAAACGATTGGTGTGGGCAGAAAACAAAGGCTTGTAGGCACATTCAATGATGATACAGGCTCAATTGATCTGGTATGGTTTCAAGGCATCAAATATGTTCAGGGAAGACTGATTGTCGGAGCGCAATACATTGTTTTTGGCAAAGCCTCCAGGTTTGGAAGCAAGTTCAACATTGCGCACCCGGAAGTAGAACCAGTGACGGAAAAAGGGAAGCTGGGCAACTATTTACATCCTGTTTATCCTACTACTGAAAAGCTCAAAAACCGGTTCATTGATGCCAAGGCGATCAGTAAAATGATGAAAATGCTGCTCGTAGAAGCGGTCAATCATATCACGGAAACTCTTCCTCCTCAAATGCTGGAGCAGCACAAGCTGCTAGACAAGAAGAATGCACTCATCAAAGTCCATTTCCCCAGAAACCAACAAGAACTTACCAAAGCGCGGTATCGACTAAAATTTGAGGAGCTTTTTTATGTCCAGCTCAGGCTACTCAAGCTGAAAATTACCCGGATGGATACATTTCCCGGCATTCGGTTTACCAATAGTGAGTTGCTCAACGAATATTATCAAAATCATCTGCCTTTTCAGCTTACCAACGCTCAGAAACGGGTGGTGAAAGAAATCTATGGCGATTTCAGAAGCGGGAAACAGATGAACCGGCTTGTGCAGGGAGATGTGGGAAGTGGTAAAACGATGGTGGCTTTTCTCAGCATGCTCATCGCGATCAGTAACGGCACTCAGTGTGCCTTCATGGCTCCTACGGAAATCCTTGCAGAGCAGCATTTCAAGGGGTTGAAGGAATACGCTGACCTGATGGGAATCAGAATCGCGCGACTGACCGGATCTAGCAAAACTTCAGAACGAAAGATCATTGATCAAATGCTAAGAGATGGTGACCTGCAAATTTTGGTGGGCACTCATGCTCTGCTCGAAGACAAAGTGAAATTCAAAAATATTGGTCTGGCAGTGATCGATGAGCAGCATCGGTTTGGAGTAGCACAGCGAGCCAAGCTTTGGAAAAAAGGTCAAAAGGCTTACCCGCATGTACTGGTGATGACAGCTACTCCAATACCAAGAACGCTGGCCATGACCCTCTATGGAGATTTGGATATTTCGGTCATTGATGAATTGCCAGCTGGCAGGAAACCTATCAAAACCTACCACTGGATGGACAATCACCGACTGAAAATGTTCAGTTTTCTGGAAAAGGAAATCGAGCTGGGAAGGCAGGTTTACATCGTATATCCATTGATTGAAGAGTCTGAAAAAATGGACTACAAAGACCTGATGGATGGGTATGAAAGCATTAGCCGCAGGTTTCCGAATTATCACCTCTCTATCGTCCATGGCAAGATGAAACCGGAAGACAAGGAATTCGAAATGCAGCGATTCGTAAAAGGTGAAACCCAGATCATGGTGGCTACTACGGTGATAGAAGTTGGGGTGAATGTGCCGAATGCTTCTGTGATGGTGATCGAAAATGCGGAGCGTTTTGGACTGTCACAGTTGCACCAGCTTAGAGGTCGGGTAGGTCGTGGAGCAGATCAGTCTTATTGTATCCTGATGTCTGGAGTGAAGCTCAGTAAGGAAGCCAAAACACGTCTGCAAACCATGGTGGACACCACGGATGGATTCAAGATCTCTGAAGTAGACCTGAAACTCCGGGGACCTGGAGATCTGATGGGTACTCAGCAAAGTGGCCTGATGGATCTGATGATTGCTGATCTGGGAACGGATACCGAAGTACTGAAACTTGCCCGATCAGTCGCTACCGAAGTACTCAGCAAAGACCCGGACCTAACCACGCCTCAGAACAGAGTCATCAAACAACACATCGATTCTTTGAAGAAAAGCACGGTGAATTGGAGTAGGATTAGTTAGGGTTGGTTGTTGGTTGAATAATGTTAGGTGTTTTACTGATTTAAAGTCTAAAGGTGAATAGTTTACGGTGGATATTAGGAATTTTTCTATAACAGGTGTTCCGAGATAGGCTTAGTTATTTAGTATCTATGAATATACTAATTGCCAAAAACCAAGAATATGGAAAGTAGGATAACAATTGACCCCACCATTTGCAATGGCAAGCCAACTATCAAAGGAACAAGAATCACTGTGCAAAGTATTTTAGAATATATGGCTGCCGGCGATGCTGAGTCTGATATCCTCGAAATGTTTCCAAAATTAAGCAAAGCCGATCTTCAGGCGTGTCTAAAATAAGGAATGTGAAAATCGGTGTGGGTAATTTGGATTCTTACATAATTGCAAATACTTATCTTTACTGAATGCAAATCCAAGCTCTACAGCAAGAACTTCATCAACTCATCGATCAAATTGAAGATGAAGAGCTTCTTCAATTATATTCGCATTTACTTCAACGAGAACTAAAAAAGAATAACCCTGATTTTTTCAACACTTCTTTGGATGATCTAAAAAGTAGAGCAGAATCTTCACTAAAATCCGTCTCTGAAGGTAAAACGAGAAATATTGACAGTTTTAAAACTGATATTGAGCTTTGGAAGAAAAAGAGGAATATATCGTAAATATTACTCCTGAAGCTGAGTCCTTCTATTATAAGCTTCTCGAAAACCTCTACTCGACACATACTGAAATAAGTGCTTCAAAAAAAGGAGATGAAATTCTTGACCTTGCTCACTCTTTGAAGTATCAACCAAAAAGTGGAAGGATAGAAGAACAATTAAAATACCTTGATAAACAACATCGGTTTTTGGTATATAACCTAACTCCACGTAAAACTATCAAGATCATCTACTTCATAGATGAAGCTGAAAAAATCGTTTTTGTAACGGACTTCTTTCCTTGTTTAATGAATCCTGACAGTATGATGCAATTTCGCGGTGAATAGATCCTTGCCACTCAACACACTATATGCTAAATTGAACAGAATTTTATTTAAGAGGCTATGAGACTAACCTACCTATTGTTAATTCTGATTCTGTGGAGCTGTGGGCAGAGTGAAAAATCTTCAAATAAAAAAGTAGTTGAGAAACCTACAACTGAGATCAAAAAGGAGGTCGAAAGTCAAAAAAAACCTAAAGACAATTCAAAAACTGCCACACAAAGAGAAATCCCAGAAGGAATTGTGATTCCAAATGATTCGATATTCAAGCTGTTGATTTCAAAATTTGGTGATGCACCATTCTATTGTCAACCAAAAGAAAAGACATTTTATGTCGTTTCGAATCAAGAATATGATTATCGAGGAAGGTTCAACAGACAATTTAAATATGGCATTTCTGATGACTCCTTGAACACTTTGCTTCCTGTGGATTTTGACAAAATATATAATCCTGATTTGGTCATTAAAAACTGTTTTGAGATCAAGAAGAATGGAAAGGTAGGGTTATATAATTACGTAACTAGCCAAATCTTATTTCCACGTTTTGATTATATCATCCCGGAAGACCCAAAAATTTCCAATATAGCCTTTGGAAAAGTGGCTGATAAATGGTTCAAAATTGATAATTCAGACCTCACCAGATTCCCTATGGTCAATTACAACCCTAAAGACATCTTAAGCCAATTGAAATTCAATGTTCATGATCTTGGAAACAATATGTTGTACAATTCATACTACGTTGCGGGTACTTATAATGAACCGACTGAAGGGCAAGGTGTCGTAATTACCCCATCTTATTTGGAGTATTTTAAAATAATGAGTGATGCATTTGAAGATATAGTAATTTCAGATGAAAGAGGAGAGTATGATTTCGGCATTGAAAAAGCCAAACTAAGAACGAGTTATCTTCATTCAATTTCAGAAAATATTACAGCATTTTTTTATTCTTTCTACGAAGAAGGAATAGATGCACGAGATTATACAACCAATACAGAATCTATTGTTATATATAATACTCAAAATAGTCAAAGCACCACAATTGACACTGAAAACAATTCTGGCTATTATTATCCTTGTAATGATGATGGCACTCGCTTTGTGAATGACAGCATTTTAGAAATAAAATCAATTGTTAGCCCTAACAATGATTTAGACAAAATCGAATACGACTTTGAAACACAATTCAGGTATTATCAAATCGATGCAAATGGCTCAGTAAAAGAATTAAAATCCAATCGTCATTTTGACTTTACCAAGTTCATATACATAAACGAACAACAATTCGAAGGCTGTTTTGGGAAACATATTCCTTATGATGAACAACAAGATGATTATAATATTTTGATATCAGAACATCTCAGCATTGAGGATTTGGACATAATGAGAAATGAAATCTTCGCTGAGTATGGGTACAAGTTCAAAACAGAGGAATGGCAAGATTATTTCTCAAAAAAAGGCTGGTATAAACCTCGATTTGATGATGTGAATGATCAACTCACTGAAATTGATAAAGCCAACATCAAGGTGATCTTGAAAGTGAAAGAAGAAATGCTAAAAGACGAACAGAAATTCACTCAGAAAGAAAGAATCAGGTATTATGCGCCAGGCTAAAAGAGCATATTTGATTCTGGCTCTCCTTATCTGTTTGCTGATAATAATTAAGTCAACAGATTATCTAATTCCTGATTTCGCTCGTGGCTTTCTATTGGGTAAGAAGGAAGTCTTCTATTTCTACAAGTATTTCCTTTATGCACACATGGTAGGTGCGCCAATCGCACTGATAACCGGAATTTTTCAGTTTCTGATTACCAGAAATAGACTCCATAAAATTCTAGGAAAAATTTATGTGATATCAATTTTATTTCTTGCTGCTCCGGGAGGTTTGGGAATGGCATTTTATGCCATTGGTGGATTTTGGTCAATAACCAACTTTCTGATTTTATCCATATTCTGGTTCTTCGCAACACTTTTTGCATACCTCAAAATCAAAGAAGGTAGGATTAAATCTCATAAAATCTGGATGACCCGTAGTTTCATTTTAGCTAATTCTGCAGTTCTTCTTCGAATCTTATCCTATTTCAACAATCATTACCACTTAGTTGAACAGCCCTTAGGGTATATTTTAATTGGCTGGCTCAGTTGGCTGCCGGGACTTCTGATTTTTGAAGTATTCTTTAGAAAAACAAAAACTTCCCTCCCACTCTCAGCAGGAGGGTGAGCCCTTCCTAAAACTTAAATGTATAGATGATATTCGGGATCATCGGTAGCTGGTAACTTTTCTCGATCTCCTCTGTTGGCTGTAAGTAATACTCACGAACCAGCGCCTGATTGTTAGTGATATTGTTGGCATCCAGTTTCAACTCACGCGTGGTATTGCCTTTGTTTCTTCTTACCCCAATAGACAGGTTCATGAAAAAGACATCCTCACCTCTGCTCGCCAACATGTTGGATTCGTCATCAACCTGATAACCGGCCGCTCTGCTCGAATTGAGATCGATTGGCGTATATCTTCCACCACCCAGTAATCCAATTTTCGTGTTCACAAACATCACTTTGTTTTTGGATGGCTTGCCAACACTAAACTCCTTACCGCCTATAAAATTGACAATGTAGTTGCCGTTGAAGGCCGTACTTCGCTCAATTCCATCTTTACCGGTGTAAAGTGATTGGTAAAGAGAAATGGTGTTCATGTAATAAAACCCTTTGCTGAAAAACCTCTCCAACGTAAACTCCACTCCGTAGTTTCTGCCAGTCCCATCATTAACCAGCGGAATAGATCCATAAGTGTCAGACTCATTGAGCAAAGAATAGGCACTGGCAGGATCGTTTTCCACTGGCACGTCAAACAAATATTGGTAATATGCCTCCGCCTTGATATATGTCAATGGGTTGATTTGATAGTCATACCCCAGCACAAAATGAGCTGCACGGGATGGTTTCAAGTCCTTGTTTGGCTGTAGGATAGTTCCATTCTCCTGTGGAAATCTGGCCAGATAGGTCGATACCGTAGAGAGTTTGCTATGAATACCCATTCCTGCATTGAAGGCGCTTTTAGTTGAGGCTTTCCATCTTACAGCAACTCTCGGCTCCACACTGTGCGACTGGTTCAGATGAAAATACAGGTAGTGAACACCTGATGTCATGGTCCAGGCATCATTCATTCGGTATTTCCACGAAGTGAAAGCCTGCACTGTCTCAGCATGACCATCATCGCTTAGCACATTTTCGAGTTTGTCAATGTCGGAATTGTAGCTGGTAGCGTCTGCCTGATAGGCCATTCGGGAAAGGATCAATCCTGTTTCAAGTTTGTGTTTTGCACTGAATTTATAATTGTAGGTCGTCAATGCTCTGAAAGTATGCTTCTGAATATTGGCGGAATTATCTACAAAATACTCCATGTCATCATTCACATACTCGTCCTCTGAGGTCAATTCTGTACCAGTATAAGCCAAGGTGGCTTTCAAAAAAGCTTTGTTGCTGAAAAAGTGAACGTGTGATACGCCTAACACACCCATTTTACTTCCAAACACACCACGATAAGCCGGGTCCCCATTGTCATGAGCTTCCTCTCCGGAAATGCTACTAATTCCACCAAGGCCAAAAATGCTCACTTGATTGTTTTGATTGATCGGTAGGCTGATATTCAATGCTGCATCCTGATACTTTGGCACACCGCCAAAATCAACCAACCCCAAATCATCGATCAACTGCAATGAGCTGTAGCGATAGTTGGCGATGTATGAACCGCCATAACCTTTCTTGAATGGTCCTTCTGCGGTGAAATCAATTCCCAAAGTACTTGCTGAAGCGGTATATTCTCTGGTTTCGTTGTTCCCCTTTTTGTATTTCATATCAAAAACACCAGAAAGCGCATTTCCATATTCCGGTGCAAAAGCCCCCGTGAAGAAATCAGAATTGGCCAACATATTACTATTAAGTGCATTGATCGGTCCGCCGGATGAGCCCTCGTTGGCAAAGTGGTTTGGATTTGGAATTTCCACACCTTCCAGTCTCCACAGGATTCCTTTCGGAGAATTTCCACGTACCACTATATCATTGTTTCCTTCTGCATTACTACCTACACCAGCGTAGGAAGAAACCAGTCTGGCCGGATCATTGAATGAACCTGCAAAGCGCTGTGTTTCTTCCACAGAAAATGTACGTGCGCTTACCAAAGCCATTTCGTTGAGGACTTCAGTTTTGTCCTGCTGAGCAGTGACCACCACTGCCTCTAATTTCTCAATGGACTCTACCATTTCAATGGTCAGCACCACTTCCTTGGCAGCTGTTACCAGAATATTTGGAATGACTTTTTCCTGATAGCCAACAGACTGCACCAGAAGATCAAAACGACCATAAGGCACACCTGACAACCTAAAATCTCCATCGAGATCTGTCACTCCCCCAATCAAAGGATCATGATTAAGTATCTGAACAGTAGCGCCTATGAGAGCGCTTTTGGAATCCACATCTTTGATGGTTCCACGAATGATTTGTGTCTGACCAAATGCTGTTAGCGTTACAATAGTTGCAATGAGCGAATAGATGATTTGTCGTTTCATATCGAGTTCTTTTTTTGACGTTTTCGCTATCATGAAAACCAACTCGGGATTTACCCCCACGTGGATGTGGAGATTTCTTGATTTAATTATTATTTCTCCTCTCTCATTAGAAAATGAAGTCTCAGGGCGATGGCCCTCCCATACATTTTTTGGCTGTAGAATAGCCGTTGCCTCGCTCGCCCAAGCTAATCCTAAGGCCTGCAAAATATATGCTGTTATCTATAGGTTGTTTTGGCATAATCTGCCGACATGCAGAGCCATCAGGCGAAGCACCTCTCTTATAATTTACAGTGTCGATCAGAATTAAGGATTAAAACCTCACCGCCAGCTCATAGCCCAGCCAGGCTTTTCGGATGGAGTATCCGGTGTTTTTCTCTGAGAAAGGATTTGAACCAAATCGATCGGCAAAAGCAAGATCGGCTGGATCGTTTGGTTTGAGATGATAAAAATGAAGTACGGGACCACCTATCAGCTGAAAGTGCTGATGAGCAATAAAACCTAAATGCATTTGAAGTCTAATTTCTGAATTAGTACCACCTATTTCCGAGCTATTCAAAGGCTGAATCATGTTAAAAGTCGATTCCATATCCCAAAAAAACCTTTGTCCAATTCCATGCATGGAACCCAAACCCATTCCATAACTCCACAATTGTTCGTCATAATGATTGATTCCTGCACTCAAAATGGTGTAGAAATGCTTTACTCCCGATTTGAATGACAGATTGTATGGAGTGATGTCATTGTAGCTCATTTCAAAGTTGTGCAGTCCGTTTCCGGTCCAGTTGACAATCCCGAACATGAAACCACTGGAAACTGAATCGGCGATATTGACCACACCTACCTGCAATCCTTTTAGTGTTTTGGTGTAGTTGAATCCACCAGAGATTTGTAATCCTTCATAGGTCTCAGTGTTCCAATTGGCAAAGCCTGAGGCCTGTAATCCATGTCCATTTCTGGAGGTATTGGCATAGCCAGACATCTGTGCACCGCCAGCATACACAGCATGATTAGAGAATCCTGACATCTGCAACCCATCCACGTCACCCAGTACCACATTGGAAATTCCAGCCATCTGGACACCTTTCATATAGTCCGCATTGATGTTAAACCCTCCCGAAAGCTGAGCACCTTTTACATACGAGCGTTCCATATTCAAAACGCCTCCCAGTTCGACACCTTCGAGTGCATAATGATAGCCACCTATGAGATTGAAACTAGCCTTATTCGTAAACTGACCTGTCAAAAAACCATTCGTACTCAAACCGGGTGTCAGAGCTAATTGAATCCATTTGACCTCTGTCAGATTGACATTCTCGGCGTGGGTCTTTACTTTCTTATTATTGAGTTTACTCAGCCATTCATTCGTTTTTGAAGCCACTTCACTAGTCTTGCGTTTGAGTGCAATGCTCCAGTTTTCACCCTTTTTCACCTGAATGACGGTATCCTTGTAATTAGCCTTACTGATAGCAATAAAAGCCACGTCATCCGGCAACATTAAATCAAGTGAGTAATTTCCAGAGGCATCCGTCAAAACCGGCTTCAGTGTATGCACTTCATAAATGGACACGTTTTCGAGTTTCTTCCCTGTTCCTTCTTCCCGGATTTCCCCTTTTACTGTTGAGATCACTTCCTTACTGATCACTTGCTCTTCTTCTGATTTTGGCAGGAGAATCACGTAGCTTCCTCTCCGTTTATATTCGAAATGATTGCCAAATGCCCGATCCAAAGCAACCGACATTGGTAAGTTCTGCGCATGAAGTGATACGGTCCGATTTTTCAGAATATCAGGATTATAAGCAAAATGATAACCTGTTAAATCGCTAATCTCATTGATTGCGAGTGTAACCGGCATATCGTCTAAGTCAACATTTACAATGGGTTCATTTCTCTGTGCAGCAACAGAAAAAACAGTGAAAACCAAGAGAATCAGAGCTAGTTGACGCATCCTTCTCCTTTTAATAAAAATGTGTTTCCGGTTTTTTCCACTTGAAGCCCCTGCGCCAGAGCGATGATTTCCAACACTTCCTCAATCGGTTGATTATCAAAACTCGCGTTGAGTTTACACTCCAATATTGCAGGATTATCCACTTCGATTTTTACATTGTAAACTGTCTGCAAATCATCAATTACCTCACTCAAAACCGATCCTTCAAATAAGACTTTTTTGGTAAACCAAAACTGCTCGATTCCCGAACCAGAGTTTTCTGACTCCTCCCAAGTTTCCTCATCCAGATCGATCAAAATCTGTTCTCCAGCCATCAAAACCTCAGTAACGAATTTGGACTGTATCTGCACTCTACCCGTGACAACTGACACGTTGATTTGATTTTCTTCAGATTTCACATTGAAACTAGTACCGAGCACCGTTACGGTTACATCATTCATTGAAATCACAAAAGGCTTTTCAGGATCTCGTTCCACATCGAAAAAAGCTTCACCTTCCAATTGCACATTTCTCAGATCTTTTCCGAAATCGTCATTATATGTGAGGCTTGATCCTGCATTTAGTGTGATTTGGCTGCCATCCGGCATGCTCACTTCCTCTACTGCCTCAGCGACAAATCGCATTTCTTCTGGCTGGCTCTGGAAATAATAAACCAATGCTGCGGCAGCTAGCACTACCACAGCAGCAACTTTCCAAACCTGAGCAAACAATGACTTTTCTGATGGATGTTCATACAGTTCCTTTTTTGCTTTGACTCTTGCGAAAGCAGCTGAAACATCTACTTTGACGGACAGATTCTTTAAGGTGCCTACATCTAGCCAAATCGTTCTGAGCCTGTCAAGCTCCTCGGAATTTTCCTGCTCCAAAGAGACCCAGGATTGAATCTGCTCAGTTTCTTCCACAGGTGACTCTCCGGCAAAATACCGGGCAAATGCTTCTGTTGACGGGCGATATATTTCGTTTTCACTCATTTCTGCTTAATTGACAACCCAACTAAAATTTACCCCCATGCAACCACAACCAAATAATTAATGGAAGATAATCTCCCAGCTCATTCCGCAGGATTTTCAATGCTTTACCCATTTGGTTTTCCACCGTTTTCAGGCTTAAGCCAAGCTCTTCGGCAATTTCCTTATAGCGTTTTCCTTCGAAGCGACTCAATTCAAAAATCTCCCGACACTTCTCCGGAATTTTATTCATCGCCTCCTCCAGTCTGCCAACTAATTCGTCATATTCCACTGCATTTTCGTGATGATTCGCATGCAGATACTGACCTGCATATTGCTGCTCTACTTTTTTATGCTTGAGGAAATTGAGGCAGGTGTTTCTGGTAGCGGTGAAAAGGAATGATTTCACCGACGATTTTATTTCCAAACTATCCGCCTTTACCCACACATTGGTAAACACCTCCTGTACCAGCTCTTCGGCCTGATCCTTATCGGAAATATAATTCATGGCAAAGCCTACCATTACCGGATAGTGAAGATTGAAAAACGCCTCAAATTCACGTTCTGCAGAAGGAATGATATAGAATGGTTTGTCTGACAATACCGTACGGATAAGTTAGAACGGTAAATATATGGATATCACATTTTTATCTTGTGGATCCGATATAGACAAAAAAGTGGATGCCCAAAGGACATCCTCGCTTAGAACTGATTCAACCGCCTTTAGTGTCGGATATAAAACTTATAAGTGACATACTCAGACGGTTTGTCTTTGGTAACTATTCTCAAATAATACATTCCTGTAGGCAAATCAGAAGCTTCAAAGGAAACTTCATCAGCCACCAACTGCTCTCTTATTTCGATTACTTTTCCGTTCATATCAGAGAAGTAAACAGCAAGCTTTTCGAACTCATCGCCTATTCTCAAGTTGACTCGGTCAATTGCCGGGTTAGGATATACACTAAACTGCTCCAACTGCGCTTTCGGATAATACAGTGGATTCGTTCTAATTACTGCAATCCCCGTTTCTGTAATCTCCGCTTTCAGTTCCACCACGCCATTGGATGAACCTTCCGGACCAACCTGAAATTCTACATAAGAATCAGGATCCATTGGAATACCCGGATATTCAATGTTTAGTCTGTAAAGACCCTCCGGGATATATTCAAAAGTAAAGACACCTTCATCATCAGATTCTACATAAGCTACCAATTCCCAGTTTGGATCTTCCTCCAATGATCTACCACTACCGGTGTATCTTCTCATAGAGCACGCCGCTCTTTTCACTTTTTTACGAGCCAACGTTCTAAGACTTGGATCCGTAAAATTGGATTCTATGGCTCCCGTTACACGACCACTACCGTCATTAGGTCCAAGTGGTGGTGGCAAAGCATACATTCTCAAACTTTGATTCAAGTCTTCTCTAAATGCAAGTTCTTCAGCTTCTTCCCATAAGTAGGTGCTCTCATAGTAAGTAGGTAAATATTGAGTAGGGTCAGACCTTACCGCAATGAGATAATCCCCAAGCAGGAGGTTTTCAAAATTTGCTCGGCCATTCGAGAGTATCAGCCCTTTTGGATCTCCAGTGCCATTGGCTTCTTTTGGAATACTATCGTATGGCAATCCTGGCCCAAGATTTCTCAATGCGTATGCCGCACCAGAAGTGAGGGGTTGGTTGTTTTTCCCAAGCGCAGTAATGGTAAGATTGGCTGTAGCCCAAACCTGAACTGGCTCAGATGTCAAAGTAAGACCTGGCAGCAATTCATTGGTGACTTCAGTATAATACGTTCCCATGTTATCATAGTCGAGACTTTGGATCAAGTAGCGATTTTGAGTTGCATTAGCGATTTCGGTAAACTCAACTTCATAGGTATTATATAGGTCTACAAACCACTTATAGGAGTTATTGCTTCCCGTTACGCTATTAGAAAGTGTATGCATGGATCCTTGTGGAAGCGCGAGACTATCAGCATTGCCATAATTGGCTTGAGGGCTGTATTGCTCAGGCTCAGATAATAGTTCTGCGTTTAGTTCCAGATCACCGAATTGTAAATGATTATTACTCACATCCAAAGAAGTAAGTGCAGATAATGAAGTAAGCTCTATCAATGTAGAGATCGAATTACTACTCAAATCCAAGGTTTTCAAAGAATCGAGTCCCAAAATGGCGTAATCAACAGCACCCATAATCGAATGATCTGCCAAATTCAATCCAGTGATTCGTTCATTTTCAATCGTGATTTCTTCACGTTCCGCCAATGGCAATTCTATCCAATTGTCAGCTAAATTGGTCCATTCAGCTCCTCCCATGTTCAGATAAAGCTGATCTACAGCTATAGAATCTTTTTCTAACGGTGTAAACTGAGCCAAAATATTCCCTATCAAAACGGCTCCACTAAGGTTGCCGTCTACATCTTCAGCACTCAGGTAGACATTATAGTACGCCTGACGAGTAAATGGCGAATTCTCGGTCAGGTTGACAATAGAATCGGCTTTTGGATATTCCCAGTTTCCAACCAGTACCTGACCTTCCAAAGACTGCTCACCCGTTGCTGCGAGTTTTACCTGATCTCCTGTAGGTGCAGCATTTCCAATTTCTAAAGTAGCCATATACACAGTACCTACCTCATTCAATGCGTATTGCAGTCCGATCTGATCTCCTATAATCTCTGCATCGATCTCTCCAAAGATCGGAGCAGCATTGATAGTAAATGGTTCTGTTACAAATTCCAACCCTCTGGTAGTCACCCGAGCTCTCATAACTGCATTGTCGCTAGCTGGCTGGTTCACAATCCAGGTAAATGTGGAGTCGCCGGCTGAGGAAACAAAAGCTTCTCTAACTCGATATGGAAAAGTATTTCCTCCGTCTGTACTGATATAAAAATCCATTATATCATTGGAGTCAAGGCCTTCCAGTTCAAAATCAACCGTCACTTCCTGACCTACTGCGAATGTCTCTCCTCCTGCCGGTGAAATGATCGAAATGGATCGGTTTACTTTGTAAATGGTGAAAGGTGCATCACTGATATCTTCTACTTCTTTTTGCAGGTTTTTTACTTTGAGCACAGCCGTCTCAGTCACTTGATCCGGTACTTCCACATTGACAAATCCGTTCTGATAATTGCCTGATAACCACACATCAAAAGTCTCTCCTCCGTCAGTGCTCAGGCTTACCTCCACAATGTCTCCACTACCAAAGGATGCAAAATCCCACCTGATTTGCTGGCTAGTACCGACTTCCCACTGTTCTCCTCCATTAGGAGATGTGAGGGAAATTTTCGGATTTTCAAGAATTGTGAATCTGGAATTATTCGTATCAAATACTTCACTGGCTGTATCGAGAATTTTAATCCATGTAGAGGTGGAGGTAGTATCAGGTACGGTCCAATTGTAAGAACCGGCAAAATCCCCAAATGTACCGCTGGCTATTTCTTCATAATCACCCCCATTCAAACTCAACTGAATAGAAATCGGATCATTGTCAGGGATGTTGATAGTAGTCCATGTAATATCAAAGGCTTGATTGCCATTTAACACTTCCTGACCATTTGGTGCTGTTACTGTAATTGACTGAGCCTGGGCACCGATAGTGAATACTTCATCACTTTCATCGCTTACGGATTGAGTAGTATTCGCAACTTGAATGAGCGCTGTATTGCTTTCGTCACCTGAAACTGTCCAGGTGTATGACCCATTGTACATTCCAAAAGTACCATCCTGAATCATGGAGTAGGTTTCACCACTATCAGTACTCAATCTGATTTCAATGAGGTCAGTTGATGGTATATTTTCAGTAGTCCAGGTAATGGTCTGATTTTCAGCTATGTTCCATATTTCTCCACCATTCGGAGAAGTCACGGTGAGAAGAGGATAGGCAGGGGCATTCAATGCAGCTGAAGTATTCCATTCTACCGTTCCATTGATGGTTGGATCATTGCCAAGACCTGTTCTTTCAAAAACAGAGGAGCCATCACTTTGATCAAAGTCCAGATAACGAACCAGATTTTCCGAATTTCCCCAACTAGAAGCCGCTGACAACCAATTCGCAGAGATACTATCTGCCACAAGGGCCGTATTCCACAATGAAAACTCGTCGAGTTGCCCTACGAACTGTGCTCCTCCGTCTCTTACGTTTCTACCTAAGGTAATCGCATATGCTGAAATACTGTAGTTCGATTGTGTTTTGCTATTATCCAGTTCGCCATCTACATAGACTTTCAACTCGCCTCCTGATTCCCTGACTGCAACGGTGTGGTGCCAATACCCATCATTCAAGCCTGTTTTAAGAGAGAAAAGCGAATTAGCTGTTTCTGCTGTTCCGGTTGCAAACTGTACTCTACCATCAGCAGTAAGTCCCAAATAGTAAATATTTGTATAAGCATTGGTCACGGTTCCTCTGGTAGTTACCAGTACTTGACCTCCCGAATTTTTCTCAGTTTTAAACCAAATGGATATAGAAAAAGGATTGGTGGAAGTAACAGGAGATGCTCCAGCATTGATGTTGTCAGTATTGTCCAAAACTATGGCATTACCCGGAGCGATAAAGGTTGAAATCAATTGATGATCACTTGGGTCAGAATTCGCACCAAGTCCTTTGGCTGAAACTCTTATAAAATAGTTTTGATCGTACTGTAGGTTAGATGTTGTAGTCTGAGTAATATCTGTCCCTACATTTGAAATAGTGGACCATGAAGTGAGGTCAGTTGAAGCCTCAACCAAAAATCCTCGCTCAATCTGAGAGTTGTCAGTCCATGATATGGTATAGGTCCCATTATTGTTATTTGCTAAAATTACATCCGTTGGAGATTCAGGAATTCCCTCAATCGTAAAAACAGCATCACTTGTATCAGAAACGCCCTCCGTAGTATTCAATATTTTGATCACTGCATTTTCTGTAGCTGTGGCATTGACATTCCAGGAATATGTACCACTATACATCCCAAAATTGCCATCAGCCAGAATTGAATAATTTTCTCCACCGTCAGTACTCAATTGTATTTCGATGAGGTCTGTAGCATCCACAAACTCAGTAGACCAGGAGATATTATAAGTACCACCAGCTCCGTATGTTTCTCCTCCATTAGGTGAAAGAACTGTTACAATGGGCGTTTTATCAACCCCTACTTCTGAAGTCACCCACTGAGCTGAAGTGTTGGTGCCAGATGCACCAGACCATTCACCATGATTGTTCTGAGTAGAGTTGTCAGCTGCAATATTGCCATAGGTATGGTCCATTTGGTAATAGCCTATCAAATTGGCCTCATTGCCTGTAAGTACTGTGTCCTTTGTAGCCAATAAATCTGCTTCGGACCTAGCTACGTTCCAAATTCGGACTTCATCTATTTCTCCATTAAAAGGATAACCACCGGATCTGGCTCCTATGATGGCCGGGGCAGTATTCACGATATCTCCAGTCAATGCATCATAGTCAGCAGTAGTAGCAACTGAGATACCATCTACATAAATATTGACTCCATCAGCTGTGGAAGATCCATCATAAGTCGCTGCAACATGATGCCACTCATAATCCGATAATAATCCTTCATTAGTCTTGACACCAATGACATCCCCTGCCGCAAAGTCACTCTCCACCCAAACTCTCAAGAAACCGTCTTGATTACTCGCAAATTCATAGCCTTTATAAGGAGCGGCATTGTCCATTTTACTGAAAATGATATTGGCTGGACCGAAAGCCTCAGCTTTTACCCAAGCTTCTATGGTGAAAGCATCTGTTTTAGAAAAAGAAAGCACAGCTGAATCTCCAATAGTAACCATGTCATCTGTTCCATCAAATGCCAGTGATTTACCAAAAGGAGTAATATTCCCGGCATATCTGGTGTTGGAATAGTTGATAAAATCCTCATTAGCCACTTTCAGTCTCCACCAATAAGCTGTATTGCCAATCACAGACGAAGTGAATGAAGTTGTGTTCGGATCCAGCGTTCCGCTATAGTTATACCAGTTCACATTGTTTGTGGAGTATTGAACTGTGTAGCTGGTTTCATTGTCTGCATTGTCAGTCCAGGAGAAGGCCAGTGTGCCATTCTCATTTTCAATAGACATGAAATCAGTAGGAATCGCAGGTGGAGTCGCTATCGAAAATACGGCATCACTCACGTCACTGGCATCTTGGGTGACATTGGTTACCTTGATCAATGCTTGTGTGGTTTCAGAATCAGGTACTGTCCATGAAATCTTATCATCCGTAATTTCAGAATAGCTTCCATCAAATATAGGCGTAGCTTCATAGGTAGTTCCTCCATCGAGCGAGTATTCTACTTTGATATTGTCAGTACCCACCCATGCTGTGCCTACAGACCAGGCGATATCAACCGTTCTTCCTACACCAACTACTTCACCTCCATTCGGAGTGTATAGAGCTACTGCTGGACAGTCTGAACAAATCGTGAAAGACAATGTAGTATCAGCTACCGCACGGGTTTGATTGAGAATACGAACTTTTACATCAGTACTTTGAATACTTGGTGTTGTCCAAACAAATGAAGAAGTATCTCCACTATTGGTCACCTGACTATAATAACGATACTGTGGATTAAGTGCTGAAAAAGCTCCACCATCTACGGAATAATAAAAATAGTATAGATCATTCCCTTTGATATCTCCATTTAACCATTTTACAGTTTTCTGACTTCCCGCCAAAATGAACTCACCATTCACCGGCGAAAGTATATTTACATCAGGCTCATGGTAGATTTTGAAATAACCACTGGTATCTGATACTTGTCTGGTGTGATTCAGAATTCGAAATCTTACCTGGCTGCTGCTGTCAGCTCCCAAATCTGGAATTGTCCATACAAATGAAGAAGTATCTCCACTGTTGGTCACTTGACTGTAATAGCGATACTGAGGGTTGATAGCAGAAAAAGCTCCGCCATCCACAGAATAGTAGAAGTAGTACAGATCATTTCCATGAATATCTCCATTGAGCCACTTCACGGTGACTTTATCTCCAAACTTTGCCTTCAAAGTATCACTTGGTTGAAGGATCTCAACCTTCGGTTCATGGTAGATTTTGAAATAGCCGCTAGTATCTGCTACTTGTCTCGTATGATTCAGAATTCGAAATCTTACCTGACTGCTGCTGTCAGCTCCCAGATCTGGAATGGTCCATACAAAGGAAGAGGTATCTCCACTGTTGGTCACCTGACTATAATAGCGATATTGCGGATTGATAGCTGAAAAAGCTCCGCCATCTACCGAATAATAGAAGTAATACAAATCATTTCCATAGATGTCTCCATTGAGCCACTTCACGGTGACCTGATCCCCAAACTTAGCTTTCAAAGTGTCTCTTGGTTGTAGTATCTCCACCTTCGGCTCATGGTAGATTTTGAAATAGCCACTGGTATCTGATACTTGCCTGGTGTGATTCAGTATTCGGAATCTTACCTGGCTGCTGCTGTCCGCTCCAAGGTCTGGAATGGTCCATTCAAAGGAAGAAGTATCTCCACTGTTGGTCACCTGACTATAATAGCGATATTGTGGATTGATAGCTGAAAAAGCTCCGCCATCTACCGAATAATAGAAGTAATACAAATCATTTCCATAGATGTCTCCATTGAGCCACTTCACGGTGACTTTATCCCCAAACTTCGCCTTCAAAGTATCACTTGGTTGAAGAATCTCAACTTTCGGTTCATGATAGATTTTGAAATAGCCAATGGTATCTGATACTTGCCTGGTGTGATTCAGTATTCGGAATCTTACCTGACTGCTGCTGTCCGCTCCAAGGTCTGGAATGGTCCATACAAAGGAAGAGGTATCTCCACTATTGGTAAGCTGATTATAATAACGATACTGAGGGTTGATAGCCGAAAAAGCTCCATCATCTACAGAATAGTAGAAGTAATAAAGATCATTTCCATAGATATCTCCATTGAGCCACTTCACGGTGACCTGATCCCCAAACTTGGCTTTCAAAGTATCACTTGGTTGAAGAATCTCAACTTTCGGTTCATGATAGATTTTGAAATATTCACTGGTGTCTGAAACTGACTGATTGTTATTTAAAATCCTTAATCTAACCTGGCTGGAAGAATCTGCTCCCAAATCGGGAATGGTCCAGGTCAGCCTGGAGGTATCACCACTGTTGGTCAGCTGACCGTAGTTTCGATAAGATGGGTTGATTGCTGTGAAATTACCATCATCTACCGAATAGTAGAAGTAAAACAGATCATTACCTGCTAAATCACCATTCAACCAGGATATGGTGACCTGATCACCAAATTTGACTTGATCATTGGATGATGGGCTTAAAATAGTCAACGATGCTTGAGCATTTGCCAGCAATGATGAGCTTAACAATAGAGCGGAAAGTAGAGTTTTAATTAGCAGTTTCATCAGTATAGATATTATTCCACCTTAAAATTAAAATTCTGACCTTCTAAGACATATACCATGAAGAGGGTATATTATTCCTTTTTGTGTTGGAATACCCTTACACTTTCGGCGATTCCACTAGTTTCGGCCACAATTGTTATATTCAAAGGAACATTTGACCTATTTTTATCAATCGACTAACTAAAAAGCAATATGAGAAGACTTTTCACCGCATTACTATGCACCCTGATCCTTAATCTCGGTTTTGCGCAGGAGTTTACTGTAAGCGGTACAGTAACAGACAGTGAAACAAACGAGCCGTTGGGCGGTGTGCTTGTAAAGCTATCCGTTGGAGATGGCAGCACTTATACAGATCTGGAAGGAGCATTCAAATTATCAGTTTCAGACGGATATGAAAATCTGATTCTGAGTCTCGATGGCTATAACTCAGAAACAATTTTTATCAATGGACAGTCTCAATTAAAAATTAGTTTGGCAAAATCAGCCAGCTCCTCAAAAGCTCAAACAACGGCATCTCAGCTGAATGCTGATGACCTGGGCACCCAGCCAGTAGTAGAGCTGGAGCAAGCAACACAAGGTAGAGCCGCCGGAGTTTTCGTTCAAAACAGTGGCGGACGACTAGGCCAGGGCACTAAAGTAAGAATTCGCGGAGGTTCATCACTTTCTGGATCTAATGATCCTTTATACGTGGTAGATGGTGTTCCTCTTACATCAGATAACCAATCTGATATTGATCCGAGTACTATTGAGTCTATGGAGATCCTGAAAGATGCATCTGCAACAGCACTCTATGGTTCTCGGGCTGCCAATGGGGTAGTGCTCATTACTACTAAAAAAGGTAAGTCTGGCAAGCTCAAAGCGGATATTGAATATCAGTTTGGGGTAAATCAATTGATGAAAAAACTGGACATGATGGACAAGCAGGACTATGAAATCATGCAGTTTGAGTATACTATGAGATCTATTCTAAACGGACTCCCTTCCTCAGCGATTTCAGGTGTGAGCTCTCTGGAAAACTCAATGACTTATGACAATATGAAATTGTGGTACTCAGAAATATTAGCAGAGAGGGCTGAAGCAATTGAAAACGGGAATCAAAATTTTTCATACACGTTTCCAGTAGGAAATGCTCAGATTTCAAGTATGAGTAAAGACAACCCAATTTTCAGATATGAGTACGATACGGATTGGCAAGATCAGGCATTTAGAACAGGCATATCTAACAGAGCAAATGTAAACCTGTCTGGAGGTAGTAATAAGCAAAAGCTTTATGCCAACTTCAACTACCTGAGTCAGGAGGGTATATTGATCAACAACAAATATGATCGATTGGGTGGTCGTCTCAACTGGAACAGCAATTGGTCTGATAAACTCAGAACGAACGTTAGCGTTGGTTTTGCCAAAACGGACAACAATCGAGTAAATGAGGACGCAGATGATGGTAACCCAGTTCAAACAGTCCTTCTTCCTCCTGGTGACGAGTCTGACCCAGATAATTTCTACATTTTGAGAGTAAGAAGTAGCGAGTACAACCCAGAAACTGAGGTTTATAACTCATTGAATTTTGAGACTTCTACAAGAATGAATGGTAGTGCAGCATTGGATTACAACTTTGCTGAAAATCTTGTCTTTCATCTGGACGGAGGATTAGATTATATGGACGTAAGAGATGAAAGAGTACAGGGCCCTCCAACACAAGTAGGAGCACCTGATGGCTATTCCAGACTTGGAACATCTGAAGTGTTCAATTACCTGGTGAATGGCACATTAAATTACTCTCTGGAAATGGGTGATAATACCTTGAACGCTTTGGTAGGTGCTTCATATCAGAATTCCAATTCAATTTTCACTTACAGGGAATATCGCGTGAACTCAATTAATGATCTGGAAAGTGTCAATGAAGACTTGCTTCCAAATGGCCCTATCACAGGATCAGCATTCGCATTTGCCTCAACCTTTGCTTCTATTGGTTATAATATATCCGATAAATATGATGTGGAAGTAACTGCCAGAATGGATGGTTCTTCCAGATTCGGTCAGAATAATCGGGTGGGAGTTTTCCCGGCAGCTTCTTTTGGCTGGACGTTGAGTAATGAATCTTTTCTGAAAGGTATATCGGCAATTAGCTTTTTAAAATTGAATGCAAGTTATGGAGTATTAGGAAACACTCCATACGATGACTTCCTATACAGGATGAACTACTATTGGGTAAAATATGGAACTGATCTTGGTTACAGGTTTGGCAACTTACAAAATGAAGACTTAAGATGGGAGTCTACTAATCAGATGGACCTGTCACTTGATTTTGGCATACTAGATAACAGGGTTTCCGGGTCGGTAAGTTACTATCAGAAAACAACCACAGACCTCATTTTACCAAAGCCAATTTCCATGACTTCTGGTTTCAGGACAGGTGTTGATAATATAGGTGAAATGACCAATTCAGGATTTGAATTTGCTGTAAACACTGTCAATGTTGAAAAGGGAGATTTCTCCTGGAGAACTAGTTTTAATATTTCTTCTTTCAATATTGAAGTAACCGATCTGGGAGGTCAGCGATTCATCTCTGGTCCTAGTGCATTTCTGGAAGGTGAAGCCCCTGGAGTATTCTACTTATCGGAGTACCTGGGTGTGAACAGCGCTACAGGAGAAGCTCAATACTCTAATACCCTTGGACTACCTACATCTGACTATAATACTGCTCAAGCGGCACGGGCACCATTAGGTAATCCAAACCCAAAATTATTCGGTGGTATGTCTAATAGTTTGTCGTTCAAGGGATTCGATCTAAACTTCATGTTTCAGTTCGTGCAGGGCGTAGATGCATACTGGGAAACTGGTGAAATCATCGCTAATAGTGGATACAATCAGTACAATCAGGTTGTTGATCAAAACGAAAGATGGTTTGTACCGGGAGATGAAGCACCATACCCTGTGATGAACACCGCTGCTACCAGCACCAATCCGAGTAGCAGATGGTTGGTAGATGCCAGCTATATCCGACTGAAAAGCCTGACTCTTTCATACAGCTTACCTACAGCATTGGTTCAGAAAATGAAATTATCAAATTTCAGTATTTATGTAGGGGGTCAGAATTTATTCACCTTCTCTGACTATCCAGGATATGACCCGGATGTCTCTTCTACAGCCGATGGAGCCAGTGCTTTCGCTGCAAACATCAATAGAGGCATTGATTATTTCACGGCTCCACAGCCAAAAGTTTATACTACAGGAATTAAAATCGGATTTTAATCATGAAGAATATATATATAGCTCTAATACTGGTCACAGGACTTTTATTTACCCAATGCGAGTCTTTACTAGAAGTAAATGCCGAAAATGCGGTGAGTGGTGATGTGCTTCAAACAGAGGCAGATTTTGAGAATTATCTGACAGGTACTTACTATAACTTCTGCGGAATCTCCGACCGGGCTGGAAGTGGCGGAGAATTGATTGGTGGTGATTTTGTGATCATTCCAGAATTACTTACTCGTGTCCAGAGTAGTTTGATAGCTTATAATGAGTTCTCTTGGCAGGCAGTTAGGGCCGATGAAGGTTACAATGATTTCATCAATAAAGATATCTTTAAAACTAATGGAAGAGTGGAGTCTAACTGGCTCAGAGCCTATGAAACTATCAATCAGTGTAATCATCTTCTGAATAATATAGATCGACTTGAAGGAACTGTAAAAGACAGAATTCAAGGTGAAGCATTGGCAATTAGAGGTATCCTCTATTTCGAAATGGCGCAGCTTTGGGGTCCGCAGTATCATGATGGCAGTGATAGCTATCTAGATCAATTTTTGGATCCTACAGATGATCTACCTGCTGTGATCATTCGAACAGAGCCGGTGGGATCAGTTAATGATATAGAAACGATCACTGAAGCAGATGTCAATACTCTAGGTGAGGTATATGATCAGGCACAATTAGATTTAGAAACTGCAGCTGGTTTGTTAGAACCAGGCGATGCTAGTGGAAACTCGAGACTTACTCACTATGCTTGCAAAGCATACCTGGCCAAACTACACTTGCAGAAGAGGGAATTCGCAGATGCCGCTGATTATGCAGATGATGTAATCTCTGGACCATATTCCTTAGTAGCATCACCAATGCAAGCATTCAATAATACGGTGAACTCATCTGAAGACATCTTTGCCATCCAGCAGACAATAGCTAATAACACTGGAGATAATACATCAGGTGGCGGATTAACGGCGTTCTATTCTTCCCTTACGGAAAGTGGCTTGGGCGTTTACAGACATCAGAGATCCGCATTGTATGATACTACCAACTTATACAATTCACCCTTTTACAGCACTTCTGATTTGCGTGGCACTGTAGATGAAGGGCTGGATTCCAGTTCTGTTAATACTGACTTGAACAATGCATATTATGTGAGTATCGCTGATTTTGATGATGATCGAATCTGTACTTCTAAATACACCAGCGGACAGTACGTGCTTCCGGTTGTACGATTGGCAGAAATGTATTTAATACGAGCAGAAGCTACCTATGCAGAGTTTTATCCAGCGGTTAATCTGACTCAGCAGGTAATTGACGATATCAATGCCATCAGAACAAGAGCAGGAATTAGTGCTTTGGATTTGTCAGATTTCACTGGAAATGAGGATGTATTTTTGGACACCCTGATGATGGAGCGTACCAGGGAGTTCATGCATGAAGGGATGTTGCTGGAAGACTTAAAAAGATGGGGCGATCTTATAGGAGCTAAAGGAGGTTCAAACACCGAGTTTGACCCATGGGATGCATCGGAATTCGAAAACCCTTTAGACGAAACTGCAGAATTTATGCTTCGATTACCAATCCCTCAGGCTGAGAGAGATACCTGGGGCAATTAACATCAAATCAAGTAATTCGGAAAAACCTGTGGAGCCATTCACAGGTTTTTTTGGTTATTTTTCTCTGCTCATATGTCACGTTTTTCTTCGCTATTGAGACTCCTGTAATTTATTGGTCGAATGTTTCGGAGAAATCAGAAGATTTGTTTCGGGAGCTTATAATTTTACAGCCATGTATTTAGCGATTTGTGGAAACATTGGTTCAGGTAAAACCAGCCTGGCAGAAAAACTTGGTCATCACTACGGATGGGATGTATTGTACGAAGCTGTAGAAGGCAACCCATACCTGGCAGATTTTTATGAAGATATGCCCAAGTGGGCCTTTCATCTTCAGGTTTATTTCCTCAATAGTCGTTTCCAACAGATCAAAACCATTCAGGAAAGTAGTAAGTCCACCATTCAGGACCGAACTATTTATGAAGATGCATACATTTTTGCTCTTAACCTGTATCGTTCAGGCATGCTCAATGAGCGCGATTATGCCACTTATTTGACGCTTTTTGAATCAATGATTCAACACGTACAGCCACCAGATTTATTAATCTATCTAAAGTCAGACATTTCTAAATTGGTAAGCCAAATTCAAAAACGCGGAAGGGAATATGAAAACCTAATCCAAATTGAATATCTCAAAAACCTGAATGCACACTATACCGATTGGATTGGTGACTATAAGGAAGGAAAACTTTTAGTGATAGATGTCAATGACCTGGATTTCGTTCACAACCCGGAAGATTTTTCGTTGATAGTTGAACGAATCGATGCAGAAATTCACGGATTGTTCAGCTAAAAAGTCACTCCTATGACTTTTTGTGTGATGTCAGATCAAAAAATTTTATTCTACCTACAAAGGCTTTAATTTCCTCTGCAAAACTCAACAATATGGAACAGTTTGCAATGGAGCCTTTTGAATATGTAGTGGTTATTACATCCCTCATCATTGGTCTGGGAATAGCACAGGTATTGAATGGTTTGGCGGATATCGTTTCCGGCTTCAAGCACCTCAAAGTGAGTGTCGCACACGTATTGATGATTATTTCTACTTTTCTCAATCTGTATCAGGATTGGTTTTACAATTACGAATACTCCGTTCATGTAGAAGAATGGACGATGAAAGTGATTTTAGGACTCCTCACATTTCCAATTCTGGTTTTCATTCTTGCCCGGATGCTCATTCCAACAGGTCTGCGCAGCGATGAAAAAGATTTAGTGGCCTACTATAATGAACAGTGGCCTAGTTTTTTTATCATTTCTATATGGATTGTTCTCATTAGTATTTTTCAAGACATTCATATTTCTGGCATTCCTATCTCTGAGCAAATTCCCAAAATAGTTCTAATTGCTACATATAGTGCTTTTTTGATTTTTAAAATTCAAAACCGATGGGCGCACATCATCTTTCAGGCATTGTTTTTAATCGGTATGATCACTTTTATTCTTGTGACTGACATTCCTTTGATACAATCAATTCAAAAGGCGAAAACACAAGAAATCAAACAGGAAAATCAGAAACCGGCAATTGATGCTCTTCAATCGATTGTTAATAAGCACTAAGCCGTTTCTTGCAAACCTTTTATAAATACTTGACGACTATAAGTGTATTACTCATAGCACTCCTGTCACTCGTTTTGGCACAGAAAGTCAACCCGGCACAATCAATTCCTAATATTGCGGCATATCAGTTTCCTGATTCACTCAATTCTGAGGTTATCAATGTCGACAGTTTATGGCAAATAGTCGGAGACCATAAAACAGTTCCTTTGGGCTTTGAGAAAGCAGCACTAATCGCATATTCAGCCTACCCTGAGCTCAGGGATATCCAGATAGAAATGATTCTGACCAATTCTGGTGCTCCAATGGAGACGAATTTTAAGTTCCAGACACTCTTTGGACCAAAGAGTAATCGGGTTTATCAGATTCTGTTAAATGATTCTGATCAATCTCTTTTCGAACCTATTCTTTTAAAAAACCTTCCTTTCAATGCCCAAGTGGGGATCTTGGCGCACGAACTGGGCCATGTAGTTTATTATAAAGATCTATCGACTTTTCAGATAGCAAAATGGGGCATCATGTACCTAATTAGTAGTGAATTTAGAGCTACTCATGAGCGTTCAACTGACCTTATGCCCATATATCATGGCTTAGGAGAGCAAATCTATGACTATGCCTATTATATACGTCACGACACATCTTGCCAACCACTGTATCAGCAATTTCAGGATTTTGCCGACACCTATTATATGACTGATATTGAGCTTAGAAAAACTATCAAAAACTATTGATTGAAAAACTCAAGTCAAATAAAAAAAGGGATTCCAATAAATTGAAACCCCTCAGTGTTATAAAAACAGGTTAATTAATAGTTCGTTCCAGCTCTGATCATTGCACATCTAAATCCAACAGTAGATGTTGCAGAGTCTTCAAACAAATATCTTCTGGTTCCTGGTGATAGCCAGTAAGCAACATCAGCCCAAGAACCACCTTTATATACTCTCAATCTTTTCATTGGAGGATTATCTGAGTCATAAGAATTCTGAAGACCTGAAGCTTTAGTCCATTCTTCTTCACTGTATTCTCTTTCGTTACCGATGAAGTTATAGCTTCCATCATATCCTGTTTCTGGGTCTAGTGTACCATCTCTTCTCACCGGGTTCATATCTTCCATATCTCTGAATGACATAGGTCTGTAAACGTCCTGTACCCATTCGTTCACATTTCCTGCCATGTTGTAAAGACCAAAGTCGTTTGGAGGATAATCATAGACATAGGTCGGGATCATAGCTCCATCGTTTAGTTTACCCGCGATACCCGCATAGTCACCTTTTCCTCTTTTAAAGTTTGCCAAGAAGTAACCCATACTTTTTCCGTATGGATTTCTTAAAGAGTGCCCATCCCAAGGGTATAGGCGTCTATGTGTTTGATTTTCATCCAACCACTGCGTACCTATCAAAGCCTGAGCAGCATATTCCCACTCAGCTTCTGAAGGCAATCTGTAGTTTGGTAAAACCACTCCAGATTCAAGAGGAATTCTGGCGAATGATCCGCCACCTTCTCCTTCAGCTCCAGCAAAATCATCTCCTCCTGAGCCATATTCATCATACATGCCAGCATCACCAGCTAGTTTGATGTTTACCACTCTGGTTCTCCACTTAGAGTAGTTTACGGCTTGTCTCCAGTTTACACCTACTACCGGGAAGAACCTAAAACCTGGATATCTATAGTAATGATCAACGTATGGATCATTGTAAGCCAAATCTTTAGCCCAAACAGTAGTATCAGGAAGGTTGTTTTTCCAATAATATTCGTCAGAGTCTTGCTTGATGTAATATTCATACTCTAACCAGTGAATGTTCGCAACTTCAGTTTCATCCATATAAAATGAGGCAACTGTTACTGCTCTTTCTACATGATCATTGGTGTTAAGTACATCTTCTTCGAATGTTCCTAAAACAGTTCTACCACCTTCAATGAAAATCAAGTTTGGTCCTTCTGGCTGACCCCAAAAGTCATTGACTTCAAAGCCACCTTCTTCATTAAACTCTAAACCAGTAGCGGTACTGTACGCACCAGGAGTTGTACTTGTAGGATTTCCGTACCTACACGAACTCATAAACACAACTAATGCCAGCATAGCTAATGAGCTAGAGTAGGCATTCACAAATTTTTTCATAACCTGTTTACTTTAATTGAAAACACTTCAAAATAGTAATAAATACAAAGAAGTCAAAAATAGACTTTATTGACAATGTTTTGCACTATTTGTATTCAATAAAAAGGAAAATTAAAGATTTATTGTTGAAATCCCCCAAAATTTATTGAAATACAGGGTTTTTCATATCATTTAGCACTGTTAGCGCCTCATCGATAACATTAACTTCACGAATACTTATTATCAATTTCTTTCTATAATCCTTCATACTGCACCTTCTTGGCTGTGATTGTATAAATGACAAAACATGCCCAAAAATATCTGATTGGAAATAACTCTCGTTTTTTTCTTCTGAAACATAACACTTCATCAGACTATTTTTGATGAGAACTTTCTCAAAACCTAATTCGATAGCCGCCCATCTCACCTCCACAGAAGTAATCAAATCTTTGACTTCTTCAGGAAGTGGACCAAACCTATCTTTCACACCCTCCACAAACTTTGTTAGTTCTTCTTCAGTTTTAAGGTTGTCCAGCTGGGAGTATAGACTAAGCCTTTCAGATATATTATTTACATAATCATCCGGAATCAAAATTTCCAGATCCGTCTCAATAGTGCAATCCTCTTTGATCGCTTTAAATTTCTGATGATCCAATTCATTTTCAAATAGTGACTTGAATTCAGTCTCTTTCAATTCGGCGACAGCTTCATCCAGAATTTTATGATATACTTCGAAACCCATATCATTGATAAATCCACTTTGCTCACTACCAAGTAAATTACCAGCTCCACGAATATCCAAATCTCTCATGGCCACTTTGAAGCCATCACCCAAATCAGAGAACTCTTCCAAAGTTATCAGCCGCTTTCTGGCATCTGATGAAAGTGTGGATGAAGGCGGTGTGAGCATGAAGCAATAAGCCTTGGTATTCGAACGGCCTACCCTTCCGCGCATCTGATGTAGATCCGACAAACCAAACATGTGTGCTCTGTTGATGATAATTGTATTGGCATTTGGAATATCTAGTCCTGATTCAATGATATTAGTAGACACCAAAACGTCGTATTCACCTTCGATAAACTTCAACATCACTTTTTCGAGCTGCTTGCCGTCCATCTGACCATGCGCAATGCCTATGCGTGCTTCAGGAACCAACCGATAGACAATATTCCCAATGTGCTCAATATCACTTACTCGATTGTGCACCATAAAAACCTGACCTCCTCGTCTCAGTTCATGACTTACAGCATCCCTGATAATTTCCTCATTGAATTCATGAATCTCTGTTGTCACCGGACGTCTATTTGGCGGTGGAGTGGAGATAATAGAAAGGTCTCTCGCCCCCATTAGTGAAAAATGCAAAGTTCGTGGAATCGGTGTAGCCGTAAGGGTGAGAGCATCTACATTCACACGCATTTCTTTTAGTCGTTCCTTTACTTTCACACCAAACTTCTGCTCTTCATCGATGATCATCAAGCCTAGTTCTTTGAATTCAATATCCTTATTAACAATGCGATGCGTACCTATAAGAATATCAATTTTACCCTCTTTGACCTTTTTCTTAATCGCAGTGATGTCTTTCGTTGTTTTGAAGCGATTGATGTAATCCACTGTAACTGGAAAACCCTCCAACCTTTTCATAAATGTGTGGTAGTGCTGCATGGCCAGGATGGTGGTTGGAACTAAAACAGCTACTTGTTTACCAGAATTAACCGACTTAAATGCTGCACGAACAGCTATTTCAGTTTTTCCGAAACCAACATCACCACATACCAGACGATCCATGGGGTGATGCTGTTCCATATCTTTTTTTACATCACTGGTGGCCAGTGCCTGGTCTGGTGTGTCCTGATATAAAAATGAAGACTCCAGCTCTGCCTGCAAATAATCATCTCCCGGGAAGGCAAAACCAGGAGCCGCTTTGCGTTTTGCGTACAAATTGATAAGGTCTTTGGCAATGTCTTTAACCTTCTTTTTGACCTTCTTCTTCTTGTTTTCCCAATCCTGAGAGCCAAGCTTGTTTATAGATGGTGGAGTGCTCTCTTTATTGGAATATTTTGAAACTTTATGAAGGGAATGAATGCTCACATACAAGAGATCATCATCACGATAAACCAACCTCAGAACCTCCTGTTTCTTCCCACCATTATCCACAGTATCCAAACCAGCAAACCTCCCAACACCATGATCAATATGAACCACAAAATCTCCTGGTTGAAGTGTTTTGAGCTCACGAAGTGTCAGAGATTTTGCCTTGGAAAACTTCTCTTTAGCTCTGTATTGGTGGAAGCGATCAAAAATCTGATGATCCGTGTAGCAGATGGTCTCGTGCTCTTCATCTATGAACCCTTCTTTGAGGGAAGCATTGATTCCTGTGAATGAAAGCTCATGGTTGATTTCTTTAAAAATCGTTTCCAATCTCTCCAGTTGCTTGAAAGATTCTGCTGCGATATATCGGTTCATGCTTTTGATCTGATATTTAAACAGATCCTCAGCAAGTATTTCAAAGTTTTTATGAAAATGTGGCTGTGGTTTGACACTTAGTTGAAATTCGTCATCAGGCTTCAAATAGAAGCGATTTCCAAATTCCACTTGATGAAAATCGGTGAGTAATCGATCAAAAGAACTTTCTGAATCAAATAGATCTTCTGGTTTTAGAACTACTTGTGTGTACCCGCTTATTCTCATGATTTGTTCAAAAGACTCCTGCGCCTTATTGAAACCCTTCTCTATCAAATCCAATGTTTCTCGGTAATCTTTCAGCCAAATCACAGCGTCATCAGGAATAAACTCCAAAAAAGATTGTCTCTCTTCTTTGAGCATTCGTGTTTGAACATTCGGAATAAGCGTTACCGTATCCAATGGGCGGGTAGAAAGTTGCGTTTCAGGATCAAATTCCCTGATACTTTCTACTTCATCTCCAAACAATTCCAATCGATATGGATAATCATGTGCAAAGGAGTAAATATCTATGATACCCCCTCTCACAGAAAACTGGCCTGCCTCATAAACAAAATCCGTCCTCTCAAAATCATAACTGATAAGTAACTCAGACAAGAATTCTATATCCAGCTTTTCACTTATTGATACCTTAAAGGTGTTTTCTGAAAGTGAGCGTTTATTGATTACCTTCTCGTAAAGTGCATCTGGATATGTGATGATATGAAATTGCTGGTTCTTCTTCGCGTTGATCTGATTGAGCACTTCGGCGCGTTGAAGAATATTGGCATTTTCTGTTTCTTCAAACTGGTAGGGCTTCTTGTAAGACCCTGGGAAGATCAACAATTGATCTTCCTCCAAAAAATTCCTCAGATCATTTAAGAAATAAGCAGCCTCCTCCTTGTCATGTAAGATATAAACATGAGAGCGATCGTAATTGGAAGCAGCTGCTGATCCCAGAATAGCATCGAAACTTCCGGCGATTCCTTTAATACGCACCTTGGTTTTTTGATCAATAGAATTGGCAATGGCTGTAACCAAATCACTGTTTTCGTATATGGAAAGGAGCTGTTTTGTATCCACGGGATTTAAATTAAGGTTGCAAAACTACTAGAATAATTGCCAATAAGACACCTAAACCAAACCACAGGATTACCAGAATGTTGAATCCATCTTCATTTCGCTAATCAAAACTTTTTTGAAATATTTTAAGAATTTATTGAAACATTTTAATTCACAATCAGTATTAAAGAGTACAATAAATGATTGTAATCACGTTTTAGTGGTACCCATTTAGGTTAGGTTGGTGATAGGCGCTGTGGCAGAAATGTCCAGCGCCTTTCTTTTGCCCTTTTACCATTCATCAATTCTTCATCACATATTAATGTCTATTTCAAAACAGAGAATTAATTTCGGGTTATGAAAAGACTTATCCCATTTATCATTCTATTAGCAATGTCTGTTCAGGCTCTACCCTGGGGCAAAACCGGTCATCGTGTGACTGGCCTCATTGCTGAAAAGCATCTCACGAAGAAAGCTCGAAAAAACCTTCAAAAAGTTTTAGGGAACGAAACTCTGGCAGAGATCAGCAATTATATGGATTTCATCAAATCGGAGCACAGTTATGATCACATGTCTCCATGGCATTATTGCACTATACCAGATGATAAAACCTATGAAGAAGCTGGCACACCGGATGAAGGTGACGTAATAGTGACCATCAACAGGGTAATAGATGAATTAAAAAGCAAGAAATTCTCCGATGAAGATGAGCTATTTGCATTGAAAATGTTGGTTCATCTGGTAGGTGACATTCACCAGCCTCTTCATGTGGGTAATGGAGAAGATAGAGGTGGAAATGATGTGAAACTGGACTACTTCTGGAAATCTTCTAATCTACATCGTGTTTGGGATACTGGCATCATTGATGGAAGTCAATATAGCTATACTGAATTTGTGGATTGGATCGATCACCCCACAGATGAGCAAATTGAAAAGTGGCAGTCGGCCTCTGTTTTGGACTGGGCTTATGAATCAAAAAGCTACAGGCCTCAGGTATATGACTTACCAGAAAGCATGAAGCTCAGCTATCGATATGACTATGACAACCGTGACCTGGTCAATCTAAGATTACTTCAAGCCGGAATTCGTCTTGCTGGCATTTTGAATGAAATCTACGGATAAATAAACCTCGAGGCAGAGTCATCGATTTGCTTTTCAAAACAATATTTCTAAACCCAAATAGTCGAGGAATAAAAACCACCCGTGGGATTAAAGTATTGTCATCCTGAGTTTGTTGGCGGCTTGCTCCAAATCGACAAGGGCTTCTATGGCTACCACAACCTCTGGTTGGACTTTTAGAATTCTGGCTGCCTCATAGACTTGCTCTTTTTCTTCCAAAGCATATTCTCCATCAGCAGAGCTCATTCTGATGGCATCATAAATGAGTAGTTTATTGAATCCGGCCAGTGTAGAGGAACTGAAATGCGCAAATAAATCCTCCAATTCGGCTTCCTCAAAATCGAAATCTTCCCAGTCGGCTACTATCTCCTCATCCACGCCCACTTCATGGGCCATATCCAAAGTAAGCCATTCGAGTTCCGGATCAGAAACCATTCCATCAGAACCTGCGATTGTCAACAGTGCATAGCCATATTCCCGCCATCTATTTTTCGGGACAAGGCTGATGCCATAAAATGTGGGTGAAATATTGCTAATATCCGAGTGCATAAGTAGTTTTTATAGATCAAATTAATCACTAATATTGAAATCAGAAAAGTAGCCCCGCTGTTCTGCCCAGAAATATTGGATCTTCAATATCTAAATCAATAAATAAAAACTTAAAAACTTATGTTCTCAGAATCTGATCTAAAGCAAATTGAGGAACATCAACTTTCCGTTGAGCTGATCAATCAGCAAATTGAAAATTTTAAAAATGGATTTCCACCAAGTGATCTGGTTGACCCTATCACTCTTGAGAATGGTCTGCAGTCACTCACCAGCGAAGAGGCTGAAGAAATGATCAATCATTATGAAGCCAACCTTAAGGGCCTGGAAATTGTGAAATTCGTACCAGCTTCAGGAGCAGCCTCCAGGATGTTTAAAAAATTGTTTGCCTTTCTAAATGATTATAATGGAACGGATGCTGAGTATGAAAAAATGATCGCTGATCAGAGTGATGGTTCTATCTTCACATTTTTCAAAAAAATAGAAAAATTCGCCTTTTATGATCAGCTGAAAACTACATATCAAAAAATTACCGGAAGCAGCCTGGAGGAAGATCAGCTAAAGAGACAATACACGAAAATTCTGGATACTCTGCTGAACGAGCCAGGAATGAACTATGGTTCATTGCCAAAAGGTCTGCTTCAATTTCACCAATATGATGATTATTCACGAACCCCTGTGGAAGAACACATGGTAGAAGGTGCTCAATATGCTCAGGATGCTGATGGAAATGTGAAGATCCATTTCACAGTTTCGCCAGATCACATGGAGAAGTTCAAGGAGCATGTAGCTGACATCACTCCTAAGTATGAAGCAGAATTTGGTGTGAAAATCTCCGTTACATACAGCATTCAGAAGCCTTCTACAGACACCATTGCCGTAGATATGAACAATGATCCGTTCAGAAATGATGACGGTTCGCTATTGTTCAGACCCGCGGGGCACGGAGCGATTCTCGAAAACCTGAATGACCTGGATGCAGATGTGGTATTCCTGAAAAACATTGACAATGTAGTTCCTGACCATCTGAAGCCAGAAACGGTGAAATACAAAAAAGTAATTGGTGGAGTAATGCTGAAATACAAAGCCAAGATTGATGGAACACTGGCTGATTTGGAAAGTGGGTCTGGAGTTTCTGAGGCAGAAGCACTTTTGGCCGAACTGGGATATCGGGTTGCCGATAACTATCAAACCCTTAGTGATGCGGAAAAAGTGGAATTTTTAAAGGAAAAACTTCACAGACCACTTCGAATCTGTGGTATGGTAAAAGCTGAAGGAGACACTGGCGGAGGACCTTTCTGGGTGAGAGGAAAAGATGGATCCGTCTCTCTGCAAGTAGTAGAAACAGCTCAGATCAATCTGGATGATGCTGATCAGAAAGCTATCTTCAGCAAATCAACTCACTTCAATCCTGTAGATGTAATTTGCAGCCTGAAGGACAAAGATGGACAGAAATTCGACCTGATGAAATACCGTGACCTGAGTGCCGGGTTCATTACAGAGAAGTCAAAAGACGGTAAAGAGTTGAAAGCTCAGGAGCTACCCGGACTATGGAACGGATCAATGGCTGACTGGAATACAATTTTCGTAGAAGTGCCAATGATCACGTTTAACCCTGTGAAATCTGTCAACGATTTATTGAAGGATCAGCACCAAAGTGCATAAGTTTTTTTTCATTAACTTACTGCCCTACCTATATCACTAACCTTAGAAAAGTGCCGGCTTTAGCCGGCATTTTGCGTTTTTAGAGTATCAGTCCATCATGCAATCCATCCCAATCGGGCTTCCATCCGGAGGGGAAAGTGTATCCGGAATTTTGAATTTTTCAGGCTCAGACTCGAACTTCTCATATTGGCTCAAGCTATGAGAATAATGTGCTTTGATGAAGTCATCCTTTTCATATTTCGCCTTTGTTCTCATCCATTTTACCAAACCTTCCAGTGTCTGTAAGGCAATGGCTTGAGTAGACTCTGAAGACTGATCATTGATAGTCAGATCCATCAAATGATAAAGTATGCGCTTTTCCACGATGGTTTTAATTTCCTTGTCCAACCCTTCAGGATATGCCGTCTTCCAGGTTGCTCTGATTAATTGATTGATCATTTCACCCAACCCGGGCAAAGTACCATCGCGCAATTGCTGCTGTACCAAGCGCTCCGCTCGCTGGGGATGAAATAAAAACTTCAAGGTCATTTCGGCAGAAGTCTCTGCTGCGGCTATTGGATCAAAAGCTACTCCAGTGTTGGATTTGAAGCTTTCTCGGGTACGTCCATAGCTTGGCACCTTCGGGCTAAGTACCGCCAATAAATGCTCTGGAATTCTCAAAAAATCTGGTTGGAGGGTTTTAATCAGCGCATCGATAGCTCCCTGCTGATCTGATGATCTGATCAACTTTGGATAAGCCAATTGATCTCCTCGCGCTTTGTAGGAATAATTAAGCCCACCGACCATTTTGGAAGTCGCCTCTATTTGAAATCGGTGCAGAAAATACATTGGCACCAGCACTTCTTCCAGACTGGAGATTGGTTCATTCATTTTGATCGCTTTTTCAGAGAATGTATCCAGCACTTTCGCTCTCACATCAATCAATCTGTCAAGCTCTTCCGCAGCATTTTTGCCATTGTCCCACAAGTGAGCAATTGCATTTGCTCCGCCAGCCGCACGCGCATCCGCATCAGTAATGAAGTTTTGACCATCGCCAATCCATTCATTGATGATGGCATTAAGTTGTTCTTCTTCATTTTCTTCGAATTGGGAGTAACCATATCGAACCGCATATTTATCCCATTCTCCAATATTAGTGTCATAAGCTTCGCTCAGGTCTATTTCGCCATTTTCATCTAGCTGAATGTACGGATGGGGATAATCCATCACCGAGGCTCGATCGTTTACACTTGCAGCAAAATTGTGCTGAAGCCCAATCGTGTGTCCCACTTCATGAGCAGAAAGCTGACGCAATCTTGCCAATGCCATTTCCAGCATGCCCGGATCGGGTTCTTCTCCTTCCTCGTAAGGTTGCAATAACCCCGTAGCAATAAGGAAATCCTGTCTGATTCGCAGTGATCCAAGTGATACATGTCCTTTAATAATCTCTCCAGTTCTAGGATCAGAAATCCAGCTGCCGTAAGACCACCCACGCGTGGAACGGTGCACCCACTGTATCACATTATAATTGATGTCGAGAGGATCCACCGAATCGGGAAGTACTTTTACCTGAAAAGCATCTTTGAAACCTGCAGCTTCGAATGCTTCATTCCACCAGCTTGCTCCTTCTATCAAAGCAGACTTCACCGGCTCTGGAGCTCCCTTATCCACATAATAAATGATTGGTTCCACTGGTTCGCTGATTGCTGCATCAGGATCTTTCTTCTCCAGTCGGTGACGAAAAATGACCCTTTTGACCAATGACTGATCTATTGGCGTGGCATAATCCTGATAAGGCATAGCGTACAATCCAGCACGTGGGTCATATTTCCTCATTTTATATCCATCATCGGGCAGACGAACAAAGGAATGATGGGTGCGCACTGTCACGGCCTCTGCTGTTGGAGTTACAGATCGGATATAGCCACCAGCAGGTGTCCCTTTGAAAGTGAGCGTGGCGTCAAATTCCGTATTGTCAGTAAAATTTTTAGTCATCGGTAGATAAATTGCAGATCTGGACGCGTCCAGGCTGTAACTTCCTTGTTTTGTGTCTTTCAGTCGCTTGCTCACGCCATGCACATCTGAAAGCAGGAAATCCGTCATATCGATCAACAGTTTACCGTTTTTCTCTTTGGCAATCTTGAAGCCCCAGAGTACACTTTCGGCAAATGCTTCTTTGACTGAGCGTACTTCTTCTGCATTATCACTTACGGCTCTGTATCCGTAGTTTGGTTGGATCAATAAAAGCTTGGGTCCACTTCTTTCGAATTTCACCACTCTATTGTCACCTATCTGGCCCCTATCAAGACCAATATCATTGGAGCCTACACCTGCGGCAAGGAAATTGACATACAAAAACTCTTCACTAAGATTTGTGACCTCCAAATAGATTTTCCCTTCCTTCTCTGACCAATAAAAATCAAAAAAGCCTTCGTACTTTTGATATTTATCTATTGTGGACTGATAGTCATCAGTTATACTGGTAGGTTGGGTGGGTTTACAGGAAATGAATCCGATCAATAATAAAATAGGCAGCAGCTTCTGCATAATCAGTTTGTTTAATTTAAATGAGCGATAAAAATAAGGCATTATATTTTGTGGCATTGGTTCCTCCTGAACCGATTCGGTCAGAAATCCATGACCTCAAAGAAGAAGTCCATGAG
This sequence comes from Bacteroidia bacterium, assembly GCA_030425425.1. Taxonomy (GTDB): domain Bacteria; phylum Bacteroidota; class Bacteroidia; order Cytophagales; family Cyclobacteriaceae; genus Marinoscillum. The sequence continues at coordinate 10,928 of JAUIAO010000004.1, read as the reverse complement.
CGGTATCAATCCAAAGCGGCGTTGAAATCTCCTCCACATATCACGCTGCATATGCCTTTCAAATACAGAAAAGATCGGGAAAATAAAATTTTTGAATGCCTTACAAACTCAACTCAAGCTGAAAAGTCTTTTGATATCAGCCAAAAAGGATTCGGATGTTTTGAACCCAGGGTGATTTTTGTGAATGTTGATTTGACTAAAGACCTTTCAGAATTCCAAACTGCTCTTGTACGTAAAATGCGCAGAGACCTCAATCTCGATAATTCAGAATATAAGAATCGTGGATTTCATCCGCATATGACTGTGGCTTTTCGGGATCTGAAAAAACCTAAATTTTATGAGGCATGGTCAGATTTTGAAACACGAGCAATAGAGACGAAATGGGAATGTGAGTCTGTAATTTTGCTCAAGCACAATGGGAAATTCTGGGACATTTATAGACAATTTCAGTTTTCTGAATAGCAAAGTGTATTTTCGCGGTGATGGAAATTTTTCAGGAATTTTATCAAATGGGCTTACAGCATATCCTTGGCACTCAAGGGTATGATCATATTATTTTTGTGATTGCACTCTGCGCAATCTACCAGCCAGACGACTGGAAAAATGTGCTGGTTCTCGTCACGGCTTTTACAGTTGGTCACTCTATCACACTTGCATTGGCTATTTTTGATCTGGTCTCACTTCGTCCTGTTTTGGTAGAATTTTTGATTCCGATGACTATCTTTCTGACTGCTTTTTTCAATCTCTTTGTCAAGTCAGATAGTTTTGGAGTTAGTCCTCGAAACTACTTCCTTGCGGCTTTTTTCGGGATGGTGCATGGATTGGGTTTTGCCAATTACCTACACGAACATCTCACCGATGATCGATCAATTGGGTTTCAACTATTTGCTTTCAATGTAGGAATCGAAGTGGGCCAGGCCATCATCGTTGGGATTACGCTTGCGGCAGCATTTCTGGTGGTTGGGATCATTGGTGTAAGTCGCAGAGACTGGAAACTTGTCATCTCATCAGCTGTGGCAGGAATAGCCGCTGTTTTGGTTATCGAAACCGGATACCTGTTCTAAAAAGGGATTTTGGCTTTTTGCGTCCGAGATTCATTTGTGGTAAATTCACCAAACACTAACTCTTAGATTATGCGCTTAATCCATGCTTTCTCAGGTCTTATGTTGATATCGCTGGCTCTTTTCATAAGCTGTAAACCCTCTACGCCTAAAGATTCATTTAGCTCTACTGACACTTCAGGGGAGCCTTCCGAGATCATCGACTATAATAACCCACCTGCTGAAGGTTTCAATTTTGAAGCAAGTTCTCCGCATGCGATCGTCATGGCAGACAAGATTATGCATGCCATGGGTGGACGTGATGCATGGGACAAAACTGAGGTGATCTCATGGAATTTTCTGGGAATTCGCACATTGCTTTGGGACAAAGCCAACAACCGCGTGAGAATTGATATTCCATCAGAAAACAAAGTAGTCACGCTCAACATGGATGAAATGAATGGAAAGGCCTGGGAGAATGGCGAGGAAATCACCGGTGATGATCTGACAGAACAGCTGAAGTGGGCTAAAAGCGCCTGGATCAATGATTCTTATTGGCTGTTTATGCCATTCAAACTGAAAGACTCAGGGGTGACACTAACCTATGTGAAGGAAGATACTACACTGACAGGAATCCGGTCAGATGTACTCCAGCTCACATTTGAAAATGTGGGTGACACACCACAGAATAAATATGAAATATGGGTAGATATAGAAGATAAGCTGATCAAACAGTGGGCATTTTACAGAGAAGCTTCTCAGGCTGAGCCCTCTTTTGTAAAACCCTGGACAGAATATAAAGATTATGGAGGTTTGCTGCTGTCCGGCGAACGCGGAGATCGGGACATTACCGACATCAAAGTGCTTAAAAAAGTACCAAAAGGGGCTTTTGAGAGTGCTGGGGAATTGAGTCTTTAATTGCTAAGTTGTTATTTTTTGATATCTGGTGAATAAAATCTGAGGGCCTGAACAAACTGTAGATTCTCAAATCAACTATTAACTTCTCAGCTCACCGCCACCAAAAATGGTGATGCCCTTTACATAAAGTGTGGGTCCATTCTGTGCTACAGAGGTATCTCGCTTATCTTCAAATCCACCAAAAATTGCGGTGGTGGTCACTGAAACATTCCAGTCTGGCGGGACTATCAGGTTACAGCCACCAAACATGGTAAATATTTCAATGACTGCTCCATCTACAGGCATTGACCTGCGCAAATCAATATCTCCTGCCCCAAAAATATTGGTCACCTTTCCTCCTTCCAGATGCTGATTAGTATAGACCTGCTTACCATTATTGAAAATGTTCACATCATCAAAAAAATGATCATCGGAGATTCCTCCTCTTTGCTTTTGCTTGTTTTTCAAAATAATGGACAAACCAACGACCATAATGATTAAAGGCCAAAACTCCTCAAATTGCCAGCCCCAAAACTCATGAAGGGTGAAAAAAGACCAAAGACCAATAAATAATACTGCCCCTCGGTATTTACCCGAAAATAAATTGACAACAGACAGCACAAAAAAGATATTTGCCCAATGAAATACATAATATGGAAGTCCCGGTATTACATTGAAGTTATCTAACAATAGTATGATCCCAACGCCCATGAGTATCAATCCCAATAGTACACTTCTTTGGTTTTTCATATCATTTCTGTATTAATCTAAGGCATGAAGTTAGTCTTGATTATTTACTTCCAATTAAGTATTACCTAAAAATCGATTCTATGAAAAAGTTACTTTTATCAAACCGGGAAGTAATAAAGGCTGTTATATTATCAAGTGTAGCAGACTAATAAAAATGACAATATGTCTGTAGCAACATACAACAAAGTCAAATTGACACGTTCTGTGTTTGAATTTGATTTGGTATAGGATTTGTAAAGGATACAGAAAAAAGGAGGAAGAGATGAACGACAGCAAATTGATCAAAAACCTGGCTCAGACTGCAGAGATCATCAATACTATCAATGGTGGTATGGCAGGGCCTGTCCTCAGAATTTCCAAAAATGGACGTGAATGGTTGGTAAACCTGAGAATACCAGGTGTTAGTATTGAAAATATCAAATTGGAAATTAAAGATCACCAGCTACTGGTGTTCCATCTGATCTCAGAAAAGAACGAATCTGATATTCGGCTACCGTATTTGGTAACTGCGCTGAACATAAGTCATAAAATTGAACTAGACAGTATATCTGCGGAATATGAACGTGGGCAGATATTTATTCACTTGCCTATGAACGAGGAAGCCACAGGATATGAACGTGAGATAGAGATCTTTAAAAGATAGAGAATTAGTAATAGATTAGTTAGGTTGGTTACTGTCGCTGTTTCAGCGGCGGTTTTTTTATTTATGGTCTCTATTATCAGCAAAATATCCTTTGAAATATTGAGGAAACAATAAAAAAGTATTTTCAAGTGAAACCTAAGGATCAGAACTAATTTAAAGGAGAGTGACTTTTACTATAAATATGTGTCAACTTTCGGCTGTTGGTCCTAAGATTGCTAGAGACAGGATAGCTATCAAACTGTTCGGGTAGCAATACCCAACCCCCACAATAGTATCCACAATGCACCTGGGCCTAAATCCAGAAAGGAAAAAGTACCCCTGTCAGTATCCTTGTTGATTATACATTTATTGAATCACTAAGCTAAGATCAAATATTAGAATAATTCAATGAGGTGAAGCTAGAGGTCTGTTGGCAGTGGTTTTTTAATATTTGTGGTTATGTCGTTCACAATACCACTGTGGGTCGCAACCAGTTACGATGCATCCACCGAGTCTGACTTTGCCACGTTCAGCTTTCTTCATCAGTTTGTTGCCCGGAAGCCCGTAAATAATAGGGATTACTTCAGATGTGCTACCGTCAATTGGACAGTTCTTCGGTTTGTTCCCTGAACAATCTCCAATTGGTAGTCCGAGATTCAATGTTGTTACCTCGTTCGCCACTACGTTCACATTCCTTACTGTATCTTCTCCTAAACCGATAAATTGGAAAGCGAGATCGTAAGTTCCAGGTTGGAGGTTAGATAATTTAAAGTATCCTTCGTTGTTCGTTATCACTCCGGTTCTAGTGCCAACAATCACGATAGGTAGTCCGGCTAGGTTAGACGAATCAGTCTTATCAATTACAGTTCCGTCGATTGTTCCTGTCTGCCCAAAAGTCGGTAAGTTGAGAATTACAAAAATGGTAACGATTAATTTTCTCATTGCGACGAATCACTGCTAATGTTCAGCTAGCGATTGTATGCCCGCCAGCTGCTAAAAGCACTAATCTAGTGAAATCAGCCGGTGCTTCCAAAGTATCATATAACCACTGCGTTCAGAAAGAGAAAAAACCCTGCGAACAGAAGTATGTAGAAAGCACTGACATTTCCCAGGGGCAGATTTCATGGTGAAGCCCATACTATCTAATCTCAGATCAACCGTGGTTTCGTTCTACTAAGGCTCTATGCTGGGTCGTACCGACCACACAGAGCCTTAGTTGTTTACATATCGTTTTTAAAGTATAGAATAATTAGTTCCCGGGCCGGTCCCATGACGTTCGATTAAGCTCAAACTTAGCAGATCACTAAGGACACGTTTGACAGTAGGACTTGGTATATCAAGATTTTTAGCAATATCTCCTGATTTGCATCCTGCATGGTCTGAAATAAATGTCAATATTGACTTTTCTCGAGGGGACAATTTTGAAGTTGTTCCGGTTTGTTCCAGTTTAGCTAATAGCTGTTCTTGAATGTTCATTAAAGCACTGAAAAAGAAATTGATCCAAGTTGTTACATTCTCATTTGGCCTTTGAGCTTGACAGCTTCTTAATTCTCGGTAATATTCGGGTTTTCGACTTTCAATTTCATGTTCGAAACTGACATACTGAATCCATCTATACCCACCTTTTAAAAGTAGTAGACTGGCTATTAATCTGCTCAGTCTCCCATTACCATCTTGAAAAGGGTGAATGGAAACAAATTCGTAGGAGAAGAGAGCACTTTTGACGAGTTGGTGTGTCTGAGTATCTTCGTTGTACCATTCTACTAGAGATCTCATTGCATCATCTGTTTCAAATCCAGGAGGAGTGGTCTCAAAAATCAGTTGTTTGGTGCCATCAGGTAAAGTTGCTTCTACATTATTGCTGTGCTGTTTGTAATCACCTTGATGCCATTTATCTTTTTCGCTATACTTTAAAAGGATATTGTGAAGGTTTTTTATTTCGCTTTCAGTTATTCGTATGTGGTTGTATGATTCTGAAATAATATCTAAAGCTTCGAAATATCCAGCGACCTCTTGCTTATCTCTTTCAGTTAATTTTTCTATTGAAAGATTACGTAATAAAATATCAACCTCTTCATCACTCATCTTAGATCCTTCAATACGCGTTGATGCACCGACACTTCTGACAGTTGCCATGGACTTTAGCTGTTTAAGACTTTGACCTTCCTTTTTTTCTATTGAATTCCATGAAGCATCAAACCGATCCAGTTTGCTAATATTATTGACCAGTTTCCAGTCAAAATCTAAATCAAAATTGTATACTTTCATCTAAAAATGATACGATATGATTCGTAAATATACGATAATGAAACAACATATTTGATACGATATGAGCTGAAAATATACGTAAGTGATCCGAAATATATGATATGTATCGTTTAGATAGCGATTGTATGCCCGCCAGCTGCTCTTATGTGGTAAAATAGTGAAGTCCTGCCGGTGCTCACAAAGTTGGTAAAATGTACTGCGTTCAGAAAGATGAAAAATCCTGCGAGATGCGCCAAGTAGAAAGCACTGACCTTTCTCGGCGGCTGATTCATGGCATACGCGGCTCGGTGAGGTTCGCACTGAAGTATGTAAAGTGGCAGTTGGCGCATTCGTTCTAGGCCTGTTACCTGTTCGCCATTTCTCGTTTGGATTTGAGCTTTTTGAGTTGTTCGGTTAAATATGCACGTTCCTCTGCTGCTGTCATGTTCATGATGTCATGACTAACCTGATCACGAATTTCTCTCATTCGTTCGACCATCGTTTGTGTTCTAGTTGCCGTCTTCATCTCTAAATATTTCGTTCGGAGTTCGGATCTCAGTCATCTGATATCCTTCCCTAAAGTTAATGGAATTATATCCTCTTATTCGTTCAAGGTTCACAATATGCTTAAAGTTCCAACTGGCAAGGACATCAGCTTTGTTGATTGTTGCCAAAGCAATATGTTGACAATCCGCCATGCTTGTTCGTCCAACAACGTTCTCAGAAATGTACAACTCGGCCAGTTCCTTGGCTTCATCAGTTAATTCAACTCTTTCAACGTTAACCATTCCACGATATGGTCAGGTGCTTTGTAAATCTCCAGTTCGAGGATTTCAGAAACCAGAACAGTCACATTCTGTTCGTTCAAGATTCTGAAGAAATTCTTGGTTGGTTCATCAAATTCAGAGTCGAAATATCCTCCAAAAACTGATGTGTCGATGTAAACCCGTTTGATCATGCCCAAAGTTCGTCAATTGCTCAGGAGTTCGCAAGTTGCACAGGTTCCAGATAACGCTAAGCTAGCAGGAGTGCGCCCCGAGCTTAGCAAATTCTGATAAAACTAATGAAATCTGTCGCGCCCGGCAAGGGGGTGCTTCCAAAGTATCAGATACGCACTGCACCATTCCAGATAAAAAACTCCCACGATCAGAAGCTGGTAGAAAGCACTTCACTTTCCTGGCGGCTGATAAGCGGGATGTTTTGCAGACATTCGGCAGAAGGCTAAGTAAGGCCATGCGCCATCATCGTCTGTTAGAGAGCTTTACATTCCGTCTTTCCTCGGAGAAAGCCAGTTAGAATAGCGTTGTTTATAGGCTTGCATAGTTGGTTCGTTCTCCAAAATGACGTCAACACCTCCATCATATGGGTTGATAATTCGGTTATTGCTCGGACATACAAAGGTTGCTCTTACTTCATCGTTGGCAAGTTTCATAAGAAGTTCATCATGCTCGTTAATCCTCCAAGTTGCTTTGGAAATAAAGATCTGATAAAAGTAAGGTTCACCTTCATGTTCCTCTGGGCGGACTTCATGTAGTGGAATATCCATGACATGTTGGAATGTCTCCCAATCAAGTTCATCTATGCTCAGTTGTTCAGTTAAGTCGGTGCTGTAAAGGCCAATAAGGACGTAGAATTCTTGACCTTTCCCGAAAATGTCGTCAACAAGTTCGTTCTGTCGTTCTAAGATTATAGACTCTTCTTCAGGAGTTTCAGCGTATCTCTTGGATTCAGGGAGACTGTGAATTCTGAACCAGCGTTCGTTGAAAACATGCTTCAGTTCATGTCCGATGGGTAAAGAGTTCGGGTAGGTTCGGTTCCAGTAGTCTGTAAATTGTTCTTTCGTCACTGCTGATAATGCTCTCTAACGACCATGTATGAGGCGTGTGCTCTCACTTTATGGACAGCACTAAAGTAGTGAAGTCTGCCGGTGCTTCCAAAGTTTGCAGAAAGCAGTGCGTAGTGAAAGTGAAAAAATCCCGAGAGCTGGAGTTTCTAAACAGAACAAATCTTTCTCGGTGGCAGACTCACGGTCAAGTCTCAATGCCGTTTGCAAAAAGCACAAAAGCACATGCCTTATACATATTGTTGAGAGCCGTTTATTTTAGCCCTATGAGTTTTCCAGTTCTTGAGCTAGCAAGATAGGTAGTACAATAGCTTGTATATAAAGTTAGATAGTTATCCACAGTCTTGTCCCAGTAGTTCGATTTGGATTCATCACAGTAATTGTAGTTCATCGTTCCCTGTTCGTCGACATAACTAGGTGGTGTAAACCAATCAGTTGGTGGGTACTCTCCCGATGAGTCCTTAGTTGGTTTCTCAATATCAAGACACTTAAATCTAAGCACCTGTTGACCTAAAATAATGTATTTATTATCCTGTTCGATTGGGGTTAAACAGCTTCCGTTTTCAAATTGCACTATCGCAATTGTGTCTTTAGAAATTGAACCTTTAATTACTCGAGTTACCAGGAATAGAACATCAAATCCTTTATTTTCTGAGTTCCATCGTTCTCTTACCTCTGAGTTGTGATTGAGATTCGTAATGTATTGTCCTTCAACGACAAAATCTGCTTCAGCAATCCAATCTTGGACGTTCGAAGAATCTATGCGGTCACAACTACATGCTAGCAAGTAGTTCAGTGAGTTGAATGTTAACAATAAAAGTATTAGGTATCGCATAATGGCTCTCAACGCCCGTGTATGGCGCTGTGTGCTCCCCACTGGCTAATAGCAGCAAAATAGTGAAATCTGCCGGTGCTTCCAAAGTATCAAGTGGCAGTGCGTTCAGAAGATAAAAACTCCTGCGAACTGAAATTGGTAGAAAGCAGTGCAGTTTCCTCAGAGGCAGATTCACGGTCGAGTTCCACCGAAGCTGGCTAAATGCTCAGTTCGCACATGCGTCCATACACAATGTTGTAGAGCGTTTCTTTCGTCCGTTATGGGTTGTTCGGAAGTACAGAAGAATCTCTTCTTCCTTCGTTGTTCGGGGTTCGGATGTCGTTCCGTCAGCTTGTTAGCTAGTTGTTCTTGGAGTAAGTTTAGCCTTAAATTTTGATTTCATGGAATACCCACCGAGAACAATTCCTGAGAGAAAAATGAGATTAAATAGGTGTTGATATTCTTGTTCGAAGAAAGCCGATTTGAGCACGAAGACTGCTGACAATAAAGGCAAAATCATTATCGCAATTGCAAATGCCGTGAAGAACTTAATTGCAAACCTTAAACCGTTAGGGTGATCCTTGGTTGCTTGTTCATAAACCCAAATGAAAATTCGGCTTATCATCTGGTAGATTAGATGAAATAGAATGTTGACTTTAATTGCAAGCGTTAAACGTTCGGATATTTCCAGTTCACTCGGGAGGAATGCGAGAATCACCGCAATTACCACGTTTATGGCAGTTAGAGTAATGTAGTATTTCTTGATTTTGTATTCGTTCATTATGCGTTCCGCCGATGCGCTACAACGCCTAAAATGAGTATGCGCTCCAGTTGCAAGAAGCACTGAAGTATCCTGTTCGCATTGTCATATCTAAAGTCTCAGTTCGCATATTCATTTTTTGTTGGGCATAGTTTATTTGTCATTGTATTCATCTTCACATTTGTCACACATTCCTGTTGATCCTTCGTCAATAAATTCCGATCCGCAACCTGTGCATTTTGTCAGACGATGATCGATTAATCGAAGTTCAAATTCACCAACGTAATCATGGTCATCACTCGTGTCAACAAAATAGATTAATCCACATCCTCCTTCACATTCATGCTGTTCATCATAATTTGTGTCTGGTATGGCGTTAATTGAATTGCATTTAGCACAACGAAAATGAAAAGTACTGCACCAATCACAGCTACCACTTATTACCGATTGGAATTTATGGTTCTCATGAGACTTATCATAATCGTTAACTAAGTCGATTTTAGAATAAAAATCAACCATGTTACCCATTTCATCCTTGTTCCCCGAACAAACTTCACAAGTAGTTAGATCGGGTTCGTACTCACCCTCAAAAAAATCGATGGTGAAATAAAACGATGCGAGTAGTTTCGCTCCCTCCAATTCTATGGAATCGTAATTGTGTATTCCGGTCGGATATTCCCAAATATTAAATGAAGCTGTTATATCGTTTCCACATTCACACATAAAGTGTTCAATAGCTTCATAGTGGTTTTCTGGCCCCATGTTTCTGTCAGAGCTATCAATACATTCAAACTCTAAATCAAATTCGGATTTGTGATAAGAATGAATTAAGCCACAACTGTTGCATTGGAATTTTAGATAATCCTCTTTCTGATCTTTAGTATTCAGAAACTGTGAGACATTTTGGATTGTCTCTTCTTTAATTTCTGCTTTCAGATAGTTATTTGCATGATATAGGAATTGAGGAAGATTGTACATCCAGAATTCTACTTTAGAATGATCTCTGATCTCCTTTATTAATTCTTCTCTAGGAGCTAAGATTCTATCTTCCGTTGCTGTCTTATCTAAGTAGCACCAATCTTCATCCTTCTTGATGTCATTTGTTATGAATACAATTGGTAATTCCATTTCTTTCGAGAAATCTAAAATCTGTTTCCAGATAATTAAATCACCAAATATTTGAGTTCCTTTTTTTTCTTTCTTGGTTAAGTCTCCGTAACCAGGTGGAATTTTAAACTCATACCGATGTTTTCCTTCTTTCGTTATTTCAAGTATTTTCTCAAAATCGTATTCGGCACCAACAGTAAAAAAATCTTCAAGGGCTTTTAGTAGATCATCATTGGCCTTTACATCTATAATCTCCTCTTCTGCCTTTTTTATGCGTTTAATAACTGCTTCCTGAAATTTTTTTAGCTCTTTTTTATATTCCTCTGATTGATTCTTAATCAATTCAATTTCCGATTGTTCAATATGCGGGTGCTTATCATCCTTAGCAGTTTCCCGTGAGATTTCCTCAATTCGTTTAAAAATTTCAGATAAAAAAGATTGTTCCAAATTCTGAATTTTAGTCCTTAGCGGCGTATACTTTTCAGAAATTGGATTTCCTATTGAACTCTCCCTGTTTTTTAAAAACTCGTATTCAACATGATTTGGTATCCATAATCTATCAGTTAATTCCTTGAATACTTTAATGTAAATATTTTGACGTGTTTGGGTGGGTAGAAAATAAAAGTCTAGCAATGCAGAGGAATCAAATACGAAAATGGCTGTATCCCAAAGTCGCTTTTCCTTTTCCTCAGACATTTCATAAGGATATATATTCTCTCGTTTCATTTTAATTATGCCCAACATTAATGCAACGCGCACTATGCGCGTTACCCGATATTCAAATATACCCCATCGCTACATCATATCAAGCGGACTTTTTACTTCATTCAAACTTTTCGTCGTTACAT